>CAYPKP010000110.1:0-1612 GCA_964411345.1 uncultured Rikenella sp. | reverse complement strand
CCGGTTTCAGGCTTGCTGAGAAGATCAGGAAAGAGCTGGCACTTGCCACCCCCGTCATATTCCTCACGGCCAGGGATTCGGAGAACGACAGGATCACGGGTTTCAACCTGGGAGCCGACGACTATCTTGCCAAACCCTTCAGCATCAGGGAGCTGAGCGCCAGGGTCAAGGCCATCCTCCGCAGGTCGTCGCCTGAACAGGTGACCAGGGAGACCGTCGCCGGAGACTTTACCGTCGATACGGCCAACAAGCTGATATACTCTGAGGGGAAACCTTTCGAGCTTACAAGGAAAGAGTATGACATCCTTGCCCTCTTTATTTGCAATGCCGGAAAAATATTCTCAAGGAATGATATCCTTTCAAAGGTCTGGGGCAATGAGGTGATCGTCACAGATCGCACTGTGGATGTCACAATAGCCCGCATCAGGAAAAAGATGGGAGAAAAGGGCAACATGATCAAAAACAAATCGGGCTACGGTTACTATCTTGGTGACTGAATACATAACCTCATGAGAGAGAGCAAAAGTTACAGGCACCGGCTGTTCCTTTACTATTTCAGCATCTTCCTCCTGTTTACCTTCGCTGTCCTCGTCTTTCAGTACCACCGCGAGAAGAAGATCAGGATCGATGCTCTTGACAACCGGCTGAACGACATGGCCCAGCTGGTCGACAACTATGTGAGGGCCCGTTCGCTCACAGAGACGGGAGATTTCCTGCCGATAGACTCCATCCTCAACCTCATACCCATTCCTGACCTCCGCATAACAGTGATTGCTGTTGACGGCACGGTGCTGTATGACAGTTCGGTGGAGGACTGGTCAGGCATGGACAACCACCTGGGAAGGCCCGAGGTAAGCAGGTCGCTCAATGGACCCTACGGAACCGTCATCCGGAAATCGGATTCGACAGGCAAGAGTTACTACTATCTGTCAAAATTCTACGGCGATTACTACATCAGGCTGGCCGAGGAGTACAATCTCCGCATCAGGGGGTTCCTGAAGCTTGAGACAGGCTTTCTGACATTCATAATCGTGATCTTTGTGGCTATATGGGCTCTGCTGCTGCTGGTTACGGGACGCATGAGCAGGGGCATAACCATGCTGCGCGACTTCGCCGCCAGGGTAAGACGCGGAGAAGGCAATGACCCCACCGTCGTTTTCCCGAAGAACGAGATAGGCGAAACCGGCAAGGAGATTGTCAGGATCTACAATAACCTGGCAAGAAACACCGCAGAGCTTGAGCTGCAGAAGGAGAAACTCTTCAGACATCTTGACGTGCTGAACGAGGGTGTGGCCTTCTTCTCCGCAGACAGGAAACTGACACTCTCCAACAGTCATTTCATGGAGTTTCTCAATGCCGTCACCGGCGATGGGTCGCTCCGGCCTGAGACGTTCCTTGAACATCACCTCTTCGACGGCATACGATCATTCTTGGAGGAACATAAGAATGATGCAGCCAGGAGGTCCGACACCCCGTCCACGGAGCTTCGCATAGAGAAGTCCGGACGATATTTCGGTATCAGGTGCATCCTTTTCAATGACGACAGCTTCGAGATACTGCTGACAGACATCACCCGCACCGAGCACAGCAAGACCATGAGGCAGCAGATGAC
>CAYPKP010000109.1:0-2050 GCA_964411345.1 uncultured Rikenella sp. | reverse complement strand
TTACCCTGGTGCTGATACTTGTCTTTGCCAACTGGGGCAGCCCCGCCGCAAATGATACATCAAGTGCATGGTATCATATCTTTTCCTGGAAATGGTACATAACGGGATTTTTCAGCCTGGTGCTTGCATGGTCACTTGTAAGAATACTGAAGATCAAATGGCAGTGGGTATTGGCAGCGGCAGTTGTTACTGTAATATCAGTGCTGTTGTCGAACTCTCTGATTGAAAGTGCGAAGCTGAGACCACTGGTGCCCATGGTTGTGGGCATAACCGCGCTCAGCGTAATTACGCTTCTTGATAAGCAGGATGATGAGAATCGCGAGTGGACACTTTCTACCTGGGGATTCGCCAAACAGATAATCCCGCTGCTCGGAATCGGGGTTGTGATAGCAGGGTTTCTCCTCGGATCGACTCATGATGGCCAGAGCATAGCCGGTGTCATTCCCAATGAATGGATCGCGAAACTGGTGGGGGGAAATTCAGTATTCTCGAACTTTTTCGCCTCCATAGTAGGAGCCTTCATGTATTTTGCCACTCTGACCGAGGTTCCCATCCTGCAGGGTCTTATTGCCTCCGGAATGGGGAAGGGCCCTGCCCTGGCACTGCTGCTTGCAGGCCCTTCTCTCTCACTGCCCAATATGTTGGTTATAAGAGGCATAATAGGCACGCAGAAGACAGTTGTATATGTATGCCTTGTGATTGTAATGGCAACGGTATCCGGATTGATTTATGGGGGACTGTTCCGGTAAGAATCAGGCAACCGGCAGTGACAGGAGGATAAAAGACCTCATGGCCACATGATTGCATGACGGAGCGAAGCTCCAGACCTTAAGATCTTCGGAAACAATTAATAAATAAACAAGGAGACAATGAAAATACTTATTCTCTGTACCGGCAACAGCTGCCGCAGTCAGATGGCTCACGGCTTCCTTCAGTCATTTGATGAAAACCTTCATGTCAGGTCCGGCGGAACGGAGCCCGCCGCACGGATCAATCCAAAGGCGGTGGAGGTTATGGCTGACCTGGGAATAGACATAAGCCACCACACCCCGCATCATATGGATGAATACCTGGATGAGGAGTGGGACTATGTCATCACTGTCTGCGATCACGCCAATGAGACCTGTCCGGCATTTTCAGGCATGGTGAGGCACCGTCTCCATTTCGGCTTCGAGGATCCTTCTCATGCCACAGGCACTCAGGAGTTCATTCACGGTGAGTATATCAGGATCCGTGACCGGATCCGCGAGACATTTCTTAAGTTCTATAGCGAAACCATTAAATACCGCCAATGAATCCTTCAGAACTAAAACTAATCGTACAGGAGAAATACGGGAAAATAGCATCTACGGATGAGGTCTCATCAGGCTCCTGTTGCGGGACATCGTCATGCTGCTCTTCGGAAGGGATAAGTACCTTCAATGAAAGCTATGATCATCTAAGCGGGTATCTGCCTGATGCTGACCTGAGTCTTGGGTGCGGCATTCCGGTCGAGTATGCCTCAGTCAGGTCCGGAGACCGGGTGCTTGATCTTGGCAGCGGTGCCGGCAACGACTGCTTTGTAGCCAGGGCCCTGACGGGTGAGACAGGCCATGTGACTGGCCTTGATTTTACTGAACAGATGCTTCTTAAGGCTGAAGAGAACAGGAAAAAACTGGATTACACAAACGTGGAGTTTGTCAGGGGGGATATTGAGGAGATGCCACTTCCTGACAACAGCTACGATGTTGTCCTTTCAAACTGCGTTCTCAATCTGGTGCCTGATAAACAGAAAGCATTCAGCGAGATATTCAGGGTATTGAAGGGTGGCGGTCATTTCAGCGTCTCGGACGTGGTGGTAAAGGGAACACTGTCAGACAGGGCCCGTTCAGACGCTGAGCTCTATGCAGGATGCATTTCCGGCGCTTCGACTCTGGATGAGTACCTTGAATTCATCCGGGAAAGTGGTTTTGCTGACATAAAGATTCACAGGCAAAAGAAAATTGAATTGCCGGGCAGTGTTTTCGATACGGAGGAGGATTGTGGAGCAGGAGGAGCATACAGTATTACC
>CAYPKP010000108.1:0-2278 GCA_964411345.1 uncultured Rikenella sp. | reverse complement strand
GGAGGGTGGCAGAACTGCCTGCACGCCAGAAATGTCATCCTGCCCGTACCTCTTTTCCGTGACAGGATTCCCGTGATTGTAGACCAGGTGACAACACTGTGCGGCCCGGGTGAACTCATTGACGTAATCATAACCGAGCGGGGTATCGCCATCAACCCGCGCAGGCAGGATCTTCTTGACTCCGTCAGGGGAAAGGGGCTGCCACTGGTAACGGTGGAAGAGCTGAAGGCTATGGCTGAAAAGATCTGCGGAAAGCCGGAGAAGGCTGCTTTTGACGACAGAGTGGTGGCAGCCATCAAATGGGTGGACGGCACTGTCATAGACTCGGTACGAAAAGTAAGAAGGTAACTTAACTGCCAGATAAAATGAATAAGTACAGGTGTCCGGTCTGCGGATATATCTATGATCCCGAAACGGGAGACGAACAGAACGGGGTTGACCCGGGAACCGCTTTTGAAGAGCTGCCGGCAGAATGGGCATGCCCGGTCTGCGGTGCTCCTCCCGATGATTTTACGGAGGTGGAATAGGTCTGACCGGCAATCCCCTGCTCCCGATAAACTGACAGAGGAATAACAAGACCTGCTATGCGTTTTCCTCTGGGATATGCCTGAGGACATCGATGAGCAGATCCCAGAACATCTGAACCGTCTCTATCTCTATCCTCTCTTCCGGGGTGTGAGCTCCCCTGATTGTAGGTCCGAAGGAGATCATGTCTATCCCCTTGTATTTTTCAAGGATCAGTCCGCATTCCAGCCCGGCATGAATGGCCTTGACCTGAGGCACCTTGCCGAAAAGCTTGCGGTACGAGTCGATCATCAGCCTGAGGATGGCCGAATTCATGTTCGGCTTCCATCCCGGATATCCGTCTGAATGGGTTACTTTGGCTCCGGCAAGGTCAAAACCTGCCTCTGCCTTCATCATGGCATAGTGCTTTGCCTCTTCCGATGAACTGCGCTGGGTGGTAACCACATGGACGGTGTTATCTTCAGTCAGCCTTATGGTGGCCAGGTTACTTGATGTCTCCACCAGGTCGGGTATCTCCTTTGACCACCCGAGAACACCGTGGGGTACAATGCTCAGGGCACTCAGCAGTCGGTGCTGGGTCTGGCCATCAATAACGGTAGCCGGGAGATCAGAAGGTGTGGCAGCTACCTTCATGTCGGGCTCAAGAGGACCGTATTCCTCACGGATAAGCTCGTTGAAAGCGGCAGTGTCTGAAAGAATCTTCTCCTCATGCTGAGGATCAAAGGTTATCGTTGCAAATGCCTCCCTGGGTATGGCATTCCTCAGGTTGCCTCCGGTAAAGTTGCTGATTAGTATACCGTAGCTCTTCTCAAGGTTCTGCAGGAGGCGGGAAATAATCTTGATCGAGTTGCCGTACCCCTTGTGTATCTCATCACCCGAATGGCCGCCGTGAAGTCCGGTTACTGATATGTTCATGGCCCTGTGGCCTGCAGCCACCGGTACAGGCGTATAGGGAAGGATAGCCTGTGTGTCTATGCCCCCGGCACAGCCGATAAACAGAATGCCTTCGTCTTCAGAATCGAGATTTAACAGTATGCGGCCAGTAAAGAAATCGGGTTGCAGGTTTATAGCCCCGGTCATGCCCGACTCCTCGTCAACCGTAAAGAGACATTCAATGCGGCCGCACTGAAGATATGAATCTGTAAGGACAGCCATCTGGGCAGCTATGCCGATGCCGTCATCAGCACCCAGGGTGGTGCCGCTTGCCGTGACCCACTTGCCGTCAATGACGGGAATGATGGGGTCCGTTTCCCAGTTGTGGGGGTGGGAGGCGTTCTTCTCACCCACCATGTCAAGATGACTCTGCAGAACAACCGTGGCTACCTTCTCCTTGCCAGGAGCTGCCTCCCTGGTGATCAATATGTTGCCTACACTGTCTTCCCTGGCTTGCAGGTTGTGCTTCTTTGCAAATTCCAGAAGATATTCCCTTATCCTGCCCTCATTCTTTGAAAGTCTCGGTATCCGGCTTATCTCTTCAAAATAACTCCATACTCTCCTCGGCTTGATATCCTCTAATTCCCCCATTGTTTCCTTATTGCGTGAAATAACAGATCAGGTGGCAAATATAGTTTTTTTCCATTGCAACGTTCATGAGATTTACTTGCTGAAACTCTTTTTTTTAACACAAGAAAAACCATATTTTTACGGCACATGAAACTTGCATGAGCATGAACTCACCAACAGATCTGTTCATTTAAATTCATGCAGGCTCCATCCGACAAATGAAATAATTATATATTCGAATGAAAAACCA
>CAYPKP010000107.1:0-2615 GCA_964411345.1 uncultured Rikenella sp. | reverse complement strand
TTGAAGTCGAGCACCAGGTCGGGACCGTACATCCTGACGGAGTTTACAAAATCGCCGGTGTTGTTTTGCAGCACCTCCTTGCCGGTGTATCCGAAGAAGCCCAGGCTGACGTAGTCACCTATGTCCTGCGCCACTTTGAGCAGCACGTTCTTGTATTTGTCCTTGTCGAAAATATATGCCTTGTTGGCTTCCGTCAGGCCGGCACCGCTGACAACCTCGAAGACAACGGTAGTTCCTGTTTCAAAGCCTCTGTCAAGCAGGATGCCCCGGTCATACTTCAGGTCTATGGTGGATTCCCCGGGGGCAGTAGAGTAAATCTTGTAGTTCTCCAGCGTATATCTCAACTCCCCTTTGAACATGGGATCAGAGACAGCAAACTGCCCCATGTATATGTTGATGCCTGTGCCAAGGAGATTGCGATACATCAGAAAGGCATCCTCAAGCCCGGCGATATGCCCCCTCTCATTCATCAGAAAATAGAAATAGTATGAGAGCCTGTCGGAGAGTTCCCCTCCGGAGATTATCTTCAGCACAAACGGGGCGGCAAAATCGACGGAGCCCTCATCATTGTAGTTCAGGGTGGCGTGCCCGTCCATCCTGAAGGCAATCGGCAACTCACGGAAGAGAGACAGCCGGTCGTCACCCGTATTGATAAAATGCCGTGGAGATTCGTACTCGGTCATCCTGAAGCCGTCACCGGCAAAATCATCACCGAAGGCTTTCAGCCTTGGCATCGCCGGAGTGTGGCATACCTGGCAGCTGATCTGGTACTTGCGGGCGAAGGCAGGTATGGCGTCCGCCTGCTCCGGCGGAATGAACAGAAGCATGGTCACGACCAGAACAGCAGATCTGGAAAATAAAGTAACTTTCATATTATTAAGGTTTTAGGTTTTCTCTGTCAGGGCAGTATCTCAACTTTTGTAGTGTGATCATTGACCATCATTATCTCCGATTCCTCGGCCGGGACCTTAAGGAAGTCGGCCACCGGCTTTACCAGAAGCTGGTAATTGAGCACGGCTCTTACCATCATATCACCAGGAGCGACTTCATAGGGTATCCTGAATGTGAACTTCTCCACTTTGGTCTCACGCGGGCCAATCCTGTAATCAACCCCCAGGCTGCGGGTATTCCACTGCATGATGGTCATGTTGCCCTGCTCGTCGAAGTAGGGCATGCGGAAGATCCTGTTACCGTGTGGAATGCCGTCGCGCTGCACTCCCTTGAAATCGTTAAGCTTCAATGGAATAGCCATATCCTGATATGCCAGGTAATCACCTGAGATGGTATACTCCTCTCCCTCGAATCCCTTTTTGTCAACCTCCAGGTGGTATTTGTTTCCCTTTGCGTCAGTGGCTTCCACATCGAGCCATGCTATACGGTCTTCCACTGAACCTGTGGGAAATTTATGACCTGTCTTCTGGTTGAAGAGAGCCACCTTAAAGACGATGGTTTCGCCCGGTTCCGCCAGCCTGATGTCCGGCTCTATCCTGACCTCGATGGTTCCCCTAACCTTGCCCGGGTCATGTGCTCCGTGGAACAGATGGAGCCTTGCATCGTCATAGGTCTTACCCATAAGCGCCAGCTGGTATTCTCCCCTCGGCATATGACACTCGTGGCAGGCCACCCCCTCCTTACCGTAGGGACCCTCCTTCCATTCAAGCTGTGTGCTCTTGACATAAATCCCGAACGGATTCATCTCATTGTGGCAGTTGCCGCAGAACTCTGTGGTCTTGAGGAAGTCGTTCTGCACGATTTCATGTGCCGGCGACTGTATCTTGGGCTCGCGCCCGCTATACTTGGTACGGCCGGGCTCGATGTAATAGCTGTGGTTAACCGGCGGGTCTGCCGTTGCCCTCTGTACCAGGTGACACACCTCGCATGATACCGACTCATTGGCCATGCTCTTCTCTTCAGGGCGGGGCGGGGGCAGTGTGCCTCCCATGTATGCCAGCGGGGCATGACAGCCGTTGCATCCGTCAGCCGCATCCTTCATGAAGGGATCAACCTCGGAATGAGCTACCGCCAGGTCAAAATACTCTATCTCATCCCAGTGATGAGTGTAGGCCTGTGACATCATCGCCTGGGACCACTGCTCGTAGATACCCGGATGACATGAGCGGCACTTGAGAGCTGTCTCAAAGTCCTTGTACTTATACTTGCCCTTCAGGTCCTCCTGCGGAAGGGTTCCTATGAGCGTAAATGCCGTGAGCGTCAGCAGTATTGCAGCCGGCACAACAGTAAGCATCAGAAAAGGAGTGGTTTTAGGTCTCATGGTCTTGCATATTGACCTCAAAATATACAAATTATATTTATACCCTATGCTATTTTTATAATGTTTACATTTGTGTGTTAATCATCGTGTCATGATCCGAAACTGGACACTGGAATACAAGATCAAAATCAACAGGTCAGGATTGTATTGATGGCCTCTGCGCTTGAGGCCGGCTTTCATGATGATGTCCCTTATGGGCCACCTCCTGTGGCCGGCAGCGCCCCCCTCCGTTTTTCTGTCATCAAATTCCGGTTTCATCTAAAATAACTTACATTATGGATACATTAATTATTACAGGTTCAGGACTTACCGTCAACGATGTGGTCAATGTCGCACGCCACGG
>CAYPKP010000106.1:0-2740 GCA_964411345.1 uncultured Rikenella sp. | reverse complement strand
CAACCTCCTTTTCCTTTTTGGTCAGGTTCTCGGCCGACGACTCGATCGTAACATCGAAGTTGTACTTGCTGTATGTAAGCGTGGTGTTGCTGAAGAGCCTGTTGGTGATGAGGTAGTTCCATCTGAGGGCGTTGATGATGTTGCCCCATCCCAGGCCATAGCTCTCCTTGTAGCGGTACCTGTCGGAGGTGCTGTAATAGTAATTGGGCTCGTCGGTGCTCCGGGTGTATGCCCTGTCCCTGCCAAGGTATGAACTGAGATACAGACGGCTTCTCTCCGAGAACTCGTGGTTGATCTTGGCATTCAGGTCGTAGAAATAGTATCCCCCGGTGGTCCACGAGTTCTCATCCCGGTTCATCGCCAGGATGAACGGCTGTGCCAGCACATCGTAGTAGGTGCGGCGTGCAGAGAGGATAAACGAGGTTTTGTCTTTGACGATCGGCCCCTCGAGCGACAGCTTCGATGATATCAGCCCGACGGCGAAGTTGCCGTGCAGCTCTTTCATGTTACCCTCCTTCATTCTTATGTCAACCACCGAGGAGAGCCGTTCCCCGTACCGTGCCGGAAAGCCGCCCTTGTACAGCTGCACCGATTTTACGGCATCGGGATTGAACACTGACATGAAGCCGAAGAGGTGGCTGGCGTTGTACACCGGAACGCCGTCGAGCAGGAAGAGGTTCTGGTCCGGCCCTCCTCCGCGGACATAGATCCCTGTCGACCCTTCGGTGCCCGACTGTACTCCGGGGAGCAGCTGGATCACCTTCAGCACGTCGGCTTCGCCGAAGATCACAGGCAGCTTGATGAACTTCTCCACCGGTATGTCAATCATGCTCATCTGCGGGCTCTCTATCCCCGACTGCCGGCGTGAGGCGGTGACAGTGACGGCGTCAATCTCGCTTGATGACATGGTGAGGCTGAAGTTCATCACCGTGTCTCCCCTGAGCGTTACTTCGGTGGTGATCGGGTCATAGCCCAGGTAGGAGACCACCATTGTGTTTCTTCCAGCCGTTAGTGTCAGGCTGAAGAATCCGTAGCTGTTGGTGGTGGTCCCGGTAAAGGATTCCTTCTCATAGACCGTGGCGTCAATCATGCGCTCGCCGCTGCCGGCGTCGGTGACATATCCGCTGACAGTCACCTTCCGGGCGGCTGCCGGACCGGGTGTCACCCTCTGCGCCTCCGCGCGGGAGCCGAGAAAGGCGAGGAATATGGTGAAAAAGAAGAGCGTGCGCATATGAATCAGAATCCCGTTGTCTCTTTCAGGAACTTGCGCACTGCCCTTTTCTCACTGAACTCAAGCATGCCTGTCGGGAGGCGGACGCTCCTGCCGTTCTTCAGGATGATGCGAACGAAGTTCTCGTCGGCATGAATCTCATCGATCTCATGTATCGGGATTATGATACGTGCGGGTTTGGTGTACCATCTGACTGTCAGCTCCCCCTTGTCGACCGTCAGCCTGTTGACCAGGGTGCCGAAGTTCAGGCTGAGGAAGGCCAGGCCCAGCAGCAGCAGGGAGATTATCTGTACCCAGAACGGCCACCCGGCCTTGTCGCCCGTAATGACAATCACTATGACCATCACAATGCAGACCACTCCCAGCGACCGGTAGATTCTTTCATATATGGTATTGCGCAGTACCAGCTGTTTCATTGGATACTCTTTTTGTTCCGTGGGGCGAATGGAACATGCATGATCTCTGATATTCTAATCCCGTATTGAGATATTGCAGATGCAGGTTCCATGAAATCGTTACCCGTGTACAAAAGTAAGTAAAATACACTGATTTTACAGTGGCTGGCTGAGGTCACGACCATAGCCGGGGATTATCAGTCGGCTGTGCGGAAGAACGGCAGGTGAACCGGGGTGGCAGGTCACTTGCCTGTATTCTCCTTCAGGAATTTTCTTATGGCCCGGCGCTTGTCGCGGTCGAGCAGGCGGACAGGCAGGCGTATGCTCCGGCCGTCGGTTTTGATGATGCGTATATAGCGTTTATCCTCGGTTATCTCGGCGATCTCGTCTATGCTAATATGTTTTTTGAAGAGCTTCGTGTTCCACCTGATTGTCAGTATGCCTCGGTCGGCTGTGAGTCTGTTGACGAGGGCTCCGAGGTTAATTGTCAGGAGAAAGATACCAGCCATGATAAAGGTCGCTACGAGGATCCAGAATATGGCTCTCCTGGGGCTGTTGGTAAAAAGCTGTATGCCCACGCTGAGGAGCGTCAGTCCCCCCAGGAACCGGAATATGTACTCCTGCGCCTTGTCTCTCAGCACAAGCTGGTTCATCAGGTGATTATTGGTTGCACCGCTAAAGGTATGAAAATGTTGGCATGATCACAAGGCTGGTCTTGTGATGGATGGGTAATGTCTCACGCTTTGGGCTTATCGAAAAATTTTGTCAGGAACACCATGAAGGCAGATGTCATTACGCCCACCAGCACGGCAGATTTCACTGCGCCTGCCTCACTCTCTCTTGGGGTTCCCTCAATAACATCAAACAGCAGAAAAACAAGGTAAAGAGCAGCGGTCATTGCCACCGAGGCTCCCACGAAAATCAGTAGTTTTCTTTTTATGTTGTAATAAGGATTAAGCTGTCACGGTTCCTTTCGCCTTAACTGGAAAAAGAGGCTCAGCCCAACCAGCAATGCCGTGATTCCGGTCAGGGTCATTGCCGTTCTGCCGGGGGTGCCAGGAGGAATTTGCGTGAACATGACTACCGAACCCATCAGGCATATCACACTGAGGAT
>CAYPKP010000105.1:0-2836 GCA_964411345.1 uncultured Rikenella sp. | reverse complement strand
TAGGCAGCAGGCAATGGGCAGTAGCGAGCGGAATTTGAATAAAGAATTGATGATTAGGTACTTAAGCTGTAAATAAGGGTCTATAGGCTGCCGGTTGCCGACTTAAACTGAATGGGTTACACCGGGATCTAATACCCAATAGCGGTTAATACATTGTAGAATGGCATGACAAGTATTATTTCCACCCCCGCCCGCCCGCAGGCAGTCATTCTTGCCAACGGCGCATACCCCGCCCACGAGGTGCCGCTGGCCCTCCTCCGCGAGGCCGGAATGATTATCTGCTGTGACGGTGCGGCGGAGAAGCTGGTGGCACACGGCCTGGAGCCGGGCATAATCATTGGCGACCTCGACTCAGTCTCATCGGAGCTCAGGGAGAGATACGGAAAGATTCTTGTTCAGGACGCCGACCAGGAGAGCAACGACCTCACCAAGGCCGTCAACTGGGCTGTCGGCCACGGCATCACACAGGTGACCATTGTTGGCGCCACCGGCGTCCGCGAGGATCATACCCTGGGCAACATTTCACTGCTGGCAGATTATCATGACAGCATTGATGCAGTCATGCTTACTGACACCGGCAGCTTCAGGGTCTATGACCGGAGTGTCACTATAGGATCTCATCCCGGGCAACAGGTCTCGATCTTCAGCATTGACCCGACGGTGAAGGTAACCTCCACGGGGCTTAAATATCCCCTTGATAACCTGACGCTGCACAGCTGGTGGCGCGGTACACTGAATGAGGCTGCCGGAAAGGAGTTCAGGCTTGAATTCAAATACGGGAAGTTGATAGTGTTCTTACACTACACAGTCTGAACCTCCTTTTGATATTTGTTTCAACAGGAGTATCTTCGCATGTATAATCACCAAAGTATATACAAATAACATTAACCAGGTCAAAACCAAAGATCATGAATAAATATTCACTGGTGGTCATCTGCGCCATTGTCTTGTTGTCTGTCAACTCCTGCGGACCGGAAAGCGGGAAGAAGAGTTCCCCTGATGAAGCGTTCCGTTTTGAAGAATACACCATAACAGAGCTTCAGCATGGCTATGACGGTGGTGAGTTTACCGTGACCGATGTGGTTCAGGCGTATCTTGACCGCATTGAGGCCATTGATGACAGCGGGCCTATGCTCAATGCCGTCATCCAGACCAATCCTGATGCCCTGGCTATCGCCGCACAGCTTGATGCAGAGCTGAAGGAGGGCAAAAAGCGTGGTCCGATGCACGGCGTGCCGGTGCTGCTGAAAGACAACATTGACACCCATGACCAGATGGAGACCACGGCAGGCTCTCGTGCGCTGAGCGGTTCCCATCCCCTGCAGGACAGCTACATGGCGATGAAGCTGCGCGAGGCCGGTGCCGTCATCCTCGGCAAGGCCAACCTGAGCGAGTGGGCCAACTTCCGCGGTAACCTCTCGTCCAGCGGCTGGAGCGGTGTCGGCGGTCAGACGAAGAACCCCTATATCCTTGACCGCAATCCTTGCGGCTCAAGCTCCGGATCGGGAGTGGCCGTCTCTGCCAACCTGACCATGATTGCCATTGGCACCGAGACCAACGGCTCGATAGTTTGTCCCTCAACAGCCAGCGGCATCGTCGGCATCAAGCCTACCGTGGGGCTACTCAGCCGCAGCGGCATAGTGCCCATCTCATTCACGCAGGACACACCCGGCCCCATGGCGCGCACTGTGACTGACGCCGCCATAGCCCTGGGAGTCCTTACCGGCATCGATCCCAATGACAGCAGAACCGCTGCCTCGGAGGGCAAAGCCCTGACCGACTACACACCCTTCCTGAAGGAGGACGGCCTGAAGGGCAAACGGTTGGGATGGTATACTTCTGCCAGGGGACAGCACTTCAAGGTTGATACGCTGATGCAGAAGACCGTAGACTACCTGGTAAGCCAGGGTGCAGAGGTTATTGAGATTGACAATATCTACAGCCGTGAGGCAGGGTCGCTCTCTTTCCAGGTGCTGCTGTGGGAATTCAGGGACGGACTGAATAAGTACTTCGCAGCGCTGGGCGAGAACGCCCCTGTGAAGAGCGTGGAAGAGCTCATTGCATTCAACAGTGCAGACAGCATCGAGATGCGTTACTATGACCAGGATCTTGTGATTGAAGCTCAGAAGAAAGGTGACGTCAACTCTCAGGAATTTCAGGAAATCCTGGCAAAAATGAACCGCCTTGTAAGGGATGAGGGCATTGACCGTGTAATGAAGGAGCACAATCTGGATGCATTTATCGCCCCCACGGGCGCACCTGCATGGAAGACCGACCTCATCAACGGTGACTCGTTCCATGTCAGCAGCTCATCACCGGCAGCCATGGCCGGCTATCCGAACATAACCGTTCCTATGGGATACATCGACGGACTTCCGGTGGGGATATCCTTCTTCGGCAGAGCATGGAGTGAGCCGCTGCTGATAGAGATAGCCTATGCCTTTGAGGCAGGCACGAAACAACGCAGAGCGCCGGCCTTCATTCCTGTCTGGCCACCTGAGGCTTACCGTTGATTGCGCAGATGTAGCTGTGGACCTCCGTCTGTGAACGGCAGGGTTTGTCGCCGGGAGCAACAAGCCTGTTCGACTGCTTCTCATCGTAGAGCCTCGCCTTGACGTTGTCACTCCACTGTATCTCGAAGACATCGGTGATCTCTTTCCTGATTGCTTCATCAAAGACAGGACAGGTGACTTCAATCCGTCTGTCGAGGTTCCTCGGCATCAGATCTGCCGAGGTGATATACACCAGTTCACTGCCTCCGTTGCAGAAGATCATGAACCTCGAATGCTCAAGGAAGCGGTCAACAATGCCTGTGGCCCTTATATTCTCACTGATA
>CAYPKP010000104.1:0-2868 GCA_964411345.1 uncultured Rikenella sp. | reverse complement strand
AGCTCCGACCGGAAGGGTATGGTGACGACGGCGACGGTGAGGTAGCCGGCATCCATGCAGGCCTTGGCGATCACGGGCGTGGCGCCGGTGCCGGTGCCGCCCCCCATGCCCGCGGTGATGAAGACCATCTTGGTGTTGCCCGACAGTGCATTCATCACATCGTCAATATTCTCCAGCGCCGCGGCCCGGCCCCGCTCCGGCTGGCTGCCCGCGCCGAGACCCTCGGTGGTGCTCTCTCCTATCTGCACCTTGACCGGCACAGGACTCTTCGTCAGAGCCTGCTGGTCAGTGTTGCAGACGATGAAATTCACATCCTTGATGCCCTTGCGGAACATATGGTTGACGGCGTTGCTGCCGCCACCACCTATGCCCAGCACCTTTATTATCGATGACCGCTCTACAGGCAGGTCAAAATTCATCAGATCATCAGACATAACTTCACTCTTTTAGTTGACATTGCTGTCATCAATTTTCTCATCAGTGGCTTCAATGATCCTGTCCCACAGGCCCCTGATCTTTTCGCTTATCGAGCTGCCGTTCTTCCGCCGCTCATCATGAAACTGTTCTTCCCTTTCAACCTCTGCGGGCTCCTCCCTCTCCTGATGCGAGGCGGATGTACGCTGCACAACCGGCTCGGCCTTCTTCTCCCCGAAACGGAGGTGGACACGGTTCTCCTCGAGATACTCGCGCCCTTTCAGTATCAGACCCACGCTGGTGGCATACATAGGCTGGTTGATCTCATCCTTGCCCTTGCCTGTCAGGTGCACGTTGGGATGGCCTATCCGCACATCCATCGCCGTCTTGAACTTGACAAGCTGCGGCAGGTTCTTGAGCATCGAGCCGCCGCCGGTGATGACCACCCCTGCGGTAAGCTTGTCGGCAAAGCCGGAGTTCTGTATCTCAAAGTTGACGGCGTCAAGTATCTCCTCCATACGGCTCTGGATGATGTACGCCAGGTTCTTGAACGAGATCTCCTTCGGCTCCCGTCCTGCTATGCCTGGAATGCTGACGACCTTGTTCTCGGGTGCGATGTCGCCGATGGCATAGCCGAACTTGACCTTCAGGTCCTCAGCCTGCTTCTGCAGTATGGAGCACCCTTCCCTGATGTCGGCGGTGACCATGTTGCCACCGAAGGGAATGACGGCGGTATGACGTATCACATTGTCATAATAGATGGCCACGTCAGTGGTGCCACCGCCGATGTCAACCAGCACCACGCCTGCCTCCTTCTCCTCGTCGGTCAGCACCGCCTCCGACGATGCCAGGGGCTCCAGCACCAGGCTCATCAGGTTCATGCCCGCCTTGTTGATGCACCGCTCGGTGTTGCGCGCCGAGGCTATCTGCCCTATCACGATGTGGAAGTTGGCCTCCAGCCTCTTGCCGCAGATGCCGATGGGATGGCTGATGCCCGACTCGTTGTCGACGATGTAGGTCTGAGGGATGACATGGATGATCTCCTCACCCACCTCGATGGGCAGCTTGTACATGTCAGCCGTGAGACGCCGGATATCGTTGATGTCGATCTCCGAATCATGCGAGTCGCGGGTGATGTACCCCCGCGCCATCTTGCTCTTGATGTGCCTCCCGGCTATGCCCACGAACACATCCGTCAGGACGATGCCCGTTCGCTCTTCGAGGTCGTTGACGGTGGTGCGTATCGCCTTCACCGTCTCTTCAATGTTAAGCACCACACCACGCTTGACCCCCGTGGATGGTGTGTTGCTCAGCCCCAGGATCTCAATGGATCCGTTGCTGTCACAACGCCCGACGATGGCTACGATCTTTGTCGTGCCGATGTCGATGGCTGCTACTAACTGATCTTTACTGCTCATAATTCACATATATGGTTGTTCAACGTTTTATCTTCTCTGGCAGACTACCTGCCCCTTGTATTCTATGTTCACCACCCGGTACCTGTCCCACCCCGCCAGCGGCATCGCCTCGCGGTAAAAGACATGCAGGTTGTTAAGCTTCTCCTCGTAGTCGTCGGTGCGCCCCAGCCTTACTGTGTGGTTGCCCACGTGCGGTACCAGCGTCACCCTGCCGTCGCGCGTCATGCTCAGCTGGTCGATCATCGTGTTCCAGAAGCTGTGACCGCGGATATATTTCACCAGCTCGAAGGCACTCGCCAGGTTTTCCAGCTTCTCCGAGTCGTATATGTTCATGCCGTCCATCTGCGAGGCGTTGAACACCATGTCAGCCTCCAGGATGTGTATGTTGGGCGTGTAAAGATTATGACGCCGCATGATGACTCCCTCGCTGTCGATGAAGAAGTCGCCGCCGTACGATGCCACCACCCTCAGCACCGGTTCGCGCTGGTCGGTGCGGACGTGAAGCTTCCTGTCTCCGGAGAAGAAGACCTCGGCCTCCTTCAGCTCCGTGAAGGCTCTCACCTTGTCCTCGATGGCGGCAAGAGGTATCTCGTTCACCTTCACCCCTGTCACCCTTATGCCTGTGGCCCTGACGGCATTCATGATGTCATCCTCGGTTATCAGACGGTGCCTGGAAGAGTCGGCGACGGTGACCTCCACGCCGCAGCAGACGGCCTCGCTGCTCTTCATGCTGACAAAGAGCGGCGCCAGGGATATCAGGATCCCCATGACAGCAGTCAGTATGATCATCAGCAGCCTCATGCGTCGCGCTCCTTCAGTTTTGCAGTTATCGGCTCAATGAACCGGTCTATGTCTCCTGCTCCTATAGTCAGCAGCAGCCCCTCCCTCACGGTGTCCAGTGCAGGAAGCAGCTCTTCCCGTGTCACCACCCTGACATTATTGTTGTTCATCTTTTCGGCGATCATGTCGGACGAGACCCCGGGTATGGGGTTCTCCCTGGCGGGATAGAGCGTCAGCAGCAGCACCTCGTCGAGCC
>CAYPKP010000103.1:0-2913 GCA_964411345.1 uncultured Rikenella sp. | reverse complement strand
CTGCGCCCTGTTGACGGCTGGTTGTATGTCTTTCTGAAGGATGGTTCCGTGTCTTAAAATAGAGTATTTTTAGGGTTCTCAACAATTCAAAACAGGTAATAATGTCATCATCCGGAATTGAAAGAAGAAAGTGCAATCATCCGCTCAGAGTAGCCTGGACTGCTCACAGGGGTGCTGGGGCAGGTACTGCAGAAAAGGCTGAGGAGCTTATGCGGCAGCTGCTTCCTGGCAATACGTTTACCATGACAGACAGCCATCCTGATATTATTCTTTTTATGAGCGGAGGCTCCGAGCGGAAGGCAATTGAGCTTGCTGACCCGGGCAGGCCTGTTTTGCTGCTCAGCATCCGCGGAAACAATGCCTATGCGGCAGCCACTGAGGTGATGGCATGGATGGTTAACAACGGCAGGCTTGCGATGCTGTCCGATGCAGGTGATGCTGCAGAATCCGGACTCATTGACCGCTGGTGCAGGGTCGCCGGGGCCTGTGACGGTTTGCAGGGGAGGAGGGCAGGTTTGATAGGGACGGTTTCAGAGTGGCTGGTAGCATCTGATGTCTCTGCAGAAACACTGCTTCAGCGTTTCGGGGTTGTACTGAGAGGGATGCCCTGGAATGAGCTGCCGGATTACAGCCACGAGGAACCTGATGCTGCCCTGCTGAACCGGTTCAGGGATCAGAATCGCGATGGACTTGAAGATGCTGCACGGGTGTTGACACTTCTGCGCAAGGTCATCCAAAACAACAAACTTGATGCGATAGGAGTGGAGTGCTTCAGCCTGGTGCAGGAGCGGCAGGTCACGGCCTGTCTGGCGCTCGCGCAGCTGAATGCAGAAGGAACGGTTGCTGCATGCGAGGGAGACCTGGCTTCAATGGCGGGCATGATGGCAGTAAAGGAGCTGACGGGCACTGTTCCATGGATGGCCAACACCACACGGCTGACAGACAGCACTCTGATCCTTTCTCACTGTACTGCACCCTTTGATTTTGTAAGCGATGTTAAGCTGCCTTCTCACTATGAGACAGGCTGGTCGCTTGCAGTCGATGGCAACATAACCGCAAATGAAATAACCCTTTTTCGATTTTCAGACACACTCGACAGGGCTTTCATAGCAGAAGGGAAGGCAATCAGCAGGCCGCATCTTGCTGACGCCTGCCGGACACAGGTGGAGATTGAACTCCCGGAGGAGGCCCTGCGTATCCTGAGAGAGAGACCACTAGGCAATCACCTTCTGATGATGCCGGGGTGGCATGAAGATCTTCTCAGGATGCTGTGCCGGCATAAGGGAATTGTCATTCCGGGCGACCATCAGTATCATTCATGATTGCGTCAGGGATACCGCTCTTCATTTGCTGATCCTGAAACCAAGTGACGGTCTGGTGTTAATATTCCTGTATTCAAATTCCCTGACATCTGCGAAGGTGATAAGTGAGGTCATCCCGGGAGTTCTCTCGGCTTTATCAAGGCTGGCCATCCGAAGCTCCTGGTTTCGTATTGCCCTGTCTGCAATCCTCCTCATTGACCTTGCATTACCGAAGAACTGGTTTCTGTTTTTATAGAGAGAACTGATATAGGTTTTCAGGTGACTTACAGCCTCGGTGTCAGCGGTCAGGCCTCTTTCCCGGAACATGCCGGCAAGTATCTTCCAGAGGTCAGCCTCGCTGAAGTCATTGAATGTGAACTTATTGTCAAACCGCGAATCCAGGCCGGGGTTGGATTGCAAAAAGCGCTCCATGTTTTGGGTGTACCCTGCAACAATCAGGCTGAAGTTACCACGCTGGTCTTCCATCTCCTTGATGATAGCCGCTACAGCCTGTTTGCCGAAATCATTGTTCATCCCGTCAGTCAATGAGTAGGCTTCGTCTATAAAAAGAACGCCTCCCATAGCTTTCCTCACAAGTTCTTTTGTCTTCAGCGCTGTCTGTCCTATGTATCCGGCCACAAGCGAGCTGCCGTCAGCATCGATGAAATGCCCTCTGTCCAGTAATCCCAGTGCTTTGTATATTCTGCCCATGATGCGGGCAACGGTCGTTTTTCCCGTTCCTGGATTGCCTGTAAATACACTATGCATTGAGAAAGCCTTCAGGAGGTCACGATTAAGATCCCGGTAATAATATGACAGACGCACCAGTTCATCAACTTCCTGCTTAATGTTTTCGAGTCCCGTGAGTTCGTTCAGTTCACCGAGAGCTGACTTCAGCAGTTCGTCATCTATTTCAAATTCAGGGCTTCTGGCAGTTGAAATCACATTGATATCTTCAACGTCTTCAGCTTCAACCACCGAAAGCAGCTTCCTGTCCAGCTGGTCATGCTCATAGTTTTTCACCACCCTTATGCCCAGGTTCATCTTGGCCTCATCGATGAGGGCATTCACCATCCGTGCGTTGCCGAATGAGCGGTCACGCCTGCGGTATGCCTCCGTGATCAGCTTCTGCAGTCTTTCCGTAGCCTTCGCGCTGATCTCCACTCCCTTCTTTGCAGCTGCATACCTGGCAATGCTCATCAGCTCATCAGGCGTGTAGTCGTCAAAGTGGAAATAATGCTTGAATCTCGATCTCAGTCCGGGATTGGAGTTAAGGAGCTTTTCCATTTCATCCGGGTAACCGGCGACCATTATTGCAATATCGCCCTTGCCATCACTCATCTCCGTCATGAGCTCTGCCACGGCTTCGTTCCCGAAGTCACCCGTAGCCCCTTCCTTGAACATCATATAAGCTTCATCGATAAAAAGCACTCCGCCTTTTGCCTTGTCGATTGCCTCGCGGGTTTTTCTGGGAGACTGCCTTATATACTCAGAGACAAGATCGCTTGCCGATACTGTATGCACATGGCCCCTTGAGAGCAGGCCCATCGCATGGTAGATCTGCCCGAGTAGTTTCACCACGGTAGTTTTTCCAGTGCCCGGATTGCCTGTA
>CAYPKP010000102.1:0-3530 GCA_964411345.1 uncultured Rikenella sp. | reverse complement strand
CTATCCAAGAGAGTGTCATCCATCCCTCCTTGGCACTCATGGCAGAGGCGACGGCTTCTGCAGTCTCCTTTTCACCTGCCATATGGTATGTGGCGAGGAGATGGCCATGGTCATGCGGCATGACAACTTTCCCAAGGTTGCCGGTCTTTACAGGCTTGCCGCCGATGATCAGCGGTATCTCAACAGTTTCAGAGGATATTCTCTTAAGCTCCTTCTCAAGTTCGGCCCGCTCAAGACAGCCCGGCGCATAACTCATGAGAGGCTCATTCTCGGGATGCTGGATGGAGTAAATGGCATTGTTCATAATCGTGCAGTTGATTTCTATATGTAAAAATTTGCATAACGGTAATCCGCGGCAAATTTAGGTTTAATTTCTTCTTAATAACCAACAAATATCAGGGGAAATAGTTTCGTGCAAGCAGGTCGTACCGTCAAACCGGGACGAGATACTACCCGTGCCGGCGGACTGATGCAACAGTCCTGTTCATTGCTCCTTTACCTCCTGCGAGAAGAGGTCGGTGGCGATGGCGATCATCTCGGGCTTTCCGAAGAGATATACTATATCACCGCCGTTGATAACCCTGGAGGGTTCAG
The DNA here is from genome assembly GCA_964411345.1 of uncultured Rikenella sp. Classification (GTDB taxonomy): domain Bacteria; phylum Bacteroidota; class Bacteroidia; order Bacteroidales; family VadinHA17; genus SR-FBR-E99. The sequence goes on along the minus strand of CAYPKP010000102.1, from coordinate 2,936 downwards.
GATTAGGGATTATGTCATCACCGTGTTTTATGGCCACCATGGTGACTCCTGTCGTTTTTCTGAGAGCTGTGCCGGCTATCGTCTTGCCGGCAAAGACCGATTTATCTTCCACTTTTACAGCGGAGATCTCAATGTCAGGTATATCCTTCAGCAGGGAGTATCCCCTGACCCTGGCATTATCCCTGAAGATGCCGTAGTTATCCTCCCTGGTGCGTGCTATGGCCCTCTCGATCTCCATTCTGGGAACGAGGTATTTGCCGAGGATCCTCTCAAAGAAGTCAATGGCTGTCTCAAACTCTTCGGGGATGACCTGGTTAGCCCCCAGGCGGTAGAGCTCCTCGATGTCAGTCACATGCCTCGTTCTGACGATTATATGGGCATGCTTGTTCATGGACCTTACATGCTGGACCACTGACATCGCCGTTATCAGATCGCCAACTGATACAATGACCAGTTCGGCATTGTGCACATATGCCTGGCGCAGCACCGGCTCATACACAGCATTACCGAATATTGCATAATGGCCCTTCTCCATCTCCTTTCTTGCGCGGTCAGGATCAAACACTATCGAGGTGAAGGGCAGCTCCATTGATTTGATCATTGCTGCCAGGTTGATGGCCCTGGAGTCCTTCCCTATCAGTACGATGTGATTTTTTATCTCGGGTATTTCCACCTGTCGGAGGGGAAACAGGCCATTAACCATCCAGGACGGCAGTTTCAGCCTGAGTATCAGGTTGGCAAGGGGCATGGAGATCTGTATGAGCAATGGGGAGAGAGCCATCGAGGTGATGGCAACGGCAAGGAAGAGCTGGAAGTGGTAGGGAGTAATAATGTTTTCCGACAGCCCCAGTCCTGCCAGGATAAATGAAAATTCACCCACCTGTGCAAGTGAGAGTCCGACCACCACTGTGCCAAAAAATGTGTGCCCCAGAATAAATGCCGTGAATCCCGCCACGGTGGTTTTTACAACGATCACCAGGATCACCGTCAGGATCACCAGCCAGGGGTGGTCGGCAACGAACCCGAGGTCGAGGAGCATCCCTATGGAGACAAAGAAGAAGCTCGTGAAGACATCCTTGAAAGGGATAAGGTTGCCGAAGGCACTGTGGCTGTATTCCGACTCGGAGATCATCAGTCCCGCAAGAAAAGCCCCGAAGGCGAGCGACATCCCAAGCTCGTGTGTCAGCATTGCCACTGCCAGACATATAAACAGCAGACTCATCAGGAAGAGCTCCTGGCTGCGCGTCATGGCTATCAGGTGCAGCAGCCACGGCATCAGCCACCTGTTGCCGACCCAGATGAATATCAAAATGCCGACGGTCTTGATAAGCATCATCATCAGCTCATTTCCAATGCCTGAGGTGTTACCCCCGAGCATGGGTGTGAAGAGCAGCATCGGGATCAGGATGACATCCTGGAAGATCAGTATGCCTACTATTGTGCGTCCGTAGTGGGTTGTCAGTTCCGAGCGCTCCTGGAGGAGTTTGAGGACAACGGCAGTACTGCTCAGTGCAGTGAGGAAACCGACAAAGACAGCCTCTGTCCACTGAAGGTCATAGACGCGCGAAACCAGGATAATAATTCCCGCAGTGAGAAGAAGCTGCAGGAAGCCACCCATAAATACTATCTTCCTGATCCTGAAGAGGTGGTTAAGGGAGAACTCCAGCCCTATGGTGAACATCAGCAGGATGACGCCGATCTCGGCCATAACCTCGACATTCTCGGGGGAGTCAATAAGCGCCAGGAGGTGGGGCCCGGCAATGATGCCGGTGAGGAGATAACCAATGATCGCCGGGATCTTGATCCGGGTGAAGATGAAGTTGACGAAGGTTGAGAGTGCAAAAATTATGACAATATCCTTCAGGATCCCAAGTTCCATCGACTAAACCTTTAGGGTATAAACTTACATAAATTCGAGCGTATTACCGCGAGGAGAACAAAATCAGAGGATCACGTTTAAAATTGCCCGGATCAGCTTTGGAGACAAAAAAATCCCGGCTGTTCAGACCGGGATGTTGAAGAGTAAAAAACGCGGGTGCAGAATTGTATTCCCGTTTATTCGTTGATTGCCTTAAGGTATCCCTCTTCAATGCGCCAGGCAGTCACCTCGGGCCGGCTCTTTCTGAAGAGCCAGGTGGAGAGGGAGGTTCCCGGGACGCACCGTACTTCAGTGCCTTCAGGAAGACTTATGTCTATGTCAACCAGTGAACCGTTCCATCTGCTGCCAGCCGGCAGTGAAAAATACTCATCAAGATAGAGAGTGTCTCCCGACAGTCTCCAGTAAAAATCTATAGCCCTGGCATTTTCGCGGGCCTCTCTTTCCGAGTTGCTGCAGGCGCGTTTGTCTACAGAGATGAATCCGGCGCCGTTATCACTTCCGTAAATGTTTAGCTCAGGGGTGGCATGAAGCCTGTCGTTCGGGCTATCCAGGTAAAGGGTAAAATTATCCACGGAAGCTTTTTCATCATAGTTTATCTCATCCGTTGTGGAACCAGATGCTATCCATAATACTTCCGGTGCCGGCTCAAGACTTACCCTCTTCTCAACAAATTCCCGGTTTGAGTATACAGATAGCTGCAGGCCGAGGAAGACCCCCAGTGCACAGAGTGATGCAACCCAGACGACGAAGATTACAATAGCCGGGATTCTGAATCGCTCCCTGATGTTGAATATCATCTTAATGCCCAGCCATGTAAGTGCTGCCATCGGTATGAGAGCAACCAGTGCAGCAAGTATGAGCACTGGCCATACCATGTTGCTGTTCAGTACAATCGACAGCAACGTGTGGGTATTGAGCATCTCCGGCTCCATCACCGAGGTGAGGAAGGGTGCGTTGTTGAAGAAGATCAGAAGGCCGAAGGTGAATAGCAGCAAAAAGCCCGTAATGGTGAACACCACTCCCAGGATTATTGCAATAACCCTTATAACAGCCGACA
>CAYPKP010000101.1:0-3574 GCA_964411345.1 uncultured Rikenella sp. | reverse complement strand
GGGCTCGAACCTAGACTTTCCTGATCCAGAGTCAGGCGTGTTGCCAATTACACCACGGAGCATTGTAATGCGGCTGCAAATATAAAATTTTTTCCGCGGATTATTGTAATAACGCAGTTTTTGCTCAAACAATATGCACTTTGAGCCGTACCCCCGGTTATCTGTTCATTCTGGCCCAGGTGTCCTTCAGACCGACGGTGCGGTTGAAGACCAGCCTGCCGGGACGGCTGTCATAGTCGACGCAGAAATAGCCAACCCTCTGGAACTGGAACCTGTCGAGCGCTTTCGTGTCAGACAGGGATGGCTCCACCTTGCATCCCGTCAGTATCGTCAGTGAATCAGGGTTGAGGAATTCCCGCGGGTCAACATCCCTGTGCCCGGAGGGATCTTCATCGCTGAAGAGCCTGTCGTAGAGCCTGACCTCGGCGTCGAGGGCGTGTGCTGCCGAAACCCAGTGGAGGGTCCCCTTTACCTTTCGTCCCGCCTGTGGTCCGCCGCTGCGCGTCTCCGGATCATAGGTGCAGTGCACCACGGTGACCTCCCCGGCTTCATTTTTTGTGACCCCGGTGCATTGTATGATATAGGCTCCCTTTAGCCTCACCTCCTGGCCGGGGGCAAGACGGAAGAATTTGTGAGGCGGATCCTCCATGAAATCCTCCTGCTCTATAAACAGCTCCCTGCTGAAGGGCACCAGACGCCTGCCGTGACTCTCATCCTCGGGATTGTTTTCAATCTCCATCTCTTCGGTAAGGCTTTCGGGATAGTTGGCGATGATCACCTTCAGGGGCCTGAGAACGCCGAAGACCCTGGGAGCACGCCTGTTCAGGTCCTCCCGTATTGCATACTCAAGAAGAGAGACGTCATTGATGGCCTCCACCTTTGTATAGCCTATAAGCTCAACAAAACGCCTGATCGACTCAGGAGTGTAGCCCCTGCGGCGGAGCCCGCAGAGAGTGGGCATGCGGGGGTCGTCCCAGCCTCTTACCACCTTGTCCTTTACAAGCTCCAGCAGCTTGCGCTTGCTCATGACCGTATAGGTGAGGTTGAGGCGGTTGAACTCTATCTGTCGCGGCCGGTAGTCGTCGGTTTTGAGCTGGTCAATGAACCAGTCGTAGAGCGGCCTGTGCACCTCGAATTCAAGGGTGCAGAGCGAGTGGGTGATACCTTCAAAGTAATCGCACTGCCCGTGGGCGAAGTCGTACATGGGATAGACCTTCCATTTGCTGCCGGTGCGGTGATGCGGTGTCTTGAGAATGCGGTATATGATAGGATCACGCATGTGCATGTTGGGAGAAGCAATATCTATCCTGGCTCTCAGCACGCGGCTCCCCTCTTCAAATTCCCCCTCGTTCATGCGGTAGAAGAGATCCAGGTTCTCATCGACGCTTCGGTCACGGTATGGACTGGGAATGCCGGGCTGAGTGGTGGTTCCCTTCTGCCCGGAGATGGTATCTGCATCCTGGTCATCAACGTATGCCAACCCTCGTCTGATAAGCGACACCGCAAAATCCCACAGCTTCCCGAAGTAGTCGGAGGCATAGAACTCGCGGTCATCCCAGGTGAATCCGAGCCAATGGATGTCTTCTTTTATCGAATCAACATATTCAACGTCTTCCTTGGTGGGATTGGTGTCGTCAAACCTGAGGTTGCAGATGCCGCCGTACTGCTCCGCCATGCCAAAGTCAAGACAGATGGCCTTGGCATGCCCTATGTGAAGGTAACCGTTCGGCTCGGGCGGGAAACGGGTGTGCACGCGGCCGCCGTTCTTGCCCTCACTCAGGTCCTTTTCAATCGCTTGTTCAATAAAGTGCTGTGATTCAGGTTTTATAACCGGTTCAGGTTCTTTCATCTGATTTTTTGAATTGAGAGTACAAAAATAGAGGTATTTAAGGCACACAGTGCAATTAAGGGAGATTTTTACGATCGAGGTTTATTTCCAAACGATAATGTCATGTGTCATGGTGCGGTGCATCATCCCCTCTTCCAGGGGCCGGAGCTTCGAACCGCATGCAGCACGGACAGCTGGAGCACCTCGCCGGCAGCCGTGTGCCAGGGCAGAGATGATATCGGCGGAACTACCTCTCCAGCTCAACGCTGACACGGCCTATCCTCCCGCCCATGACAGGATTGAGCTTCGAGACCTTCACTCTGGCTTTCATGATGCCGTCCATCTCCCTGTAAAGGGCATCCAGAATTCTTGTGGCAATATGTTCAAGAAGGTTTGAGGTGGTCTCCATCTCCTTCTTTACCACCAGGTATGCCGCCTGGTAGTTGAGGGTGTCACTGAGCGCATCACTCTTTCCTGCCCGGTCAGTGTCAGTCTCAATTGTCACATCAACCATGAAATGATTGCCAACTATCTGTTCCTCCCGATAGTGCCCGTGGAAGGCGTAAAACTCCATGTCCTCAATCCTGATCAATCCCATAACTTTTTTATTTCATTGTTAAACTACAGTTGCACAACCATATACGTCAAAGCCGAATATAGCATAAAAAATATTTACAAAATAATTAGGTTTATAAAATAAACTAGTTTATATTTGCCGGTGATATTTCTTGTAACTGTTAATGTAAAAGTAACAAAAGCCATGGAAAAAGAAGAAAATGTAATGAGCGGGGAGGAGAGTCTCCGGGTTATTACCGAGATGATCAACAAGACCAGGGTCTCCATCACACAGAGCAGTTTTCACCTGTTGTTCTGGGGCTGGCTCATATTTGCCTGCAGCCTGTCGGAGTTTCTTATCTGGAACCTGACCGACTGGACGAATGCCTGGTATGTTTGGCTGTTTGTCATCCCGGGGATTTTTGTCTCCCTGATTTACGGGTTTGTCAGGGGGAAGAGAGAAAAGGTATTCACATACGGGACCTCGGTTCATGTCTCGACATGGGTGGCTTTTCTGGTATCTTCGGTAATATTTTTTATCGTATTTCCCATGGAGACTGAAAGCGTAAGCAAATATATGCTCCTGATGGCCGCGATGCCTCTGTTCATATCCGGGGTCTTACTGCGTTTCAGGCCTCTTATGTGGGGTGCAGGTGCCTTCTGGTTACTGGCGCTGGCGGCACATTTCGGCGGTGAAACGGTATCTGGACTGGCCATGCCGGTGGCTATGGTGGCAGGATATCTTATTCCCGGTTATTTACTCAGAAAAAGGGGTAGCCATGACACCTTTCAGGGAGCTTGATCCGTTGCTGCATTCGCAGCTCAGGCTGGCGATAATGTCGGTACTTATCAGCGTCGACAGCGCCGGCTTCAGTTACCTGCGCGAGAAGACCGAGGCGACAGCGGGCAATCTCAGCGTTCAGATAGCGAAGTTGAAGGATGCGGGATATATCTCGGTGAACAAGAGTTTCGGGGAGAGTTATCCGCAGACTATGTGCAGCATCACGGATCTGGGAAGGAAGAAATTTGCGGAGTATGTGGCAGCACTGGGGGATTATCTGAAGGTCTGAGGTCTGAGGTCTGAAGGTCTGAGGTCTGAAGGTCTGAGGTCTGAAGGTCTGAGGTCTGAAGGTCTTAGGTCTGAGGTCTGAAGGTTGGCCTACTGCCTTCCGGTGAACCCAAGACCTGCTT
>CAYPKP010000100.1:0-3832 GCA_964411345.1 uncultured Rikenella sp. | reverse complement strand
CAGCGGACAGAGAAGCCAAGGTCAGCGTTGTTCTCATATCTGTTTGCGCTGCCGTTGGAATAGCTCATTACTCGCGACCAGCCATAGTCGGCCCGGACCTCAGTGGAAGTCCACCAGTACCCAGTACTCCTGATATTGACAAAGGTACCGTTGCCATTTCGGACACCTCCGGGCCGGGCAGTAAATCCGCTGATATTGGTGGCACCATCATTAGGTGCCTCCCAGCTGGAGGTGCCGGACTCTTTCAGCTTATTCCCGGCTTCTGCGTCGCCTCCCAGAAGGGTGATCATGGCAGTCCACTCAGCATCAGTGGCAACATGCCATCCTTGGGGACATATATTACGGACATCGTTAACTGCATACCAGGTATATAGTCTGCCATATACTGCAACCTTGGTTTCGTCCCCGTCAACCGGCCACTGGTATTTGATCATGGTTTCACCCGATGTATTAAGGGTGGCAGGTTCAGTGGTTCCTATAGGATCTCCGTTGCTGTATTTCGTTGTCTTAAGATTCTCGGCCAGCCACTCATGGTCACCTATGATTACGGTCTGGTAAATGTTCCCGTCAGCATCCTTTACCGGATCATCCTCTTCAACCTCCTTTCCGCAGCTGTTAAACATCAATGTTGTCAGTCCAACTATCGCAATTGCAGAGAAAAAATGCTTAAGTCTAAAATTCATGATTTTCTTTTTTGTTAATACTATAGTTCTTCAAAATACTTTGCCTGATTGTTTGCCGACAGGACCCCGACAGAGTCTGCTGCCAGAATCTCCCAAAAATAACGATTTCGGTGAAATGTTCGCAAACGGTCATTGATCCTTTAGGTGATGAAGCATTTTTTTAGATTTAAAGGAAAGTTGCCCGCTGTTTTGAAATTATCCACAAATGCATACATTTGGCTTCAAAATTTGCCAAAACGAAAAGAGGTGAATCTTCTCAAGGACAAGCTGTCAAAGTACGATGCCCCGCAGAAAGTGATGGAGGCAGGAATCTATCCCTATTTCAGGGAGATCGAGTCGGAACAGGATACCGAAGTCATCATCCGGGGCAAGAAAGTGCTGATGTTCGGCTCAAACAGTTACCTCGGCCTCACCAACCACCCGAAAGTCATTGAGGCGGCTAAAGCTGCCACGGACAGGTACGGCACAGGCTGTGCCGGATCACGGTTCCTCAACGGCACCCTCGATATTCATACCAGACTGGAGAACAGGCTCGCCGAGCTTGTCGGCAAGGAGGCAGCACTATGCTACAGCACCGGCTTCCAGGTCAACCTGGGCGTGGTGTCAGTCCTGGCCGGCCGCCATGACTATCTGATCCTCGATGAGCTGGACCATGCCTCAATCATTGAGGGCAGCAGGCTTTCATTTTCAAAGGTGCTCAAGTATGACCATAACAACATGAAGGCCCTGGAAGCCAAGCTCAAGCTCTGCAACAGGGAGCGCATCAAGCTCATTGTCGTTGACGGCATCTTTTCCATGGAGGGAGATATTGTTGATCTCCCCGGGGTTGTTAGCCTGGCAGAGAAATACGCTGCCTCGGTCATGGTTGATGACGCCCATGCCATTGGCGTGATAGGCAAGAACGGCTCAGGCACTGCCTCACACTTCGGGTTGACAGACAGGGTCGACCTGACAATGGGTACCTTTTCGAAATCGTTTGCCGCACTTGGCGGGTTCATTGCCGCTGACAGCTACCTGATAAACTACCTCAAACATAACTCCCGCTCCCTGATATTCAGTGCCAGCATGACCCCCGCATCAGCTGCCGCGGTGCTCGCCTCAATAGAGATAATGGTGAACGAGCCGGAGCGCATAGAACATCTCTGGAAGCTTACCAATTATGCCCGCGACGGTTTCAGGGCAGCAGGCTTTGATACCGGGAGGTCCGGGACTCCTATAATCCCGCTCTATATCAGGGATAACATAAAAGCCCTGCAGATAACCAGGGATCTGCTGGACGACGGCATCTTTGTCAACCCGGTGGTCTCTCCTGCCGTACCTAAGAATGACAGCCTGATCAGGTACTCTCTGATGGCAACCCATACCTTTGAGCAGGTGGAACTATCCATAGAGAAGATCACCCGCGCGGCAAAGAATCTGGATATCATACGTTAAATCAGCAACCGGGCTGGCACCAATGAAAAAGGTCATACTGATCACCGGCATCTCCTCAGGCTTCGGAAAACACACCGCTGACCTGCTTGCCGCCGAAGGGCATGCGGTCTACGGCACCGTCAGAAGAGACGCTGAGATCAACAACGGGGTCCATATCCTGCGGATGGACCTTACTGATGCCGATTCGGTTCGTGATGCAGTGAAGACCGTCGTTAACCGTGAGAAGCGAATCGACGTTCTGATAAACAACGCAGGGATGCATACCGGCGGGCCGGCAGAGACCCTTCCCGATGATTATCTGAAGCTCCAGATGGAGACAAATTTCCTGGGTACCGTGCGCATTACCCGGGAGGTGCTCCCGGTGATGAGAAATCAGGGTGGCGGCACCATTATCAACTTCAGCTCAATAGGCGGACTGATGGGACTTCCCTTTCAGTCGTACTACTCGGCTGCCAAGTTCGCCCTGGAAGGCTTCAGCGAGGCGCTCAGGCTCGAGGTACGGCAGTTCAATATAAGAGTTGTGCTGATCAACCCCGGCGACTTCCATACAAACAACACTCTCAACAGGAGAAACTTCCTTGCTCCCACCGATGATGCTGATCCCTACCATAAGCAGTACACTCTTACCCACGGCATCATAGAGAAGGATGAGACCGGGGGAATGGATCCGGCAAAGCTTGCAGGAAGAATTGTAAAAATAGTCCGCAATCCCAGGCCCCGGCTAAGGTACGTGATCGCATCTCCGGACCAGAGATTGTCCGTACTGTTGAAAAGAATCCTTCCCGAACGCTGGTTCATGAAGATCATCGGCAGCTATTACCGGGTAAGATAATCGTTCAGGTCACGGCAGATAATCTTTTGTACCCTTTTTACCCGATCACCCGCCGGAGACCTGCCGGACCGGCCTCAGCCGTTTTATCAATAACTCATGCAGCGAGGTGACAGATCTCCTGCAGAATCACAGTCTGCATAACCATGCAACCGGAGGTTACTTGCACCCCGCTCCTCACACCATACATATCTGCTGTGCCGGAATGTCGGGTATTCTTATTAACTTCGGGGTCCAATTCGTTTGATTTTTTCAGAATGAAGATCCCTCGCAGGAATATTGCCGTCGCCGTACCCTTGCTTATGCTCGCAGCAACACTTGTTGCACAGCAGCCGGCGTCAGTCAATGACCCGTGGGAGGACGAGAAGTTCTTCAATATGGGGTACAGCCTCGGATTTAATGCAATGACCTTCAGGATCGATCCTTCTGAACAGTTCATGGCCATCGATTCACTGTATCCCTCGAATGCAAACCCCTATCCCGGCATCAGCATCCACCTTATAGCCAATTTCAGGCTCAACCAGTTTTTTGACGTAAGGGTGCTGCCCGGCATTTCTTTCGGTCAGAGAGTGATAAATTTTGATGCCGACCGTGTTACCGATACGGTGTACGGACCGCAGAAGATAGAATCAAGCTTCATCGAGCTCCCCGTACAGTTAAAGTACGGCTGGCGGATGCGTAATATCAAACCATACCTCATCGGCGGGGTGAACTTACGCTACGACTTCTACGCACAGGATAAATACCGGCTGGAAAGGCCGGTATACCTTCGCCTGAACCACCCCGACCTCTACTGGGAAGCTGGCATGGGGATTGATTTCAACCTGTCTCATATTAAGCTTTCCATAGAACTGAAGATGTCAAACGGCACTGCCGACGTACTGGC
>CAYPKP010000099.1:0-3963 GCA_964411345.1 uncultured Rikenella sp. | reverse complement strand
TATTGAATATTTTACATATCAAAATTACCTGACAATGAATAGGTAATCTATCTGATACGTACCATAATCAGACGTTTTTGTACCACTGACTGAAAGGGATCATCTGTACGAGTGCCTTTTGGAATATTCCGAGGGATTAACCCCGTACTGCTCCCTGAAATGGCGCGCGAAGTTTGACTGATTGGAAAATCCGATCCGGTACATTACCTGGGCTACGTTATCGTGGCCCTTCCTAAACATTGCCGCAGCCGTCTTGAGTCTTATTGATCTGATCAGTTCGGCAGGAGAATAACCTGTCAGTGCTTCGATCTTCCTGTATAGCTGGGTTCTGCTGATATAGAGACCGGTGCATACCGAATTCACGTGAAAATCGGGATTGGAAAGATTCTCTCTCATCAGGTCTATAACCTTTTGCACCAGGGTATCGTCAGGTACGGGAATCGCCGACTCGTCAGGTGCGGTAAGAAACTCCTTCCTGTACCTGTCCCGTATTCGTCTGGCGGTATCAAGATGGTTCCTGATTTTGATGGTCAGTTCGGTCATGTCAAAAGGCTTGCTGATATAGTCATCTGCCCCGCAGTCGAGCCCCGCGATGGTGCTCTGCCTGTCAGCCCTGGCTGTGAGCATTATTACAGGGATATGACCTGTCTTCTCATTCTGCTTTATCCTGCGGCAAAGCTCGTAACCATCCGTTACCGGCATCATTACATCGGTGACTACGAGGTCTGGGATGTTCCGTACCGCTGAAGCAAATCCCTCCTCTCCGTCGAAGGCCTCCAGTACCGTCCACTCTTTTGAGAGGCTGCCGGCAATAAATGAGTTCAGCTCCCTGTTGTCCTCAACCACCAGTATGCAGTAGCTGTTGGTCTTTTTATCCTCCCGGATTGCTCTGTTCATTTCAGCTCCTGAGGCGATGGCGGCAGGATGGGGTGCGGATATTTCGTTAACGTATTCGGATGTCAGTTCACTCTCAGAATATGATGTTCGGTCTATCGGTATGCGTACGGTAAATACGGAGCCTTTTCCCGGCTGGCTCTCAACCTCCACGGTGCCGTGGTGAAGTGCTGCCATCTTCCTTACCAGGTAAAGACCGATGCCGGTGCCGCTGCCGGCCTTGTCTCCGCTCTCTGCTGACCTGTAAAACCTATCGAATATCTTCTCGCGTTCTCTTTTGGGAATGCCGCGACCGGTGTCCGTGATAACAAAAATGGCATAAGTCTCTCCTTTCCTTCTTCTCTCTGCAGATACTGAGAATCCCACTCTGCCTTTTGCGGGGGTGTACTTGAAGGCATTGTCGAGAATATTTGTCAGGATCTTTTCAAGCTTGTCTTCGTCATACCAGGATTCTTCAGCAGTGCACTTCACGGAAAAACTGAATTCGATCTCAGATCTCCTGGCGATGGCAAAAAACGATTGCGCAATCCTGGTAACCAGGTCATCCAGGCTGTTGCTGGTTACTCTCAATCTTTCGGACTCTGTCTCAAGCCTTGACAGATCGAGCAGCTGATCAATCAGTTGCTTGAGCCTGAGTGCATTATTGATCACCACATCCAGCGACTTCAGGACTTCACCGTCACCATCAGGATCGATGCCGGACTTCATCTGTTCCAGCAATCCAAGGACCAGCGTCAGAGGCGTGCGGAACTCATGGGAGATATTTGAGATAAATTCCGTCTTGAACCTGTCGGCCTCATATAGTTGTATAAACTCTGTCTTCCTGAAATAACTGGTAATAAGTACTGCCACAGCCTCTATTGCCGCCAGATCCTCCGGCATCAGATCAGGGTGTGTCGTATCATTGGTAACCCTGAGGCCTGTTATGATTATCAGCCTGTTACATTCATTGTGATACAGAGGATATATTATCAGGCTTGAAAGTCCGGATCTTTCGCTTATCTCTATGATTCCATGAAAGTTATCCGATTTACTGTTGACAAAAATGTATTTTTCCGGTTCGGGCCATTGAGGCTGGGTGATTGTCTTAAGTTTCTCATGTTTGATACTGCCGTCTGCAGACGTATCGTGAAAACTCACCAGTTCAAATACTCCTTCTTGCTGTTCAGAGGGTTCGTATATATAGGTGGCAGCCATCTCCAGGGTGGAGTCAATCAGGCGTGCCACCTCGTTGAACAGCTCCCGGTCGTTCCTTGAAAATCCTATTACCTTCTGGATCTCGACAAGTAATCTGAGGGCTTTTTGCTGCTTCGACAGGTTGACTTTCGTAATGGTCAGAAGGTAATCGAACCTGAACAGCTCTTTTACCAGTTCCCTGTTCTGTGCAAGCAGGTATTCGATTCTCTTCTCCTGGCCCATCTATGGCAATTTATGCCGGTTTGTTATCTCTTCTGCTGAAGATGCAGAGCACACCTGTCCAGTCGAGAGGCATCACCTTCTCCCTTACCCTTGCGATCTCAACACCGGAGTATATACCCAGTAATGGCATCCTGGAACCAACAGTTTTCTGTATCTCTTCTGACTCCTCTTTTTCTGTTCCGAAGTGTTTCTTAACCCTTCCGAGACATGAGATATAGAATGCAAAAAGAAGCTCTCTCCCATCCAGAGTTTCAAGCAACTGTTCTGCCTGTGCCGGGATCATGTCCGTCTCAATCGATCTTCTCATAAACTGAAATTCATCGCCCTCCTTCAGGTCTCCTTCAACCAGGGAAATAGCCCCGGTGGTTTCATCCACTCCCACAACCATCCTGTTTATATAATCCTCTTCCCTGAACGGCCCGTATTTTTCTCCCCGGTTAACCCCGAGGGTTATGAAGAACATAGAGTTCTTCCAGTCATAGAGGGTGGAATTACCCATGTAATCGGCGGCCACTTCAATTGCAGGCCTGTTGTCAACCTCAAGGACCATATTACCTGAGGCTTTTGTTATCCTGTGATAGTCAGAGGCGGGTTTGCATCCGTGCATAATGGTGGTATCGAGTCTTATGCTCCCATGCAGCACCAGCGAGAGCAGAGCGTCGCGGTAAGTCTTCTGATTGTCCCACACCTCAGTCTTTTTCATGTTCATCCCTACCAGTACGCCTACTCCTGCCATCGCGGGCATTTTCCCGAGCTCTTCTTCCATGCCCTTTAGAATAGGAGTTGCCTCGTTAAACAGGTTCATTTTTGTGGGCGGGTTACGAATACCGTCATAGATCAGGAGCAGGGCAGGGTCTTCGTGATTTTTCAGAAACGCCAGTCTGCGGCCCATCTTCTTCCCGGCGCGGTACTCATCACAGTTGATGTTTTCAACGACCTCAGTCGTGAAGCTGATGTCAGGATCGGAGACAACCATAATGCCGGCGTGGAAGCCTTCGTATCCCAGGTAGTCATTTGTTATAACACCCGTTGAGGTTCCTCCGGCAATGATGCATTTATTGCCGACAACTGATTTTACACCGCTGAGGAGCAACTCCGAATCATGTTCTGTTGAGGCAAACACTAAAGCAAGACCGGCACTGTCCGTTCCGGCCTTGCGCAATGCTTCCTGTGCCATCTCCCTGCCGGCATCACCGGAGTCGGGGCTCGTGCTGAATGCTACTCCTGTTTTAGTTGACATATGTTGTAAAGATTAGGTCAATCGACTGTTAATTATGCTCAAAGAACTGTTTAACAAATACGTAAGTTACGCTATTGCAATGAGACAGGAGATAAAATTTGTGCCAAAATGAACCATTTAAATTCCAAAAAAAAGAAATGGAACGGGCGCAATCTCAGCAGTTGGGGTCAAATCTGTAAAAGTAGTTTTGTGGGTAGAAAAAAGAGAGCATTTCATTTGAAGGAGTGAGAAAATTTGCCCAAGTTTGTTTTGATTTTTTCAGGCATTCAACCTGCCATAACCAGACACAGAAATGCTTTCCAACCCTTAAACCTCTATGACAAAAAACACTACAAAACTATCCCTGAAGGAAAAGATCGGATACGGCCTTGGCGATACAGCCTCGCACTTTGTATGGGACATGGTGGGCT
>CAYPKP010000098.1:1375-3967 GCA_964411345.1 uncultured Rikenella sp. | reverse complement strand
GGAAATGGTTGGACAGGCTGATTGCGTTATCCACATTGTACTGAAAAGGTTCCCGAAATTCAGCCATTTAGGTTGTTATTGGAGACGGACTGAACGCCTGCATAATTTTCCCCTCGTCTATACGTTGATAATTAGGAGGTCAGTTTTTTAATAATCCAAACAGGGGGAAAATGAATCATATATCGTTAAAAGTTATTCTCGCAGGTTGTCTGTTCAGCTGTGCGACACTTATTACTACAGGTCAGGGGAGAATGCCGGAGGAGCTCACGACCGGCACAATAAGTGAGCAGATTAACTACATAGAGAGCAAAACAAGGATTTATGAAGACTTTCGGGCGATCAGGGAAGATATGTTCCGGAAAATCAACCGCAATATCCTGGATACTCTGGCAGCGGAAAAGGGGAAGATCGCGGAATTGACAAACCTTACGGCAGCACTGGACGGCAAAAGAGATTCCCTGAATGTTTTGCTTGAATCTACAAGAAAGGATCTTGCACAGGTAACAGCCACGAAGGAAAAGATCAGTGTCCTCGGACTGGAGATAAAAAAGAACGCATACAACGCCATCATGTGGATATTGGTCGGAGGGTTGCTGTTTATCATGGTGATTGGATTCCTCGTCTTCAAGAGAAATCTGGTGGTGCTCCTCAGAACCGAGAAGGATCTGAAAGAGCTCAAGGAGGAGTTCGAGGCTTACCGGCAGTCATCCAGGATTGCCCGTGAGAAGGTGGAGATGGATCTTTTCCGCGCAAACCAGAAATTAAAGGGAATGTAATTTTGAATTTGGGCTACCTGTTCTGAGGTATCAGTTCGTAAGTGTGTGTCGCCTTGTAATCCATTGTCCAGAGGAATGGGAAGAGAAAGAAAATGCCCCCGATAATTGCACCCACATTCGCCTCTTCGTTTCTTTTCAGAACACCGTTGAAGTCTTCATAACCATCCATGACAATTCGGAATGGCGTTGCACTGCCGACAATCTTGGTGTCAGTGTAAGTGTAAGGCGTAGTTCCGACCGGCTCTCCGTCAACATACAGTTTTGCACCGTTGGGAGAGGAGTTGATGATAGTTGTTGAAGCACAACCGGAAAGAAGGATCGCACTGCTCAGGAGAATCGCAGTAAGCTGCAGGAAGATTTTTCTTTTCATAGTCCGTAAGAATTTATTGTAAAGTTATTTTAAACCGACTGAAGCAAAACAAATATTAGGCCATTCAAGTCAAATAATCAGAAAGCAAGTAGAAGAAGCATATGTTTAACAATATGGTTTCAGGTCAACCTGTCTCTCTCTGTCATTAACATATGCCGGTGATTGGTGTAAAGGCAAACTGCAGGATCATTTCCCCGAAAATAACAAGTATGATACGGTGAATCATGAATAGACCCTCTGGGCTGGCATTAAGGTGTACATTAAAGAAATTTCTTCCTGTCGTTTCGTTCAAGCCACCTGATAAACAGGAAGCTGGCCAGTCCGATGACAACCATTATTGCGGCAAAGATCGGGTAAGAGTGCCTGATGTTGGATTCTCCTCCGGTTATCATAGTCCATTCACTCATACCGAAGATTCCGGCCAGCAGGGTCAGGGGCATGAAGATGGTTGTTATCAGTGTCAGCCTTCTCACGGTGGCGTTGGTCTGGTTTGAGTCGCGCGCCATCTGGTTATTCAGCATTGAGGCATAGAGTTCCATCAGGCTTGTGACGTTATCGCGGTGGCTCTCCGTCATCTCAAGGAAATTTGACAGATGGTCGAAGATATCCCGGTAGTGCGCTGAGGCCTTCTCCGGCACCCATTCACAGTCGTTGCGGCTTATCTTAATGAGTATCTCACGTTCATGGAACAGGGTCTTACGCAGTCCCAGCAGGTTTCGGCGGAGGTAGGTCAGCATGGATGGATCAAAGGCAGACGGCGAACCCAGTATCGCCTCCTCAGCCTGGTCTATGTCAGCTTCAGCCTTTTCCACCGCATCAACCATCTGGTCAACGATATAGTCGAGAATAATATGCATCAGCCATGCCGGACCGCGTTTGACGGCTGGCCTGTTTCTCTCAATTATCTCCTTTATACCGTCTATCGGGTACCTGGTTGTCTCCGAGTATCCGCTCACGGTTACCAGGAATTTCTCACCGATGAACAGATCGACCTCATCCGACATCAGTACTTCCTGCTCATATCGCAGTGCATTAAAGACGATGAAGGCATAATTCGGGAATTCATCCATTTTCGGCACCTGGTTCTCGTCGGTACAATCCTCGAGTGAAAGGGGATGGAGACCAAGGGGTTCAGCAAGTTCGGAAAGCTCTTCGCGTGAAGCTTTCCGGTAGTTGAGCCATACGTATCCGTCTTCCTTCATTGCACTTAGTGCTCCTGCGAATGTGCTTATCTTTTCGAGGCTGCCGCCTGAAGAGATATGGTAAAATTCGGATGTGTCCATAATTGGTGTTCGCTTTTAATTGAATTCACTTTTCAGGATCAGTTCGATCATCTGCTTCAGCATCGGCAGGTCTTTTATTATGGTATCCCAGATGACCCTGTCCTCTATAGCATGATATTCGTGGAGAATGAAATTTCTGAAAGCCCTGACCTTATACCATGGG
>CAYPKP010000098.1:0-1275 GCA_964411345.1 uncultured Rikenella sp. | reverse complement strand
TTTTATCTCCGCCAGGTCAAACAGGGTAAAAGACTTCTTGTCAGGAACCTGAACAAGTATGTCAATGTCGCTGTCAATGTCATGATCATCACGGGCATACGAACCGAAGAGCCATGCTTTCTTAACAGTTTTCTGATTGATGAAATACTTCCTTATTTTTTTAATTATTTCTGCCTTTGTAATTTGTCTGGCGGACAGATACTCAATTCTTTTTTCGGCAAGGGCAAATGCTTCCAGCGCTTTTTCCTCCCCTCCCAACTCACGGACTATCTTATCAGAAAGCCAGAGTACGAGAAGTGTCCCTGGTTCAACCCCATAATACTCTTCCAGTTTTATGACATTCGCTCTGGTTGCTATGCGTTTGCCATTCTCTATTTTGCTCAGTATTGCCTGATCAATATCCAGAAATGCGGCAACTTTCCTTAATGGATCGCCCTTCTGCTGTCGCAACTCACGTATCTTATCTGCAAAGGTCAGCATTGTTGAACAATTCATATTGACGAAAATAGTCAAAATTATTCATTCAACAAACTATTTTTTATAATTCGGAAGAACGCAACTGAACAGGATTCCCGGCCTATCGGGGCGACAGTGGAGGGAACAGAAGGCAAGTTGCCCCGGATAATATCAGTCAGGACCCTGACCAATATGGGCTGCTTTCCAGGCCTCCGGAAAGTCGGCGCCAAAGGTTAAAAAAGTGGCAGGTGCCGAACGGTATTACTGTGCAGTCGCGAATATGTTGGCGTGGGTGAGTGATGCGGCAATGTCATGATAATTAATACCGTAACCCTCTTTCTTCAGTGAGGTGACGAAATCGCTGTGCGACCGGTGCTGCCGGTAGTCGGGTTCACGCGACGGGTGGCTGAGGTATTTCTCAAATATCGAAGGGTCACCGGCGATATTCAGAACGCCGTGATATACGAGCCGGTTATCACGCCGGTGCATTGATGACCCGAGGATCTTTTTGTCTCCCAGGGTTATGTCGGAGATACCCCTGGTGCCGTAGTTCCTCACCCCGAGACCGGAGAGGAGATCGAGGATCATTCCGTTGACCTCCATGAAGAAATCTTTTGAGCGGGCTATCCCCGGGAACTCTCTCGCAACAGTTATCACTGCCATCTGAGGCGTCAGTATTACCGCCTCGCCGCCGGTAGGACGCTTTGTCACCTGTATACCATCGGACAGGACGTTCTCAAGTATCAGGGAGCGCTCCGGAGTGTTGCTCTGTCCCAGCACTATGACGGTCTCCGAAGGCTGCCATACCATCATGCCGTC
>CAYPKP010000097.1:0-4339 GCA_964411345.1 uncultured Rikenella sp. | reverse complement strand
GATCTTCCTTCAGGAAATCCTCGCAGGAGGCCGTGAAGGCAAGAACGATAATCACAGCTATATATTTAATTTTCTTCATCATATCAAGTCGAGTTTAGAATCTGACATTTAATCCAAAGACATACTTCCGTACCGGCGGAATGCCCGTTCCGACAACAAGTGTCCTGTCAGGCAAAGCCAGTGCATCTATGTCAGCAGAAGCCAGGTTAGTAGGCTCCGGGTCAAGGCCTCCTGCCTTGAGGTAAGGCGAGAAGAAGATGAACGGGTCAGTAACGGACGCATAGACCCTTATGCCGGAGCTGGCTCCCAGCCACCTGGTTAGCTTCGGATCAATATTATAGCCGAGGTTGATGCTGCGGATCTTGAGGAAAGATCCGTCAAAATAGCCCAGCACGTTGGTTCTTGCAGCGTTAATTGACATATCCGGTTTGGGCATGTCATTGGTGGGGTTGTCAGGCGACCAGTAATCGACCTTAAGCTGGCCACGCCTTCCGTCGAGGCGGTTCCAGTAGTTGTTGGGCATATGCAGCGTGCTGGCAATCGTGCCACCGACGCGATAGTATCCCACAATGCTGAGGTCGAAGCCCTGCCAGCCCCAGGTGGAGGTGAATCCTCCCATGAAATCAGGCTGAGATGAACCAAGCACTTTTCGGTCCTTGTCATCTATCTTGCCATCGGGCTCCAGCGGACCATCACCGTCAGGATCGAGGTCTTCAAGCTTGATGTCACCCGGCTTGGCTCCGTAAACGGCAGCCTGCACCTCTTCGCCCAGTTGCCAGATGCCCAGCTTTACATAGTCATAGATGGCGCTTGAAGGATATCCTACGAACCATCCGTTACCTATATCCTGCTTGATGCTGGTGTCCTGAAGGGCAGTGATCTTCTCCCTGTTAAGGAACAGGTTGGTGTTTACATCCCATGAGAATCCCTTCTCTTTCTGCCGGCTGATGATAACGGCGTTAAGCACCACCTCTATTCCCTTGTTCTCGGTTGCCCCGATGTTTTTCATGAATGATCCGGGAACACCCTGTGTCGGGGGAAGTGAAACACCCAGCAGGACTCCGTCAGTCTTCTGCAGATAGACATCCACAGAACCGTTGATACGGTCATTCAGGAATCCGAAATCAAGTCCGAGGTTAGTCTGCTTGGTAAATTCCCAGGTAAGGTCAGTATTGGGAAGTGTTGAAACGTAATAACCGTAAACACCACGGTCACCGAAGCTGTATTTTGTCTTTGAGAGGCCACCAAGGGTTGAATAGGGGTTGATTGATGTATTGGAGGTCTGACCATACCCGGCGCGCAGTTTAAGTGTCGAGATGGCATCAGAGTCCTTGAGGAAGGGCTCTTCCTTGATCTTCCATGCCAGTGCAAGCGCAGGATAGGAGTGCCATTTCTTCCCTTCAGCCAGCCTCGA
This sequence comes from uncultured Rikenella sp., assembly GCA_964411345.1. GTDB lineage: Bacteria > Bacteroidota > Bacteroidia > Bacteroidales > VadinHA17 > SR-FBR-E99. The sequence goes on along the minus strand of CAYPKP010000097.1, from coordinate 2,925 downwards.
AGAGCCGTCACTCCTGCCGGTCAGGGTTATCAGATACCTGTCCATGAAGGAGTAGTTTATCCTTCCCATGAATGATACAAGGCCCCAGTTTGAATAATAGTTACCCGAGCTGCTGGCATCCTTTGTTTCGAAGAGGCCGAAGTTATTCCACTGTATATAATCTGCAGCCAGGGTGGTACCAGTGAAGCTTGACCCGGTTGAGGTAGACTCCTGCACACTCTGCATGGCTGTGATTCCAAGCCTGTGGTTCCCGGCAGTAAGATCATAGATAAGCAGGTTCTCAATGGTGTAGCCAAGATTGTCACTGTTTGAGACTGTACCGGTACTCTCGCTACCCTGCCTCATGTGGGTATCCTTGCCCTGGTAGCTTGTATATTTGGTGGTGTTAAAGTCGAAGCCCAGGTTAGCCCTGTACTTCAATCCCTCCAGCAGGTCAATCTCGAGATACATTGTATTGAATGAGGAGTTTCTCCTGTTCCTGTCACCCCAGTTGGTCTGGTCAAGCAGTGTAAGGGGATTATAGGTATTGTCTGTATCATATGCGGGCTGCTTGTTCACTGTTCCGTCTTCATTGTAGGGAACCATCAGGGGTGAGAGCGAGTAGATGGGCCACATCATCTGTGTTGCCTGGGAATCCTTGGTATTGGCAATGGAGTTCATTGACGTGATACCGAGCCTGAACCTCTCACCAATCTGCTGGTCAATCGCCATGCGGAGATTATATCTGCCATAATTGATGATGGGCAGAACACCTGTCTCGCTGTAGAAGCCGCCAGAGAGAGCATACTGTGCTTTTTCCGTACCGCCTGAGAAGCTCAGCTCGTGGTTGTGAGTCTGGCCGGTCTGGTACATCAGGTCCTGCCAGTCCACATCGCGGCCGAGGAGCATTGACTCAATCTCATCAGTCATGTAATTGGTGTAGTTGGCCACTGTACGGAATTTAACAAATTCCTCCGCGTTGAAAAGATCATACTGGCGTGCAACTGTATTAAGTCCATAATAGCCGTTGTAGCTGACCTTTATGGCGCCGGCCTCTCCCTTGCGGGTTGTAATGATAATAACCCCGTTGGAGCCGCGGGATCCGTAGATCACTGTTGCGGAGGCATCCTTCAGTACCTCTATTGAGGCGATATCATCCGAGGCAATGTCATTTATGCTTCCCCCGTACGGGATTCCGTCAACAATTATCAGGGGATCATTGGAAGCCGAGAGTGATCTGTTACCGCGGATTCTTATCTGTGAGCCGGCACCCGGCTGACGTCCTATGTTCTGTATCTCAACACCGGCGGTTTTACCCTGGAGGGCCTTGACCACCGTTGCTGCAGGAACATCACGAATCTTGTCCACGTCAACAGATGTTATTGATCCGGTGACGTCACTCTTTCTTACGGTTCCGTATCCCACTACGATGATCTCATCGAGGCCGATGGTGCTTGTCGCCAGTATCACATTGACTTCTGCCCTGGTGCCCACGGCGACCTCCGTCGTTTCATAGCCAACGAAGGAGAAGACCAGCACGGGATCAGCGGTTGTGACGGAGATTCTATACTGTCCGTCAGCATCTGTCAGCACCCCGTTGGTAGTGCCTTTTTCCAGGATGCTTACGGAAGGCAATGGTGATCCGTCTCTTTCCGTAACCTGTCCCGTGATAACTCTCTGCTGGGTTATCTCCTTTCCTTCAGGATGATATCCCATGGCAAATGCCTTGCCTGCGCCGGTGGGCATAATCAATGCCGCCATTAACAGGCTTAAAAGTAGTTTTCCAAAGTAATTCTTCAAGAGAATACCTGGTTTTGAGGGATTTTTGATCATACGATTTTTGTTTTAAGGTTAACTTATCTGGTTTGTCAGCGGCGGGGGAAGCTACAGGACGGTTCTCTGCCGCGCGTACAGGAAACAGGTTTTCGTTTCAGGGGGAGTTGTCGTTTATTCGCATGGCTGATAATTTGTCTGATACAACTATAGTTTAGTTTCATTCTCATCCAAACCGCACACGGAGTGGTGACCCGGGAGCAGGCGACCCTCAAAAAGCCTGATTTCCCGTCACTTTCTCCTTCAAAACCCTGCAATACTACCTTTGGAAAATAGTCTACAACATGGTAAATATAATAAATATTTTTAATAATGCAACCGATTGCATTCATTTTTTTGTATAAAACATGATGCCACAAAGTATCGTAAGTAAGATTATTTGGCAATCTGTTTCAAGAGTAGCGCTTTTCAGCTGGTATCTGATCTGCCATTGCGCAGCATTAATGTAATCGGTATCAAAGCTGCCGATAATATGGAGTTGCGGTACCTGGGAGGCAGGGAGGCGACACAAAAAAAGCCCCGACTGTTTCCAATCGGGGCTTCGTTTTTAAAGTCGGCGGCGACCTACTCTCCCACATTTTGCTCTGCAGTACCATCGGCGCAGGAGGGCTTAACTTCTCTGTTCGGAATGGGAAGAGGTGGAACCCCTCCGCTATAGCCACCTTAAGACTTCAAATATCGTGACATACTGGTTTAAATTGTAAGAATAACAAGACACCACTCAGAAAGCTCACGGGTAATTAGTACTGCTCAGCTTTGATGTTGCCACCTTTACACCTGCAGCCTATCAACGTCGTAGTCTACAACGACCCTTAAGGGAAATCTCATCTTGAGACGAGCTTCGCACTTAGATGCTTTCAGTGCTTATCTCTTCCAAACATAGCTACCCTGCGATGCAGCTGGCGCCACAACAGGTACACTAGAGGTCTGTCCAACACGGTCCTCTCGTACTAGTGTCAGGTTCTCTCAAATTTCCTACGCCCACAACAGATAGGGACCGAACTGTCTCACGACGTTCTGAACCCAGCTCGCGTGCCACTTTAATCGGCGAACAGCCGAACCCTTGGGACCTTCTCCAGCCCCAGGATGTGACGAGCCGACATCGAGGTGCCA
>CAYPKP010000096.1:0-4648 GCA_964411345.1 uncultured Rikenella sp. | reverse complement strand
GTAATGGTGAACACCACTCCCAGGATTATTGCAATAACCCTTATAACAGCCGACATGAGCTTTCCGAAGGCCCTGAAGAACCCGGAGAGCGCTTTGCCCGCACGCGCCGACAGACTGTTGGGATCGTACATCGATTTGCGGGTCTGGAACCGTACTCTGCCCGACACGGCTGTGTCATCATAATAGTCCTCCGGCGCTCCCATGATGTTGATCATGTCAGTCACCATCTCCCTGGAGACCAGCGTCGGAGGTTCGTTTCCACCCCCGAAGATCTCGGCGATGCGTGCCTCGATGTCAGCCACGGTCTCATCACCCCCCTGCTCGGAACTGAACCGGGCAGAAACATGATCGAGATAATGTCTGAGCATATCCCAGGCCTCCTCGTCTATCCTGAAGAGCTGGCCGGCAATGTTGATGTTGATCGTTTTCTTCATGGCTGCCTTTATTTCCTGTCACGTATCTGATTAACCGATTCAACCAGCTCCTCCCAGGCTTTGTCAAGCTCATTGAGGTATATCTTGCCCAGTTCGGTCAGCTCATAGTATTTACGGGGAGGGCCCTGGGGCGATTCTTCCCAGCGGTAGCTTAGCAACCCTGCATTCTTCTGTCGTGTCAGCAGGGGGTAGAGTGTGCCTTCAACGACTATCACCTCGGCCTTCTTCAGCTCATTGATGATGTCAACGGCATAGCATGAGCTCCTGGAGAGCACAGCCAGTATGCAGTACTCCAGGATTCCCTTGCGCATCTGCGCTTTCGTGTTGTCAGTATTCATGGCCATAACTTTGTTATCAGCATTATCCGCCTCCGGCGGAAATTACAGGTTCATTTTCTTTTTTACCGTCTCAAACTCCTGCTTGACGCTATCCTTGATGTTCTCAATGGTCACCGGATCACCTCGCATCTCAAGCTTCTGGGCTGTCGTTTTGGCTTCAGGAAGCACTATCCACAGGATCAGGTACAGTCCGAGGCCGAACCCGCCGGGCAGAACCAGTACTGCGAAGATGATCCTCATTATCAGCGGATCCCAGTCGAGCCATGCCGATATGCCTGCGCAGACACCCCCAAATACGCGCCTGTCAGAGTCGCGGTATATGCGCCGCTGTGACCTTGGCGGCCGCTCATCGGAAGACCCGCTGCCACTTATCACCTCAGGCGATCCAAGTATTGCCATCACCTCCTCCACATCCTTCATGGTGATGACCTGTTTGTAGGAATTGAGCCTCATCCTGAAAAGCTCAGCGATCCTGACCTCAATATCAGACATGATCTCGGAAGCACTCGATTCGCCTGAAAACTCCTTCTCCAGGCTCTTCATGTACTGCCGGAGCCGCTCATAGGCATCCTCGTCCATGTTGAAGGGGTATCCCCCCAGATTGATGTTAACCGTTACTTTCATCCCTCTATTTGATTTGTTTCATTGGTCCGTTCAGACTTATTCTCAATTTTCTGTGTGAGCCGGTTTTCAAACAGGTATGTTTATATAATTATTAAGGTACCTGTTAATGCATATTAATTTTACTTTGCAAAGATATACATAAAAAATAATACCATGCAATACATAGAACCAAAAAAATTAAAATATTTTTATATTGCAGCATGATGACTGATTTTTATGTTATGGTGAGATGGCAGAGAATCACTAACTTTCACCTTTAAACCTGCCTGGATGATATTTACCGGTGGCAAGACCGGAAAATCAGATACAGGCTATACAAACAAATGACCATGAGAGCATACAACTGGGGTATTCTTGGCACCGGCAACATAGCCAGAAAATTTACGAGGGCACTGATGCTGCTTGACAACGCCCATCTTCATGCGGTAGGATCACGTGACAAATCGAAGGCCGAAGCCTTTGCCTCCGAGTACGGGTTCAGGAACAGCCATGGCAGCTATGAGGAGCTGGTTGCCGATCCGGGGGTGGAGATAGTCTACATCTCTTCACCTCACTCACATCACCTTGAGCATACACTGCTGGCACTGCATAACGGCAAGCATGTCATATGCGAGAAACCGATGTCGCTGAATGCCACCGAGGTGGAGATCATGGTTGCCGAGGCAAGGAAGAGCGGGCTCTTCCTCATGGAGGCGCTCTGGCCTCCGTTTCAGCCCTCCTATCTGAAGGCCGGGGAGATACTTGAAAGCGGCAAGATGGGCAGGCTGCTGCACATGAGGGGCAAGTTTGCCTTCATCTCCTCCTATGACCCTGATCTGCGTACCTATGATATTCAGCTGGGAGGAGGGGCACTGCTTGACATCGGCATCTATCCGATAATGGATATACTGAGATACATGGGAGAGCCTGTCTCTGTCAGTGCAGCCTCGGTGCTGTCGCCGACAGGTGCCGATGAAAGCACCTCTGCAATATTCAGGTTCGCCGACGGCAGGCTTGCCGAGGCATACTGTTCTTTCGGGAACATGGGAGGTATCTCCACCGAGTTCAACTGTGAGAAGGGAAATCTCATTCTGACCAGGGGCCGTGACAGGAGCCAGCATCTGATCATCGAGTTCCCCGAGGACACTGATGACCGCATCTTCACGCCGCCGGCGATGGGATATCAGTATGAGGCGATGGAGGTGATGAGCTGTCTCGACGGTGGTCTTACCGAGAGCAGCGTCGTTCCCCTCTCCTTCACTCTCACACTGGCACGGACACTCGATGCCATACGCGGGATGACAGGCATCGTCTACCCGGGACGCGACCGCTAAGCAGCAGGGAGGAGGTCACCGGATGGAAGAGCGCCCTTCTGATTTTGAAAAGAGACGGTTGCTACTCGGGATGCTGATACCATTCCTCATGGTCAGCTTCATGTGGCTGGTCATGGGGGCGGAAGCCCTGTTCGGTGCTGACCTTCATTTTCTGGGCATCTTCCCGCTGCGGGCCAGGTCACTGACAGGTATCTTTACCTCTCCCTTCATTCATGCCGACCTGCGTCACCTGTTCAACAACACAATACCTCTTTTCGTGCTGGGCACGGCGCTCTTCTATTTCTATCCGCAGGTCTCCTTCAGGGTGCTCTTCTGGCTCTTCCTCCTCACCGGCCTTGCCGTCTGGCTTACGGGAAGGCCCGCCTGGCACATAGGTGCCAGCGGCATTGTTTACGGCCTGGCCTCCTTCCTCTTCGTCAGCGGCATCATACGAAGGCACATACCGCTCATGGGGCTCTCACTGCTGGTTGCTTTCCTCTACGGCGAGATGGTATGGGGCATCTTCCCTGGCTTCAGGCCCAACATATCGTGGGAGTCTCACATGCTTGGAGCAGCTGCCGGACTTCTCCTTGCCGTGTGGTACCGCGCCGAGGGTCCCCAGCGGCCGGTCCCGTTCTATGAGAAAGAGGAGGAGGAAGAGGATGAGGTTCAAGAAAATGAACACGGGAGCATGAATCAACTGAATTAATTGCTAATTTTAAGGCCTCCAAAACCAACCTAAAAGCCCAGTAATGTACGTCAGAACTGGTATACCGGCCTTTGATGAGCTCATTCCGAGGATAAACAGGTTCCTTGAGCAGAATCTCCTTGAACTTACTGTCGACGGCGAAAAGATAAGGGGCTACCGCTCTCCTGATGCCCGTTCCGTGTGGATAAGAAACTATTCCGACATGATGCGGGCTCTCCGTTATTCAGAGAAGGACCTGGAGAGCGTGGTTAAGCATTTCGCCGACAACCAGGCGCGCAACGGACGCATCTTCGATTACTTCACCACCTTCCCCGAGAAACCGCCTTGCGAGCGCGAGAACTGGACCAGGTATGTCAGGACGCCCGTCGAGGCGGATACCGAGTTCAGGTATATAAAGGCCGCATGGCTCTCATGGCAGGCCACCGGCAACGATGCCTTCATCAGGAACCACATGTCCTCGTTTGAAAGAGCCCTGGAGTATGTCATGGGAGGATATTACTTCGACCGGGAGAAATACCTGTTCCGCAGGCCTTATACCATTGACACGTGGGATTTTGCCTATCATGCCGGCAAGCACGACTGGCTTCAGTTCCAGATAGACGACAACACTTTCTGGGGTTATTTCCACGGTGACAACAGCGGCTACTACGAGGTGTTCCATTTCATGTCATACTGGTATGCAATGTTCGGTGACAAGGTAAGGTCAGCCCAGTGGCGCGACCGTGCCCTGAAGCTGCGCAAGAGCCTCAACAGCATCTGCTTCAACGGCTCGTTCTACACTCACTTTGTGAAGCAGACACCTGTAACTATAGATGGCGTCGACGAGTCGGCACAGCTGAGCCTCAGCAATCCTGCCGCCATCAACAGGGGTGCTGCCTCGCCCTCCATAGCCTCTGCCATCATAAATGAATACATGAAGCGTCGCGAGACTACCGAAGCTTTTGCCGAGTGGTTCTCAATTGACCCGCCCTTCCCCTCTGGCATTTTCGGCGACTACAAGCTTTCGCGCGGCGCCTACTGCAACGGCGGCATCATGCCTCTCACCGGCGGTGAGCTGGCGAGGGCTGCCCTTGAGTACGGCCATGAGCAGTATGGCATTGACATACTGATGCGGTACTATGATCTCATCTCCTCCAACGGGCAGACTTACCTGTGGTACTTCCCTGACGGCCGGCCCTCAACGGTGGAGACCAGTACCTCGCCGGAAGCCAAACCTACAGACGGATGGGGTTCGTCGGCGATGCTCTACGC
>CAYPKP010000095.1:0-4689 GCA_964411345.1 uncultured Rikenella sp. | reverse complement strand
CATCTCCATCCTGCCCAGAACTTCTCATCCTCGGGCGGATCAAGGGATATCGGCGGGTTGAGCTCGTTGTTGAAGTGGATTGACTCCGGCAGCGGTCCCAGCCACAGGTCCCAGTTCAGGTCTGCAGGCACCGGCTCCGGCGGCAGGGTGTAGGGCACCGGCGGGGCTCCCACATAAGCATTGATCTTTGAGATGGTACCCAGGGCGCCCGTCTGTACCAGGTTGACGGCATGCCGGAAGTTGGGATCGGAGCGCTGCTGGCTGCCCAGCCCGAATATGCGGCCGGTCTCACGCACCGTCTTCTTCAGCTGCTGTCCTTCGTAAATGGTCAGCGTCATGGGTTTCTCCAGGTATACGTCCTTGCCAGCCTTCAGGGCTGCAATGGCTATCATGGCATGTGCATGATCGGGTACTGCAATGACAACGGCATCAATATCCTTTCTTGCAAGAAGGTCCTCATACTTTTCATAGGTCGTAACCCTGATCCTCTTACCTGCCTGCGCATAGTATTCATTAACCCTGTTCTCAAAACGGGTCCGCTTGATGCCGTAGACATCACAGCCGGCAAGCACCTCCACACCCGGGATCTGTATAAACCCGTCCATCAGGTACATTGCCTGCCTGCCCATGCCAATGAATCCCAATCTGACAAGACCGGGATCTTTCCTGCCCTTGCATGATCCGGCAATTGATGGAATTATCATTATCCCGGTCATCCCGAGGGCGGTGCTGCCAAGAAACTCCCTTCTGGTCAGCGGTTTTTTCTTTCTGTTCATATCCTGGATTTTCTTATAGGTTATTCATTACCGGTTCAGGGTACAATGACTGTATGCATGTAAATATATATTACTTATTCTTTGCAACAGCTCTTTTGGTTTCTTAACTTTCGCAGGCACATACCTTCTGGCCTGATCATGGCTTATCCTGTCATACAGACCGGCAGGAACAGTCTGACAGATGAAGAAGCATACAAACTATATGATCATATTCTTCATGCAAGTTACATCCTGAAATTCAAAACCACTAAATAAATGAAAAAAGGGTTGATATTTCTCGCAGTGCTGGCCGCAACTATTTCTCTGTCATGCAATGAACCCTCACAGTCCGGGCTAAAGGGCAGGCGGGTGCTTATCGTCTTCGGTGGGTGGGAAGGCCATGAGCCGGGGAAATATGTCGGCATCCTGCTTCCGTGGCTCACCGCGGAAGGCGCTACGGTTGATACCACATCATCACTTGAGATATATACTGACAGCACTTACATGAGGAGCGTCGACCTGATAATACAGGCCTTTACAATGTCACAGATAACCCCTCAGCAGGAGGAGGGGCTGCTTAGGAGCGTGAGGGAAGGTGCAGGCCTGGCCGGGTGGCACGGCGGACTGGCCGATTCATTCAGGAACAATACAGGTTACCATTACATGGTGGGGGGCCAGTGGGTAGCCCACCCGGGCGGGGTAATCGACTATACGGTCAACATTACCAGCCATGACGACCCCGTCACCGCCGGTCTGGATGATTTCGACATGCACAGCGAACAGTACTACATGCATGTCGATCCGAACGTCAGGGTGCTGGCCACCACCACCTTCTCCGGCGAACACGATTACTGGTCTGAAGGTTGCACCATGCCGGTCGTGTGGAAGAAGATGTACGGACGGGGCAGGGTCTTTTACTCAGCTCTCGGGCATGTGGCCGCAGACATGGAGGTGCCTGAAGCCCTGGAGATATTGAAGAGGGGTATAAGATGGAGCGCTCAGAGCAGGTACGAGCCTGCGGAGAAATTGATTTCCCCGGTTTACTGATGCCATAAGGTCCGCCTGTCAGTCCGGAAACCACTCCTCCTCTCTGTTGTAACAGTGAATTGCTGGCCCCCGGGTGTCAATACGGCTCATCATGGGATCCGTACTGAATTGCCGGCGAAACGAAACGAGAGAGAACCAGTCACCATGTCACCCGGATAAAGTTTATTTTATCCCTCTCTTGCAGAATGTGCTGAAATTGCTTTAATTTTGGTATCCCTTAGTTGTTTTACAATGTCTGTATAGTTTCAACTTCCCCTTGACATGAAAAGGATTCTGCTCCTGGCCCTTATCCTGACGGGTACTGTATTATCCCTGTTCCCGCAGGATCAGATCATTACCCGCAACAATGATACGATTGAATGCAAGATCACAAGGGTAACCCGCAATGAGATCCGGTTTGAGATTGACATTAAGGGGGTGACCTCTTCGGGGAAAATACCCTTTGCCGAGATAGCGAGCTACTCGGTTGCCAACCCGCCGACAGGGGGCAGCAGACCGGTCAGTCCTCCCGTGGCAACGAGACCTGACAGCCCAAAGGGTTCCATGAGGCCTCTCCCCGCCGACACCGGCCCCTTGTCACGGCTGCGGCTCAGCCTGAACGGAGGCGCAGGATATATTTACAGCAGCTCGGAGAAAGCCGAAGAGAGTATGATAGCCTGGGGTACAGCGGCGGATGATGCCAGAGCATATTACAACGATCTTAAGCTTGGCATTTACGGCAGCGGTGACATCACCTTTATGGTGACACCGAGGGTCGGTACTGGATTACGCTATAAATTCTTTTACACAGATGCAGGCATTGAAGGCTTCTATGATCCTGACGACGGAATGTACCTGATGTATGGCACTTACAGTGAACATATCTATGTCAATTTTGCAGGTGTCTCCCTGTTTTACACTGAACCGCTGTTCAGAAGCCGGAGATTGAGTCTCTTCGCTTCATGGGCGGCAGGCCTGGCCCTCTACAGAAACGAAGCCGAAACGTTCCGGGGCAATCTTCTTATTACCGGCAAGTCCCTTGGAATGGACGGGTCACTGGGTCTTGAATATCGCCTTACGCCCTCCGTGGCTCTGGGGACCGAGCTGTCAGCCTTCAACTCCCTGCTAAGGAAAGTAGAAATGACAGACGGAACAAACACCGAAACCCTTGAGCTTGAGGATGAAAATATTGAGAATCTCTCACGGTTCGAGCTTTCTTTGGGAATCAGATTTTACCTCTGGAACAGATGAAAAGAGCAGCATTTATCCTTGGCATCGGAACCCTCCTGTTTGCTGCCATGTCGTGCAGCAACAAGTTCCTTGAAGAAAATGAGGTTGATCTTTATGGTATCGCGGATACACTCTTCCTGACCAGCTATGATGAATCGGTTCAGGCCACTCTGCAAACTTCGCTGGGAGATCACGACTACACTATATACATGCAGCCCAAGTTCGTGTCATTCAGTTCTATGCATGGGAAAATCAGCAACGGATCGATCTCCCTCGATCTCACTGTTCTTCATGAAAGCGCAGATGCCTGGCAGCCGTTTGTCTACACCATGGTACTGATCGATGTGGAAGATGTGGGTCTTGTCGGTATCAACGTCGTTTATGCCAATTACAGGAATGTCTCTCTGTACTTTTCTCCGTCATCTCTTAATTTTACCTCTCCGGATTCTCTGGAGTTCACTCTCTCCAATAGCGGTTACGGTTTGCTGACATGGGAGATTACCGCAATTCCTGACTGGCTTTCTGCTTCTCAGTATGAAGGGACGATCCTTCCCGGCAACTACCAGCATGTTACTGTCAGGGTCCTGCCAGATATGGTGACGTCAGGGCAGGCCTACAGCGGTTCGATACAGATCGGCAGCAATTCCGGCTTCGGCTATTACACCCTGCCTGTCACTGTAACAGAGTCTGCCATCCCTCCTGCTGATGCCGATCAGATAACCAGTATGCTTACCGACGCCGAATATCACCACGATTCGGGGATAATGGCCATCTGTACAAAATCGCCCAACCAGCTCATCCTGCTGAACACTGCCACTCAGCACTCAGACACGATACCTCTTCCGAAGACCCCGAACTGCATCAGTTTCTCCGAGGACGGGCAGAAAGCCGTCATCGGGTATTCGGTGGCATCGGTTGGCTACTTTGATGTCAGCAGCCGGTTGATTACTGCAGAATACAATATTGACTGCATCCCGTATGATATTGTGCTGGGTGATAATGAATGGTGCTATATAACACCCCTGGACGATCAGTGGGTGCAACTGCGAAGTCTCAACCTCAGCACCGGGGAACTGTTTGCAAACTCTCCGGCATCACAGATCTATGAAAAGACCATCATTAAAAAGATCCCCGGCAAACAGCTTATGGCCGGAACACAGACAGGACTGAGTCCATCCGGGCTCCTGCTCTTTGATCTCTCTGCCGGAAAGGCATCCGATCAGTTTACGCGCTATCACGAATCAATAGACCGTCTCTGGATTTCAAAAGACACTGCCCGCATCTATGCGGCCTACGGGAATGTGTATCTTATACCGGAATACGACGGTGAGTTCCATGCCACTGCTCTTCCCGTGTATGGAAACATAGCCGCTGAGCTGTTTTCCATCAGTGCTCTGGATGATTGCCTGGTCACCAACTCTGTCTTCGCCGGCACGGCCAACATTCATCATCAGACCGGCGCCTCCGCCAAAATATATCAATTCAACGCTTCAAACCTCAATAAAATGGCTGAATACACCGTGAAGCCTGTATGGCTGAATGTATCAGGCAACACATCGATGTACTACACCTACCCCCGCTTCCTCTTCGTCAACAACGCGGGTACCGTCATGTATGTGATTAAGAGCCCGAGGAACGAGTACGGCATTGAAGGATGGTTCCTGGAGACCATAGATCT
>CAYPKP010000094.1:0-4791 GCA_964411345.1 uncultured Rikenella sp. | reverse complement strand
CCCGGCGGCGATGTGCCTTCAGACCGGGGCGTTTGCACTGATGTTATAATTCGTGCATACAGGAAACTTGGCATTGATCTGCAGAAGGAGGTGCATGAAGATATGGCTGCCAATTTCAGCAAGTATCCTCCTTATTGGGGACTTAGACGCACGGATACAAATATTGACCACAGGAGGGTGCCGAACCTCATGAGGTTTTTTAAGCGACAGGGCATCTCATTGCCTGTCACTGATTCTCCCGTAGATTATTTGCCCGGAGATATAGTATTCTGGAATCTCGGCAGGGGCATATCCCATGTCGGGATAGTCATAAACAGAAGATCAGCAGATGACGAGAGATATCTTATGGTTCACAACATCGGAAGGGGCCAGGTAGCTGAAGACTGTTTATTTAAGTTTGAAATAACCGGACATTATCAGTATGAAAAATGACACTTTCGTTTGACGACCAATAAATTGCTGATAATAAGTGGGCGTTGAATACCTGTGACCAGGTTTTAGGCATTCAGCAAAACGGCGAATACAGTGAAAAACTTTCAAAGCGCCACCTGGTTGTGTCAGCAGGGATCACCTACTGTAACTTAAAGACAGAAAAGTAACGTTGCGGGTTAAATGACTGCGGTTTCAGGCAAGCCCCAACAAATATATGACCTGAAACTTACCAGCTGCCTGACGAGCCGCCCCCGCCTGATGAACCTCCTCCACCGGAGAATCCGCCGCCCCCGCCGGAGCTCCATGATCCTCCTCCGGAACTCCCCGAGGAAAAGGTGAAACCACCAATCGACGCTTTTCCCTTTGTTGCCAGGTCCTCCTTTGCCTTCTTATACCACGGGAGCCTCTTTAACATCAGTTTCAATGCCGGGTAGAGGATAAGGTAAGTTATTAGACATACCAGGGCTCCTTTCGTGCCAACCACAATGATTGGGAACATTGCCCAAAACGGTATGAGAAAAATATAGAGGAACCATCCGACGCCCGGTGTCATGATACCCAGAACTGTAAACAGACCTATAAGGCCGAAAATAAATGCTCCTATCAGGATGCGTTCTACTATCGGCATTTCAGGACTCTCCATCCCCGAGAGGTCAAATCCGCCTGAAGAGCTGTCTGTAATTGCCCCATCAGTCTCTGCGACATATTCTCCCTCTATGGTCCTGAGAACCGCAAGTGTTCCTTCTGTGATCCCTCCGTTGTAGTCGCCGTTCCTGAATCGGGGAGTCATGATATTCTGTATTATGCGGCTGGCCATAAGGTCAGGCAGGGCTCCTTCAAGCCCGTAACCAACTTCGATACGCATACGCCGGTCGTCAGGGACTATTACAATAAGAACCCCGTTGTCCCTCTCTTTCTGTCCAAGCTTCCATTCATTGAAAACCCGGTTGGCATAATCTTCGATATTCTCTCCTCCAAGGGTCCGCAGAGTAAGAACAACGACCTGGTTGGTGGTACGTTCTTCATGAGCCTTAAGACTGTCGGAAAGAAGCCTGTGAGCCTCCGGTGACAGAATGTTTGCATTATCCGTAACACGGCCGGTAAGATACGGTACATCAGCAGCATGTGAATCAAAGACCGGCAGTGTTGTTATTATAAGCGCCAGAAGTATTGACCTTGCATTCATAACCCTTTTTCTTCTATTATCTTATTTGATAACTGATCACTTATTCCTTCACCGGATGGCAGAGGCCTGATTATCCGGATCAATTCATCAAGGGCTATTTCTATTGCCTTTCTGATATCATTATGTCTGAGAGGATCTTTCATCTGCAAAATGATCTTTTTCATATCGTCTTCGGAGATACTCTCAGATAGCCCCTTATCGGGAAGTATGATCACCTTGCGCTCAAAATGGCTTATAAGAAGAAGCATGCCAGTGCGTTGTGAGGTAGAGAACAGCTCCCTGGAGAGGAAAAGTGACTCCGCATACTGCTTTACCTCTGCCTCTGCACGATTATGGGATAAGAAGAGCCTGGCAAACCCCGGAGACAAAACGGTACACAGGACCGCCAGCGAAGCAACGGCAAGAGTAATCACCACGGAGATGAGGACGATAATATCCTGTATCCAGCTGAAGAGGATCAGATCAAGCGAAAACACAAGCAATCCCGCGAAGGATGCGCAGAGGGCAAAGGCCTTCCATGGTATCTCCGGATAGCTGTCACTGCGTTTTACCGTAGATATGACGAACTGGCTTCCGGTAAGCTTCTCTGCTTCGGCAATGCGGTTCTCCAGCATGATTCGGTCATTTTCGGAAAGAAACGGTTTCATAATATTCTATTTCATTTTTCACGCCTCAACCAAAGATAGTCTATTAAGGAGATTTTCGATTATGCCATATGTATGGTGACATTTCTTTTTATACTTTTGCAGCCCAAACAGATAAGACAACGGAAGAAATTAGAAATATTGCCGTGATAGCACATGTTGACCACGGCAAGACTACACTCGTAGATCGCATATTATACCAGGTCAAACTTTTTCGCGATAACCAGGAGATGGGTGATCTGATACTCGACAGCAATGCCCTCGAGCGCGAAAGAGGCATAACCATTCTTTCAAAGAATGTCTCCGTACGCTACAGGAATGTCAAGATCAACATCATAGACACTCCCGGCCACTCCGATTTCGGGGGTGAGGTAGAGCGGGTACTGAACATGGCCGAAGGGGTGCTGCTCATAGTTGACGCCTTCGAAGGGCCGATGCCGCAGACGCGGTTCGTACTGCAGAAAGCCCTGGAGCTCGGGCTCAAGCCCATTGTGGTTATCAACAAGGTTGACAAGCCCAATTGCAATCCCGAAGAGGTTCAGGAGAGTGTCTTCGATCTTATGCACAGTCTTAATGCCACTGAAGAGCAGCTTGACTTTCCTACTGTCTACGGTTCGTCAAAGCAGGGATGGATGGGTCCTGACTGGATGCATCAGACAACAGATGTCAGTTACCTGCTTGACACAATCATTGAGCATATTCCACGGGCACCGGTGGCGGAGGGCACTCTTCAGATGAGGATCTCGTCGCTCGACTATTCCTCGTACCAGGGCCGCATAGCCGTTGGCAAGATAAAAAGAGGGACTCTGGTGCCGGGAAGCCAGGTCTCGCTGATCAAGCGTGACGGCTCCGTGAAGAGGAACACGGTCAGGGAGGTGTACCTCTTTGAGGGACTGGGGAAGGAGAGGACCAAGAAACCGGTGCGGTGCGGAGAGATATGTGCCGTCCTGGGTTTGGAGGAATTTGACATAGGCGACACTATCGCTGATGCTGAAGCGCCGGAGGCCCTTCCCTATGTCCAGGTGGATGAGCCTACCATGAGCATGCTGTTTACGTCTAACAACTCGCCATTCTTCGGACGTGAGGGGACGCTGGTAACCTCCCGCCAGCTGCGGGAGAGGCTTTTCAGGGAGACGGAAAAGAACCTGGCCATGCGTGTAGAGGAGACAGGCTCGGCCGATGCTTTCACCGTCTACGGCAGGGGTATCCTTCATCTCTCTATCCTTATTGAGACAATGCGTCGTGAGGGGTTTGAACTGCAGGTGGGGCAGCCCAGGGTGCTTATCAGGGAGACAGACGGCGAAAGGCAGGAGCCTGTGGAAGCGCTTACCGTGCAGGTACCAGAGGAGTTTGCCGGGAAGGTGATAGACCAGGTTACCCAGAGAAAGGGCGAGATCGTCAGACTTGAGGTGAGAAATGACCGCGCACATATTGATTTCAGGATCCCCTCCAGGGGTATTGTAGGCCTGAGGAACCAGGTGCTCACGGTCACCGAGGGTGAGGCGGTCATGGCACACCGGTTTGATTCCTGGGAGACATGGAAGGGTGATATGGCCATCAGGCGCAATGGCTCTCTTATAGCCATGGAGACAGGTACGGCCGTGGCCTATGCCATCGACAAGCTGCAGGACAGGGGGAGCTTTTTCATCTATCCGGGAGAGGATGTTTACATGGGTCAGGTGATCGGTGAGAACACCAGACAGGATGATATCGTGGTCAATGTCACTAAAACGAAGAAGCTCACCAACATGAGGGCATCGGGTTCTGACGACAAGGCGGTGCTGACCCCGCCGGTGCGCTTCTCGCTGGAGGAGGCCATGGAATATATTGCAGCCGATGAGTACATAGAAATCACACCCAAATCGATGCGGCTGAGGAAGATCATGCTTGATGAGAATGACCGCAAGCGGGCGAAGATGAAAGCTCAGGGGACGGAATAAACCTTACCTGAATATAGTTTCCCGGATTCCGGCGTTAATACTCAATGCTGAAAATACTGTTGGCCCCTGTTCCCACATCTCCCGGAGTGCTCAATATTGTTATCCGGGATCTGGCAACATTTATAAAATGGCAGTGGCAACGCTCTGCCAGCCACAATATCCATCCGGTTTGTCAGTTTAGTTCCCCGTTGAACTCCCTGACTGCATTATAGGCGGCGACAATATTCTGCGGGGGTACTTCAGAGAGGATGTTATGAATGGGTGCAAAGACAAAGCCGCCATCTTTTGAGAAGATCTCACAGCGTCGAAGGACATCCCTCCTGATATCATCAGGGGTGCCCCTGTTGATGACCGAGGTGGTATCCACGCCTCCGCCCCAGAATACAATATTCTTTCCGAATTCTCTTTTCAGCTCCTCCGGGTCCATGCCCCGCGAATTGGTCTGGACAGGGTTCAGGATGTCAATTCCCACCTCGATAAGATCTGGTATATATTGCCTGACACTTCCGCAGGAATGAAGGAAGATTTTCATGCTGCTGTGCTTCCTGACATAGTCGCAGAGGATCTTATAGCGAGGTTTGAAAACCTC
>CAYPKP010000093.1:0-4852 GCA_964411345.1 uncultured Rikenella sp. | reverse complement strand
TTCACGGCGTCAGCAAAGGTGTGGCCCCTGTTAATCCTTTTCAGGGTCACGTCACTTACAGTTTCGATACCGTACTCGACAGTAACAAACCGGTCAACTGACAGCCGTGCCAGGTAATCGAGCAGCTCGCTGCTGATGCAGTCGGGGCGGGTGCCGATTACCAGTCCTGCAACCGCCGGGTGGCTGAGGGCCTCCTCATAGAGGGACATAAGCCTTTCAATACCTGCATATGTATTTGTATAGGCCTGGAAATATGCAAGATAGCTCTCTGCACGCCGATACCTTTTGTGGTGGAAGGCTATTCCCTTTTCAATCTGTTCGGTGACGCTGCTCTCTGGTGTGCAATAGGCAGGAATAAAGGCTTCATTGTTGCAGTAGGTGCAGCCGCCATATCCGAGTGTTCCGTCACGGTTCGGGCAGGTGAAGCCTGCGTTGATGCTCACCTTCTGCACCCTTTTTCCGAAGTAAGCGGTGAACCAGTCGGTGTATGAGTTATACCGTCTTGCCGTTCCCCATGCATATGTCTGTAACCCTGTCATACTTCCTCCAGGATATCCTTTTCCACATACCAGAGCCAGGCGTTCACCTTTGCGTATCCCATCTGCTGCAGCAGGTCGCGGTAGCTGGCTGCCTGCCGGCGGTGCCTCTCATCCGGTTCCCCGAACTTATAGTCTAACACCGATACGTTGCCGTCTGCTGTCATGATGCGGTCAGGACGGCGGGCGCCGCCCGTGGGCAGCAGGATGGTAGCTTCCGTCATCACGGTGCAGGAGCCGTCGAACCAGTGTCTCACCCTCTCTGATGATATCATAGCACGCACGCGTGCTACTGTCTCCTCACGCCGTGAGAGAGGCAGGAGGCCGCTGTCGCACACATAATCAGCGGCAGTCCCGATATCACCGGCAGTTGTCACCCTGCTGAGCAGTTCATGCATCATGATGCCGTAAGCCCTGCCACCGCGCTCCGTCATTTTGACCTCATCCAGCGGGAGGGCGCCGCCCGTCCTCAGTCTGAGCCTGCCGCGTCTCTCATTCACCTCATAGCTGTCCAGGTCCCATGTCACCTCCTTTGCCTCGGTTGTGACCGGAGGCAGTTCACCACAGGTTATCTGAACCACGTTGTCAGTCTCACTGCGAGTAAAGTCGTCAGGCAGGCTCTTCACCGCCTCGTTGAGCAGGCTCTCGGCGCTGGCGCCACCGGAGGAGGAGGGCTTTGCCGTCTCCGGAGCCATGATGCATAGAACATCCACCGCCCGGGTGAAGGCCACATAGAGAAGGTTGATACCGTCTATCCATTCTGACACCTTTTCTGTCATGGCCTCTCCGGCAAAGAGAGAATCATCAAGTCGACTGCTCTGTTCTGGCAGCACGAACGGCATCGGCGAGAAAGGCTCCGGCACATCAGTGACCCATAGCAGCGGCCGGCTGAAGCCACGCCTGCCAAAACTCCACGAGACGAAGGGTACTATCACCACCTTGCCCTGCAGTCCCTTGGCCTTGTGTATGGTCATCACGCGCATGGCCTCCTGGCGGTCGGACTGGCTGAGGGTGCTCCTGCAGCCCTCCCTGTCCCACCATGCGACAAAAGACGACAGGTCGGAGCTGTAGCGGCCGGAATAGGTCAGCACCACGTCCTGCAGTGAGCAGAGGTATGCAACATTCTCCCTGCGGCTCCCTAGACCGAAGAAGCGGATCATGTTTTCCGTGGCACTGAAGAGTGATTCGTTCCTGAAGGCATTCAATGCCTCCTCCCACCCTGCCGGCATCGGGTCATCGGGGTCCTCTTCCCTGGCTCCGGGAGTCAACAGAGCCTCACCGCTGGCCCCTTCTCCCTTTCCGGTATGCAAAGGATGGGCATCGCTTCCCTCTTCTTTCACCACGCTTTGCACCGGATGATCATCACGGCTTCTGTCTCTTTCCACGTCATGCACCGGATGATCAGTGCGGTCCGGTTTCCTGTCGCCGGCATACAGCATGTGCTCGTCGCCACCAGTGGCGAGAACGAATGATCTGACCATCAGGCTCCTGTTGATGCGGCTGCCCGGGTCAGCAAGGTACCGCAGGGATGCGATGATGAGGGTGACGGCGGGGTTGCTCTCTAGGAAGAGCGAGTCACCGGAGGTGACCTCGAAGTTGTACTTCGACCTTCTCTCCGCGCTGCTGGCAGCACTGTATTCCAGCAGGCGGCTGATGATGCTCTTACCCTCCTCGTTGGTACGGCAGAGGAAGAGGATGTCATCAGCGCGGTAGCCGTGATCCTGCATTCTTTCCACCAGTGCAGGAAGGTCATTCAGCACCCTCTCCTTCCATTTTTCATCTTCTGAAGCCCCGTAGAGGCTCACCTGCACCACCCCTCCGGATTTGTCAGGAGTACCCTTCTGGACCGACCCTTCATATATGTCACTTAATTTCAGCTGGTCATACGAGAGTCTTTCATCACAAAGGGCGGGTATGGCCCCCGGAGCGAAGAGATGATTGTTAAACCTGATAATACTATCACGGCTGCGGTAGTTGGTGTCGAGCAGTATGTTCTGCACCGACTCCTCACCAAAGGCTGCTGACGCCTCCGAATGGATGATCCTCCAGTCGCTGTTTCGCCACCGGTAGATCGACTGCTTGACGTCACCAACAACGAGGTTGTCCATACCTCGTGACATTGTCTCGCTCATCAGGGGCCGGAAGTTATTCCACTGTATGCGCGAGGTATCCTGAAACTCGTCGATTATGTAATGGTCATAGGCTGTGCCTATCTTCTCATAGATAAAAGGAGTGTCATCATCTTCTATCAGCCTGTTGATAAGCTCTCCGGAGTCGGACAGCAGGAAGAGGTTCTCATCGTGAGCCAGGCTCCTTACCCTTTCGCTGATAGCCCCCAGTATGCCTATAATATGGATTGTTCTTACCTGTGCCATGGCGGAGAGGTAGAGCGGGTGTCTCTGCTCAAACAGTGACGAGATGGCCCTGACCGTCTCGTCCAGTCCTTTCTGCACGGCTGCAGCAAATGCAGCGATCACCTCCGGGGCAGCACTCCCCGGGAAAAGTTTCCCCTCTTCTGCTGCCTTGTGCCAGGTAGCGTTGGGAGGCTTTGTCTCTCCGGCAGCGTACTTCAGCAGTGCATCGCCCACTCCTCCCCTTCTCTTATTGAGGAAGTCATCGGGCGTCAGTCCGCACTCGCTGCAGATAGCGACGCCCGTTTCGGCCAGGGCTTTCAGTTCTGTCTCAAAGCCTCTTTTTATGGTGTATATCCTGTCAGCGTACCGTTTAAGCACTTCGTAATCGCCAATCGTCTGTTTCTCCTCCTGGCCAAGCTGCCTGAAATCTTCCTTGAATATGAGTTCGGCCACCTCCATGATCTCCCTGCGTATATCCCATCCCTTGTTGTCGTCAAGGCGGGAACCGACGTATGATGATATCCAGCCCAGCAGCCTGTTGTCTGTTGCCACCTCTGCCAGCAGTCCGTCGACTGCATCGGAGAGCAGGTTGTTATGCTCAAGTTCGATCTCGTAGCCTGAGGGAATATCCATTTCGCGTGCAAAGGCCCTGATCACCCTCTGGAAGAAGGAATCGATGGTACCGACGGTGAAGCGGGAGTAATCCTGCAGTATGTTGTTGAGTGCCAGCGGGGCATTCTTTCGCACGGTCACCCTGGCATCATCAGGATCGGGCCACATCTCCGGGAAGAAGGTACAGAGGTAACCGGCAAAGGCACTCCTCTCGCTCTCTCCTTCCGGACTCTCCTCACCGAGTAGCGACAGCCTCTGCAGTATGCGGCTCTTCATCTCGGCGGCGGCGCTGTTGGTGAAGGTGACAGCCAGTATCCTGCGGTATGCTCCCGGGTCAAGCAGCACGCGCGACAGGTAGAAGGCGGTCAGGGCATGTGTCTTGCCCGAACCGGCCGATGCACTGTATTTCAATAACTTACCCGGTGAGTTCATATTCTGAAAAATAGTAAAAAAAAGGGGCATTGAATGAATTACGTTTGACTAAGTTTTCAACATTATAAACCAAATCTGAATTAGATACAGAATTACTTTGAGTCCGGTTAGTTTTAATGCATGTTTCGCACCCGAGTACTATTGATCTAAATGTGGTATAAGAACCACTAAAGATTGACTAGAATTAATAAATTTCGTAAAATTGTACATCAATGTCACCTTTTCATAACAGGAATTATGATAATCTGATCGTAATTTCAACAGTATTGTTTTGAAACTCGTTATAACAAACAGAAAATATGGAACGACCTAAAATTCAGTCCAGGTTTATGTTACTTCCATTGTTACTAATAATAGGAGCAGCATGTCAAAAAGAGCAAGAAACTAAATATTGGGAAATATCTCCTAACAGTGGGGCTTCTATTATTCATACAATCCTGGACAGTATTGAATTCAAGTTTTGCTTGCTTGATCAACAATTCGAACCATCCACAATTTTTAATGAAAATGAAAATTTCTATTTCCATTTCTCATTTATGAACAATATGCAGGATATTATAGTAGTTTCTCCTGAATTTATTAATTCAGAGTTTTTCAGAGTATATCAATCAGTTACAAACATTGATATGGGTAAACCTTGGACAGGTATATGGTGTGAATATCGTTCAGTTTCTAAAACGTTTAATTTAAATCCAACGCATAGAATCCAATTAAACTGCCCATGGGTATTAACGGATATTAGTAAACCTGATTATCCACTTTGTATGGATGAAAATCAAGATTATCAATATCTTCCAAAAGGAGAATATTTCACAAAAGTTGAACTTGATTTTCATTTTATGAAAGATGATATAAATTATGTTATAAATAATAAAATATTTAGAATATACTTTACTATACAATAGTAAAGAGCAACAT
>CAYPKP010000092.1:0-4990 GCA_964411345.1 uncultured Rikenella sp. | reverse complement strand
GTCCGTACTTCCAGAGGATCTCGGGGGTAAGCACTCCGCCGGCCTTCTCGGCTTCAGTCAGTGATACATCGATAGTGCTTACGGCTGGTTGGTCTCTCTTCTTGCATGCAGCAGTGCAGATCAGGGCCAGGGTAATGAAAATAATGGATAATTTCTTCATGGTGTCAGGTATCTTAACAGGTTTATGATTGGCTCTTTCCCAAAAGTAAAAAAATAAACGCAGCCATCTGCCAATGGCACAGGCAAAATGTAATCTCTCCGGATGGCATATTTTTTGATTCTTTCTCTCTGAAGATATTTGTTGAAATCAGCTCTTATCTCCTGGTGACGGAGCTTGACAGGTTGCAGTTATGAATTGGGACAGACGACATAAGGAGATCTTTGGGCCGGCAAGGTTTCTTCTCATGTTATTGTTGGCGGGCCTTGCAGCCGTGAGCGATTCTAATGCTCAGTATTTCGGCAGGAACAAGCCCGGTTACAGCACCTTTGATTTTGATCTGCTGCAGACCCCACATTTTGAGATCTATCACTATATAAGAAAAGATACGCTTCTGAAAACTGTTTCGGAGTGGTCCGAGGAGTGGTTCAATATTCACCAGCATCTCTTCAGGGACACTTTTAAGACCAGAAATCCGCTGATATTCTACAACAACCATGCTGACTTTCAGCAGACCAATGCTGTCAGCAGTCTTATAGGCACAGGTACGGGGGGCATCACTGAAGGGATGAAGAACAGGGTAATCATGCCCTTCGCCCTGACTCTCTCTCAGACAGACCACACCCTGGGGCATGAGCTGGTACATGCATTCCAGTTTAACATGTTCACAAAATCTGACACCACAAAAAATTACTCACTCAATAACATCCCCTTGTGGATGATAGAAGGAATGGCTGAGTATTTCTCGCTGGGCAGTGTTGATCCAAACACCGCAATGTGGATGCGGGATGCGTTGCTGAACAAGGACTTCCCGACGCTGAAGCAATTAAGCAGTGATTCCCGTTATTTCCCTTACAGGTACGGACAGGCATTCTGGGCCATGGTTGGAAAGACATGGGGTGACACTGTCATTATCCCGCTGTTTGAGAAGACGGCCCAATATGGCTTCAGCAAGGCTGCTGACACCATCCTGGGATACGATGAGAAAACCCTGTCGGGATTATGGTCGAGTGCCACCGAGCTGTTTTACAGCCAGTATCTGACGGCAGAGGCTGATGATATTGCTGGCAGAGAGCTTATAACAGGGGAGAATGGCGGAAGGATTAACATATCACCTTCCATCAGTCCTGACGGCAGGTACATCGCCTTCTTCTCCGAAAAGAACATTTTTACACTTGATCTCTTCTTCGCTGATGCTGCCACCGGTGAGGTTGTCAGCAGGGTATCAGGAGCGGCGGCACGGACCTATGACGACTTCAACTATGTTGAATCAGGCGGCAGCTGGTCGCCTGACAGCAGAAAGTATGTCTTTGTGCTTTTCAGTGACGGGATCAACAAGCTGGCGTTCGTAGATGCCCGGAGAGGCCGGATTACCAGGGAGGTTGCCGTCAGTGGAGTGCCTGCACTCGCAAATCCCGCCTGGTCACCTGACGGTAAAAAGGTAGTCTTCACAGGATCATCAGAGGGCATAAGTGATCTATACCTGTACGATATTATGTCAGGCGAGACTAAAAAACTTACCGATGATTTTCCCTCAAATATTCATCCGTCATGGTCTTCAGACGGCCGTAAGATCGTCTTCTCACAGGAGAAGATCAACAGCAGTGCCGGTCACAGAAAATTCAGCTTTGCACTGGCAATCCTTGACATGAAAAACGGAAGTGTCGGGGAGATTGATCTTTTTGACGGTGCTTTCAATATGAACCCATGGTTCTCCTCGGACGACAATTCTGTTTATTTCCTTTCCGATGCTGACGGCTTCAGGAACATGTACAGGTACGACATTGAATCCGGGCGCCTCTTCAGGCTTACATCCTACATGACAGGCATCAGCGGTATAACCCCATGGTCGCCGGCCATGAGCTGGACACGCGACGGAAACATGACAGCCTACAACTATTATTTCAAAAACTCGTACCGTATTGTTGCTGCCGATGACAATGATTTTAAGCCCGTGGAGGTTGACGGTTCGGTGGTTAATTTTGATGCCGGCACTCTCCCTCCGCTCGACCATGCTTCTGCTAACCTGATTGACACGACGCTATACAGCAGGAAGGCAGATGAACCCCTGCCTGCAGATTCAGTTAAATATCTTCCATACAGACCCAAATTCAAGCTGGATTACATATCAAACAATGCCAGTATAGGGGTGTCGTCAGGTATATACAGGAACAACCTTGGCGGGAGCATAAATATGATTTTCAGCGATATGATAGGTAACAACCAGCTTTATTCCTCCCTTTCCCTCAACGGTGAGATATATGATTTTGCCGGACAGGCAGCATATATCAGGCAGAAGGGCAGGATAAAATGGGGAACAGCCATATCTCATATACCATACCGTGCAGGGAGCATGTCTTTCCGGGCCGATTCGGTCACACTTGAGGGTGAGACGGTGCCCGTTGAAGTGTTGCAGCTTGACTATATCAGGTTATTTGAGGATAATATTACTCTTTATGCTTCGCTGCCTTTCTCCCAGACCCGAAGGATTGAGGCGACTGCCTCATCATCATGGTATTACTACCGTATTGACAGATATGATTATTACTACTTGCTGAACGGTGTGAATATCGGGGGCACCAGGGAGAAGATGCCGGCACCGGAGGGGAGCAGCTATCAGCAGCTCTCATTTGCCTATGTAAAGGACAATTCACTGTTCGGCATGACGGCGCCTATGCAGGGCAGCAGGGCAAGATACCAGGTTGACAGGTATTTCGGGGCGACAGATATCTTCACCGCACTCTTTGATTACAGGCAATATGTGTATATCAGGCCGTTGAGCCTTGCCTTTCGTCTTTACAGCTACGGCATGTACGGTAAAGGATCCGGCTCCGGCGATAATCTGCTTCAGCCTTTATACATTGGCTATCCGTGGCTCATACGGGGATATGAGAACATCGGTTACGGCACGGAGAGTTCCCTCGCGCTGAACACTCTGAACGTATCAAGGCTTAGCGGTTCCCGGATGGCTGTGGCAAACGCCGAGCTGAGGTTCCCCTTCAGCGGTCCCGAGAGGCTGGCACTTATCAAGTCAAAATGGTTCCTGACTGATGTAAATCTCTTTTTTGATGCAGGGCTGGCCTGGTACCGAGGTGACAGGATCATTTTCAACGACGGCAGCGTGGAGGCGGCTGACAATGCAAAATACCCGCTCTTAAGCACCGGCGTCTCGGTGCGCATAAACCTGCTTGGTTATCTTATCCTTGAGCCCTACTGCGCCTTCCCTCTGCAGAACGGAGGGTTCAGGAACCCGGTCTTCGGACTGAATTTCGTGCCGGGATGGTAATGGCTGCAAAAGGTGGTTGGAATCCGGACAGGAAAGCTGCCATCTTGCGGGCTGCTTATCAGTCATCTGCGGGATACAAATATATGGTCTGACTTTATCGTCTACCGCTTATTGACCGGGTATTGACTTTAGTTCGGGAATTTCTTAACTTTCACTCCTTGAACTGACCGGCATGACTGTTTCTTCTTCTAAAGATCAGCTGTTAATTCTAAAGCTAAGGGGGATTGTTGAGGCCAATCTGTCGAGGGAGGACTTTGATGTTGAAGAGCTGGCACGGCAGGCTCAGATGAGCCGGTCTGCCATCCATCGCAGACTCAGAAGTCTGGGCAAGCAGAATGCCAGCCACTTTATAAGGGAGGTCCGACTGCAGAAGGCACGGGAGATGCTGCAGGAGGGTTTGGTAACGGCCTCTGAGGTGGCATACAGGGTGGGCTTCGGCAGTCCTGCCTATTTTTCAAAATGTTATCATGAGTTTTACGGTTATCCACCGGGCGAAGAGAGGAAACGGATTGAAGATAAGGGGACGGAACAACCGGATGCCGGACCGGACAGTCGCCAGCCAGCCGCCGGTCATCACGGATCAAAAAGGAAAACAGTCCTGGCAATAACTGCACTTATCCTTGCAACAGCTTCCATGATCATTGTATTTGCAGTAACTCCCCTTCGGGCATCAAAGGAGAACTCCATCGTGGTACTGCCTTTCAAGAATATCAGCGGAGATCCTGATAATCAGTATTTTGCTGACGGGATCATGGAAGACATACTGAATAACCTCTATCATATCAGTAACCTGAGGGTGATATCACGCACGACCTCTGAGCATTTCCGCGATACTGACCTGACATCGGGAGAGATATCGCGGCAGTTGAATGCCCGCAATATTCTTGAAGGAAGTGTGCGCCGGGAGGACGACAGGGTCAGGGTCACGGTACAGCTTATAGACGGCAGGAGGGAGCAGCATCTCTGGTCGGAGAATTTCGACCGCGAGCTGACTGATGTACTCGGTCTTCAGGGGGAGATTGCCAGGCAGGTTGCCGGCAGGCTGAATGCAATAATCACCGAGAGCGAGGACAACCGGATTAGGGAGCTGCCAACCGCCAATCCGCAGGCGTGGGATTATTACCTCAGAGCCCGGTTCCTGCTTCATCAGGCAAATGACATACAGCGATTTGATCTCAGCAGGGAGGGACTGATGGCCAGTCTTAAGTACTATGAGATGGCTATTGCTGCCGATTCCAGCTTCGCCGAAGCATATGCCGGGCTGGCCAATGCCTGGTATAACCTGTCAGCATGGGGATGGTACAGGCCGTATGCGGATGGCATTGCAAGGGCAGTGGAGAATTTTACCATAGCCCTGGAGCTGGATCCTGATTGTGCTGAGGCTCATGCATTAAGAGGTGTATGGCTGGCCTATCCCCACGGAAAATTTGAGGAATCCAAGGCAGAACTGCGAAGAGCCCTCGAGCTTGACCCGAATGTCTCCACGGAACATCAATGGTATGCCAAGCTGATGATGATTACGGGTCCGATGGATCAGGACCGGAAAC
>CAYPKP010000091.1:0-5125 GCA_964411345.1 uncultured Rikenella sp. | reverse complement strand
TTCAGCTTCTCCACCTCAGCGCCTGCGGGTATCTCGCCAAAGTATTTCTGAACCAATGCCTTCACATCTTCTTTTTCAAAGTCTCCTGCTATTGAGAGGGTTGCGTTGTTGGGTATATAGAAACGGCCGTGGAACTCCTTCACATCTTCCACAGTGGCGTTGAACAGGTCTTTCATCTCCCCGATGGTGGTCCAGCTGTAGGGATGGCCTTCAGGGAACAGTGCCCTGGCCATAACCGTTGACGAATGACCGTACGGCCTGTTATCGACTCCCTGCCGCTTTTCATTCTGAACGACGTTCTGCTGAATGGCAAAAGCCTGCTGCGTGATGGTGTTTGTAAGATACCCCATGCGGTCTGACTCCATCCAGAGCACCATCTCCAGGGCGTTCTTGGGAACCGTCTCATAATAGTTGGTGCGGTCCTGGTTGGTGGATCCGTTGAGAGTTCCGCCGGCACTCTGTATCAGCCTGAAATACTGATCTTCAGGGACATTCTCACTCTGCTGGAACATCATATGCTCAAAAAGATGGGCAAAGCCTGTGCGTCCCGGAACCTCACGGCTGGAACCGACATGATAGTAAATCGCCACCGAGACGATGGGATCTGACCTGTCCTGATGCAGGATGACACTGAGTCCGTTTTCAAGCTGGTACTTTTCGAACGGAAGGTTCAACTCGTCTCCTGTTTTATTCTGACAGGAGGTCATGGAAATGAGAGCCAGGATCATTAATGCTCTGGAGAGTTTCTTCATAGTTTACACGGATTGGGTTAACTGATTGCATAATAAGCAGCTAATTTAACTATAAATAGAGTACGCGCGCGACCGTTAACATTTCTTCACATAAAGTTACTACCGGAAGCGGCTGAACAAATTGCCACTTTGTTTGTCTTTTATTGCAGAAACGTTAAACAAAACAAAAATATGTTCGACCAGTTTGACCCTGCAGAAGACAAGATGCTGCAGGTAATTGACAACAACGGAAAGGTGATCGGCAAGGAGCTGATGCCCGCCCTCTCTGATGATGAGATGGTGAAACTTTACAAGGATATGCTGTTTGTAAGGACACTCGATTTCATGATTGTCTCCTATCAGCGGCAGGGACGTGTCTTTACCTATCCTCCCAATTACGGACAGGAGGCCATAGGTGTGGCAGCAGGTGCCGTGCTCAGACATGACGACTGGCTTGTACCTGCTTTTCGTGAGCTGGGAGCATGGCTGGCCAAGGGTGTCTCGGTGAAGGAGGTATTCCTGTATGCCATGGGACATGAAGACGGATTTAAATTTGCCGATGCCAATCATGTGCTTCCTTTTTCAGTGCCAATCGCTTCACAGCTGCTTCACGCCTCAGGTATAGGCTATGCGATCAAGATGCAGGGCAAGGATGAGGTGGCTATATCTTTTGTGGGCGACGGAGGGACATCCGAGGGTGACTTCCACGAGGCCCTCAACTTCGCAGGAGTATGGAAAGTGCCGGTGATATTCGTGGTTCAGAACAACCAGTACGCCATCTCAGTACCGGTGAAGAGCCAGACGGCAAGTATCAACATAGCCATAAAATCAAAAGCATACGGCATTAAGGGACTTAAGGTCGACGGCAATGATATCTTCGCCATGCTCGCAGCCTTCAGGCATGCACACGAATATGCACGCAAGGAGAAGCAGGCCGTGCTTATAGAGGCAGTCACCTACCGCAAGGGTGCACACACCACTTCCGATGACCCTACCAAGTATCGCACAACCGACGAGGAGAAGGAGTGGGACAAGAAGGACCCGCTGCGCCGCATGAAACTCTTCCTTGAGAAAAAGAAACTTTGGTCAGATGCCGAGGAGGAGAGAGTGACCGAGGAGTACAAGAAGGAGATTGACCGCCTCTTCATTGAGACGGAAGAGTCGGTTGAGTATCCTCTGGAAGATGTCTTCAGGTATACTTATGCCGAACTGCCCCAGGAACTCAGGGATCAGCAGATTGAACATGAAAAATTCTTACAATGGAAAAACGCACGCAAATGAAAGCAATGAATATTGTCAATGCCGTCAATGACGCGCTGGATATAAAACTGACAGAAGATAAGACCGTTGTTGTCTACGGCGAGGATGCCGGCGTTGAGGGCGGCGTCTTCAGGGTTACTGAAGGTCTTCAAAAGAAACACGGCGTTGAGAGGGTCTTTGACTCACCCCTGGCCGAATCTGGAATAGCCGGAACAGCGGTGGGAATGGCCGCAGCAGGACTGCGCCCGGTGATAGAGATGCAGTTCTGCGGGTTCATCTACCCGGCCTTCAACCAGATCATTTCTCACATAACGCGCATGCACAACCGCTCACGCGGCAATTACAAGATGCCGGTTGTAATACGTCTGCCCTACGGCGGCGGAATCAATGCACTGGAACACCACTCCGAGAGCATGGAGGCCATGTTTGCACATATCCCGGGGCTGAAAATAGTTGTGCCCTCGACACCTCATGATGCGAAGGGACTTCTCATCTCTGCCATCGAGAGTGATGATCCCGTACTCTTCCTTGAACCCAAGCGCATATACCGCGCCATCAAGCAGGAGGTCAGTGAAGAAAAATTCTCAGTGCCTATCGGCAAAGCCAAGGTCCTCTCCCAGGGCACCGATGTTACCGTGGTTGCCTACGGAGCCATGATACGCGAGGTGCAGAAGGCGATGGTGATGGCGAAGGAGGCAGGATACTCGGTGGAGCTTATAGACCTGAGAACCATATATCCCCTTGACAAGGAGACAATAACCGCTTCCGTGAAAAAGACCGGACGCATCGTCTTCGTAGGCGAGGAGCCCCGCAGCTACGGTGTGGGATCGGAGATCATGGCCCTGGCAAACGAGGAGGCTTTCCTTCATCTCGAAGCACCCCCGAAGAAAGTGGCGGCATTCGACGTCATCGTACCATATCCTCAGGGCGAACATCATTACATGATCACCCCTGAAAAGATCTTCTACGAGATTGAAAGAACAATAAAATTCTGAACTGATGAAACTTGCATGAGCAAAAACGCACAAAGGGATTTGAGCAAAAGACTTATGCAGGTTCCATCCGACCAATGAAACAGTAAACAGATAAACGAATGAGATACATTTTCAAATTCCCCGATATAGGTGAAGGACTGACCGAAGGTATCATCATCGAGTGGTACGTCGACAAGGGTAATGCCGTCAAGGTAGGACAGCCGCTGGTGAAGATGGAGACCGATAAGGTTGTAACGGACATACCAGCACCGCGTGAGGGCGTTATCGCAGCACGCTACGGTAAGGTGGGCGAGACGATACATGTTGGAGAGACGCTCGTTGAGATAGAGATCGCCGGTGAGGCCGCCGCCGAAGCGACTGCCGGGGCTCCTGCGCCTGAGACAGAGATGGTTGAGGAGAAAGGCGCAGGCGTGGTGGGAACGCTCGAGGTTGCCTCCAACAATGCCTTCCTGCCCGCAAGCGATGAGGGCACCGAACCGAAACCTGCAGCCGCCTCAGCAGCGGCACCGCGCAAGGTGCTGGCGACGCCGGTGGCACGTGCCATGGCACGCGAGATGAACATCGACATAAACATGGTGACGGGAACAGGCCCGGCAGGCCGCGTGATGAAGAGCGACATACAGAACTACCATGCATCGGCATCTCCGGCAGCAGCCACAGCCGCACCCGCCACTCCGGACAGTGCGCGTGAGCTTGTCGAGGTCAGGCCGATGAGCCAGATCCGTAAGTCGATCGCCAAGAATATGCTCCGCTCAAAGCAGAGCACGGCACACATGACCCTCTTCGAAGAGCCTGAGGTGTCGGCACTGGTGGAAGCAAGGTCCAGGTATAAGGAGGAGTACAAGAAAGAGGATATCAGCCTCACCTACCTGCCTTTCATCATCAAAGCCGTCGTGGCAGCCCTGAAACGCCACCCGGAGCTGAACTCGGAGATGGATTTCGAAAAAGGGAATATCATCTACAAGAACTACTATAATATTGGCATAGCCGTAAGCACCGAAGAAGGGCTGGTTGTACCGGTGATACGTAATGCTGATAAGCTGACCGTCAAGGAGCTGAGCAGGGCCGTTGCCGACATAGCAGTGAAGGCGCGCGACAGGAAGCTGACGCTTGACGACATGAAGGACGGCACCTTTACCATCACCAACTACGGAGCACTCGGTGGGTGGTTCGGCGTTCCCGTGATCAACTACCCGCAGGTGGGAATACTCGGCATTGGCCGTATCAACCAGCAGCCGGTGGTGGCCAACGGCGAGATAAAGGTGGGCAACGTAATGCCCCTCTCGCTCTCGGTTGACCACCGTATGGTTGATGGTGCCGAGGCCACGGAGTTCCTTAATGATGTGGCGGCAGGCGTCGCAGACCCGCTGTCGCTGATAATGAGACAATAACTAAACGAGTGAAGATGGACTACGATCTTATCATCATAGGTGCCGGGCCGGCAGGTTATGTGGCCGCAATAAGGGCCGGACAGGCAGGACTGAAGACCGCCGTCATTGAGAAGAAGCACGTTGGCGGCATGTGCCTGAACTGGGGTTGCATACCCTCCAAGGCTATGCTCGAAAGTGCAAAGTACTTCTCAAGACTTGGCATGGCCGGCGACTTCGGCGTTGACGGCCTTGACCCGAAGAAGCTGACCTTCAACTGGGAGAGGGGAGTAAAGCGTTCTGAACGTATTGTGAGACGTCTCACCAAAGGAGTTGAGTACCTTCTGAAAAAGAACAACGTGGAGACTATTGCCGGTACTGCTTCTGTTGAGGCTGCAGACACCGTTGTTGTTGACAGGCGAAAACTGACAACAAAGAACATCATCATTGCCACAGGCTCATATCCCAGGCCGCTGCCGTTCAAAGTCAAAGAAGAAAACAAGATACTCAACCTTGAGAGCTTCTTCTCAATGAAGGAGATACCCGACAGGCTGCTGGTTGTCGGTGAAGGTCCCGTCTCTGCCGAGGTGTCACAGATGCTCGCACTGATAGGAAAGGATGTCACTCTTCTCAAGACGGCTGAAAAGGTTTTCCCGGCACTTGATGATTACCTTAATGCATACATCAGCCGCAGGCTCGACTCACTGAAGATAAAGACCCTTGAAGGCACCGGAGGCTATGATTCGATCAACCTCGACGATTATGAAGGGAT
>CAYPKP010000090.1:0-5242 GCA_964411345.1 uncultured Rikenella sp. | reverse complement strand
TATCATGTGAAAAGCCGTTTTAATACAACCCCGTAATTTACTTCAAAATCATCAGAATACATAATACACTGACAATGCCAATTCACCCCTCCCCCTGGAGCGGGAGAAGGGTGATGTCTGTGTTGAGCTATAACTGCGCGGGCTTGTTGGCCGGTGAAACAATCACCCATGCAGGGGAGAGTGCCTGTACGCCGTCAGAGGCAGGCTTATTGCCGGAGTGCGATTACCGGGCCGCCCGGGGATACAGGGTGCACACTGAGAATCATGTTATGTCCGTCCGGACTGCTCACGCTACTCCCTGAACAGCCTGTATTTTGCCGATACAAGCATCAGCACTGCCAGCAGCACGAACAGCCCTATATTGCCTGCCAGGAAGGCATAGTCCTTCATAGCCAGCAGGAAGAAGATGAAGAGGTATAGCACCGTCAGCAGCCCGCTGATCAGCAGCACCATCCACCTTTTCTTCAGCAGGGACCCGAAGAAGGCCGTCAGCAGGCCGATGGTGGCTGCCGAGGATATCAGGTATGCCGGGTTGAACCCGATATGTTCACTGAGTGCAGTGAGAAGCGAAAAGAAGAGTATCAGAGCCAGGGCCACGAGCAGATAGTAGAATATGTGTACCCTCTTTTCAGACCGCAGCTCAATTATGATCAGCACCAGGAATGTCAGTGCAATGAAGAGCAGTCCGTACTTGGCACTCCGCTCAGCCTTGGTGTAATGGTCAGACTCCATGATCAGGTCGACGCCGAAGGCATCATCTGACGGAATATAGTTCTTTCCGGTCCATACCTGGGGAAAGCTCCTGTTGAGATGGGTGACACTCCATGAGGCTGTAAAGCCATTGTCAGTCACCTCCCTCTCCGCCGGCAGAAAACTGCCGGTAAACTTCGGGGCCTCCCACTCCGACGTCAGGCTCACCCCGGTGCTCTTACCCACCGGAGCGAAGGCGATGCTGCCGCTGCCCCTCAGGCCCAGGCTGATGGTGAAATCACCCCTGAACTCACTGCCCTGTGAGGCTTCCAGAGGAAGGGGGAAGGAGATGCCCTTGTCAAAAAGATCGGTCTGCACCGCACCCGGACGGGCAGTGATGACCCTGCCTCCGATGGTGAGGTCAGCCTGATCGCTTATGCCCTTGTTGTCTGAGACGCCCAGTGAGATGTAGGCCTTGTCCCACTGCCAGGTGTAATCATTGTACTCATCATAACCTGCCAGGGAGAAGCTGCCGGAGAGCTCCAGCTCAGAGGTATAAACCACGCTCTCATAGATGCCCCTGTAGCGGATTTCAGGCACAAGCACACCGTTTACCCTGAGATCGTCAGGCAGCATGTGCAATGTTGTTGTCATATACCTGCCGTCGTCAGCGATCACCTTTGTCCCGGGCACATTGAGCACCGGACCGGTGACTGTCTGCGCGGAGGCCCAGAGGTTGCCGATCTCGGCACGGGCAGTCTCCGCATTCTGCGAACGCTCCCTGATCACCTCCATTAT
This sequence comes from uncultured Rikenella sp., assembly GCA_964411345.1. GTDB lineage: Bacteria > Bacteroidota > Bacteroidia > Bacteroidales > VadinHA17 > SR-FBR-E99. Next base: position 3,754 of record CAYPKP010000090.1, on the reverse strand, counting down.
CAATACCAGCGGGATCATAAGCATAAGTCCCATAATTCCCAGCAGGACCATCTTGACGGTCATCGACTGGTACCACTTCTCCTGTGTTGCATTTTCATTTTCCATTTCAACTGTTTTTATAAAAGTACTTTGTTTTTCAAAGTTATGAATTAAAAAAAATCATTTTTTATTTATCAGCTCCTCCAGAGCCTGCAGGTGGCTATTGAAACTGTCGAGTCCTGCTTCGGTTATGGTATACCTGGTGTTCGGCTTTCGGTTTATGAAGCTCTTCTCCATGATGATATATCCGGCATCCTCGAGAGCCCTGAGGTGGCTTGCCAGGTTACCGTCGGTAACTTCGAGGGTCTCCTTCAGTCCGGTGAAGTCCATGCTGCGGTTTACTGCCAGCACCGACATAATGCCCAGCCGAACGCGGCTCTCGAAGGCCTTGTTGAAATTTGCCAGTATCGTCTTCATCCCCTGTATCTGAGATGCATGAAGAGGCCGTAGCCTATGTGAAGCAGGCCAAATCCAAAAGCCCATATCATTATGCTGTACTGTGGCAGCATCAGGCATACCAGGCCGGTTACTACCTCGAGCACTCCCAGCCAGTGTATCTCCCCGAAGGTAAATTTACCGGCACTGACCACGGCCAGTCCGTAGAAGATCAGTGTTGAAGCCACCGTCACGGCTGCAGGCACCGTAGCGGCTGTAAGGAGAATGAACAAGCCCCCCGCGCCGAGGGGTATCAGCAGGCTTGCCAGCATGCGTCTTGTCACGGGCGTCCATGCCCTGTGACCGCTTTTCCGGGCCTTGCGTGATGAGAAGACCACGGCCCCCGTGAAAGCCAGCACCAGCACCGCCGCCATCACTGCCACGAGCGGAAGAAACTCACGGTACCCGTCCGGGCCTTCGGCAAAAGGCCTCATATACCAGTCGGCCGGTGCCGATATCTTTGTGATGAGTATCTGTGCTGCGACAGCCCCTGCCAGACCCAGGAACCCGGCTACGATGCCTGATAAGCCGCTGAGCGACAAAAACCTGGATGAGGCTTCCATCAGCTTCCTGATGGTCTGGATATCTTCAAGATGCGGATCTGACTGGTTCATGACTTTACTTTGTAGTACTTTGCGCTACAAAGTAAACATTAATAAATCAGATTGCAAAATAATTCTGGCTTTTTTTTCATCGAGGGGGGCACCCCCGGGGCTAGCCGGTTAGAAAAGACGACGCGGGGATCACAGGTGAGGAGAAGCGACACGGGGATCACAGGTGAGGAGAAACGGCACGGGGGTGACGGGTGAGGAGAAACGGCACGGGGGTGACGGGTGAGGAGTAACTATACGGTGATAACCGGTGGGGAGAAACGGCACGGGTCGGAACGGTGAGTTGATCTCTGCCAACCCTGTGTGGTGCGGCAGGTCTGACCGGGCTGGTTTAATGATATTAGTACTATTTGAAATAGTAATACTCCCGGAAATCGTAGTAGATCCCCTCCACCGGGAATTCACCTGCCTTCAGTGATCCGGTGGAGACCGTTTCTGCTCCCACCACCCCCAGGCCTCCGTTGACGTTTGTATAAACCGGCACCGGTTCTGCAAGAAAATTGTCTATCGTCTGCCTCTGGGCCGAATACGACTGGAGATAGAGATATATATCCCTGGTAATGGCATGGAGACTGAACCAGGCATGTATGAATTCATAATACTCAAGTGCCGGTGGACCGGAGTAGTTATATCCAAGAGTGAGGTTGTACTCCTTCCCGTCAATAAGTTCATCCGTGAACAGGTTGAAGTCGTTCTGCAGGTACATCCCGAACAGGTCATCCTCCTGCCGGGGTGCAATAAGGGGTTCGCTGTATGTCCCGTAGCCTATGTCACTGTCATAGACTGTCACCGGGAACAACGGATCATAGGGTTCATCCTTGTTTCCGAGATAGGTGCCGATCAATGCCCTGGCTGTCAGCCTGTAATGATTAAAAGTTTCTGCCGGGTCACGAAACTTCAGCTTGATTTTTACCTCGCTTGCATACTCCCCAATTATAACGGAGCCAGTGTCAACGCTGATCACAGGTACGGGTTCGGGTAGCCTGGTCTCACCCCATGCACTCTCCAGCCCGTCGACCTCAACCTCTATTCGGTAGGTGCTGCCGTTAACAGGCTTGTGGCTCATGGACACGTACCGCGAGAAACGGCTGGCAGGATAATAATCAGGCATTGCTGTCACAGGCACATATGTAAGTGTCTCAATCAGCCCGCCGTCGCGGTACAGGCGGACCGATGCATCGGTTATCTGCCGTGGCTCATACCGGGTCTCAAAGACAGGATGGCTCTCGGCAATGGTTACGGTAACCAGGCTGTCAGGATTGAGCAAGGCGTAGATGACTATCTTCGGTTCAACATCCGACCCTTTGAATTTAATATCACTTTCACAGGCAGCTGCCGTCAGAAGCATTATCACAGTTATCGGTATGTAAAATCTAAGAGTCTTCATATCCCTGTCAGAATTTAAATGAGTATGAGACTGAGGGAATGATCGGGAAGACACTTACCTTTCTTAAAACAGGTGTGCTGTAAAAAAGTATATTACCCGGATTGTTGGGATCGGGCTCCTCGTGGAGTTCCGATCCCCAGTATATGAAGAAGGGGTTCAGGCGGCAGTAGGCATTATAGACCGAGAAGCTCCATGTGCGTGTTCCTCTCTTCTTCTCCTTGTGAAGGTTGACACCCAGGTCAAGCCTGTGGTATGAAGGGGTACGGTAGTTGTTGCGTCCCGGGAAGTCAGTTATGTTGGTATAATAGTAGTATGTGCCCGTGAACTCCTGCGGCGGATATTCCGTGACACCCAGAGTGGCGGCGTTGCCCGTGCCGTAGACCCATACGAGCCCGGCATCAACCCTCTCATTGAACTTGTGTGTCAGTGCCACGCTGATGTCATGCCTGCGGTCATATTTTGCCGGGAATGATTCTCCGAAGTTCAGGTTGTCAAACTGACGGTTGGTCCAGGAAAGTGTATAACCGATCCATCCCGTCAGCTTGCCATAGTTCTTCTCCAGCAACACCTCAGCACCGTAGGCCCATCCCCTGCCCTTCTCCACCTTCGACTCCCAGCCTGCGCCGGTGCCTCCGAAGAAAGCGCCCTCCTTGTATTCAATAAGATTGTCCATGGTTTTATAGAAGGCTTCGACCGTCACCTCAAGGTCGCCGGTGATCCTGAAAGCTGAGCCTCCAGCCACCTGGTGCGATATGGGCGGCTCGAACCTGCGCGTTACCGGCAGCCACAGGTCCGTTGGCAGGCTGATGGCCGAGGTTGTCAGCAGGTGCACGAACTGCGCCATCTTGCTGTACGAGACCTTGAAGGAGAGGTCGTCCGTCGCCAGGTAACGAAGGGAGACTCGCGGCTGGAAGACAAAATAGCTGGTATCCTGAACATTGAAGAGCGACAGTCGTATTCCGGCATTCATCCTGATGCGCGGGGTAATGTCAAAGTTATCTTCGGCATAGAGGATGAGCTCATTGGCCCTGACCCTCATGTCTCCTATGATTGTGTCGATGCCTTCGTCGTCAGACATCGAATCATACCTGAAGGTGGTCACCCCCGGCTTGAAGTGATGCCATGTATATCCTGTGCCGAACCTTACCGAGTGGCCGGAGACGGGGTACCAGTCAAAGTCGATCTTCGCACCCAGGTCCTCAATCCCCGAGAAGTATTTGAAATAGTCAACCTCCTTTTCCTTTTTGGTCAGGTTCTCGGCCGACGACTCGATCGTAACATC
>CAYPKP010000089.1:3691-6214 GCA_964411345.1 uncultured Rikenella sp. | reverse complement strand
ATAAATGCTGAGGCTGCACTCCTCACCGGCTCTACCAGGAAGAGTGAGAGAACGAGGATAGAGAAGGGGTTGCTGGACGGCAGTATTGATATACTGATAGGTACACATGCGCTTATTGAAGAGAATGTCAGGTATAGTAACCTGGGGCTGGTGATAATAGACGAGCAGCACCGTTTCGGGGTGGCACAGAGGGCAAAGCTCTGGCAGAAGAGCGAATGTCCGCCGCATGTGCTGGTGATGACGGCCACGCCCATCCCCCGCACCCTGGCCATGACACTGTACGGCGACCTTGATGTCTCGGTGATAGATGAGATGCCACCCGGTCGCAAGCCGATAAAGACTATGAGCTTTACGGATGCCGAGCGTGAGAAGGTGTTCGGCTTCATGCGGCGCCAGATAGATGATGGCCGGCAGATATACGTTGTATATCCTCTTATCAGGGAGTCAGAAACGCTTGACTACAAGGATCTAGAGGATGGTCTGGAGAGCATGGCGCGGGCCTTCCCTCCTCCCCAGTACTGTATAAGCGTCGTTCATGGCCGGATGACTTCGCGCGACAAGGAGATATCGATGGATCTGTTCCGCCGCGGACAGGCTCAGATAATGGTAGCCACAACGGTGATAGAAGTGGGTGTTGACATTCCCAATGCCAGTGTAATGGTAATTGAGAGTGCCGAGCGATTCGGGCTGTCACAGCTGCATCAGCTGCGAGGGCGCGTCGGCCGCGGTGCGGATCAGTCGTACTGCATACTGATGACCTCACACAGGCTCTCAGCTGAAGCTACAGAGCGGATAAACACCATGATTGCCACCAATGACGGCTTTGAGATTGCGGAGGCGGATCTCCGCATGCGCGGTCCCGGGGACCTGGAAGGGACGCAGCAGAGCGGTATGGCATTTGATCTGAAGATTGCCGACCTGGGCAAGGACGGTCAGATACTCAACCTGGCGCGGTCGCGTGCCGCGGAGATCCTGGACGATGACCCCGAGCTGGCCGGCAGCGGCAATCATCTGTTGAAAGTCAACCTCCGCCGTCTCTTCGGAAAGAAGTATTCGTGGAGTGAGATAAGCTGAGGGCAGGGAGCAGGGAGGCGAGCGTTAAAAATTGACCCGGCGGGTCAATTTCGCGAAGCAGCCAGCTTGCAGGTGGGCAAGGCAGCAGGTATTAGTCCAGTCTTCAATCGGCCACCTTCGCTAAGGATGCGGTGGCTGAAAGCACTCTTCAGGCAACAGGCAGTCGGCCACCGTTGCCATAGCTCCGGCGGCAAAAGCAAGAGGCAGTAGTGTATTTGCGATTTCAGAATTTTGATTTTCTTTTCATGCAACTATTCGCAATTCGAAAATCGCAAATCTCAAATCCTGCTGGTTTCCCAAAATAATGATTATTGTTATGTAATATTTCCCGGCAATTCCTTAAAATTGCCATCTCAAGATTCTATTGATGCCGCAGGGAGAGACAGTAACGCATGAGGGTATAGTTTTAAGAGCACCCGGCGACGGCACGGCGGAGGTGGAGATCATCGTTGCCGAGGCCTGTGCCGGTTGTCAGGCCCGGTCTGTCTGTTCGCCCGGCAAGTCTGACACCAAGGTCATCACGGTGAAAAGCAGAGCTGCGCTTAAACCTGGAGACCGTGTTACGGTTGTGATGCAGTTGTCTCAGGGATTCCGTGCGCTGGCCATAGGATATATTATTCCGTTTGTGGTGCTGATTGCAGCTTTTGCCCTGCTGTCGGCGGCGGGTGCCGGTGAAGTAGCTGCGGCGCTCATATCATTTGCGGCACTGGGGATATACTATACGGTTATCTGGTTATTGAGAGGCAAAATAGAAGAGAGGTTTGAATTCAAAATAAAGGAGTGAGAGATGAGTTCCACTGTTTTACTGACGATCGCAATGCTGAGTGTGCTTGGGCTGCTGGCCGCGGTGATACTCTATTTTGTGGCGCAGAAGTTCAAGGTTGTTGAAGATCCGCGCATCGATCTGGTCAATGAGGCTCTGCCCGGGGCCAACTGCGGCGGATGCGGTTACACCGGCTGCCGTGCTTTTGCCGAAGCGCTGGTCAGGTCTAACTCCTTTGAAGGGCTGAATTGTCCTGTCGGAGGCGCCGGTACTATGGAAAAGGTAGCCCTGATCCTTGACCGTCAGCCAGTGGCTGTTGAGCCGAAGGTAGCGGTTGTGTGTTGCAACGGCACTCCTGACAACGCCGTCCGCACATCATACTATGACGGTGCCATGAGTTGCCGAATAGCCCACTCGCTATACGGAGGCACCACCGGATGCCAGTATGGCTGTCTTGGCTGCGGCGACTGTGTTTTAGCGTGCAAGTTTGACGCAATGTATATGGATCCGGTGACGGAGCTGCCCGTGATCCTTGATGAGAAGTGCGTTGCCTGCGGTGCCTGTGTGAAGGCATGTCCGCGGAACATCATCGAGCTGCGCAAGCGCAACAAGAAAGACCGCAAGATCTATGTCTCATGTGTCAACAAGGACAAGGGCGGTCCTGCCCGTAAGGCATGCAAGGTGGC
>CAYPKP010000089.1:0-3591 GCA_964411345.1 uncultured Rikenella sp. | reverse complement strand
AAGTGTTCAAGACATTCCCGAAAGGCGGCATCCACCCGCCAGAGAACAAGCTGACAGCTGACAAGCCGACAGTTATCCTTCCTGTCCCCTCGCAGGTCACGGTACCTGTTTCACAGCATATAGGAGCGCCGGCAACAACGGTGGTGGAGAAGGGCGCAGCTGTACTGGCCGGCCAGGTCATTGCGGAGGCTAAAGGATTTGTATCGACTAACATACACTCGCCTGTCTCGGGCAAGGTCAATAAGATAGATACGGTAGTTGACACCACAGGGTACAGGCAGACCGCGGTGATAATTGATGTTGAGGGAGACGAATGGGTAACGACTGTTGACCGCAGCACGTCGCTGGTCAGAGAGGTCACCCTTACCCGTGAGGAGATCATTGAGCGGTGCCGGCAATGCGGGCTTGTAGGCATGGGGGGTGCCACCTTCCCCACTCACATCAAGCTGACAGTCCCTGCAGGCAAGAGTTGTGACCTGGTCATCATCAACGGTGTGGAGTGTGAGCCCTATCTCACCTCCGACCACAGGCTTATGCTTGAGAAGGGAGCCGAAGTGCTTACCGGGGCAACGATCATAATGAAGGCGCTGGGGGTAGATAGGGCTGTAGTGGGCATAGAGGCCAACAAGCCGGATGCGATAAGCCATCTCACAGAGCTGGCAAAGGAGTTCATAGGTATTACAGTACAGCCTCTCAAGGTGAAGTATCCGCAGGGAGGTGAGAAGCAGCTTATCAAGGCCTGCACTGGGAGAGAGGTTCCTTCCGGCGGACTGCCGATAGATGTAGGTGTTGTAGTGCAGAATGTAGGTACTGCCTTTGCTGTATATGAGGCTGTTCAGAAGAACAAGCCGCTGGTAGAGAGGGTGGTCACCGTCACAGGAAAGGCGATCAGCAATCCCGGCAACTTCCTGGTACGTATCGGCACGCCGGTGACAGCTCTTATTGAGGCTGCGGGAGGCATGCCGGATGACACCGGCAAGGTAGTCAACGGCGGACCCATGATGGGCAAGGCGCTGGCCATTACCGATGTGCCGGTGACCAAGGGAACCTCCGGGATACTGCTCTTCCCTGCAGATGCCTCGCGCCGTGCGGAGGTACTGCCATGTATAAGGTGCGGCAAGTGTTCCTCGGCATGTGCCATGGGCCTGGAGCCCTGGCTGATTTCAGTCCTGTCTGAAAAGGGTATGTGGGACAGGGCTGAGAAGGAGAAGATCACCGACTGTATGGAGTGCGGGGCCTGTGCCTATACCTGTCCGGCCAAGAGGCCTTTGCTTGACTACATCAGGCTAGGCAAGTCGACGGTCATTCGTATGGCACGTGAAAGAGTTACGAAATAGCATACAATTGATATGAACAAGATACTTAATGTCTCTCCGTCGCCTCATCTGAGTAGTCCAGAGACAACACGCAGGCTGATGTACGGCGTGGTGATAGCGCTGATCCCGGCGCTGGCAGCCTCAATTTACTATTTCGGGATGGGAGCGATCATCGTGACCCTCGTCTCGGTAGCTTCGTGTGTTGCGGTTGAATACCTGGTACAGAAGTTTATCCTTAAGACCAAGCCATCCGTGACAGACGGCTCGGCGGTTGTTACCGGGCTGTTGCTGGCTTTCAATGTGCCATCCAACCTTCCGGTATGGATCATTATCATAGGAGCGATCATATCGATAGGGGTTGCCAAGATGACCTTCGGCGGTCTGGGCAGCAACCCATTCAACCCGGCTCTGGTAGGAAGGGTCTTCCTGCTCATCTCCTTTCCCGTGCAGATGACCAGCTGGCCGGTACCATCGGGCTTCAGGACCGGCTATCTTGATGCTGTCACAGGAGCCACGCCACTTGGAATCATGACCGAGGGTGTTAAGGCAGGTGAGAGTGTAGCCTCGCTGATGGAGAAGGTGCCGACGCACATGCAGTTGTTTTACGGATACATGGGCGGTTCGATGGGTGAGATAGCCGCTGCAGCGCTGATTATCGGGGGTATCTACATGCTCTGGAAGAAGATCATCAGCTGGCACATTCCGGTTTCCATACTGGTGTCCGTGGCGCTTTTCACCGGGATCCTGTGGCTGGCAGATCCCACAAAATATGCTGATCCGGGCTTTCATCTCCTTACGGGAGGTATAATGCTCGGTGCGATATTCATGGCGACTGACTATGTAACATCGCCCATGACGCACAAGGGCATGATAATTTACGGTGTCGGCATAGGAGTTATCACTGTATTGATAAGGACCTGGGGAGCCTATCCCGAAGGGGTGTCGTTTGCGATACTGATAATGAACGCCTTTGTGCCGTTGCTGAACATGTATATAAAGCCAAAAAGGTTTGGAAAGGAGGTGAAGCATGGCTAAGTTGCAATCGTCACTGAAGAACATGATGCTCTCTCTGACGCTGATTTCTGTAGGGGCGTCGGCAGCTTTAGGTTTCGTTTATGAGTTGACGAAGGAGCCGATAGAGCTCACAGCACTCAACAAGAAGCTGGATGCCATCAAGCAGGTGGTGCCTGAGTTCACCAACAACCCCAATGATGATATGTTCATGCTGCCCACCGGTGAAGGAGACTCACTGGAGGTCTATCCTGCCAGGAGCGGTGAAGAGATCGTGGGTTATGCCGTCAGGTCATATACAAACAACGGTTTCAGCGGGTATATAGGCTTTATGGTAGGTTTTTTACCTGACGGGACGATATACAACATCTCAGTTCTTGAGCACAAAGAGACTCCGGGTCTGGGCACCAAGCTGGTACCGGAGGGCACGCCGGAGAAGCCTGAATTCAAAGATCAGTTCAAGGGGAAGAATCCAGCGGAGTTTTCCCTCAAGGTCAAGAAGGATGGCGGTCCTGTTGATGCCATCACCGCTGCAACAATCAGTTCGCGGGCTTTCTGTGAAGGCGTACAGAGGGCGTACAACACATTTGAGAAAGGAGGTCTGAAATGAACCAGGTACAGAATTTCACCAAGGGCTTTTTAAAGGAGAATCCCATCCTGGTGATGGTTCTCGGGGCCTGCCCTGCCCTTGCCACCACATCGTCGATGATCAACGGGCTTGGGATGGGACTGGCAACCACCTTTGTGCTTCTTGGTTCAAACACGGTGGTCTCGCTGATGAAGAACCTGATACCCGACAAGGTGCGTATTCCTGCATTCATTGTGGTTATTGCGACCTTTGTCACGATTGTTGACCTGGTCATGAACGCATTTGTTCCGTCGCTGTATGAATCCCTGGGGATCTTCATTCCCCTGATTGTGGTCAACTGTATTGTGCTTGGACGCGCCGAGGCCTTTGCCAGCAAGAACACCGTGTGGTCTTCCGTTGTTGACGGTGCCGGCATGGGGTTGGGTTTCACCGCAGCCCTGGGGGTGCTGGGTGCCATCAGGGAGATCCTGGGCAGCGGCGCCATCGGCGGATTAAAGTTCATCTCCGGCGACGGTATACTGGTGTTCATACTTGCACCGGGAGCCTTCATTGCCCTGGGATACATGATTGCCATTGTGAAAAAGATCAACAAAGCATAAGGTAGAGAGCCATGGAATTCATACTGCTCATAATATCCGCCATACTGGTCAACAACATAGTTCTGGCTCAGTTTCT
>CAYPKP010000088.1:0-6853 GCA_964411345.1 uncultured Rikenella sp. | reverse complement strand
GAGCGCAGCTTCGACGAGTCGAGGAACTTCCTCGGCGTGCCGTCGGGCTTGCTGTGGTCGAACACCAGCTCGCCGCTGAAGCCCGTTGTCTCCTTCACCATCTGCGCCAGTTCCCTGATGGTTATCTCCTCCCCGGTGCCGATGTTTATGTGCGTGTTGCGGATCTCGTCCGTACCCTCTGGAACGACGTCTTTAAAAGAGATCTCCTCCATGATGTAGATCGTCGCATCGGCCATGTCACCGGAGTACATGAACTCCCTGAAGGGTTTCCCCGTACCCCACACCGTTACTGAAATTGGCGATGTGCGATTTGCGATTTGCGATTTTTCTTTGTGGATACCTTGCTGCATCAGCAGATCCATTATCTCATTCTCGGTCTCACTGCCGTCGAGGCCATCAACCGGTCTTCGCTTCAGATCGGCTCTTATACCGTCCATGTCACCGATTTCAAGCAGTTTGCCCAGGTGTATCCGCCGCATCAGCGACGGCAGCACGTGTCCGCCCGTCAGGTTGAAATTATCGTTCGGACCGTACAGGTTGGTGGGCATGACGGCGATGAAGTCGGTGCCGTAGCGCATGTTGTATGCCTCGCACATCTTCAGCCCGGCGATCTTGGCTATGGCATAGGGCTCGTTGGTGTACTCCAGCGGCGAGGTGAGCAGGTGATCCTCGCGCATCGGCTGCGGACAGTCGCGCGGGTAGATGCAGCTGCTGCCGAGGAAGACCAGCTTCTTCACCCCGTTGAGATATGCGGCATGCACCACATTCGACTGTATCATGAGGTTCTCGTAGATGAACTCGGCCCTGAGGGTGTTGTTGGCCATGATGCCTCCCACCTTCGCGGCGCAGAGTATGACTGCCTCGGGTTTCTCGGCGGCAAAGAACGCCTCGGTATCCTCCTGTCGACGCAGGTCGAGCTCCTCGAAGGTGCGGCCAATGATATTGGTGTAACCCTTTCTCTTCAGCGCCGCGGTGATGGCTGATCCCACCAGTCCTGTGTGGCCGGCAACGTATATCTTTGATCCTTTATCCATTGTCTTTAGTAGTCTGAAGGTCCGAAGGTCTGATGTCTGAAGGTCCGACCTTTAGACCTTTAGACCTGAGACCATTAGACATTATTCAAAATAATTGGGTGTATAAAACCCTCCTCTTTTAAGATAGACCTCCTTCTTCACCACCTTCACATCCCCTTCCATCATGTCCGTTATCAGTCCCGCAAGGTCATACCTCGGCTCCCAGCCCAGACGTGTGCGCGCCTTCGTGGCATCACCTATCAGCAGGTCAACCTCGGTTGGGCGGAAATATGCGGGATCGACACCCACGATGTCGGCTTCGGTCTTCACCTTCTCCTTCATCCCGTCAAGGAACTCCTCACCTACGCGCTCCGTAAAAATCGTCTCATCAACGGCTGTCACATGCCCCGTCTCCTTCACCCCTTCACCGCGGAAGGCTATCTCCAGCCCTATCTCAGCGGCAGCTTTCCTGATAAAGTCCCGTATCGTGGTGGTCACACCGGTGGCGATGACATAATCTGTCGGCTCATCCTGCTGCAGAATGAGGTACATCGCCCTGACATAATCCTTGGCATGGCCCCAGTCGCGCTTGCCCGACAGGTTACCCATGTACATCTTCTGCTGCACGCCCATGGCTATGCGGCTCAGCGCCCGCGTCACCTTCCTCGTCACGAAGGTCTCGCCGCGTATTGGCGACTCGTGGTTGAAGAGGATGCCGTTGCTGGCGTGCATCTTGTACGCCTCGCGGTAGTTGACGGTGATCCAGTAGGCGTAGAGCTTGGCCACGCCGTAGGGCGAACGGGGATAGAAGGGTGTCGTCTCGCGCTGCGGCACCTCCTGCACCAGCCCGTAGAGCTCAGAGGTAGAGGCCTGGTATATGCGCGACTTGCCCGTCAGTCCCAGCAGCCGCACTGCCTCCAGCAGTCGCAGCGTGCCTATGCCGTCGGCGTTGGCGGTGTACTCGGGAGTGTCGAAGCTCACCTTCACGTGGCTCATCGCCGCGAGGTTGTATATCTCATCGGGCTGCACCTCCTGCACGATGCGGGTGATGTTCATCGAGTCGGTCATGTCGCCGTAATGAAGGATAAAATTACGCTGCTCCAGGTGCGGATCCTGGTAAATGTGGTCGATCCTCTCGGTGTTGAACATCGACGCACGGCGCTTGATACCGTGGACGGTATAGCCTTTCTTCAGGAGGTACTCGCTCAGGTAGGCGCCGTCCTGCCCGGTGACGCCGGTTATAAGTGCAACTTTTGCCATAATGCTATTTCACGTAAAATTAAGAAAAATCTAAGATGGACAGGCAGCAGCCATCAGGCGGTAGTGATAAAGTGAATGCTTAATAGATTGGTTAAGCTTTATACCATTGGATAGCTGATGCAAGTTCTGTTCCTTTTCAAGTGGATTTACCTTGGTGTATTTTTTGAAGACGAGTGAAAAGTAGTTATAGATTTGAGGATAATAATTCAACTTCTGCCTGCCTTTGGCGCTGAAGAATATCCTTGCGACCTCCTCGATACCCATCAGTCTGAACAATTTTCTGACGTCATCCATTGAGCCGTAATTAAGAATTGTCTCAACCAACAGGGCAGGACTGACCTCTTCCTTTTTATCTTCGGGGATCGACCAGAACAGGTTGCTCTTTTCTCTGATAAACTCCTTTATTTCTGAACTATACATCGATGATCACTATACCCAAATATAGTCAAAATCTGCCCTTTATCCAATCTTTTTTGCCCAATAATTCCGATTTTGACTGGAGATTTGAGACCGTCAGCTGTCGGCTGGAGGCTTGAAACCGCCGGCTGCTGACTGGTACTGCTGTCCCGTTCCGCCAGGCGGCGGATACGGGATTGAACCTCCTCCGTTGTCGGAGTCTCAAACTGCAGGCTACCGGCTGGAGACTTGAGACTTGAGGCTGCCGGCTGCTGACCGCCGGCTGAAGACTGGAGGCTGCCGGCTGTAGACTGTGAACTTTGGGCTAAGTCACACAGTACGGTCTCTTCTGATTCTTATTTTGATAGCGTTTGGAATTGGTCGTTCGGAGACCAGCACGAGGTATCCTCCGCCGCCGGCGCCGGCAAGCTTCCATCCCAGTGCCCTGTCGCGATACTGCTCTATGGTCTCGCGCACCGTCCTGCTCTTCATCAGCGGGAACATTGCCACCTGGGCATCAAACGAAGCCCTGAACGCCCGGCCGAATTTCTGCAGATCCTTTGCCAGCAGCGCATCCCAGACGTCATCGGCAGCCCGCGCCAGGGCTTCGGCTGCCGGCGTCGAGATGTTTGTCTCGTCAAGTACATTGAAGTCACCCTCCCTGGGCGGCAGGGTGATGAACCACAGATGATCCTCTATCCAGTCGAGTATCTGCGGGTCATTCACCGGGGTGATCTTGCCGGGCCAGTACTCCCCGGAAGCATAGTCCAGCCTGTTGAGGCCGGGAAAGACAATGCCGATGGCATCCTGAGAGCCGCTCACATAGCTCGTTCCCGGCGGGTTCTCCACGCAGAACAGCGTATGGGCGAGCACCTGCGGGTCACCGTCGGGGATGTCCGTCTGCCACAGCTGAATGGCTTTCCTGCGGGTGCTGCCCGACATCCCGCTGCGATCGTTGAACTCTATGTCCGGCTCAATGGATATGGTGATCACGGCGCCGGGCCAGTATTTCGAGACGAAGGGCTGATCGAGCCACCCTCCGGCGAGGTCAAGACGGTAGGGTATGCGGCACTCGCTGCGCAGGGCCGTCGTGGAACGCGGGGGCAATCCCGCCACCGGCACCCGCCGGCTCACCACCAGCTCTACCCCCAGCTCGTCGCACAGCTTCTTCTTGTCAGGTGTGTAACCGTCCTCGTTGACGAAGAAGATGTCGGGCTTCATCTCGCGCAGCTCCTCCTCAAAATCCATCAGTCCAGACCCCCTGTTGATCCAGGCATCCTTAACAAACCGGAGCGATTTTATCATGTAGAGCCTCTCGCGCTCGCCGTTGACGGTGCGGCGGCCCTTCAGCTCGTTGATGGTGCGGTCTGATCCGATACCTACATAGAGGTCTCCGTGCGTGGCCGCCTCCTCGAAGAAGGCCACATGACCGGAATGGAGCATGTCAAAACAACCACTTACGAAAACTTTCTTTGACATATAAATTTCATTTTTGTCGGCAACCGTAAAACCCTTCTGACTGCCGTCTGGTAATGCTGTCCCGATCCGCCAGTCGGCAGATGCGGGACTGATCCTCCTCTTTTGTTGGAGTCCCAAACTGCTGACTGCAGACTGGTACTGCCGCCTAGATCGCGAACTCCCTCTTCAGCACCTCGGCAATCCGCCGGCGCCCGTCATCGTCGATGTTGGAACCGCTGGGCAGGCAGAGACCATCGTTGAACAGAGCCTCGGAGGTGCCGTTGACATATGCCGGACACCCGGCAAAGACAGGCTGCAGGTGCATCGGCTTCCAGAGGGGACGCGACTCAATACTGGCCGCCTCAAACGCAAGGCGAAGCTTCTCGCGGTCGGTGCCCGCCACGGCGGGATCAATCACGATGCAAGTCAACCAGAAATTGGAGTGAAAGTCGGCCGACGGCTCCGACTGGAAGGTCACGCCCGGCACATCCTTCAGCAGCTCGCGGTACCAGGCGTTAAACTCCCTGTGCTGGCGGACGCGCAGGTCAAGCACCTCAAGCTGGCCTCGTCCCACGCCGGCCACCACATTGCTCATACGGTAGTTGTATCCTATTGTGCTGTGCTGGTAGTGCGGTGCCGGATCACGTGCCTGGGTGGCGAGGAAACGGGCGCGCTCAATAAGCGCCGCGTCATCAGATATCAGCGCCCCGCCGCCGCTGGTGGTGATGATCTTGTTGCCGTTGAACGACAGTATCCCGAACTTGCTGTTGCATCCTACCCGCCTGCCCATGTACTCCGACCCCAGCGCCTCGGCTGCATCCTCAACCACAGGAATCCCGTACCTGTCAGCCACCTCCATGATCTCCTTCATCTTCGACGGCATCCCGTAGAGATGTGCCACAATTATAGCCTTGGGCAGTATCTCCCGACCTTTAGACTTTTGACCTTGGGACCTCAGACCCTGAATTGCCTCTTCCAGCAATTCCGGATCCATATTCCAGGTCCCTGGCTCAGAGTCTACCAGCACCGGTATCGCCCCCAGGTAGGCAATCGGGTTTACTGTCGCCGAGAAGGTGAACGACTGTCCAATCACATAATCACCGGGCTTGACCCCCAGCATTATCAACGACAGATGAATTGCGGCCGTCCCCGAAGAGAGCGCCGCAACATGCTTCGCCCCGGTGGCAGCGCAGAGCTCCCTCTCAAAGGAATCAACGTTTGGCCCCAGCGGAGCTATCCAGTTGGAGTCGAACGCCTCCTTAACATACTTCATCTCTCCGCCACCCATGTGCGGACTGCACAGATAAATTTTCTTTCCCATTCACTTATAACAATAAAAGACCTCCGGCATTGCCCTCAGAAACGAAAAGGATAACAAACCGGTGGCTGTTCTGCTTAGTTTATTATTTCCCCCGCCCAGAGCTGCTCCAGGAACATTCTCCACGGAAGAATTGAAATGTTCCCCGATTTCCGCGGGAGGTTATCATTTGAGACCATGATGAGTTTTTTTGTCTTATATTCCTCTGCGAAGCTTTTAAGCCCTTTAAGGTGCTTCTCATTTACTGTCTCCGTCGCCTTAACCTCAACAGCCACCTCATTCTCACCAAGGATAAAGTCAACTTCCATCTGCGAGGCGGTGCGCCAGTAACTGAGCGGATAATTCATATCAGAATACTGACGGTGCGAGCAGAGTTCATGATATATGAAATGCTTAAATGCCTTGCCGAATGACTCACTTCCAGGCTTTATATGGCCGCGTTTAAGCAGGAAATTTGCAATCCCGAGGTCAAAAAGCCAGAACTTCGGGGCAAGAATGACCCTCCGTTTTGGCTTCTTCTGGTACGAGGGGAGGAACCGTCCGGTCATGGTATCTTCCAGAATCTGGAAATACTCCTTTACGGTCGGGCCGCTTACTCCGCATTCTGAGGCGATATTCGCGTAGTTTATTATTTCACCGTTTGAAAATGCCGCAGCCTCCAGGAATCTTGAAAAAGAAGAAATGTTTCTGATTCTGGCCTCAGCCATGATTTCATCCCGGAGATAACTCCCGATATAGGCAGAGTGCATTTTCGCCGGCCTTTCAGCCTGGTACATTCTGGGCAACAGCCCGTTATTCAATGCACGTAATAGATCAAAATCCGGAATCTCCCTGTATATAAGGGGATAAAGTTCATAACGCAGAGCCCTGCCCCCTAAAAGATTGCCACCTGACCTTACTATTTTCCTGGGACTTGACCCGCTCAGGATGAACTGTCTGTTTCTGTTTACAATAAGCCATTGAACCTCATTCAGGAGTGATGGTATACGCTGAATCTCATCAATAATTATTATGGAAGATGAGCTGTCTGCCTCAACTGTTTCGCGCAGGAGGGCGGGGTTGCTTAAAAACCGGTTGTACACATCTGATAACAGGAGGTCGAAATAAGGAACATTCGGATAAATCATCCTTAGCAACGTACTCTTGCCTGTTTGTCTTGCACCCCACAGGAATGCGCTTTCGGCATTCCTTCCACGGAATATTTGTTCTCTATTATACATGACAATGTAAAGTTACACTTTCATATATCCTGATATTTTAAAGTACAAATATAGATTATCATCAAGAGTAATCGCAAATAATTATGTTTATTTTCGATTACAACCGCAAAATATTATGTTTTTAGTCCGGACTACCCTCTGGAAAAACATGATATTCAACCTCAGATCTTTATCACCTCATCAAACCA
>CAYPKP010000087.1:0-6902 GCA_964411345.1 uncultured Rikenella sp. | reverse complement strand
CTATTTGCCGTCCCAGCCTGCTATGCGGGCCCATAGATGCCAGGCAGCATATGCCTTCATGTTGGCATTCAGCGGCTGAGTGTGAGCAGCACCGCAACTGTACCAGTCGACACCCTCGGTGTGCGACTCCTGCCACCGGATAGCCCAGTTCGACTCGAGTGAGCCGTTGTTGTCGTTATCATAGTAGCAGCCGTCGTTTGCCCACCTGTCATGGTAAAACGTTCCCTCCGGGTCATATGACTCTATGTCGGCAAAGTCATACAGGAACTTCTTATGTGTACGGCAGTAGCTCCTGATCTGCTCATTGCGCCTGTGCAGGTTGCCGGTGAGGCCGGTGCCGTCGAGGTGACCGGTCATGTAGACGAAGGTTACGCCGGGATAATCCTCCTCCAGTCCCGTCATCAGGCTGAGGTATGTGCTGATGTCGGCCTCGCTGGCTGAAGAGACCTGACCGCACCACGACCAGATGATGACATTGACGTCACCGTGGGCGTCGAGGTAGCTGCGTGTCTCCTTCTCCCACTGGGTGAAATTGGGATTGCCCAGGTCGCCAGGCATGGCATAGTCGTGGAGGTCGAGGGCACCACCGGTGCCGCCGTTGTTCCAGGCGTATTCCGCGCCCAGAAATGATTCCAGTCCTCGCATGCCGTCGGTCAGCTGGCTGCCGTGGGAGGTATGTCCGTATGCTATGCGAAGGTCTGACCGGGCTTTGCTGATCCATTCTGCAGGTATATCTGACAGCGTCGTGGCATGATGGTCAACCAGTCCCTTCTCCACAACCCGTATGTCAGCCTCTTTGGAGCATGCAACAGCCAGCATGGCCATTGCTGCCAGTAATACAGTATATTTCTTCATAGCTTTAGTCTTTGGTCATTTGACGATGTACAGCAGTTATACTGCCAAACCTGTAAAAATGTTGCACGCTGACATCTGTCACATGCCATGCACCCATCTCTGTTTTCATCATCACTGAAGCATCAGGGGAGTTTATACCCGGGATATACGGTTAGCCGAAGAGGTCTGGAGCAGGTTTGAGGGAAGGAATGAGTGATCGTTATGCCTCCCGGTCATTCGCCGAAGAGGTCTGGAGCAGGTTTGAGGGAAGGAAACAGTGATCGTTATGCCTCCCGGTCAGGTAAGGAGTAGCCTCGCAGCTTCTCTTGGCTGCCGCGGAAATTGTCCGGGATCAGTTTTTTTCTTGCCGGTCAGTTCACCTCATGAAACAATGCCTCCGGCGGCACCGGCTGTCTTGCCGTTTCCGTTCCCTCCCAGCTCACTCCCAGGCTCTGCCGGTAAAGCCTCTGGAAGTAACGGACGGTGATGCTGTGGTATCCCTCCATGAGTGCTGCCCTGCCTTCATTGGTGATGCCGTGATGAAGCTCATCCCCGTCAACGACAGGCTCATCATCAATATATACCCGCACCCCGTCGTCTGAGCCCGTAAAAAAGGTGTAAATGCCGTCAGCGGGGACCAGGAGGTAACCATCCATGACAAGCCCGAAATTCTCAGCAGGGGCTCCTGGCGGAATCCTGATGGCGTTGACATTACCGGAAGAGTCCGCATTTTCTCTGAAATCCTCTACCGAGTCGAATTCTCCTCTGTAAAGGCTGAATCGTAACCCCTGCTCAAGCTTTGACGTATCAATCTGAAGAGCCTCCTTCAGTTCTGCCTTCCTGAAGATGCCAGTCATCACCTTGCTCTTTCTGCCTCCGGGCATTACCGTAACCGATTTGAGAATGATCTCCGCATCCGGTTCAAGGGTCAGAGGCCCTTTGTATTGCTTCGACTTTTCGTCCGGTTCACTGCCGTCAGTGGTGTAGCAGATTTCCGAGCCCGGGATACCGTTTGAGAGTTCCACGGTGACACTGCCATCTGTCACCAGGTTAATAGCCTCATATCCTGACGGGTATGGCACCCGATAGTTAATACCCATGGCATCGTACCTCGCATAGTGGGCAGCCATTCGCCGGATAAAATCATCATAGTCAAGCTGCCCGCGGGGTGTCCACAGTGCTTCCGCAAGGGCGGCGAGCCGCGGGAAGACCATATACTCCACATGCTTCCCGTCAGCCATGTACTCTGTCCATACGTTGGACTGGGCGCCGATGATGTGCTTCCTCTTATCCTCCGTGATCTCAGGTGGCATAATATCGATCGAGTATACCTTTTCCATCGGGAGCATCCCTCCTATTGACAGCGGCTCATTGTACTTAGACTGATAGTAGTCGAGATAGACGAAAGAGTGCGGTGTCATCACCACATCATGTCCCATATTTGCGGCCCGTATGCCTCCCTCATGCCCGCGCCATGACATCACGGCAGCATTGTCAGCGATGCCTCCTTCGAGTATCTCATCCCAGCCGATGATCTTCTTCCCTTTCGTTGCCAGGTAAGACTCTATCCGTTTTACAAAGTAACTCTGCAACTCATGCTCGTCCTTCAGGTTGTTCTCTGCAATCCTTTTCCGGCACAGGGGGCACTCTTTCCATCTCACCTTAGGGCACTCATCGCCGCCGATATGAATATATTCATAGGGAAAGAGCTCAGCAACCTCATCCAGCACTCCTGTCAGCAGCTCAAATGTCTCCTCCCTTCCGGCGCAGAAGACATCCTCCGACACTCCCCACCTGTTGAACTGAGGGACGGGTCCGCCGGTGCATGAGAGTCCGGGATAGGCCCGCAGTGCCGCCACGGCATGGCCCGGCATCTCTATCTCCGGCAGCACGTTTATATGCAGCCGGCCGGCATACTCCACCACCTCCCGGACATCATCCTGTGTATAGTACCCTCCATACCTGGTTCCGTCATAAACCCATGGCGTTTCGCTGCCGTGGCCGATGAGGGTCTCATCCCTCCATGCCCCGATGCCCGTGAGTTCAGGGTATCTCCTGATTTCGATCCTCCATCCCTGGTCATCGGTCAGGTGCCAGTGAAAGGTATTGAGCTTATGCATCGCCATTGCATCCAGCATCCTGAATATAAACTCCTTCGGGAAGAAATGCCTTGATACGTCAAGATGCATTCCGCGCCATCTGAACTGAGGGCTGTCACTGACATTCACACAGGGTATGGTTATTCCCCGTCCGGACTTCTTCTGCGAGGGCCATATCAGCTGCATGAGTGTCTGGAAGGCATAGAACATGCCTGCATCGTCACCGGCACTGATGGTTATTGCATTACCGGTCACAGCCATGCTGTAAGCCTCGGGAGAGAAAGCCAGGCTGTCAAACCTGACATTTATAATGTCACTGTCTCTGCCCTGCTGCAGCTCGCTTACCCTGACACTCCTGTAATGCATGCCCAGGAACCCGTTGAACATTTCCACAACGGAGCCTGCCGATGCGAATGACGGATCGATGTATATTCCGGTCTCTGAGCTGAGCAGGAACTCACCTTCTGCAGGTTCCATAGATGCGGGATTCGGGATCACTGACAGTGGCTCATAAGAGACCCTCTCACTCCGCTCAGTACATGCATTCAGGAGTGACAGCAATGCCAGCAGACAGGCTGCTGCAGCATATCCTTTAAGTGAAGGAGTTTTCATGGCAGTTCAGACTTTTAGAAATATCTTTTTGCGATACAGGAACCAGAGAAACAGCCATACAACGGCAATGTATCCCAGTGAGCTTATGAACGGCTGAAGGCCGGAGGGTGAAAGATCATATATCCCTTTCAGGAAAAAGTCCCTGATGATGTCAAACCTCAGTATCCTGTGCTGCAGCACGTAGATGGTGATGGAGTTCATCCCGATGACGACAAAGAAAAAGGCCCACTTCCTCACCCTCCACACGTCGGTCACCAGGTAAAACACGCCCAGCAGCATCAGGCTCCAGCCTCCTGCATAAAGCACAAAAGAGCTGGTCCAGAGGCTTTTGTTTATCGGGAAGAAGGTACCCCAGAGCAATCCCAGCAGGAGACTGGCAATGCCTGCCCCGATAAGTATCAGTGCTTTCACTGTCCCTGTCAGGCTCTTTCTCTCCATGCGGAGCAGGTGACCCGCAAAGACGCCGAGGAGGGCCGTGGAGACGGCAGGGAGGGTGCTCAGGATACCCTCCGGCTCATTGAACTCGGTATACATGGTTCCCGGCAGCAGGAGCCTGTCGATGTAGCCGGCCAGGTTACCCTCCGGTGTCAGGATGCCGGCACCGTATCCCGGCACCGGTACCAGCAGCATCAGCAGGCAGTATATTATCAGCAGCCCCCAGAACCATGCCACCTGCCACTTAATATCCGCATTGAGTACAATCATGGCGGCGAGGAACCACGCCACACCTATCCTTCCCAGGACGCTTGCAAACCGCAGGTTGTCAGGGTTCAGCTCCAGTATCCTGTTGACGAGCATCCCGAGTACAACCAGGACAAGCATCCGCTTCAGTGCGTGGAGGTATATCTTCTTGCGGCTGTCACCCCTTTTCTCCCTGGCCGCGAAGGAATAGGGCATGGACACCCCGGCAAGGAAGAGGAAGAGAGGAAATATCATATCATAGAAGGCGAAGCCGTTCCATTCCACATGATGCATCTGGGAATTCATCCAGGTAAAGAGGGGCCACCCTGTTACGGTTGCCATCGCCCATACCAGCTTCTGTCCGCCGGTGATCCAGAACATATCAAACCCCCTGAGGGCATCGAGGCTGAAGAGCCTGCCAGATTCTGCCCTGTCTGTTCCTTTTTTTCTTGCATTCATGGTCGAGTCAGCAAAATTCTGCACTTAAAGTTGAGTGAAATCATTGCCCGATACTGTCACTCCGTTCTGAAAACCGTTTTTCCTGACTTTATGGTTCTGACAACCCTCAACCGGCTTTTATCCTCTCTCAGCATTACCAGGTCAGCATTTCCGCCGCGAACCGGCAGGGAGTCGCCAGGAAGCCCTGCCAGGCGGTGAGGGATCCTGCCGGCCATATCAAGTGCTTCGGCCAGTGTGGCCAGTCCTTTGGAGGCAAGTGTCTCAACGCAGTGCAGCAGCGACTTGCCGGATCCGGCAAGCATGTCCGGGTTACCCTTTACATGGAGCTTTCCTTCGCTGGTGAGTGTCACCTCGCCTCCTATGTGTGTGTGGTAATCTCCCGGCGGCATGCCTGTAAGGGCGGTGGCATCGCTTACCAGCAGTATCCTGCCGGGCTTCATCCTCAGGAAGACCTTCATCACCGCATCAGGGAGATGAAAGCCGTCAGATATGACCGAGGCATAAAGCTCATCTGCTGCCAGTTGTTCCCATAAATAGTTCCGGTGTCTTGGCAGCATCTGGTGTGATCCGTTGCCCAGGTGTGTTGAGAGTGTGGCCCCTGCATCTATGGCCTCCCTGATCTGTTCGGGAGTGGCTGAGGTATGACCTATGGCAACCCGCACGCCGCTCTCTGCCGCCCGCCTGATGAAGGCGGCGGCTTCCGGCCACTCGGGGGATAGCGTGATGATGCGTATCATCCCGTCGCAGGCCTCCTGCCACCGGCAGAAGAGATCCCAGTCGGGCGGCCTCACATGTTCGGCAGGATGTGCTCCCCTTGCACCGTCCTCCGGAGAGATGAAAGGTCCCTCCAGGTGTATGCCGCCCACCGCTTCCGCCACCTCTGCAAACCGGCTGGCGGCATCGCGAATCACGCCAACAAACCTTCGGATATTCTCCCCGCTGTTGGTAATGATGGTCGGAAAGAAGGTGGTCACCCCTTCACTCCAGAGCCTGACAGATATCGCCCTGACCGTTTCGGGAAGAAGGGGATCACTGTTGAGGTCAAGGCCTGCATAGCCGTTTACCTGCAGATCGGTCAGTCCCGGCGCGATCATAAGGTGGGTATCACTTCCCGGGCCAGCCCTCTCAGCCTCTTTCACGCATCCGCCCTCCAGGGTGAGCCTCACAGGCTCCCCCGTCAGGTAAAGACGGCCGCTGATGATACTGTCATTTTCCTTCATCTTTCCTCCCTATTAACTTCGGATCGAATCAAGCAGGGCGTCAACCCTTTCAGGCACTGCCCTCCTGCTCAGCAATCCGGATGCAATATACAATATTAAGGAGGTAAAGAGAGGGATGCCCACCTCCAGGGCAAGAGAAGCGCCCGGGATGAGTTTTACTACAATAAATCCGGCAATACCGGCAACAATCGAGAGAATGGCGACCCTGCTGTCACACCTCCGGAAGGCAGGCAGCAGACCCAGTATCATCGGGATTGCTATGGGGCCAAGGAGAGCTGCAAACCATGAGACTATGAGGCCGAACACGCCTCCGAAGCTCTCCGCGTTGATTGCAATCAGTATGGTTAGCACAGTGAATGAGAAGGTTGACACCCTGGCAATCAGCAGTGTCTTCTTCCGGCTGTAACCTGCAAACCCTTTGATAAAGCGGGGCATTATGTCGCGCGTGATGACGGCTGAAATGGTGTTAGCATCAGAGGAGGTCATGGAGAGTGTGTTTGTAAATAGCGACGCCATCACAAGTCCTACCAGCCCGGCAGGCAGGAACTTTATTGCCAGCAGCCCGTATGACCGTGTCGGATCCTCAAGTCCCGGCAGGAAAATAGGTGCGGCAAACATCGGAAAGAAGAGCACTATCGGCCATATGAGGTAGAGCAGGGACGAGAGTGTCGCAGCCTTCCTTGCCACCTGTCCTGATGATGATGCAATGAACCGGGTGGCCAGGTGCCATGTCCCTCCGCTGTAGCTGAAAAAATCGATGATCACCATGGCAACCAGGAACTGCCAGGTGTAGGGATCGCTGAAGAGCGAGGAGTGTCCTTCGGGGAGCCTCTCCCACAGGGTAAAAAAGCCTGCTGCTCCGTCGCCGAGGTTTACAAGTACTATCACGAACATGGTGATACCTGCCACCAGCTGCACCAGGAACTGGGCGAAGTCGTTCACCACATCAGCCCACAGCCCCCCCAGAGTACTGTAGATAAGGGATACTGAACCCGCC
>CAYPKP010000086.1:0-6997 GCA_964411345.1 uncultured Rikenella sp. | reverse complement strand
GTGAGTATGTCGACAGCATTGTGACACTCATCGCTGCCGCGCAGGAAGATGACGGCTATCTCTATACCACCCGCACCATTGACCCTGTCAACATGGCTCCCGGGGCCGGGAGGGAGAGGTGGATCGACGAGCGCGTGAGCCATGAACTATACAACGCGGGACACATGTATGAGGCTGCCGTGGCCCATCATCTGGCTACTGGCTCCCGCCTCTTCATTGATGTAGCTCTGAAGAATGCCGGGCTTGTTTACCGGGAGTTCGGTTGGGGCAGGAGAGAGATAGCCCCCGGCCACCAGGAGATTGAGATCGGGCTGGTAAAACTTTACCGGCTGACAGGCGACAGGCGGTGGCTTGAGCTTGCCCAGTTCTTTATTGACGTGCGCGGCAGGCCCGGCGAATATATACGTCATCCTGACACCAGCAGGTTCAGGGTCTACAACGACTCGGTCTACCTGCAGATGCACATGCCGGTGCTGGAGCAGGCCGAAGCCGTTGGCCATGCTGTCAGGGGAGGATACATGTATGCCGCAATGGCAGACCTCTCTGAAGCCACCGGATACAACCGCTATCTCGAGGCGTCGCAGAGGATATGGGAGGATGTCACGCAGAAGAAGATGTACATCACCGGCGGCATAGGCTCAAAGGAGTATGGCGAAGCCTTCGGCGAGCCGTATGAGCTTCCCAACATGGCAGCTTACACCGAGACCTGTGCCTCGGTGGCCAATGTCTTCTGGAACCACAGGCTCTACAGGGCCACCGGTAATGCAAAGTACCTTGACGTGCTTGAGCGTACCCTTTATAACGGGCTGATATCAGGTATAAGCAGCGACGGCTGTCACTTCTTCTATACCAACCCTCTTGAGTCGGATGGCAGCTTTGAGCGCGCCGGGTGGTTCGACTGCTCATGCTGTCCTGTCAACGTGGCCCGTTTCATGCCTGCACTGAAGCAGTATGTCTGGTCGGAATCAGACGACGGCATCAGCCTGAACCTCTTCATCAGCTCAGAAGCCAGGCTTTCAGCCGGCGCCGGGGAGGTAACAGTGAGACAGGAGACGGAATATCCCTGGAAGGGCGAAGTCAGGATAGAAGTTAACCCCGATAACGAAGGCAGCAGGTTCAGCCTGCGCGTTCGCCTGCCGGCATGGACAGGCGATGAGCCTTTTGAGGGCGGGCTGTACAGTTATCTCACACCGGCGGATGGCAGGGTGCAGGTAAGGGTGAACGGCAAGAAAGCCGCTGTCAGGGCTTACAACGGCTTTGCAGTCATTGAGAGAAGCTGGAACAGGGGGGATGTGGTGGTGATCCTGCTGCCACTGGAGCCCAGGTTTATCATTGCACGAAAGGAGGTGAAGGCTGACAGCGGAAGGGTAGCACTGGGATACGGACCCCTGGTTTACTGCCTGGAGGAGGCAGACAACGGCCCGGTCAGGGAGCTGAGCGCAGATCCCGCGGAGGGGGTTGAATTCACATTTGAACCGGAGCTGGCTGGTGGCGCGGGGACCCTCACCTTTGCGGCAACAACCCCGGACGGAACCGAAAGGATGGTGAAGGCAGTACCATACTATGCATGGAACAACAGAGGCAACGGAGAGATGGTTGTCTGGATGAAAACAAAATGAGCACTATATCATGAAGAACATTTTCATAAAAGCAATCCTCGTTGCCACAGCGGCAATCGCTATGGCATCCTGCAGCAGGGGTACGGCGGATGACAACTATCCCATCAGACCCGTGCCCTTTACATCGGTCAAAATGACTGACAATTTCTGGGCACCACGGATCAAAAAGAACCATGAAGTGACTATCCCCATTGCATTTGGTTACTGCGAGTCAACGGGCAGGATAAAGAATTTCGAGATAGCAGGCGGGCTTGATACCGGGGCATTTCAGACAATCTACCCTTTTGACGACTCTGACGTCACCAAGATAATTGAGGGAGCAAGCTACTCGCTGCAGACCTTTCCCGACCCGGAACTGGAAGCCTATCTTGACACTTTGATCTATAAGATCGGCCTCGCCCAGGAAGATGACGGCTACCTTTACACGAACCGCACCATTGCGGAGATGGGTTACGGCAAGATTCATGAATGGGCTGAGGGAGAGAGATGGGGGAAAACCAACATTCTCAGTCACGAGCTTTACAACCTCGGCCACATGTACGAGGCAGCCGTAGCTCACTACCAGGCGACGGGCAAGAGGGAGTTGCTTGACATCTCCATTAAGTCAGCTGATCTGGTGGACAGGGATTTCGGCTGGGATGCCTTTGTCAGTTATCCGGGTCACCAGGTGATTGAAATGGGCCTGGTAAAGCTGTACAGGGTGACAGGTGAGAGAAGATATCTTGACCTGGCAAAGTTCTTCCTCGATGCGCGCGGCACCCGCGAAGACGGTGATGAATATGCCCAGAGCCACATGAAGGTGGTTGACCAGACTGAGGCCGTAGGCCATTCTGTACGAGCAACATACATGTACTCAGGCATGGCTGACGTGGCTTCCATCCTCAATGACGAAGCCTATGTCAATGCCATTACAAGGATATGGGAGGACCTAGTCCACCGCAAGATGTACATCACCGGTGGCATCGGCGCTTCGGGCGGAAACGAGGGTTTTGCCGAACCGTACCATCTCCCGAACATGACGGCATACTGTGAGACATGTGCATCAATAGGCAGTATCTTTTTCAACCACAGGATGTTCTCGATGCACGGTGAGGGCAGGTACTTTGATATTCTCGAAAAGACACTCTACAACGGGGCTCTCTCAGGCGTCAGCCTGACGGGTGACAGGTTCTTTTACCCCAACCCGCTGGAGTCTGACGGCCGGCATGCAAGGTCACCGTGGTTCGGATGCGCCTGCTGCCCGTCAAACATATGCAGGTTCATCCCTGCAATACCTGGTTATATCTATTCTGTCACCGACGATGATCTTTACGTTAATCTGTTTGCCTCCAGTGAGGCAGAGATAAGCCTCGGCAAAAACGATGTGACCGTCACCCAGCAGACCGACTACCCGTGGGACGGAAAGGTGACCATGACAGTAGGCCCGGAGAAGGAGAGGAAGTTCACCCTCCACATAAGAATCCCGGGCTGGGCCCGCAATGAGGCCATACCCGGAGGCCTTTACCGGTTTGCCGACAGTGTGGCTGAGGAGTACTCCCTGCTGGTCAACGGGGAGGCACCGGAGAGCGAAATGACTGACGGTTATGTCACCATTACTCGAAAATGGAAGAAGGGCGACAGGGTTGAACTCTATCTCCCGATGCCGGTCAGAACAGTTGTGGCAGATGAGAAAGTGGAGGAAAACCTTGGGAGATATGCCGTGCAGCGAGGTCCGCTGATCTTTTGCGCCGAGTGGCCGGATAATGCTGAAAGCAAGGTTCTGAACCTGATGCTGGAAGAAGAACCGGAATACACCTCCGGGTTTGACGCAGGCCTGCTGAACGGAGCAGAGGTGATAACCGCCAACGGCCGCAGGTTCTTCACTGACGCCGATGGCACCGTCACAGCCGGAGATCCGGTGACGGTGACCATGATCCCCTACCATCTATGGAACAACAGGGGCAGGGGAGAGATGAGGGTCTGGCTTCCTCATTCAGAACATATCCGGCAGGAGATGCACCTGACAGAATAAGATAACATATAAAAACTTGCTCCTATGAAGAATTACGGAACCTTTTTAACGAGCCTCTTTCTGCTCACCACCATGATCTTTCCGGCTGATGCACAGTCGCCGGGAGAGACGGTCAGGGCAAACATGATTGTCAGCACTGATATGGGCAGTGAGCTCATCAGCCGTCATATCTACGGACATTTCTCTGAGCATCTGGGTCACTGCATATACGGCGGTTACTGGGTGGGAGAAAATGCCCTGATACCAAATACCAGGGGTATCAGGAATGATGTGGTGGAAGCGCTGAAGAAGACTCAGATACCGAACCTGCGCTGGCCGGGAGGTTGCTTTGCCGATGAATACCACTGGATGGACGGTATAGGTCCGCGCGAAAACCGTCCGAAGATGGTCAACACCCACTGGGGAGGCGTAACCGAGGACAACAGCTTCGGCACACATGAGTTCCTTGACCTGTGCGAACAGCTCGGGGCCGAACCGGTCATCTGCGGTAATGTGGGCAGCGGGTCTGTCGGGGAGATGTCGAAGTGGGTTGAGTATATCAATTTTGACGGGGTGAGTCCCATGGCTGACCTTCGCCGGGCTAACGGCCGCGATAAGCCATGGAACCTGAAGTACTGGGGCGTCGGCAACGAGAACTGGGGGTGCGGCGGAAACATGACCGCGGAATTCTATGCCGACCAGTACCGGCGGTATGCCACATATACCCGTAACTACGGAGCCAACCGCCTTATGAAGATAGCCGGGGGAGCCAATTCAACCGACTACAACTGGACTGAGGTGCTGATGCAGAAGATACCTCACCATATGATGTGGG
This sequence comes from uncultured Rikenella sp., assembly GCA_964411345.1. Taxonomy (GTDB): domain Bacteria; phylum Bacteroidota; class Bacteroidia; order Bacteroidales; family VadinHA17; genus SR-FBR-E99. Next base: position 2,553 of record CAYPKP010000086.1, on the reverse strand, counting down.
GATTGTCGCTTCACTATTATACCACAAACTGGAGCAACAAGGGATCAGCCACGGAATTCGGGGAGAAGGAGTATTTCGAAACGCTGGAGCGTTGCCTTAATGTCGAGAAAGCCCTCGACAGGCACATAGCCGTTATGGACAAATATGATCCCGCCCGCCGGGTTGCCCTTGTGGTTGATGAGTGGGGCACATGGTGGGATGTGGAGCCGGGCACCAATCCGGGGTTCCTCTATCAGCAGAACACCATGCGTGATGCCATGGTGGCAGCGCTGTCGCTCAACTACTTCAACGAGCGCTGCGAGCGGATAAAGATGGCCAACATAGCACAGACTGTCAACGTGCTGCAATCGCTTATTCTCACTGACGGTGAGAAGATGATACTTACACCAACATATCATGTATTTGAAATGTTCAAAGTGCATCATGATGCGACATTGCTTCCCCTGCACCTGAACTGCGGCAGCTACGAGATGGAAGGGAAGGAGCTTCCGGCTGTCAGCGCCTCTGCCTCAAAGGATATGAACGGAAAGGTGAATATCTCGCTCGTGAATATTGATCCGTCGAGGTCGGTGGAGATGCTCATTGACCTGCGCGGAGGCGAGTACGGGGATGTGTCCGGAAGGATCCTGACAGCGCCGGTTCTGACTGCTCACAATACGTTTGACAATCCGGAGACTGTAAAGCCGAAGCCATTCAAGGAGGCAAAAATCAGGAAGAGTATGGTGAGCGTCACCATACCGCCTGCATCGATAATAGTCCTTGCCGTTGAATAAAACCGGAAAGCCCGGTTATCGACGGCAGAAGAGAAATTGTATATTTGGAAACACTTTTATGCGGAGGAAAAATGAAAAGAGAAAATCTGTTAACAATAGCTGCACTGGCAGTGGTCATGATTGCCATGGGCTCGTGCGGAAACAACAAGGCAAAAGAGATGGTTACTACTGAAAGCTTCGGATCATTTGACGGGAAGGAACTCTTCCTCTACACCCTCACAAACAGGCAGGGTAATATTATTAAGCTCACCGGCTACGGAGCGGCTATCGTTGAGATCAGCGTGCCCGACCGCAACGGCAACAGGGCAAATGTCACCTTCGGCTATGACAGCCTTGAGGGATACCTTAACGGCGACCTCTATTTCGGGAAGGTGGTGGGCCAGTATGCCAACCGTATTGCGCTTGGGAAGTTCACCCTTGACGGGGTTGATTATACCCTGGCAATAAACAATTATCCCAACTCGCTTCACGGCGGCCCCACCGGCTGGCACAGCAGGGTCTGGGATGCCGAGGTGCTCAAGGGTACTGACTATCCGGCAGTGAAGTTCACCTACAGCAAGCCTGACATGGAGGAGGGATACCCCGGCAATGTGGTTGCTGAGGTTACCTACACGTGGACTGATGACAATGAGATCATAATGGATTACAAGGTGACCACCGACAAAAAAACCGTTGTAAACATTACCAATCACGCCTATTTCAATCTTAAGGGTGCAGGCACGGGAGACATCCTTGACCATGAGGTGCTCATCAGGGCCTCCGCCTTCACACCTGTCGATTCAAACCTTATACCCACCGGGGAGATCAGGCCTGTTGAGGGAACCCCGTTTGACTTCCGCACTCCTCACCTGGTAGGAGAGAGGATCGGTGAGGAATATGATCAGCTGATACTTGGCCGGGGCTATGACCACAACTTCGTGCTTGACAACGTGGAGGAGGTCGATGCAGAGGTTTACGAGCCGGCGACAGGCCGGGTGCTGGAGGTCATCACTGATCAACCCGGGGTGCAGCTTTATACCGGTAACTTCCTCGACGGCACCCAGACGGGCCGCGGCGGCATGGTCTACAACTACCGTTCAGGGCTTTGCCTCGAGACGCAGCACTATCCTGACAGTCCCAATCAGCCAACATTCCCGTCCGTTGTTATAACCCCGGAGGAGCCGTTGCTCACCAGTACCGTCTTTCGGTTCAGCGTCCGGTAGATATATCTGCAGTACGTTCAGCAGGCAGTGTTGATGACCTTGACATCAGGCATTGCATCCTGTAGTCGTAACTTATTGGTTGACTGCTGACTGTGGACTGTCGGCTGCCAACTGAACTACAGTTCCCGTATCTTTATGCTGCGGAACCAGACCTCGTCACCATGATCCTGGAGGAGGATATGCCCCTCTTCTGCTTCGCCGAACCCGGGAAACACCCTGTACTTGCTTTCACTCACAAGCCTGCGGTATTCGTCGCTGTCTCTTTCATATTCAAGGACCTTGAAGCTGTTGAGCCAGTGTTCGACGTGGCCGTTCAACGAGACAATATGAGCTGCATTCCATTGGCCCACACCGTTGAATCTCTTGTTGGCGGCAGGGATCAGATCATACAGTGATGCAACGGTCCGGTTGCCGTCACGCCCCATTTTGGCATCAGGATGTCGCTGATCATCGAGGATCTGGTATTCAAGGCCTATGGCAGAGCCCGCTGTCGGATATGCTTCAGTGACGAAATATTTCACCCCGCTGTTGGCTCCTTCGGTGATCCGGAACTCGAAGAAGAGATCAAAGTTGCCGTA
>CAYPKP010000085.1:0-7255 GCA_964411345.1 uncultured Rikenella sp. | reverse complement strand
GTGCCTTCGCTGATGCCGCCAAGGCTCAGCGCACCAACCTGAAATGTGAATAACAGTACCAGCCCGCATAACTGGGTTTTCAAATCAATAAAAGGGCCATGCCGGAAACCGGCATGGCCCTTTTATTTTTCAATCCTGAAGTTAGAAATTCAGTCATGCAGCGGATTCTTCCCTTTCCCGTCTTTCAAATGACCTGCAGTGTAAAAAAATCATCCGTATATGCTTAAGAATTTCCTCGTCAACACCGTGCGAAACATGAGAAAACAGAGCGGTTATGTCTTTCTGAACCTGGGAGGCCTCATAATAGGTATAACAAGCTTTCTCTTTATTTCTCTCTATGTCATTGATGAGCTAGGCTATGACCGGTTCCATTCCAACTATGAGAATATTTACAGGCTTAAAGTGATTGGCCGCATGGCGGGCAGTGAGATAGACCAGGCTATAACAGCCGCTCCCATGGCACAGGCAATGCTAAACGATTATCCTGAGATACTTAAGGCCACAAGAGTGAGGGGAATGGGTGACTGGCTGATTGGCTGCGGTGAGAACAGATTCAATGAAGAAGGGGTGATGTTCGCCGATTCCACATTCTTTGAGGTATTTGACTTCAGGCTTCTTAAAGGAGAACCTCAGACAGCGCTGGCAAGACCTCGGTCAATGGTCATGACTGAGGAATATGCCAGGAAGTATTTTGGCGAGGCCGATCCTGTAGGACAGAGGGTAACCATGGAATCTGACACAATCCTTTATACCATAACAGGCGTTTTGGAGAATGTGCCTGATAATTCACATATTCAATTCGACATGCTGGCCTCTTTAAGCACTTACCCGCAGATGGCCAACAACCAGTTCTGGATTTCCCATAACTTCTATACATATATAGAAGTTGCAGACGGCACTGATAAGGATGCACTGCAGGCAAAGCTCCAGGAGATGATCATTAAGTATGTCGGACCGCAACTCCAGGAGGCTCTAGGCACTTCAATTGATGATTTCAGGAAGGCGGGGAATGACTTCAGTTATGTCCTCGAGCCTCTGAAAGACATACACCTGAAGGGCGCTATCCAGTACAACCTTGAACCCCCCGGTTCACCCAGCACAGTATTTATTTTTGCTGTTATAGCATTCCTCATCCTGGTGGTTGCTATTATAAACTATGTTAACCTGGCAACAGCGAAATCAGCAGGAAGGGCAAAAGAGGTCGGAGTAAAAAAGGTTTCAGGGGCAGGTAAAGCCGGACTTATCTCTCAGTTCCTCGGTGAGTCAGTTATCATTGCAGCAATAGCAGGTATAATTTCATTGCTACTCGTCATTGCTCTTACACCCTCATTCAGCAAGCTGATAGGCAAGACCCTTTCTGTAAGCTTATACAATGGCAACGGGATATTGCTTGTCCTGTTACTGATCATAGTAGTAGGTCTATCGGCCGGGTTTTACCCTGCCTTCGTCCTGGCCTCTTTCAAACCGGTTGATGTTCTAAAGGGAACCCTGAGTCCCGGTTCAATGTCGAAGCGTCTGAGGGGCATACTCGTCGTCTTCCAGTTCGCAGTTTCGATAGTCATTATTATCGGGTCTGTTCTTGTCTACCGACAGCTGAACTTCATGACCGGGAAAGACCTGGGATTTGACAAGGAAAATCTCATTGTAATCAAACGCTCAGATGCATTCTGGAGGCAGAGGGAGACATTCAGGCATCAGGTGATGCAGACAAATGGTGTGGTAAATGTCGGATTCTCCAGACAGGTGCCGGGGATGGATTACAGCAACAATGCCTTTTTCCGTGACGATGATCCGGACAAGAATATGTACCTGATACAACAGGCATGGGTCAGCTTCGACTACACCCAGACACTTGGAGTCAAACTTGCAAGTGGCCGGTTCTTTTCAAGAGACTATGGCACAGACTCCACAGCCGTTTTAATTAACGAAGCCGCTGTCAGATTGCTTGGTCTGAAGGAACCGGTTGTGGGACAATATATTCTTCAACCTGGCGGCCCGGATGAGTTCCGGAGATATCAGATAATAGGTGTTATGAAAGACTTCAATATCACCTCCATGCATAAGGCGATAGACCCGGTATGCTTTTCCGTGCTCTTCCCGGGTGGCGGCGACCAGTTTGCAACAATAAGGCTCTCCGGGGAAAATGTACCCGCAACACTGGCAGCCCTTGAGGAGAAATGGAAGGAATTCACACCTGATATGCCGTTCCAGTATGAGTTCTTTACTGACACATGGAACAACCTCTATACCGCAGAGATAAAAACGGGACGAATATTTATCCTGTTCTCCATTCTTGCCGTCTTCATTGCATGCATAGGACTTATAGGTCTTGTGACATTCATGACCAATAAGAGAACCAGGGAGATAGGTATACGCAAAACCTACGGGGCCTCCGCAATGCTGGTTCTCAACCTTCTGGTTAGGGAAGTAGTAATACTGATTGGCATCTCTTCACTCATTGCCTGGCCGCTGGCTTACTTCGGTTCAAAGTTCTGGATGGAAAGCTTTGCAGACAAGGCGTCTATCAGTCCGCTTGTCTATTTCCTTGCGACGGTATTGGTCCTGATTATCGGGTTCGTGGCAGTGAGCTACCAGACAATAAAGGCGGCAGGTTACAGTCCGGCAAAAGCTTTGAGGATTCAGTAGAATTTCATTCATCTATGATAAGATGTTATTGAACTGTGGTCACAATCCCGCTGATGAAATGAGAGTCCGTTTGCAGTACATTTGAGCTTCCGGAACAGGATTTAAATTACTGTCTGAAAATTTAAATGTTTCGGAAAGGAATTTCTATGCACCCGCCTGCCTGTTATCGCAACTTTGAAAAAGCAAGTTTGCAACAGTTCTCTGAAAGTATAATGAAAACTTATGACCATGAAAACAGTTATCAGATTCTTAATGGTCATGGTGTGTGTCTTCTCACTGACGGGTTGTCCGGAAGACCCCGGGGGGCCTTGTCCAGGTCCAGGATGTAGCCCGAGGGCTGTCACAATGTCCTTCAGTGCAGAATTTACCACATTATTTACCAAAAGTACTTTACCTGCAGGAAGTTATAAAGACGTGCAGGACTCTGTATGCCAGTTGATCCAGGTCGGAAGCGGGATAGATGAATCAATCGGCAACTTCGATATATACCTTACCTGTTGCTGGAGTTCATTCAATGGAGAACATATCAGTACAGAAGGTTATATCTCTGATATTGACGGGGATGTTCTCAATATCGTTTGCAATGACACCGGAATTGGGGTTGTTTTTGCTTTGGACTACCCGTATAATCAGACTATTATGTGCTCTGAATTTGAGTTTGCGGGAGGTACAGGGAAATTTACAGGCGCCACAGGAAGTGTGATAGGGGAGTTTTGCCTGAAAGATGCAGCCGCTCCTTCTATGGAGCATATCTGGGAGGGGGTTCTGATATTGGTTTCCTGGTTCTGAACCGGATTGTGATTTATTGGGTTATTTTATTGGAGCAGCTTCCTTTATGGAGTTGCTCTTTTCTGTTTCGAAATCCCTATTCAGCTTTATTGTAATTTGCTGTTATTCTTGATTTTCTAATGCTTGACTTGACCTTCTGAATTTACTATATTTGATGGCAAGATTAGGAAGGTCATGGAAGAATCTCTTTCGCGGGATCAGGCTTTCATCAAAAGGCTAACTGAAATTATCCTGGCCAACCTGGGAAATGAACAGTTTGGAGTTGAGGAACTCGTTCATCAGATGGGTATGGGCCGCACTACACTTCACAGGAAGCTGAAAACATATACAAAGTTATCCCTGAGCCAGTTCATACGTGAAGTAAGACTCCGGAAAGCATATGAAATGTTGCAGCAGAACCTGGGCACTGTCTCTGAGATTTCATATAAAGTCGGATTCGGCAGCCCGACATACTTTGACAAGTGCTTCCATGAATATTATGGCTACCCTCCGGGAGATGTAAAAAAAATTGAAGCAGGTATCAAGAGCCCGGTCACAGACAAGCCTGACCTTCTGCATAACCTGGAAAACAGGCCTGGTAAAACTAAGAATAGACCTGCATCTGCATGGAGCCTGAAGCACAGAACTACCCTCATAACATCTTTCGGGATTATCGCAGGACTGCTGATGATCTGGATTGTTTATTCGGTTATTTTTAAGAATACCGATGCATCTCCGGTATCACCCGATGACAGTATTGAAAAATCAATTGCTGTTTTACCGTTTTATAATCTCAGTGAAGAGGTGGGTGATCAGTACTTTGCAGATGGTATTGCTGTAGACATCAGGGATCATCTTTCACGTATAAGAGGACTGAGGGTGATATCCGGTACCACATCGGAGTATTTTCGGGGAAGCTCAATGACTATTCCTGAAATTGCTGACAAACTGAAGGTCAGTTATGTTCTTGAAGGCAGCTCAAGGATATCTGGCAACCGTACAAGAGTTTCGGTTAAGCTGGTTGATGCAAAACATGACCGGCAATTATTATCTGAAACGTTCGACAGGGAGGTGGGTGATATCTTCACGATTCAAAGCGAAATATCCCAGAAGGTTACAGACCTGCTTGAAGTGGCGCTGTCAACAGCAGAGATTGAACATATGGAGAAGACCCCGACAGAAAACGTGGAGGCGCATATCCTTTATATGAAAGGCCGCTATTTCTGGAATCTCAGGACAAAAGAGAGTCTCTCAACAAGCCTCGGATATTTTGAAAAGAGCATTGAGGCGGACCCGGGTTATGCACTGGCCTATGCAGGTCTTGCCCTTACTTACTATACTCTGGCACTTGATAATAACATTCCCACAGCTGAAGGATTTCAAAAGGCAAAAGAGCTTGCGCAAAAAGCACTGGAAATTGATCAGAGCCTTGCCGAAGCTCATACTATATTAGGAGGAGTCTATGCCCGGGGCGAATGGCAATGGGAGAAAGCCCGTAAAGAGTACCTTCTGGCTATTAAACTAAATCCAAAATTTTCAACTTCATATTACTATTACGTGGAACTGCTGGATATCCTGGGAGAAAATGAAGAAGCCAGGAGACAGATAAACATCGCCCTAGAACTGGATCCATTTTCCAGGAGTATTAATTATAAAAATATGATCAATTATTATAATCAGGGCCAGTTTCGTGAGGCCCTCAATGCATGGAACGAATACAATGAACGGCGGCTGGCTTGGTTTAATCCATATCAGTATTATTTTTATATCTATATGTATCTGGGTGAAGATTCCCTGGCCTATCATGCATTTTATAATTCCTTACTGGCAGATAACTTTGAAAAGATATACACCGACACAGTTCAGAAAATATATGACGGGTCCGGTATTACAGGCATCTTTGAGTGGATGTATAATCGGAGACAGAATGAATTGAATAATGATCAGAATGCAGAAATATCCAACACCAACCTATACTTTTATATTGCCAAGTGGCTGGCTGTATTAGGGAAGAATGAAAAATCCCTGGACTGGCTGGAGAAAGCTATGCAGGAGAAATGTGTTTATTTGCCCTATATTTATAATTCGTGGGATTTCAAAAACCTGCGCAATGAATCCAGGTTCAGGGCGATACTCAGGCAGATGAATTTCCCTGAATACAAATCCCAAGCTTTAGTGACAGATTGATAACTAATTTTTTACATTAATTGGTTAGGGAGAATTACGTCCCGCCTACGGCGTGCCGTGATTCTCGAGGCAGGTGCCGGGGATGGATTACAGCAACAATGCCTTTTTCCGTGACGATGATCCGGACAAGAATATGTACCTGATACAACAGGCATGGGTCAGCTTCGACTACCCACAGACACTGGGAGTGAAACTTGCAAGTGGCCGTTTCTTCTCCAGAGACTATGGCACAGACTCCACAGCCGTTTTAATTAACGAAGCCGCTGGCTTGCTTCGGTTCAAAGTTCTGGATGGAAAGTTTTGCAGACAAGGCATCCATCAGTCCGCTTGTCTATTTCCTTGCAACGGTATTGGTCCTGATTATCGGGTTCGTGGCAGTGAGCTACCAGACAATAAAGGCGACAGGTTATAGTCCGGCAAAAGCCCTTAGATTTCAATAAAAAGCAATCTGGTTTTATTGGTTTACTGCAATACGAAGTGAAATACAAATTCAGGCGGCCCGATGTGGTGAATTAATTGAACATATAAAAATCACGGCGTCCGGTAACGGGCGCCGTGATTTTTGCCTCCTAAAGCTCCTCGTGCCACTTCGAGCGGTCCGGGGGAGCGGGTGCCGTCACCTTCTTTCCCGGATTCTCCTCCAGCTGCCGGAGGAGTACCTCAACAGCCTTCTCAATACACGGGTCAATCCCTGAAGCAAGCTGCTCCGGACGGTCAACGACTTCTATATCCGGGTAGACGCCTATACCCTCAATTATCCATCCTTCATCCCGGTCAAACACTCCGAACTGCGGCACATCGATAAAACCTCCGTCAACAAACTCCGCATTGCCGGAGATCCCTACAAGCCCCCCCCATGTTCTGGTTCCAATCAGCTTACCCAATCCCATTTTCTTAAAGAAATAGGGAAAAGCATCGCCGCCTGAGGAAGAGAATCCGTTTATCAGCATCACTTTCGGTCCGTCATGCGCTATCGCGGGCGATTTGGAAGGCTCAAGCCCGTTCCTGCTCCACCAGGCAAGCGTCTGACGTTCAAGGAGATCAGCCATGCGGTCAGGTATGAAACCTCCGCCGTTATAGCGGTCGTCAATGATAAGAGCCTCCTTGTTGAAGTAAGTATACATACCGTGAAAAAGCTCCCGGTTACCTGCAATTTCTGTATTCGGGACGTGTATGTATCCTATCCTCCCGCCTGAAAGACTGTCAACCATGGCTCTTCTCTCACTGACCCAGTCCAGGTAAAATAGCTCCAGTTCACTCGACAGCGGCTTGATTAGGAAAGTACGGGTATTGTCCTGGGAGGGTCTACTGTTGAGCGTTATCTCGACAGGTTTGCCGGCTTTGTTCTCCAGATAGCTGTACAGATTCCTTTCTGTGGTCACCTGGTGACCGTCAATGGCAATCAGGTAATCGCCTTCCTTCGCATCAACACCCTGTTCAGTGAGGGGTGATCGCCGGCTGTTGTCCCAGTTCTCACCGCTGTAGATCTTCTTTATCCTGTACCTTCCGGCAGCCGCTTCGGCCTCAAACTCAGCTCCCAGCAATCCGTTGTCAATTCTTTTCACCTTCTCAAAATCGCCCCACTCAACATAGGTGTGTCCCGTATTGCTCTCTGCCACCATCTCACTAAGTATGTAGTCAAGATCAGCCCGGT
>CAYPKP010000084.1:0-7485 GCA_964411345.1 uncultured Rikenella sp. | reverse complement strand
AGCGAGGTGGGCAGCCTGGAATAGCCAGTCAGCAGTACCAGTAGGCAGTCAGCAGTTTGAGACTGCGAAGAAGGCGCAGGATCAATCCCGTATCCGCCTGCTGGAGGATCGGGACGGCAGTCTTTTTAGGCAATAGGCAGAAGGTAAAAAATCAAGAATCGGATGTCAGACGTAAGACCTTTGGACTATCGGCTTTACGGACTTTTGGCTTAGACTGGTAACGATGCAATAATTTGCTTGCAGGGCAAGTTTTTACATTAAGAAGAACCAAACAGTTTCCCTGATGAAGAAGTACCTCATCCTTCCGCTCATAGCCCTTGCCTTCTCCTCCTGTGCCACACAGGAGCTGTACCTGAATATTACCCGCCCTGCACCGGTGACCATAGCGCCGGAGATAAAGACCGTTGGCATCATCGACCGGTCCACGCCAACCGACCGGACCAGGGTCCTTGATGCGCTCGACAGGGTCTTGTCGCTGGAGGGAGCTGACCTTGACTCCATCGGCACCCTGGAAGCCATCAAGGGTGTGAGGGAAGAGCTGGAGGCCAACGACAGGTTCCGTGAGGTCAAACTGCTCAGCGGGCTTGAATTTCAGGCCAGCAGCCTGGGCGGACTGCCCGCACCGCTAACATGGAATCAGGTGGAGGGTATTTGCCGAGAGAACGGAACACAGGCCCTGTTTGCACTTGAGATGTATGACACCGACACCCGCGTGGAAAATGCCGGCGGTGCCCTCGCTGAACTCTCCGCAGGCAATCTGCAGGGCGCTTTGCGCCTGGGACCCATGGAGACCCTGGTGAAAACCGGATGGAGGATATACTCCCCTGCCGACAGGGCTATCCTTGACGAATTCATCGTCGCTGAGTCAATTGTCTTCGGCGGAAGAGGGGGAAGTGCCGTTGCTGCAGTGTCCGGCATAATCCACCGCAAGGATGCTGTTAAGGAGGTAAGCCGCAAAGCCGGCAATATCTATGCCATGCGCCTTATACCCTACCGCCTCAGGGTGAACCGCGAATACTTCGTAAAGGGAACCTCCAGTTTCAAAACGGCAAAACGACTGGCCCGGCTGGGCAGGTGGGACGAGGCAGGCGAACTGTGGAATCTAGAGACTGAACATCCCAAGCGAAAAGTGGCGGGCAGGGCCCATTATAACATGGCCATCATAAGCGAGATAAACGGCGACCTTGTCAATGCCGTCTCCTGGGCTCAGAGCGCCTATGCCAAGTACAAAATCAAAAGGGGCCTTTATTACGTTCGTATCCTGGAAAACCGACGGTATGAGCGGGATCTTATCAGTTACCAGGAGGAAAGGTAAATCAGCGCCAGCACCACACAACCCATACCGCTCAGCGGTTGCAGTATTGTAGTTCGGTTCAACAGCACGCAACCCTGCCGCCCGGCGGTTGCAGTATTGTAGCCCGTGTCAATACCACATAACCCTGCCGTATAGCGGTTGAAGTATTGCAGGAGTTCATCCGAAGGAAATCCGTTCCGCGCAGCAGATTAAGTATTGTATATTTGTTTCGTGAACAGCGTTCCCAATCATGAAACAAACTCTCCTTTCGTTATTGATCCTGGCTCTTGTCTCCGGCTACTCTTCCGGCCAGCTGAAATATGTCAATCCATTCATCGGCACTGACAGGATGGGTCATACCTACCCCGGCGCAACCGTCCCCTTCGGCATGGTGCAGCTCTCGCCCGACACCGACACCGTACCATATGAGATGAACGGGAGGTACAACCGCGATGTCTATAAATACTGTGCCGGCTACCAGTATGCCGACAGCACCATCGTCGGCTTCTCCCACACACACTTCAGCGGCACGGGCCACTCCGACCTGGGAGATATACTTATGATGCCGACCACCGGACCGCTGCAGCTTAATCCCGGTACGGCTGATGCCCCTGAGAAAGGCTATCGCTCGCGTTTCTCCCATGAGAAGGAAAAAGCTTCTCCCGGATACTACTCCGTTACCCTGGAAGACCATGACATACTCGCAGAGCTGACAGCTACAACACGTACCGGTGTTCACCGATATACCTTCAACCGGGGAGGCGACGCCCATCTTATCCTCGACATGGATCACGGAATCTACAACTATGACGGCAAGAATGTCTGGACATTCATCAGGGTCGAAAACGACACCCTTGTTACAGGCTACCGTATGACAAACGGCTGGGCGCGTACAAGATCGCTATATTTTGCCATCTCCTTCTCCAGACCGGTCGAATCATATGGATTCGTGAATGATGCCCCGGCACGGGTTTACAAGGGTTTCTGGCGCCGTTTTGACCAGCGCATGAACTTTCCCGAAGCTGCCGGGGAGAAGATCAGGGGTCATTTTGACTTCGCCATGAAGCCCGGTGAGCAGCTGACGGTGAGAGTGGCACTCTCGCCGGTGAGCACTGCAGGCGCGGTGGCAAACATGATCGCCGAGACCCCGAAGGCAGATTTTGAGGCCGTCAGGCTGGCGGCGGAGAGGATGTGGGAAGATGAGCTTGGCAGGGTGAAGGTGAAAATGATGAATGAAGAACAGATGGTCAGTTTCTATACGGCACTCTACCACGCATATCTCTCTCCCACGATATTTATGGACAGCGACAGGAGATACAAGGGGCTGGACCAGAATATCCACACTGCGGAAGAATTTGACAATTACACCACCTTCTCGCTCTGGGACACTTACCGTGCCCTGCACCCTCTCTTTACCATACTGCAGCAGAAGAGAACTGCAGATATGATAAACTCAATGCTCGCCCACTTTGACCAGAGCGCCCATGACATGCTGCCGGTCTGGTCACATCATGCCAACGAAAACTGGTGCATGATAGGATATCATTCTGTGCCTGTAATTGCTGATGCCATTGTTAAGAAGATACCGGGTTTCGACTATTTCCGTGCACTGAAAGCATCTGTTGCAACCGCCCGCAACGGCTGGTACGACGGCCTTGATGATTATATCCGCCTGGGGTATGTGCCAGACGAACGGACCGGCTCGTCGGTGTCAGTAACGCTGGAATATGCCTATGACGACTGGTGTATCGCACAGGCAATCAGCAGCATGCCTGAAGGAGAGCCGGGAACAAGGTTGCCCCTGGCTGGCAGTGACCCGCTCTGCAAATCACGCGGCAACCTATTCGGCAACACGGATGCCAGCGACCTGTACAGTGAATTCATCAACCGGTCACGCAATTATATGAATGTATGGGATCCCTCCTCCGGCTTCATGCGTCCGCGCGGCGCCGACGGCAAATTCCGTTCAGAGTTCGATGTTCTCAGCACACACGGACAGGGTTTCATCGAAGGCAACGCATGGAACTACAGCCTTTATGTGCCCCAGGACCCGGATGAACTGATCAGACTCCACAGTGGGAGAAAAAGATTTGTTGAACATCTCGATTCACTTTTCACCATGGAGCTGCCTGACCAATATTTTGCAGAGACGGAAGATATTACCCGTGAAGGCATAATTGGCAACTATGTGCACGGCAATGAACCGTCGCACCACGTGCCATACCTGTACAATTACGCCGGTGCACCGCGGAAGACACAGTATCGGGTAAGGCATATAATGGATACAAAATACCTTCCTGCCCCGGATGGCCTGAGCGGCAACGACGACTGCGGGCAGATGAGCGCATGGTATATCTTCAGCGCCCTCGGCTTTTACCCCGTGGCACCCGGCTCAGGCATCTATGACCTGGGCAGCCCGCTGGTGAAAGAGGCAACACTGAACCTCGAAAACGGGAAAATATTCACCGTATCAGCGGTCAACCAGGGGCCACAGAATGTTTACGTCAGAAAGGCAGAGCTGAACGGCAGGAAGCTTGACCGCCTCTATATAAACCATGATGAGATCATGAATGGAGGCAGCCTGGTATTCTACATGACCAGGTAATATCCGGCCGGCGGGTTGCGGTGACTGTTTGCAACCCCAAAGAGCAAGCGTGAACCTTCGGGGATCGACCCGCTTAAGTCTCTGCTGAGCCAGCCCTGAATAGGAGGAGTACAACATGCTTGCGCACCTGATCAGCCAGCTCTGAATTGGAGGATTGCAACACGGTGGCGAGTGTGATGAGCCAGACCCGATTTGCAGGAATGCAGCACAATTGCGAATGTGCTGAGCCAGCCCCGATTTGTCATGGAGCAGACTTACTGCGCCCTTTTACTTGTCGGGGACACCTGACTGTCAGTCATTATCTGTTCCTGAATGCCTCCGCCCCCCTGTCAAGCCAGTCGGTATAAGCCTGAATGTCAAAGTCGGTGCCACGGGTCTCTATCAGCGGTTTACCCTCCGTGTCCACAATGGCATAAAGTGGAAGGGTGTTGGTGTTGAACATTGATATCTCAATATCCTCGTTCTTCTTCCCCATGGTTTTCTTCTCCCTGCCGTCAACCTTGGAGACATAGACTTCGTTTTCAGGAAGTTTTGTACGGTCATCAACATAAAGAGCCACCAGCACGAAGTTATCCCTGAGTCTCTGCTGGACCCCCGGGTCTGACCATACGCGTGCATCCATCTCCTTGCAGTTGGCACAGGCATGTCCCTTGAAGTCAATAAGCACCGGTTTGTCAAGCTTCCTCGCACACTCCAGCCCCTGCTCAAGGTCGAAATAACCCTGAAGGCCGTACTCGAAGTGCAGGAAATCGCCATATTTAGGTTCATCGCAGATATTGCCCCCGGCGGTTCCGGCCAAACCCGGTGTCACGGCACCAGGAGCCACACCCCTGTTTTCAGTGATAGCCTTCAGCAGGTTGAATCCTGATGTCTCACGCGGAGGCAGCAGAGCCGATATGCGTGTCAGCGGCGCGCCGAAGAGTCCCGGAACCAGGTACAGTGCAAAGGTGAAAGAGGCAATGATGAGAACCAGCCTGAAGACCCCGATATGAGGCACATCACTGTCATGTGAGAATTTTATCTTGCCCATCAGGTAGATGCCCAGCAGAACAAAGAGCACTATCCATATTGCAAGGTATATGTCCCTGGAAAGTATACCAAGGTTATAAACCGTATCAACCGTTGAAGCGAACTTGAGGCTGAATGCCAGCATGATGAATCCCAGCACCACCTTTACGGAGTTGAGCCAGCCGCCGGACTTTGGCATCTTCTGCATCCATGAGGGGAAGAGCGCAAACAAGGTGAAGGGCAGTGCAAATGCGAGTCCGAAGCCGAACATTCCTATGGTCGGACGAAGCACGTCGCCCGAGGCTGCCTCCACAAGCAGGGCTCCCACTATCGGTCCGGTGCAGGAGAATGACACCAGCACCGTCGTCAGCCCCAGGAAGAAAGCAGCCAGCACACCGCCCCTGTCAACCTTGGAGTCTGTGGCATTCGACCATCTGGTGGGAAGTACAATCTCAAATGCCCCGAAAAATGAGGCAGCAAATATGAGAAACAAACTAAAGAACAACAGGTTGGGAATCCAGTGGGTGCTGAGCGTGTTGGCAAACCCTGCCCCGGCGCTGGTCAGTGAGACAATTATCCCCAGTGATGAGTAGAGCACGATGATGGTCAGGCCGAAAAAGAGTGCCTTGCCGACAGATGAAGCCTTATTCCCTGATCCCTGGCTGAAGAAGGCCACCGTCATGGGTATCATCGGGAAGACACAAGGCGTCAGAATACCTGCCAGTCCTGCAAGCATTGACAGAAGGAAGAATTTCAGAAAACCTTTTTTCTCCGTTTCGGCAGGAGCATCCGTCCGGGCCATCGACTCGCTCTGACCCTCATCCGGTGAAATTCCGGCAGCACTCTCCGCCGTTTTCAGCCCGGTCACCGTGGACAGGTCTTCAGAGCCTGTTGCAGAGTCTGTTGCAGCGTCTGTCCCGGATTCTTCAACGGCAGTCGGCGCAACGTCACTCCCGGATTCCTTAACGGCAGTCGGCGCAACATCACTCCCGGAATTCGTCTCCTTCTTATCAGTGATTTTCTTATCCGCCGGTCTGGCAGCTGCAGCCACCCCACCCCTGAGTTCAACAGCAAATTCAACATCCCGCGGCGGAAGGCACTGCTTGTCGTCGCATGACATGAATGTAACATATCCTGTGACTGTTACCGGTGACCCTGTGACCGTGACCTTCTGACGAAACTCGGCGGTGCCGCTGTGCATGCCGATATTCATCCCGAAGCTGTTGTCAAATTTCACCTCAGGACTGGTGACCTCAACAGTCTTGCCAGAGAGCTTATAACCGTTACCGGGCTCAAACGTAAAGCTGGTGGCTATGGGACCTCCCTCCTCAATATCCATGGCATAAAGATGCCATCCCTCCTCAAGGTCGGCCGTCATTACCAGATCAAAAGTGTTGTCGCCTGTCTTCTCGCTTCTGAAACTCCAGGTGACAGGCTCCAGAACCTGTGCTGTTACGGCCACCGAAGCAACCAACATGAAAAGTATTGCTGCTGTTTTCCTCATAACGTTTTTCCTATAAAGACAAGAATATCCCTGAAAGGTACTACTTACAACCAAAAAAAGAGCTGTCTGGTTCATTCCAGGGCACAAAGAAACAAAGTTTTTTTTACCTGACTTACATGCTAATAATCACCCGCAATAATTATTTGACGCACGCCTTTTTGTGGCATAACTTTGTGATGAAAATCGGGGATAAGCAGATGCTTTTCCCTGTTTGGCCGAATCCTGTAACTAGCGGCGATATGAATGGGTGCAGTAAACAATGCTTAAAAGTGGCAGCAGAAACCGGTGCCGCCGCCTATGGGATGATGGTGGCAATTGACAACCGCGAAAATGTCAATGAGATAATGCTTGACGCTCCTGACAGACCTTACACAGTTTAGTTATGGATAGAAATAGTGCGAAAACACAATTATCTAATAGAAATATACCGCAAATATTTTTGATATGAATAATTTTTATCTTATCTTCGTCAATTCTTTGTTAAGAATAATTCTTACTTAATGAATCCGGAAGAGTACAGATCAATACTCAGGGAGCGGGGACTGAAGGTCACGCTGCAGCGGCTGGCAGTATTTGAGGCCGTGGATCTGCTGCATGACCATCCTACTGCCGAGGAGGTCAGTCAGTTCATAAGGAAAAAACATCCTGACATTGCAACGGGAACAGTTTATAAAACTCTTGACACCCTCGTTGAGAATGATATTCTCAAAAGGGTCAAGACCGAGCGCGGGCTGCTCCGCTATGATTCCGTCAGGGAGGTGCATCACCATCTCTACTGCACGCACTGTGACAGGATAGAAGACTACAGCGACAATGAACTGACAGAGATGCTCAATAGCTACTTCGAAAAGAAGCAGATCCCTGATTTTAAGATCGAGGATATAAGGCTTCAGATAATGGGGAAATTCACTGACAAGAGGGAATCGGTAAAGAAGAGATGAATAGGATCTTACTGATATCAGGCGGAACCGCCTCACTGATCATGGGTATTGCCGGGATCTTCATCCCGGTGCTTCCCACCACGCCCTTCATAATCCTCTCTGCAGGCTTGTACGTAAAGAGCTCTCCGGCACT
>CAYPKP010000083.1:0-7501 GCA_964411345.1 uncultured Rikenella sp. | reverse complement strand
GTGGTGAAATTGGTAGACACGCCAGCTTGAGGGGCTGGTGCTCGCAAGGGTGTGCAAGTTCGAGTCTTGTCCTGGGCACACAGAAAAAGCCGTGAAGAACGGCTTTTTTTATTGGGTAATGTGGTCAAAAATAGTTGGTGATTTTTTAAAGATTGAGGATTAAATTTGGATTGTCAACCTGAAGAGGAAGCGGGCAATGCTGGAGAGCAACCCGAAGCTTGCAACTCGCAACCCGCACCTGACAACCTGCAGCCCTCAGCCTGCAACTCACAACCCGAAACTTGCTTCTCACAACTCACAGCCCTCAGCCTGCAAATCACAAATCGCAAATCAATCAATTATGGCATCATACACTGCCTGAAGTATGTTGCCCCGGATAGAGAGATCAGACAGCTTGCTGTTGTCGCGCGTAGGATATACCCTGTTGCTCAGAAAGACATACGATATCTCCTCGTCAGGGTCAACCCAGATGAATGTGCCGGTAAACCCCGAGTGACCGAAGCTGTTTGATGAGGCCGACGGACACGGATACATCTCTTCCGGAGGGATGGTGTCATTCGGCAACAGCGGCTTGTCAAAGCCCAGTCCCCTGCGGTTGTCATTATCGGGGAACTGAACCCGGGTGAACTCTTTGAGTACCTCGCTGCTCAGGACCCTCACACCGCCGTACTCGCCACCCCTGCGGTACATCTCAACCAGCTTGAGCAGGTCATTGCCGGTGGCAAACAGTCCGGCGTGACCGGAGACACCTCCCAGCATGGCTGTACCTTCATCATGCACTGTCCCGCGAAGCAGCTGCTTACGGAAAAGTGAGTCGTATTCGGTGGGCACTATCCGTTCACGGGGATACTTCTGCAGAGGATTATAGGTAATGTTCAGTGCTCCTATGGGCCTGTATATGTTCTCCGGCGCAAACTTGTCAATGGTGGTGCCTGACAGGCTCTCTATGATCTCCGCAGACAGTATGAAGGTGAGGTCGGAATATACATACCTCTTTTCACCCCTGGGACTGTCACGTATCTCCCTGAACATATCCTTGAGATAGTGCCTGTTTATGTAAAGAGAGTCAGAGACCTGCAACGCAAACCTCCTGTTGCTGTAGTCCCTGAAAATACCGCGCCTGAAGGTGCTGTCATTTTCAAGGGTGTTTCGCCAGAAGGGTATCCACGACCTCAGACCTGCCTGGTGCGCCAGCATCTCGCGCAGCAGCATGTTACCCTTGTTTGAAAAACGGTACCATGGCAGATAATAACCCAGTGTCTTGTCAGGATCAAACAACCCCCTGTCGTTAAGCAGCATCAGTGAGGGTGTCGCCGCTGACACCTTGGTGACAGAGGCCAGGTCCCACAGATCATGCTCTGACACTGCCTCGGTGCTGTCATAAAGGTGAAAGCCGTAACATTTGTTCAGCACCACAATGCCCTTTCTCGCTATGAGCACATGACAGCCCGGATAGGCCATGGAATCGAGTCCTGACTGTACTATGGAGTCAACCTTGCTGTTCAGTAACTCCGACGAAAGTCCTGCGTTCTCGGGAAATCCGTACTGGAGCCTCAGGTTACCGGGTGTCTTGATCCCAAAACCCTCAGGATAATCACCGTTTATTGTTACGGGCAGCCGACCTGAGGCCCCGAGCCCACCAAAGATCACCTGCACCGCAGCCTGGTGAGAATACTTGTTATCCTGGTAGGCAACAATCATGGCCGAAGGCTTCGTGCTCATGTCGAGACGGGCAATGCCGTAGGGATTGCCAAACCATACTATGACCGACCTTTCAAGTGATGACAGCTGCCTGAACAGACTCCTGAGCTGCGGGGTCACACCGTATGCTCCTGCAGGCTTCTGATCCAGGGATGAGAAACCCGCAATTACCAGGTCGTACTCCCTGAGCTTTGAGAGCACATAATGGGCATCCTGCTCGTTCCCCGGGTTAATGAAAAAATGGTCGGCGTTGGTGTACCTGTCAACAGTTTTCTGAAAATCGCTGATTGCCAGTCTGTTGACTGAGACTGTGGCAATCCTGACCTTATCCGTGCGCTGCAAAGGCAGAAGGTTTCCGTTGTTTTCAATCACAGTCACTGCACCGGCAAACAGGTCTCTTATAAGCGCCGGATGAGCCGGGGCCGGAATCGCCATACTGCACGGAGATTCGCCTTCAGGTTCCTTGGAAGCACCTTCCAGCCACAGCTTCGCTGCAATAAGCTTGCGGCACCTTGAAATGATCTCATCCCTGGATATCTCACCTTCTTCAACCCTGCGGAATATCTCCTCAATTGCCCTGATAGGATCGGTGGAATACTCAATGATGTCATTGCCGGCTTTCAGCGCTTCTGCATCGGCAATGCCCGAGGGAAAGGTCAGGGTGGCTCCGGCCATGTTCATCGCATCAGTCAGTATCAATCCTTGGAAACCGGCTTCCTCCCTGAGCATGCCTGTGATGATCTTGCGGGAGAAGGTGGCGGGCAGGCGTGGTGTGTCATCAAGGCCGGGCACGTTGATGTGGGCACTCATGACTGACCCGATGCCTTCATCAATGAGACGGAGGAACGGAACCAGCTCCACGGTATCAAACCGCTGACGGTCTCCCGTTATTACCGGCAGCCCGGTATGTGAATCAACATTGGTGTCACCGTGACCGGGATAATGCTTTGCGCAGGCCATGACCCCGTTGTCCTGCAGCCCCTTCATGTACATCACCGCCTTGGCAGCCACCTTCTGAGGGTCTTCGCCGAATGACCGGTAGTTGATGACTGGATTCAGCGGATTGTTGTTGACGTCGGCAACGGGAGCCAGATTGAGGTTCACACCTATGTCACGGCACTGCCATGCTATTGCTGACCCCATCCTGTAAATCAGTGAATCATCCTGAACGGCACCCAGGGTCATCTGCCACGGAAAATCCTCTATCTCGCTGAGCCGCATGCCCGCCCCCCACTCGGCATCCTGGGCAATGATCAGAGGAACCTTAGCAACCGTCTTCAGATATCTGGTAAACCTTACCTGCCTGTCGCGTGCTCCCTCAAAGAAGATGACTCCGCCTACTCCGTGCTTCGTGACAAGATCCTCAACCTGCCTGAAATTGTCACCCCTGTCAGCTGCCCAGGCCGGAACCCAGACAAGCTGGGCAATCATCTCCCTGACGGTGAGGGTGTTCATGATGCTGTCAACCCTTGGGTCTTCAATCCATCTCTTCCATGGCACATTATCTCCGTCAGCCAGCATATTCAACGGTACATTCAATAAAACGGTAAGCATAACAACCGGGATAAGGCTTCTATTTCTCATAGCTCTCTCATTGATTTTTGAAGGAATCAAACTTACATAAAAAGAGCCGGATTTCACAGGCAATTAAATCGTCCGGAAATCTCCGGCGTTCAGAGCGGAAAAATAGTACTTTTCTTTATTGCCGATAGCCCGTGCGATTGATCCCAAAATGCTATTTTTACAACATCAAACTGAAAAACCATGTCATCATCAAAAAGTATTGGCAAGAGCCCGAAGGGACAGTCGGGACGGCTCGTCTCCCTCGATGTATTCAGGGGCATGACCATCGCCTTCATGATCATTGTAAACACCCCGGGCACCTGGAGCCACGTCTATGCGCCGCTGCGACATGCCTCATGGCATGGATGCACCCCCACTGACCTGGTATTTCCCTCGTTTCTTTTCATATCAGGGGTGGCGATGTGGTTTTCACTGCGCAAGTACAATTTCGAATTTTCCCGGCCGGCACTCATCCGCCTGCTGCGCAGAGTGCTGCTCATATTTGCCGCCGGACTTTTTCTGAATATCTTTCCTTACTTCGGGCGCGACTATACAACGCTGCGCATAATGGGCGTCCTGCAGCGCATTGCACTTGCATGGGGACTGGGAGCTCTGATAGTTCTGCTGATAAAGCGAAACCGCATCTGGATACCTGCAGCTGTGCTCCTGTTCGGATACTGGGCGCTGATGTACTTCCTGGGCGGAGATGATCCATATTCACTCGAAGGAAACTTCGCCCGTAGAGTCGACCTGGCACTCCTGGGAGAAAATCATCTTTACAAGGGTTTTGGCATGCCGTTCGATCCGGAAGGATTGCTCTCCACACTCCCCGCCACCGCTACGGTGCTGCTCGGATTTATGACCGGCGGACTGATCGGGGCAAGAGGCTCCTCATGGAAAACCGTGGGCCTGCTTGCGGCCGTCGGAGCCCTTCTCATCGGAGCCGGACTGCTGTGGGGTGAATATTTCCCGATAAACAAACCTATCTGGACGAGCTCATATGTGCTCTATGCGGGAGGTATCGGAATGCTTATCCTGTCACTGCTGCTCATGATAATAGATATTTTCAAAATCCAGGGATGGAAAACCATTGGCATCATACTGGCAGGAGGAGCCCTGGTGGCCGTGATCGGTACTATCTGGAAACTGGCTTCTCAAACAGGATACAGCTCCTCATTCCTGATACCCGTGGGACTGGTGATAATCGCCTTCGGCCTCCTGCTCAAACTCAATTTCTTCCTCCCCTTCGGGATGAACCCTATGAGCACTTACCTGCTGGCAGGTATTTGGACCAAGACCATGCTCGCCATCAAGATAGGGGAGACGACACTCTATAAGTGGATATTCACAAACATATGCAGCCCCCTCTTTGAGGAACAGAAGCTTGCCAGCCTCCTCTTTGCCCTGCTGCAGGTGACACTGATATGGGCATTCGGATATTTCCTGTACCGTAAGAAAATACTGATAAAGTTTTAGGATGGATATAAGAAGCGCCGTTGAAAAGGCTTTTGTAAGATGGAAGGGCTCACCGCCCGAGGTCATGACTAGATTGCCCCAGTCAGGGTCTGACAGGGTATATTTCAGACTGGTATATCCCGAGGATCAGGTAATCGGGGCCTACAACCCCAGCCGTGAGGAGAACGATGCCTTCGTTGGTTTCTCCAACCACTTCAGGTCAAAGGAGCTGCCTGTTCCGGAGGTATATGTCTATTATCCTCAGGAGAAAATATATTTTCTGGAGGATCTTGGCGACATCAACCTGTTTACATGGCTGGCGCAGAGATCTGACGAGGAGCGTTTCAACGGCGAGACGGAGTCCCTGTTCATGAAAATAGCCGACGACCTGGTGAGGATACAGACGGAAGGCATAAAGGGACTTGATCTTTCACTGTGCTATCCGCACCGCAGCTTTGACCGTCAGAGCATAGTGTGGGATATGAACTACTACAAGTACATGTTCCTCAAACTTATCGCTGCTCCGTTCAATGAGACAAGACTTGAGCGTGATTTTGAGGCCCTCACCCGGTTTCTGCTTGACGCCGGACAGGATTACTTTCTGTTCCGCGATTTCCAGACCGCCAACATCATGCTCAGGGACGGCACCCCGTGGTATATTGACTACCAGGGAGGCAGGCTCGGCGCACCCCACTATGACATCGCCTCCCTGGTCTATGATGCCAAAGCCTATATACCCGCGGAACTGAGGAAGAAGACTCTCGAACGGCACCTGGGCCTCTTTGCCGAGGCTACGGGCAAATCAAGAGAATCACTCGCCAGATACAGCGGCGCCTTTACCCTGATAAGGCTGATGCAGGCCCTCGGCGCCTTCGGCTTCAGGGGACTGCATGAAAACAAACCCACGTTCAGTGAGAGCATCGTCCCGGCCGTGGAACTCATGAATGAACTTCTGGCCGGCGATGATCTCTTCATCGACCTGCCGGAACTCAGAAAAGCCTCTGAGGCAGTGCCGCTGCAGAGAAAATACCGCATACTGTCGCACTACCAGCAGATGGTCACCATAAACATCCAGAGCTTCTCATTTGTCAAGGGCAGGACTCTTAACTATGACAACGGCGGAGGATTCGTGTTCGACTGCAGGGGACTGCGCAATCCGGCACATGTTCCGGAGCTGAGTGAGCTGACCGGATTTGACCCTGAGATTGCAGAGTTCTTTGGGAACGACGATGAGGCTGTCGCCTTCGCCGGCGACTGCTCCAACATAATACGCAATTCACTGCCCATGCTGAGGCGTAAGGGTGTGCTGGAGATAAATGTGGCCTTCGGATGTATCGGCGGCCAGCACCGCTCGGTATGGTGCGCCGCGAGGGTGGCATCAATGCTCTCTGCCATGCCTGGAGTATCAGTATCGGTAACCCATTCAGAGCTGCAGTGATGAAGGCCATGATCTTTGCTGCGGGACTCGGCACACGGCTGGGAGATATGACCCGCACAAAACCAAAGGCACTCGCCGATATCAATGGCGCCACCATGCTTCAGCTTACCGTTGAGAAGCTTGTCGCCGCCGGGTGGGATGACCTCATTGTCAATATTCATCACCACCCTGAACAGATGATGGAGGAGGTGGAGAAACTGCGCGCCATGGGATATGCCATCACTGTTTCCGATGAGAGTCAGGAGCTGCTTGATACCGCCGGCGGACTCTATAAGGCCCGGGGATTCTTTGACGACCGTCCCTTTATTTGCCATAACGTCGATGAGTTTACTGACTTCAGCCTTACCGAAATGTATCGCCGACACATAGAGTCGGGTGCCCTCGCTACCCTCGCCGTAAGACACAGACCGGGCAACCGGCAGCTGCTCGTTGATGCCGGCGGCAGGATAAGAGGCTGGCGCAACAATGCTACAAAAGAGGAGATAATAACCGTCGCCAGCAGCAGGAAACTGGATGAGGTGGGCTTCTCCGGCATCCAGGTGCTTTCACCGTCCATATTTGAGACAATGACGGAAGGAATCTATTCACTGACTTCCCTCTACCTTACACTCGCAAAGGATAACCTGATAATGTCATTTCTCCATGATGAGGGATACTGGTTCGACTGCGGCACTCCTCAGAGCCTGGAAAAGATAAGAAAACACCTTACGAAACAGGATTGATCCCCCTGCCGGCTCGCAGGCCTGCAGAGGCGCCCTAACCACCAGACAATCACGGATGCATAATGCGATGGGCAATTGAGGGAATCATTGCCAGGAGGCAACCTGGCAGAAGCCATGCAATCGCCGGACAATCCGGGGCACCAGAATGCGCTGATTGGTCAAGGGAGCTATAACCGCGTAACAATCCGTAAGAAAATAACGGCATAACTGTCATCACGGCCATAGACCGGAGGGCCGTTGTTACGGGCAAAGAAACCGGACAGGTGGACCCCTGATTAACGCCGGTCTACATCATCTTCTTCTTCCTGAGTATAAAGACGCCTAACAGGGCAAGTAATACAGACCCTCCAAGGATGAACCAGAAGGCACTCATGCTGTTCTCCAGCCTGTTGGGCACATTCATGCCGTAGAAACTGGCAATGAGGGTTGGTATCATAAGCACAATCGTGACGATGGTCAGCGACTTCATCACGATGTTCAGATTGTTGGATATCACAGAGGCAAAGGCATCCATCATGCCGCTTTGAATGTCACTGTATATCTTTGCCATCTCGATGGCCTGGCGGTTCTCTATCATCGCCTCCTCCAGCAGGTCGGACGAGAACTCGTAATCGCGTATCCA
>CAYPKP010000082.1:0-7846 GCA_964411345.1 uncultured Rikenella sp. | reverse complement strand
ACCCCAGTACTCTTTCACCCTGGCTGCATAAGTCCCTTGCGGCGGGGTGCAACCCTGACCACTGTCGGCATATAGCTGTTTTCGCAGCAGACAGCAGAAGTATGCCGTGTCGGAATAATCCTTCTTATCCTTTCATTATCAGTGAGATATCCCCGCCAGCTCCCTGATGACGACCGAGGCGCAGGTGATGCCGAAGGCGGCAGGCATATATGACATGGTTCCGACGCTGGAGGCTTTGTTGCTCTCGTCCGAACCGCGGACTATCAGGCTCTTGTCAACCACCTCAGGACTGTAAACGGCGAGGAATCCCTCATGCACCCCAAGTTTGTGCAGCTTTTTACGGAGCATCCGTGCCAGATTGCAGAAATTTGTTTCCGAGATATCGGCCACCCTGATGGCTGTAGGATCATACTTGCCCCCGGCACCCATGGAACTGACGACAGGCAGCTTCAGCCGCAGGGAATGATATACCAGGAATACCTTCGGAGAGAGAGTGTCAATGGCATCCACCACATAATCATAGTGCTCCTCTTCAAGGATGTCAATCATCCGCTGGTCACGTATGAACTCCGTGATAACCCGCAGGTGCAGCTCCGGGTTTATATCGAGCAGCCTCTCTCCCATCACCTCTGCCTTCTTCCTTCCGGTTGTTGATGTCAATGCCGGCAGCTGCCTGTTCCTGTTTGCATCAGTTATGATATCACCGTCTATTATGGTCATGGCCCCCACACCGGCCCTGCATATCATCTCCGCGGCCCATGAGCCTACCCCTCCCAGTCCGGCCACAAGGACATTTGACCTCTTCATCTTCTCCAGCACCTCAGGGCCCAGGAGCATCTCCGTTCGTGAGAGCCATCCCTCCTTCACAGCCTGAAGTTTAAAAGTGCATTGAAATTTCTGCGCATAAGTTCTTCTGCCGTTTCAGCATCATACCCTGCAACCTCCCCGAATTTGCGGTATACATCTGCAATCCGCTCTCCAGATTCGTCAGTCTCAAGCAGTATCCTCTCATGACTGAGAGCCTTTAGCACCTCCGGTTTCAATCCCAGGCTTCCCAGCGAAAACCAGAAACCATCATCTGCCAGGGATGCGGCCAGTATGCTGTTACCCCTGAAGCCGTGGATGACCCAGGGCCGCGCGGGCATGACCTCCTTACGGGCCTGTCTCAGATCGTCCCATCCCTTCACGCAGTGTATCACCATGGGCTTGTCCATCTCTGAAGCCATCTCAGCCTGAAAGATGAAAGCCCTCTGCTGCACCTCGCGGGGCCCGCCCTGCATACGGTCAAACCCTGCCTCTCCTATCAATGCCACATGCGGATGGGCAACGGTAAGGAGAAGCTCTGTCTGCAGATCAGCCAGGTTACTTTCCGTTAGCTGCCACGGATGTATACCGGCAGAGAAGAGAGTGCTGGCAGTAAACTCAGCCGGCACATCATCACCGGCCATCAGGTTCAGAACGGTGACGGTATCGGCATCTGACGATCTGTTGTGGGTGTGAAAGTCAATGTATTTTATCTTTCCGGCGGATTTCATGTTGCTGGTGATGAGAGTCGCCCGATGCCGCTCTCCAGTCGGCGCAAAGTCTCTTCCCTGCCTATCAGGCATGCGATGTCGAAGAGGTGCGGTCCCCGGGAGGCGCCCACAAGCAGCAGCCTGAACAGATTGAGAATCGCACCGGTATTATAGCCCCTTGATGAAATCCACTCCTTCACACTCTCCTCCAGCGCCTCAGGGGTAAAGGACTCCACTCCGGCAACCATCTCCCTCAACTCCCTCATCTGCCGGGGTGAATCGGCACTCCATCTCTTCCTGACAACCTCCTCGTCATAGGTCTCGGGGGGGATAAAGAAAAAGTCAGCCTCATTCCAGAGTTCCCTGACAAACCCGACACGTTCCTTTACCAGTGAGACGATCCTTACGAGGGTGTCATGACCGGGACTGAATCCCTTCTCCTCTACCATGGGCATGAACAGTTCAGCCAGCTCCTCATTGCTCTTCATCTGGAGATATCTGGTGTTGAACCACTTTGCCTTCTCGGGATCAAAGCGCGACCCTGATTTGCCTACCCGGTCTATGGAGAAGCCGGCGATCAGCTCCTCCATTGAAAAGATCTCCTGCTCAGTTCCGGGGTTCCAGCCCAGCAGTGCCAGCATGTTCACGAAGGCTTCAGGGAAATAACCCTCCTCACGGTATCCCGTGGCCGTCTCGCCGTAAGGCCAGTAGAGAGGGAAGACCGGGAAGCCCATCTTGTCGCCGTCGCGCTTGCTGAGTTTGCCCTTGCCTGTGGGCTTTAGCAGCAGCGGCAGATGAGCGAAGAGCGGCGCCTCCCATCCGAAGCTGCGATACAGCATCACATGAAGCGGTAACGACGGCAGCCACTCCTCACCCCTGATGACGTGCGAGATCTCCATAAGATGATCGTCAACGATATTGGCCAGATGGTAGGTGGGCATGCCGTCCGACTTGAACAACACCTTATCGTCGAGGGTTGAGCTGTTGACAACGATATCGCCCCTTATCAGGTCGGAGAAATGAATATCTTCGTTCTCAGGCATGCGGTACCGTACTACATAATGTTCACCGGCAGCTATCCTTATCCTTACCTCTTCATCGCTGAGGGTAAGAGTGTTGCACATCTGCATCCGGGTGGCAGCACCATAGTTGAAGGTCTCACCGCGGGACTCATACTCTTTTCTGATCCTCTCAAGCTCCTCCGGCTGGTCAAAGGCATAATAGGCGTCGCCCGTCGCAAGCAGCTGCATGGCATACTGCTGATAGACACTCCTCCTCTGGCTCTGACGGTAGGGTGCACAGGCGCCACCCTCCCTTACTCCCTCATCGGGCCTGATGCCGGCCCATTCCAGGGCATCCATGATATACTCCTCGGCACCCTCCACATAGCGTGCCTGGTCGGTATCCTCTATACGAAGTATGAATGTGCCGCCGTGATGCCTGGCAAAGAGATAGTTGTACAGGGCTGTGCGCACACCGCCTATATGCAACGGCCCTGTGGGGCTGGGGGCAAAACGTACCCTGATTTTTCCGTCTGTCATTTTCACTGTTTTATGCATTCCCGGCAGATTCTACCCGTGCGGTGAAATGTCACCCGCACCCTGATCTTGCATCCGGGCGACGCCCGGATAGCCTGCCGGCATGCAACAAAGATAAATATTATGGTGCAGGCAAGGGCACAGGTCAAACCCATCACACCGCCAAAATCATTTTTTATGATCTCTATTTATCGTACATTTACCAAACAACGGTTTATTGAACAGCACTATGAACAAGATGAAAGCTCTCGTTAAGGCTAAGGCTGCCAAGGGATTATGGATGCAGGAAGTACCCGTGCCGGAGCCCGGATACAATGATGTGATCATAAAAGTCAAAAAGTCGGCGATATGTGGAACGGACCTCCATATATACGAGTGGAATGAGTGGGCTCAGAAGACCATAAAGGTTCCTATGACCATAGGCCATGAGTACATGGGCTACGTCCACCAGGTTGGCCCGGGCGTGACAAACGTAAAGGTGGGCGACAGGGTCACAGGCGAGGGGCATCTCTTCTGCGGCGTATGCCGTAACTGCCGCAGGGGCAGGGAACATGTATGCGAGAACACTGTGGGAATAGGAGTGCATATCGACGGATCGTTTGCTGAGTATGTGAAGGTGCCCGCCCGTAACGTGGTGCTCCTTGATCACCGTATTCCCGATGACTGGGCCGCCATCATGGACCCCTTCGGCAATGCCACCCACACCGCCCTGGCATTCCCTCTTCTGGGTGAGGACGTGCTGATCACCGGGTCAGGACTCATAGGCAGCATGGCGGTTGCCATTGCCAGGTTTGCAGGCGCACGCAACGTGGTGGCTACCGACCTGAGCGACTACCGCCTTGAACTGGCAAAAAAGATGGGGGCTACAATGGTTGTCAACCCACGGAAAGGAGAAAAAGTACATGATGTGCTTGAGCCGCTGCATATGAAGGGATTTGACGTGGGTCTTGAGATGTCAGGCTCACCCGCCGCCTTTCGCGAGATGATTGAGAACATGTACAACGGTTCCAATATTGCCTTGCTGGGAATCCTCCCTTCGAACTTCGAGGTTCCGTGGAGTGACATCATCTTCAAAGCATTGACTCTTAAGGGAATATATGGCCGGGAGATGTGGGAGACGTGGTACAAGATGCAGATGATGATCATCGGCGGGATCAACCTCGACCCGATCATAACCCACCGTTTTCATATCGACGATTTCCAGAAGGGATTTGACATAATGGAAGAGGGCAACTGCGGAAAGGTGATCCTGAACTGGGAGTGAAAGTCACTTCCGCTTCAGTTCTTCTGAAAACACTCTCCTGAATTTCGACACCCGACTTTGCCGACTTTAAGCTTCAAAATTAACAGTCCATAATTGCTGTTTTACAAAATAGTTCTATCTTGATGTCATTGTGTATAATTATACCTGACATCTATGTCTGAACATCCGTCGTATGAAGAACTGACCAGGGATTTCAGCTGGTCCATTGCAGAAAAAGAGCTCGAATATAACCCGGGAGACATTATTAACATAGGCTGGCACTGTTCTGACAGGATATGCCTGAAGGGCAAGGCCGGCAAGATTGCCCTCTGCTATGAGGGTTTCGGAGGCGCCAGGAAACAGTATACCTTCAATGACATCAGGCTGGCAGGGAATACAATCGGCACCTTCCTCCGCAGCCATGGCATCAGCGAGGGCGACAGGGTATGCCTCTTCATGGACCGCATTCCCGAATTATACCTCTCATTCCTCGGGATACTGAAGATTGGCGCCATAGTTCAGCCGCTCTTTTCCGCCTTCGGCGATGAATCTCTCTTTGTGCGACTGGAAAATGCGGGGACCAGGGCTGTGATAACCCAGAAAAAGCACCTCGCCAAGGTGAGGAAGATCCGCTCATCCCTGCCCATGCTGGAATATGTTATCATAGTTGACAACGTAAAGCCCTCCGAGCTCCAGCCGGGAGAGATTCTCTTCAGCCTTGAAAAGGCTGAGCCTGTTGAGACATTTGAGATAGCCCCAACCCGGGCCGAAACCCATTCGCTGCTTCATTACACCTCCGGTACCACCGGCCAGCCCAAGGGGGTAAAGCATGTCCATTATTCCATAATGTCACAGTACCTCACCACAAAATGGGTGCTTGACCTGCGCGACGATGACATCTACTGGTGCACCGCCGATCCGGGATGGGTGACCGGCACCTCCTACGGGATAATAGGACCGTGGAGCCTGGGGGTGACACAGTGTGTCCTGGATACCGGTTTCTCCGCCCAGGCCTGGTACCGTTTTATTGAGAATTACAGGATTACGGTGTGGTACTCTGCCCCCACCGCCATCAGGTCACTGATGAAAGCCGGAGACGACCTTGTGAATGAGTTTGATCTCTCCTCCCTCCGTCACCTGGCGAGCGTCGGGGAACCTCTCAACTCGGAGGCGGTGATATGGTCAGGAAGGGTGTTCGGAAAACAGTTCCACGACACATTCTGGCAGACGGAGACGGGTTCAATAATGATCACCAACTTCCCCGGGATGAAGATCAAACCCGGCTCCATGGGCAAGACCTTCCCGGGCATAACGGGAGCAGTGCTTGATCCGGTCACCTTCACACCCATCACGGAGCCCGGAAGGGCCGGCCTTATTGCCTTCAGTCCCGGATGGCCTGCCATGATGAGAGCATACTGGAGGAACGAGGAGAAATACCGGGAAAAATTCGTCAACGGATGGTATCTCTCAGGCGACCGCTCAAGCATCGACAGTGAAGGTTACTACTGGTTCATCGGCCGCGATGACGATGTCATAAACACCGGCGGACACCTGGTGAGCCCGTTTGAGGTCGAATCAGCTCTGCTTGAACATCCTGCCGTCGGGGAATCAGCCGTTACATCCAGGCCTGATGAGATCAACATGGAGGTCGTCAAAGCCTTCATTACCCTCAAGCCCGGCTTTACTGCCGGCCCGGACCTTGAGCTCGAGATCATGAATTTCATACGCAAAAAGCTCTCGCCGCTGGCAATGCCGCAGGCAGTTGAGTTCATGGATACCCTGCCCAAGACACGCAGCGGCAAGATCATGCGAAGAGTGCTTCATGCCAGGGAATGGGGTGAGGAGATCGGTGACATATCAACCCTCGAGAATGACTGAATATCCGGGACCTGACGATGCAACCCCAAAGGCATCCGGTCTCCCGGAGCTGACAAAACCAATTATTTGGATGAAATAGATTTTTGACAACTTGCAATTATAACCCTTAAAATGAATATGCTATGGAAGAGAATAATCTTAACGAGATGAAGGAGCTGATCCGGAACTATGTCATCAAGGAGTACATTGATGATGATGACACAACGATAACTTATGAGACACCCCTCATTTCAAGCGGCTATGTTGATTCGTTCTCGATGGTGTCACTGCTGGTCTTCCTCGAGAATAAATTCAAGATCAAGATCCCACCAAGCAAGGCTACGCCTGAGGCATTTGACAGCGTCAATAACATCGCGGCACTGGTAGAACAGTACCTGAACAAATAAATTTAACGCATCATGAGTTACTCTGAAAAAACCAGGGACCTTTATCTGTCACAGCTGGCAGATATCAGGAACGGCGGCATATTCAAGGAGGAGCGTTTCATCCACAGCTCCCAGGCCGCCGACATAGAGGTTGAGTTTCCCTCAGGCTCAGACCTTAAGAAGGTCATCAACATGTGCTCCAACAATTACCTGGGCCTCTCAAGCCACCCCGAAGTGATTGAGGCAGCGCATGAGGGTCTGGAGACAAGAGGTTACGGCATGTCATCCGTACGCTTTATCTGCGGCACACAGGACATACACCGGGAGCTCGAAAAAAGGGTGACTGAATTCCTGGGCACGGAAGACACTATACTGTTCCCGTCGTGCATGGATGCCAACGCTGGTGTTTTTGAGGCGATACTCACCAGTGAGGACATCATGATCTCCGACAGGCTGGTGCATGCCTCAATCATTGACGGCATGAGGCTGTGCAGCGCCCAGCACGACACCTTCAAGCACTCCAGCATGGAGCACCTCGAAGAGAAACTCCTGCTCCACGCCAACAAAAGGCTTAAGCTGGTGATCACTGACGGGGTCTTTTCAATGGACGGGGACACGGCAAAGCTTGACGTGATGGTCCGGCTTTGTGAAAAATACGATGCCCTGCTGCTGGTGGATGACTCCCACGCCACCGGGTTCATAGGGAAAACCGGCCGCGGGACGCATGAGTTCTGCAACGTCATGGGCAAAATTGACATCATCACCACCACCTTTGGCAAGGCCCTGGGCGGAGCATCAGGAGGTTGTGTCTCGGGAAGAAGGGAAATAGTGGAGATGTGCAGGCAGAAGGCACGCCCCTACCTCTTCTCAAATACCATTGCTCCCGTAATAGTGTCAGGGGTGCTGAAGGTATTCGACATCCTTTCGGGCAGCACGGAAAGACGCGACAAGCTCGAGAAGAATGCGGCCTTCTGGAGAAAGGGACTGACAGAAGCGGGCTTTATCCTCAAGGAGGGCAATACCCCCATCGTTCCTGTCATGCTCTTCAATGCAAAGCTGTCACAGGATTTTTCAAAAGAGCTCTTCAACGAGGGTATCTACGCCATAGGCTTCTTCTTCCCGGTTGTGCCAAACGGTCAGGCAAGGATCAGAACCCAGATATCCGCCGGCCATGAGATACACCATCTCGAGGCCGCCCTGGAGAAATTCATCAAAGTGGGCAGGAAACTGGGCGTCCTGGGTCTTACCAAAGAACAGATAATAGAAAAGTTCGGACTGTAACAGCCCTTGAATATCGGATGCGGATAC
>CAYPKP010000081.1:0-7882 GCA_964411345.1 uncultured Rikenella sp. | reverse complement strand
AAAAAAAAAGCCGGTCGAATGACCGGCTTGCAGCTCCCCAGCTAGGACTTGAACCTAGGACCCCCTGATTAACAGTCAGGTGCTCTGACCAACTGAGCTACTGAGGAGTATGTCTTGCTTTTTAAAGCGGCACAAAATTAACCGCTTTAAACGAATTAAGCAATATCTTTGGCAAAAATTTCCGGATGAAGAAGATTATTGGCATCGGCAATGCTCTTGTCGATGTGATGACAATAGTGCCCGACGATACCTGCCTCACCCGCTTCAGCCTCCCAAAAGGAAGCATGACCATGGTCGACGCCGTGCGCTCGGGTGAGATAAAAGAGGCTATAAACGGACTGAAAAGAACACTGGCCTCAGGCGGCTCCGCAGGCAATACCATGTACGGCCTCGGCGTGATGGGAGTACACTCCTCCTTCATAGGTAAGGTGGGACGGGATGAACTGGGCATCTTCTACGAAAAGGATATGGTGGAGGCAGGCCTGACACCCGTGCTGATGCGATCAAAAATATCACCCACGGGCACAGCTGTGGCACTGGTGACACCCGACTCGGAACGGACCTTCGCCACCCACCTGGGAGCAGCAACGGAACTGGTGCCCGAAGAACTGCTGGCTGAATACTTCAAGGGTTATGATATCCTCTACCTCGAAGGATACCTCATCTTCAACCTCCCCCTGGTGGAACAGGCATGCCGCCTGGCAAAAGCAAACAACATGTGCGTGGCACTCGACCTGGCAAGCTTCAACGTGGTCAACGACATGCGACCGGCATTTGAAATGATAGTAAATGATTATGTCGACATCATATTCGCAAACGAGGATGAGGCCCGGGCCTTCACCGGAATGGGTCCCGTGGAGGCACTCGATGAAATAGCAAAAAGATGCGAGATTTCCGTGGTAAAAACCGGTCCCGACGGATCATGGATCAAACGCGGCGATGAGGTAGTCAAGGTGGAAGCCCTGAAGGTCAATGCCGTTGACACCACCGGTGCCGGCGACCTCTACGCTGCCGGTTTCCTCTACGGCTTCTCAAACGGATTCAGCCTCGACAAATGCGGACTATTCGGCTCGATACTGGCAGGAAAAGTGATAGAAGTGATCGGAGCCAGAATGCCTGACGAGAAATGGGCCGAAGGCAAAAAGCTGATCCGGGAAATCGCCGCGGAATAATTGACTCCCTGACCTCCATCAGCCGGCACAGGGGAAAGGTCCGTCGCTACCTCCTTCCCGGAGCATTGTCTGCCGGACAGTTGCACCTGCCCAGACGGATGAACCTGTAACCCACACCCACCGTCACACCGCCGTTCGTCAGCGTCTGCGGATGGTCCTCAGGCATGAAGTGGAGCAACCCGTACTGCACGGCATAGGCCCGCACTCTGAAGAAGATATCGGATTTGAAATTATACTGGAAGCCACCACCCACCGTCACCCCCATACCGGTCATGTCATCCAGTCGTGAAAATCCTGTCTGAAAACCCACAACTGCCCCGGCATCTGCGAAAAACCACTTGAGGAAATCGACCCTCGCCGTAAGTGGCAGCGTGATAATTCCAAAGTCGCCAGGACGGTCCTCGCCGGGTATTCCGGGCGCCGGACTGGTGTAATAATACTGTTGCGAATATGAAATCCCCGTTTCAACACTGAAATTATCTCCAAAAAGCCTTCTGATGTCAAATCCTGCAGTCCATGTACCGGTTCCGGTCACTGACCCTGAACCTATAAGTTCCTCAAACCTGAAGACTTCATTGCCTCCGCCGCCGGCAAAAACCGAATATTCTCCCCACCATGTACGCTGGCCGCTGCAGACGCCGGAGGCCAGAAGCAACGTAAAAAAGAGTATAAATGTTTCATTTTTAAGCATGCGAATGTTCTCCTTCTTTATAAATAATGATACTCTTCGCCCTGAAAAAGGCATACCATGAGATAAAGGCGAAGCATACCAGCGGTACGATGAATCCGACTGCCATCCCCGAAACGTCGGCTATATGACCCATTATAACCGGGCATATGGCTCCGCCCACTATCGTCATCACAAGCACCGAAGATCCCTTCTTGGTCATGCCTCCAAGGTCTTTTAATCCTAACGCAAAGATGGTTGGAAACATTATGGACATGCAGAAATAATTGAGGTAAAGCGCAACCAGCGACGGCCATCCGAGGCCCAGTATCACCAGTGCCATGGCAGCAGTATTGATGAGGGCATAGACGCCAAGCATCTGCCTGGCGTTGAACCAGCTCATGAAGAGCGACCCGATAAACCGGCCTGACATGAAGAAGACGAATCCCAGCGACAGCAGGTAGGCTGCCTTCTCCGGCGAAAAGGCGGGCATGGTCTCCACAACATAGTTGATAAAGAAGCTGTTGATGCCGGTCTGTGCCGCCACATAGAGAAACTGTGCCACAACGGCATACCGGAAATGCCTCACCTTCAGCAGTCCCCTGTATGTACCCCTGTCGCCGTGGTCATCATGCTCACCCTCATGGATGTCAGGCATCCTGGAAAAAACAAACATGAAGGCAACTGCCAGCACCACCCCTCCTATCAGCATGTAAGGCAATGCCATGGAAGAGAATTTGTTGGCGTCACCCTCTCCGCCGGCACCCAGTATAAGCACGCCCCCGAGGGCAGGACCGATGATCCATCCCAGTCCGTTGAACGACTGCGACAGTGTCAGCCTCTGCTCTGAGGTCTCCTTTGGACCCAGTACACTCGAATACGGGTTGGCAGCCGTCTCCAGGAAGGTGAGTCCGCATGCAATGACGAAAAGGCAGAAGAGGGTGAATTCAAATGTCTGTATAAAGGTTGCCGGCAGAAAGAGAAACGCTCCGGCGGCATAAAGAAGCAGCCCCGTTATTATGCCTTTTCTGTAGCCCCTCCTGTTCATGAACAGCCCTGCCGGGATGGCCATAACGAAATAACCCCCGTAGAGAGCCGCCTGCACCAGTCCCGACCTCGCCCGGGTGATACCGAGGATATCCTGAAAATGCTTGTTAAGCACATCCAGCAGGCTGTGGGCCACACCCCACAGAAAAAAGAGGCTTGTCACCAGTATGAACGGGATGATAAATTCCCTCGTCACCAGTCGTTTCGGAAATCTCAATATTGTATTGCTGCTCATGCGAAGATCATTGAACCACAATATTTGTCATTATTTGTGAATAATACAATAATGGTTATCAGGCTCTTTGAGGAAAACTTACTTTTTCTTAAGTTGCATCTGCAAACCCGAAGCAGTATGAAACCAAACCTTTCTTTACGTAACCTTACCGCGGCTGTTGCCGCGACAGTGATTGTCATGACTGCCACTTCATGCCGGCAGGAAACCTTTGTTTTACGCCCGGAACAGAGCTATTGTATAATCACCGGTCCGGATGCCGACTCGCTGACCCTGAAGGCAGCAGCAGAGCTGAAGGACTATTTTCTACGGATAACAGGCGAACCGATGCCGGTAAGTGAGCTACCGGGAGCGGGAACAAAGATCATATACATCGGAAAGGGGGGACTGGTGTCAGTGACCGGCGGCCAGCCGGAGAATAACCTCATCATGGAAATATCGCGCCTGAGCCGTGACGGCTTCATCATCTCATCACGACCGGACACACTGGTAGTGGCCGGTAACAACGGCAATGCCGACCTCTACGCTGTCTATACCCTGCTGGAAGAACATGCCGGATGCATGAGATTCACCGAAACGGAGGAGCTGGTGCCTGCCGCTCAAAAGATCACAGTCCCGGCAATGCATAAGGTCTATGAGCCAGCCTTCAGCTTCAGGGTGGCACACTTCCCCGACAGGGAGAAACCCGGGTATACTGCATGGAACAAGCTTAGTACCTTCGGCGAGTGGGGAATGTTCGTTCATACATTCCAGCACCTGATGCCTCCCTCCAGGTATTTCAGAGAGCATCCCGAGTACTTCTCACTGGTAAACGGACGCCGTATACAGGATGGCCAGCTCTGCCTCAGCAATCCGGATGTCATACGTATACTCTCGGAGAATCTCGCAGAGCATATGGCACAGGCGCCAGAAAAGGTATACTGGTCCGTATCACAGAATGACTGTATCAACTTCTGCGAGTGCGAGGAGTGCAAAAAGCTGTATGAAAAGTACGGCACGGTCTCGGGTGCCTACGTGGAGATGGCAAATAAGATAGCTGCACAATTCCCTGAAAAACAGATATCCACCCTCGCTTATCAGTTCACGCGACAGGCGCCGGTGAATATAAGGCCCGTGGAAAATGTCAACATCATGTTCTGCTCCATAGAGTGCAACCGCAGCATGCCGCTGGCCGACGACCCGCGCAGTGCCGCTTTTGTGAAGGACCTTAAGGATTGGAGCAGCCTGACGGATAATATCTTCATGTGGGATTACGTGGTGCAGTTCCGGACCTACCTCTGCCCCTTCCCCAATTTCGGCGTGCTGCAACCCAACATACAACTGTTCCACAGTCAGAACATTCCCATGATGTTCCAGCAGGGAAGCGGCAGGTCGTGGTCTGACCTTGCCGAACTCAAGCAATATTACATCGCCAAACTGTTGTGGAATCCAAACCTTGACGGCGATTCCCTCATCAACAGGTTCATTGACAACTACTACGGCAGCGCAGCCCCCTTCATCAGGGAATACTATGACCTCTCCCATTCTGAACTGCAGAAGGTTGCGGAAACGCAAAATCTTGACATCTACGGATTGCCTTCATACTACTTCGATTCATTTCTTACCCGCGATCTTGTAAATCAATACCATGACCTCATGGACCAGGCTGAGGCGGCGGTTGCCAATGATTCAGCTCTCCTGGCCAGGATACTCAGGGCCAGAATGTCGGTCGACTACGCCTGGCTCGACTATGCCCTTAACGCCGGAGACACTCTCCTTTCTTTCGTGAAGAGCACCCCGAATGGCAAAGTTGTAAGTGAGGAGATGATCAAGCAGCTTGACAGACTGACGCTCAACAGTGAGAAAACAGGAGTTACGGCTGTCAGCGAACATAACTACTCCATAGCTGAATACCGCGATCATGTCCGCAGAATAATAAGCATGAGCTTGAAGGAGAACAAAGCCTCGCCTCAGGATTTCCGCTCATTATCGACCATCCATCAGCGTTATGAAAGCATGGGAGCAGCATCACTGGCCGACGGCATCTTTGGAGGGAGGACCTTTACATCGGGATGGCTCGGCTATGAAGGCGAGGATATGATCCTGGAAATTACCCCGGAATCACCTGTGGAGGTGAGCCGTATAAGCATGAACTTTCTCTCCGATCATGTTTCATGGATCTTCCTTCCCGCGGAAGTGACAATTGAGATATCCGGCAACGGCAAGGAGTTCGTCACCGTAGCATCACGGAAATATGAAACCACAGAATTTGACCAGGATATTGTTCCCGTTCACATGGAGTTTGAGTTTCCCCCTGTTACGGCATCAAAACTCCGGATAACGGCGCGGTCGCTGAAAGTATGCCCTGAATGGCACCGGGGAGCCGGTCAGCCGTCGTGGATATTCATCGATGAGATTGTTGTTGAATAGCTGATGCCAAAAAGCTATTTTTACATCCTCTGTTTCAACCCCAATTCTAACTGCCATGCGAAAAGGAACAAAGAGATACGTCACGCTTCTGACAGCTGTAATCCTGTCAGTACCTGCATTTGCACAGGATACCGACAATCAATTGCTGCTCAGGCATTTTCACTCTATCAGCAGTGAGGAGATCGCTGACTGGATGACGGAGCTGTGTGATACGAAGTACAACGGCAGGCTGGCCGGCACCCCCGAATACCTTGAAGCCGCCGAATGGGTGGCGGACAAACTTAAGGAGTGGGGTGTGAAACCTGCCGGCGACAACGGCACTTATTTCCAGTGGTTTGATCATCCCTATACTGTTGTGAACGACATGGGAGCGCTGCAGCTTCACCTGCCGCAGAAAGACGGAACAACAATCATGAAGAGCTACAGGGCGCCCGCTGACTATTATCCCGGGATGAACTCCGGCGATGGCGAGATAACGGCCGAGGTGGTCTATGTGGGGTACGGAGTGACAGCCCCGGAACTTGGCTATGATGATTACAAAGGCATCGACGTCAGCGGCAAGATAGTATTGATGAACCGCGATGTGCCCTATAAGGATGCCCGTAACCCTGAATATTCAAAATGGGTAAAATACTGTTACCACCACTACAAGGTTGAAAACGCCGCTGCACATGGAGCTGCAGGTATGCTGTACATCGACGGCAACAGCTCCAACCCCAATATTGCATATATCAAGGACCTGATTGTCATTGGGATAGGCCCGGAGCCACTGGCTGACATTTTTGCAGGTCTTCGCAAAACAAATGAGACGCTGCTGTCAGATATCGGCAAATCATTCCGGCCTGCCTCATTTGCCACCGGAAAGACAGTGACCATGAGGGCAAACACCACACGCCATCCCGAGGGAAAGACCTGCAACATCGTTGGTATGATTGAAGGAACGGACCCGCTCCTGAAAGAGGAGGTGATAGTAATCGGCGGGCATCTTGATGCCGTAGGCAACGCCGGGGGACTACTTGTTTCGGGCGGACTTGATAATGCCAGCGGGGTGGTGGATATAATGGCTGCCGCGAAAGCTCTTGCGTCATCAGGCATCAAACTGAAAAGATCGGTACTGTGTCTGCTTATCGGCGGTGAAGAGGTGGGACTGCTGGGAAGCAAGTATTATACTCAAAATCCCATCTTCCCAAAGGAGAAAACCGTTGCCTATATTAACCTCGATATGGTAGGCAACGGCACAGGCCTGGCCGTCAGTGCGGCAGAATCATGTGCCGGACTTACTGAATATTTCAAGAAGGCAAACGAGCGATATATTCACCGTCCCCTGAGGGTCTCGATCTCACGCGGTGTCTATTACGGCCGTCCGCGCAGTGACGGACTGGTGTTCCTTGCCGACGGCTTCAGGACAATGAGTATATCAACCACAGACGCAGTGAAGCCTGTCTATTACCATCTGCCGGGAGATGACGCCACGGCAGTAACTCCCGACATTATGGAGGATGTTGCCAGGATGATATACCTGGCTTTCATTGAAATTGCCAGCGCCGAAGAGCTCAGCTACTGAGTCCCTGGAAAGGCAAGCACTGCTGTAGCAAATAAAAACCGGCGACCTTACGGGAAGGTAACCGGTTTGCTGCATTGCCGCCAGAGCTTTCTCCGCAGATATTCTTATCCCTATCTGGCCGGCAAAGCAGTCCGGGCGCTGCCGGTTTACTTAACTACCAGCTCCACCTCGAGTTTTATCTCGTCATTTATGGCGTTGTCTCCGAGGTTGGAGAAGAATTTGCCGGAGCCGAATCTTACATCATACTTTGAACGGTCGAAGACTATCGTTGCAGTATAGGTCGTGACCTCTCCCGTCTTTGACCACAGCGCCGTGAACTCTATAGGATGGGTAGCCTCCTTGACAGTCAGGTTGCCCCTGACCGTGGCCTTACCGTCGGTGAATTCACTGCTTCCGGTAATAACCAGTTTTGCTACAGGATATTTCTCAACCCCGAAGAAATCATCAGACTTGAGATGGCCCACGAGACGATCTCTCATTTTTTCATCCTTGATGTCGGTGTTGACAATACTGTTCATGTCAACCCTGAATTCACCCCCGGTGATGACGTTGCCTTCCGTTGAAAGCCAGCCATCCATGAGACCTATCGTTCCTGTATGGAAACTGCCGATGATCTTGTCACCATACCATGAGATTTTTGTCGCTGAAGGGTCAGCCATCTGCTTTTCCTGCGCGTTCAGCTGCATGCCGGAAACCAGTGTGACCATCAATATCAATGCTGTTGTTTTCATTTTATTTTCGGTTTTGTTTTGAACTATAACCCGAAAGTGCGTGGTTTTGTTCAACAAACG
>CAYPKP010000080.1:3071-8306 GCA_964411345.1 uncultured Rikenella sp. | reverse complement strand
GATGTTCCTATTATGGCAAGCATCTTGCCTGGCGATGTGATGCCCACTGCAGGTACTGAGACATGTGCGTCAACGCTGGCCACGGCAACGGCAGTACCCTCATTCAGCCCGGTAAGCTTTGACGCGACAGAAGAGATGAAGCCTGCCCTCGTTCCAACGGGGATGAGATTACGCGACAGCTTTTCATCAACCAGGTTCTCCATCCAGGGGTCAAGCGATTTGAAGAACTCCCTGGATGGATAACCGTCATGCTTGTGCCAGATGGCCTTATATCCGGCGGTACAGGTGTTGCGCGCCTCCCTGCCTGTCAGCTGCCACACCACCCAGTCTGCTGCTTCGATGAAACGGTCGGCAGCGTCATATACTCCCCGGTCCTCATTCAGGGTCTGCCATATCTTTGGAATCAGCCACTCGGATGATATTTTGCCTCCGTAGCGGCTGAGGAACTTCTCGCCTCTCTCCGAGGCTATCGCATTGAGCCTGTTGGCCTCATCCTGGGCAGCATGGTGCTTCCAGAGCTTCACCCAGGCATTTGGCCTGTTTCCAAATTCACCCATAAGACAGAGCGGGGTGCCGTCAGCCTTCACCGGCAGCATGGTGCATGCCGTGAAGTCAATGCCCAGTCCTGCTATCTGTTCCGGGGTCACCGCTGCCATCTCCATCACAGCAGGAACTGCCGTCCGGAGCACATCAAGATAGTCCTGCGGATGCTGAAGGGCCCAGTCGACACCCAGCGGTGTTCCGTCGGGAAGCTTCTCGTCCATCACCCCGTGTGAATACTCATGTACCGCAACGGCTACCTCCTCACCCGAGTTTACATCTGCAAGGAGAACCCTTCCTGAGAGTGTGCCGAAATCAACTCCTATAGAATACTTACGCATTGTTTGTTTTTTGTCTCATTCACTTCTTCTGTCCGTAATAGGCATCTTTCCCGTGCTTTCGAAGGTAGTGCCTCTCCAGGAGATGCCGCTCAATCTCCTGTGGCGGAGCAATGCTGACAGTGATGGCGGCAATCCTGGCCACCTCCTCAAGTATGACTGCATTATAAACCGCTGCTGCAGGTGTGACACCCCATGTAAAGGGTCCGTGGCTGTTGACCAGCACCGCCGGCACAGTCAGCGGGTCAGCGCCGGAAAACACCTCTGTAATAACCATACCCGTGTTGAACTCATACTCCTTCCCGGTCTCTGCGGCTGTAAGCTTCCTGGTTACGGGCACAGGCCCGAAGAAATGGTCTGCATGCGTAGTACCCAGGCAGGGGATCGGCTGCCCGGCCTGTGCCCATGCCGTGGCGTAGGTGGAATGAGTGTGCACTACCCCTCCGAGCTGCGGGAAAGCCCTGTACAGGGCAAGATGGGTGGGAGTATCCGTCGAGGGCTCAAGGATGCCCTCAACAACGTTGCCGTCAAGGTCGGTAACCACCATCTCGGCAGCAGTCATCTCACCGTAGGATATGCCCGAGGGTTTGATCACCATCAGTCCCGATGCCCTGTCAAACCCGCTGGCATTGCCGAAGGTCATGGTCACCAGTCCGTGCCTTACAAGATCAAGGTTGGCCCTGTATACATCTTCCTTTAACTTTTCAAGCATGATTGAATATATTAGTTGGTTACGCCCTCCGTAAGCCACATGATGTCAGCTTACGGCCAGGTTGAAAAAGAACCCGTTGCGTGAGAGTTCCCTGTACCTCTCCTCGTTGAACATGTAGTACCAGGCACCCTTCCTTGAGGTCTCCTTCTCCTTCTCATCCTGCTTGTCAAGCAACCCCATGGATAAAATCTTCTTCCTGAAGTTACGCTTGTCGACAGGCCTCTGGTAGATTGCCTCATAGAGGTTCTGGAGCTGTACCAGTGTAAACTTCTCCGGCAGAAGTTCAAAGCCGACAGGCCTTACCTTTACAGTCTCCACCAGTTCACTGAGCGCCCTCTCAACCATGCTCTGGTGGTCAAATATCAGCTTCGGAAGGTTTGAAAGTGAACGCCAGTGCGCTCCGTTTTGCTTCTGTATCGCAGGATCAAGGTCGTGCAGGCCTATAAGTGCAAAATAGGCCGTTGATATCACCCTGGCCCCCGGATCGCGGTCAGTCTCGCCGTAG
The DNA here is from genome assembly GCA_964411345.1 of uncultured Rikenella sp. Classification (GTDB taxonomy): domain Bacteria; phylum Bacteroidota; class Bacteroidia; order Bacteroidales; family VadinHA17; genus SR-FBR-E99. The sequence continues at coordinate 6,211 of CAYPKP010000080.1, read as the reverse complement.
GTGTAGAGCTGCTCCATGTAGAGGTCAGATAGACCCGTCAGGCTGCAGAGCACCCTGCAGGCAGCATCGTCAAGGCTCTCGTCCTTCCTGACGAAACCTCCTGCCAGAGACCACTGCCCCAGGGCCGGCTCAAAGCTCCTCTTGATAAGCAGCAGCTTCAGCTCCTTCTCCGAGATATCATATCCGAAGATGATGCAGTCTACAGCCAGGTAATGTCTGTCATATCCTGAATAAATGTGGGTCATACTCTACAGATCTTATATTGAACAAAATGCCTGCTCCCCGGCCGGATCGCACCTGCCTGATATCTTGTTTCAAAATCCTTTTGAAAGCTGCTGTTCATGCAGGCTTCATGCGATAGTAAAGATCGTTCCACTTCAGCTCCTTTCTTAGCAGTTCAATATCGCATTTTTGATCTATCAGGATAAATTCAGTGCCTGTGATGGCAGAGTATTCAGCCATATGTTCAGCTGTGAGCGACTGGCTGAAGCCTGTATGATGCGCTCCGCCGGCGTATATCCATGCTGCTGCGGCAGTCCTGAGATCCGGTTCAGGTTTCCACAGCACGCTGGCTACGGGCAGGAGGGGCATCGGCGGGCAATCAACCACTTCCAGGTTATTTACAATTAGCCGGAAGCGGTCACCCATCTCAATCATTGATGCAGCAATGGCCTTCCCGGTGGTGGCTTTGAACACCAGGCGTGCCGGGTCATCCCTGCCTCCGATACCCAGGGGATGCACCTCGAGGGCAGGCTTGCCGGAAGAAATCGTAGGGCACACCTCCAGCATATGAGCACCGAGGACAGCCATGCTATGAGGTTCCAGGTGATAGGTATAGTCCTCCATGAAGGAGGTTCCTCCTTCCAGGCCCTCCGCCATCACCTTCATGATACGCACCAGCGCCGCCGTTTTCCAGTCGCCCTCGGCACCGAAGCCGTAGCCGTCAGCCATGAGTCTCTGTACTGCCAGTCCCGGCAACTGGACAAGCCCGTGAAGGTCTTCGAAGTTGGTGGTGAAGGCTTTGAAGCCACCCTCTTCCAGGAAGGCACGCATGCCGGCTTCAATGCGCGCTGCCTCCCTGACTGCAGCAGATGCCAGTATCTTCGCCGGAGCATTATATTCATCGCCATACTGCTGTATAAGAGCCGTGATCTGCTTGTCAGACACCTTGCCGACGGCATCTGCAAGGTCGCCGACACCGTAACCGTGAACCTCGTAGTCAAGATGCATCTGTGCCGACACCTTGTCTCCTTCAGTGACAGCAACATCCCTCATGTTATCGCCAAAACGGGCCACCTTCAGCGAACGGGCTTCCAGAGCCCCGACAGCTGCGCGGGACCATGTACCGATGGCCCTGAGCGCCTCACTCTCCTGCCAGTGCCCGACAACCACCTTCCGCTCCAAACCGAGACGCGTACAGATGAAACCGAACTCGCGGTCGCCGTGGGCCGACTGGTTCAGATTCATGAAATCCATGTCGATATCAGACCATGGTATGTCACGGTTAAACTGGGTATGAAAGTGCAGCAGTGGCTTCTGCAGTCTCTTCAGACCTGATATCCACATCTTTGCAGGAGAGAAGGTATGCATCCATGCAATAAGTCCGGCACATTCAGACGAATTGTTGGCCTCCTGGCAAACGGCACTGATGGCATCGGCAGTTGTCAGCACAGGTTTGAAGACAACCCTTGCCGCTATCGTCCCGGCTCCGTCAAGAGCGCCGGCTATGGCTTTTGAGTCAGATTCCACCTGCCTCAGAGTCTCTTCACCGTAGAGATGCTGGCTGCCTGTAATGAACCACAGTTCAACTTTTCGCTTTTTCATTGGCTTGTACATATTATTCTGATGGTTGTTCGGATTCTGCCTGAAATTCAGTCATCAAATCCAATTTTGAGTTATTGCTCATTTAATTAATGCTTTCCGGAAATATTCAGTGTCTAATTCCAGAAATAGGCATAAAATATAATTATCACGGTAATGATGGCTGCAGAGGTTATGACATCCCATTTATTCCAGCTGGCCCGTGTGACGGCTTTCTCCTCTGCCGACGCGGAGCCGAGATAAAGCCCGGCTATCTTGTGTTCTGCAATTCGCGGAGTGAAATAGCTCACAATGATCATGGTCACTATTACTATGGCAAAGTTTACGATCTCATAATGGAGCCAGTTGGTGCCCACGAAGACCTGGTAAATTACGCCGTCAGCATTCAGGAATCCTTTGAAGATGGTGAATATGAGCCGGAACATGCCAATGGTGAACCCTGTCAGCAATCCCGTCAGTCCTGCTGCAGGAGTTACTTTTTTGGAGAGGATCCCAAGGAGGAACGCACCTGCGATTCCGGGTGCCAGCAGTGACTGCACATCCTGCAGGTATGCATAGAGCACCTTGCCTATCCCCTTCATGACAGGTATCCAGAGTATCCCGAGTATCACCACCACTACTGTGGCTATGCGGCCTACCCTGACAAGCTCTGCTTCAGGAGCCTGTGGCCTGTATTTCTGGTAGAAGTCAATGGTGAACAGGGCCGCCGAAGAGTTGAACAGGGAGGCCAGCGAGCTCATCAGCGCCGCGAGAATACCTCCTACGACCAGTCCTTTGAAGCCGATGGGTAGCAGCTCCTTGATAAGCGTCGAAAATGCCGAGTCAGAGCTGGTAAGATGGATGACTCCCTGCTGATCAAGAGCATATGCTATCATACCGGGGATCAGGAAGATAAATACCGGTGTCAGCTTCAGGAAGCCCCCGAAGATGGCACCGCGGCGCGCCTGTGTCTGGTCGCGCCCCGAAAGAACACGCTGCACGATGTACTGGTCAGTACACCAGTACCAGAATCCGATGATGGCAGAGCCGAGCAGCACCCCTGTCCACGGGAAGGTAGGATCCTTGGGCGACCGGATAAGCTGGGTCATGGTATCACCGTATTCGTTGACGGGCACGGCACGGCAGATATGCATCAGTTCGTCCCAACCGCCGACCTTTATCAGTCCGGCAATAAGCACCGCAATTGAGCCGGCAAGAAGTATCGGGGTCTGAAGTACTGAGGTCCACAATACCGCCTTCATGCCTCCCAGGGCGGTGTAGATGCCGGTGATGACCACCAGACCTATGGCACTGATCCAGAAGAAATCAATGCCCCACAT
>CAYPKP010000080.1:0-2971 GCA_964411345.1 uncultured Rikenella sp. | reverse complement strand
GCCGTCCCGACGCACTCCGTGGTCGGGATTGATCCTCCTCCTTGGGCGGCGGCTCAGACTGCCGACTGAAGATTGCCGTCCTTTACTCACGCTCCCGGATGATGCAAGTTATATATTTTTTTAAATGTAGTATATACACTTTTAAAAATATTTTCTGTAAAAAATCCCCGACTTTCATCTTTTCTTCATTTTGTAATGAATATTTTTGTCGTGTAATGATGAAAATACTTTGAGATTCAGACCTTTTACAAAATTATATAAGGATCTTCGGGTATTAAAACCGGAAAAGTTATGAAAAGGATAAGAATAGTTCTGCTGACGGCCGCCGCGGTGATGATCACTGCAGGGGTAATAAACGCGCAGGAGCTGCAGGTGACGCCCGACACAGCCCGTGTGCGTGCTCAGCAGAGCGGCCAGCAGGCACAGCAACAGGGGGAGCAGACACAAAGTCAGGCCAGGGAACAGGCCAGGAGTGGTGACCAGACACAGTCGCAAACAGGAGAACAGACACAGACACAGGCGCGGACTCAGGCCGGAGAGCAGGCACAGTCACAGGCCGGGGCTCAGGCCCAGAACAGAATCCAGGCAAAAGGCCAGCCACAGAGTGCCAATACCTCAGGCGTCAAGAAGGTGCAGAGCGCCCGCCCTGACTGGAGCAAGGCACGCGGAGCCCGTCCCGCCTCCATCGAGCGGCCTTCGGGATCACGAATACCCAAGGGTGCCGGCAGACCCGCCGGAGCAAAAGGACCTGGAAGAAGGTAATATTATATCTCACGGACGAAATGAGAGGAAGGTTTTCATTGATTGGTGCAACAGCCTGCGGCATTATGCTGCAGGCTTTTGTCATTCAGCTGCCGGCACAGGTTGTCACTGATACCCTGGCTGTCGCTGACACAGCCACCGCCGAAGTCGCGGCGGAGGCGGGTTCAGTCCATTCATTCTATGCCGGCACCGGTTACGGCAGCAACATGATATACCTCGGTACCACCATGTCACAGGATCACGGCTTTGGTTATGCCTCCCTCTCATACGGACTGCATGACAAGTTGTACCTTTCGGCAACGGGTTACACCATCAGCGGTTTCTCGCCCTTCACGGCCTTCTACAGCCTCGGCCTCAGCTTCAACCATGCCTTTAACTCCTGGTTTGACATAAGCCTGGGACTATCACGTTACACTATAGCTGAATCACTCAGGGACACCCTCTTCAACAACTTCACATACGCCGATGCCACCCTCGGCTTTGACTGGAGAATACTCTATACCAGGATATCCCTGGGAGGCCTCTTCTCTGACGGAGGCCAGGCATACCTTCAGACCAGGCACTCGAGATATTTCGAGACACCCTCGTTCGCCGGTGACAAAGCATTCTTCTCGTTTGACCCATATGTGAACATACTGTTCGGGAAAATGGTCAGCATTGAGACCAGCGAGGGTACCACCACCACTGTCTCTCCCGGTTACAGACCATGGAAGAACAACCAGGGTTCATCCACAACATATACTGAGACCTTCGGGCCCATGGAGATCGACTTCGGAGTGCCCATAGCATTCAGCTACGATTTCTTCACCCTGGAGATCGAACCGGGGTATGTCATCCCCTTCTATTCAGAAACAGGCACAACTGGCATGAAAGGTTTTCTCTTCATGGCAAGCGCCTTCTTCAGGATTTTTTAACTTGCCTCTGCAAAACCATCCGGATTTTTGCCTGCCATTGTATAAACATAGTGTTTTTATGTAAGTTTGAATCATGAATGTCCTGATCGTTGAAGACGAAAAGAGCCTCGCGGGCGAGATAGCAGCCTACCTGAAGAAGGAGGGCTTTCTCTGTGACCTCTCGTATACAGGCAGGGATGCCTCGGAGAAAATAGCCGTCAACCTGTACGACTTCGTGCTGCTTGACCTCGGGCTGCCCGACTACAACGGGCTCGATCTGATCACGGAGGCCAGGAAAAACAACATCGATGTCTCCTTTATCATTATTACCGCCAGGGGTGCCGTGGAAGACAGGATCAGGGGTCTCGACATAGGTGCCGATGACTACCTGCCCAAGCCCTTTGCGCTGGCAGAGCTGCACGCCCGCATCATGGCCGTCGCAAGGAGGAAGTTCCAGATAGGCTCACCGGATGTCAGACTCGGTGAATTCGTAATGGATATCCAGGGCAGAAGATTAATGCACGGTGACAAGGAGGTCGAAATCACCAAAAAGGAATTTGACCTGCTCCACTACCTGGCTATAAACCATGACAAGGTGCTGGCACGCCATCAGCTCTACGAGCATATCTGGGGCAACACCCTCGATGACCAGTACGACAGCAATTTCATTGATGTTCACATAAAGAACATACGCAAGAAACTTTCTGCCTGGGCACCCGCACCATGGCTTGAGACAGTGCGCGGCGTCGGGTACAGGATAAGCACCGAAGACTAAAGATCCCCGGGGAGCATGATGAAACTACAGACAAAACTTGCACTCTTTAACCTGCTCTCCAAACTGGTCTTTTCAGCTCTTTTCATCGGCTTTCTCCCTCTGATAATAGAACGCATCAACACCCGTCAGACCGACAACGAGCTCATAGACAAGCGGGAGGAGATAATAGACCTTATCGCCGAGGTGGGTATCGAGCCATTCATAACCCTGGGTACCGACGAGGGGTTCGGCAGCTACAACATTCTCAAGGAGGAGTTTATAAGCCTCGAGCAAGCGGATCTCTCTGAGGACTGGAACTTTATCGAGGTCACAAAAAGGCTTATTGACAATGAGACTATTGACTACCGCGTGCTGCACTACTCCTTCCGCGTGGAAGGCCAGACATACCTCCTGGAGATAGGCAAGAGTCTCGCCAGTATCATCTACGCGGAAGAGAACATCCGAAAGGTCATTCTGATATTCCTCGCAATCTTCATTGCTGTAACCCTCCTCTCCGACCTCTTCTACACTGCCCGCATCCTGCATCCCCTGCGTGTGATCA
>CAYPKP010000079.1:0-8341 GCA_964411345.1 uncultured Rikenella sp. | reverse complement strand
GACTGCCGACTGCCGACTGCCGACTGCTGCCTGCCGACTGCAGACTAACCTGGCCTCAAAGCCCGGAAGAGCACCTCCGCAGGATGGAGCGTTTCTCTGCCTGTGCCATCCTTTACCTGGTGCCTGCAGCTGGTGCCGGGGACAACGATGATGGTCGTGTCAGATGCCTTTCGCACCTCGGGAAACAAAACCAGCTCACCCACCTTCTGAGAGAGATCAAAATGCTCCTTCTCATATCCGAATGCGCCGGCCATGCCGCAGCAGCCCGACGGGATCTCACGGACCTTATAGTTTTCAGGAATACCCAGTGCAGCCAGCACGGGGGCAGAGGTGGTGACTGCCTTTTCCTGGCAGTGCACGTGCACAAGCAGATCGGCAGGCGCATCGGTGAACATTTCGCGTCTTATCCTTCCTGCAGTGAACTCCCTGGCAATGAACTCCTCAAGCGTATATGTCCACTGCGCAATCCTCAGGGCCTCTTTCCGGTGCTTCTCACCTGCCAGATCGGGAAACTCATCCCTGAAACCCAGTATGGCCGAGGGCTCGATACCTACCAGGGGCCGTTCTTCGCCTACAAGCGGCGAGAAGGTCTCAATATTTTTGATAATCAGCTTTTTCGCCTTACGAAGGAATCCCTTGGAGATGTATGTCCGGGCACTGGCGGCATTGCCGGTTACGGTGATGCGGTAACCCAGGCTGGTGAGCAGCCGGGCAGTGGCTATGCCCGCACCCAGATCATTGTGATTTGTGAACTCATCCACGTACAGGCATACCTCGCCCACCGCTGCTGGCGGATTGAGCTGCGCGAGATTGCTTCGCAGCCACCTGCGGAAGGTATGAGGCGCCAGGAGAGGGATGCTTCGCTCTGCGGCAAAACCTGTCAGCCGCTTTATTATCAATGATGTGTATTTGTTTCCGGCGAAGAAGTTGAAGATGCCGGGAATGAACGAGAAGAGGCTGTAGATCTTCGGCAGCGAGGCTATAAGCCGTGTGCGCAGGGAAGGCGGGTGCACATCGTTATAGTGCTGCAGAAACTCCGACTTCAGCCTGGCGACGTCAACGCCCGAGGGACACTCACTGCGGCACCCCTTGCATGCCAGGCAGAGGTCGAGGATCTCATGCATCTCGCGGCTGTCCCAGGGATTTTGCCTGTCGGCATAAAGCATCTCCCTCATTATGTTGGCACGCGCCCGGGTGGTGAGCCGCTCGTCGCCCGTGGCCATGTAGCTTGGACACATCGTGCCGCCCATGGCGCTGCTCTTACGACAGTCACCCGACCCGTTGCACTTCTCCGCGGCACGCACCACGCCACCGCTGTCAGAGAAGTCATACCACGTCATCAGCTCCGGCGTGGGCCTGCCAGGCTCATACCTGAGAGAGCTGTCCATGGGAGGGGTGTCGACTATCTTCCCGGGATTGAGGATGTTGTTGGGATCGAAAATCTTTTTTATCTTCTTGTTCAGAAGGTAGTTATGCTCTCCGATAATGAGCGGGATAAACTCGCCGCGAAGCCGGCCGTCGCCGTGCTCGCCGCTCATTGAGCCACGGTATCTCCTGACTATGCGGGCGGTCTCTTCCGCGACGGTGCGCAGCAGCCTGGCCTCGGCGGCATCCTTCAGGTTGATGAGAGGCCGTATGTGAAGCTCGCCGGTGCCGATATGTGCATGATATACTGACTCTTTGCCGTATGAGGCAAGCATCTTCTCTATATCCTCAACAAAATCGCCCAGTCGGTTCACGTCAACGGCACAGTCCTCTATCAGTGAAATGGGCTTGGCATCTCCGGGGATGTTTGACAGGATGCCCAACCCTGCCTTGCGCAGATCCCATACCCTTTTGACATCGTTGCCCCAGACCAGCGGAAAGGCATATCCCACTCCCTCCGCCTGCATCTCGGCCACCATGCTGTCGGCTGAAGTAATTATCTCCTCACGGTTGCCGGCGCAGAACTCGGCTATCAGCAGTGCCCCCGGTTCACCTTCGATGAAGAACCTGTTTCGTTTCTGGCTCTCGACTGTGGCGGCAAGTGAGAGTATGTTGTTGTCTATCAGCTCCACAGCCCACGGCCTGTGTCTCAGGGCAATGAGGTTGGCACGGAAGGCCTCGTGACGGTGCCGCAGGTGAACACATGAGAGCGCCTTCACCGGCGGCGGAAGAGGTACAAGCCCCATCTTCACCTCCGTAACCAGTGCCAGGGTGCCTTCTGAACCGGTGATCAGCCTTGCCAGGTTGAGACCACGGCCTGCGGCAGGGGTGAACGGCTTACTGTATAACAGGTCGTCCAGGGCATAGCCGGTATTGCGGCGGGGAATGGCAATGTCAGGGTAGTCACGCCTGATGGCATCCTGGTTTGCAGGATCTGACAATATATGGTCAATCTCCCTGTATATCTCTCCCTCAGCGGTTTGCAGCATGCATTTCTGCCTGTACTGCTCCCCGGTAAGCTCTCTGAAGGTGACCTTCGAACCGTCATGGAGAATGACTTCTGCTTCAATGATATGATCCCTGACCGACCCGTAGACCAGAGAGTGCAGTCCGCAGGCGTTGTTGCCTGTCATGCCTCCTATGTTGCACCTGTTGGAGGTTGATGTCTCCGGCCCGAAGAGAAGGCCGTGACTGCGGAGCAGAGCGTTCAGTTCATCGGGGACCACCCCGGGTTCCATCCTGACCCATCGTTCTTCAGCGTTGATCTCCAGTATTTTGCCAAAATGACGGGAGAGGTCGGCCACAATCCCGGAACCTACCACCTGTCCTGCCAGTGACGTCCCTGCGGCCCGGGGGATGATGCCGATGCTCTGCTTCGCGGCAAACGCCAGCAGTCTTTTTATATCTTCAGCATGACGCGGATAAACCACGGCCAACGGCTCCTCCCTGTAGATGGAGGCATCGGTGGCATACATGAGCCTCGAGCTAAGGTCAGATCTGACCTCACCCTCAAAACCGATCTCCTGAAGCCCGGTAACAATGCCCGTGTCTAGATTCTGCATAACGGCAAATTCAAGCGTTAAAAATAGAGATTTGAAGCCATCCCGATACGGACTGACAGCCTGTTTTCGAAAAAAAATTCCTAAAATTTGAAAATTCTGACTTTAATCATGTAGTTGATAATTGCATGATTACACTTTTTTCGTACTTTTAACCCGACACAAACATTTAACTAAAATATTGATATTCAATGGAATTGCTTGATCAGATCAAAATGAATGCCAAACGGCATGATAAAATGATTGTTTTGCCCGAAGGTACGGAGGAGAGGACCCTCAAGGCTGCGGATGCAGTACTGGCTGAGGGAATAGCACGCATTACCCTTCTCGGTAATCCTTCGGAGATAAGATCTCTGGCTGATTCGTTTGGTCTGAAGAATATTGGGAAGGCGAATATTATTGATCCTGTCACTCATCCGAAGAAGGAGCAGTATATCAGCCTGATGGTTGAGCTTCGCAAGAGCAAGGGACTGACAAGGGAGGAAGCGTCAAAACTTATTGAGGATCCTCTTTATCTCGGGGTTATGATGATCAAGAGCGGTGATGCCGACGGCGAGGTGGCCGGCGCAAGAAACACCACGGGAGATGTGCTGAGACCGGCCTTCCAGCTCGTGAAGACCGCCCCGGGTATCTCGGTAGTGTCGGGGGCATTTATTATGATACTGAAGGACAAGGAGTTCGGGTCAGATGGTATCATTGTCTTTGCTGACGGTGCTGTACATCCTGACCCTACCGACAAGGAGCTGGCGGAGATAGCCGTGGCTACTGCACACACAACCAAGGCTATTGTGGGCGTGGAACCCAAAGTGGCCCTTCTAAGCTTCTCCACAATGGGCAGCGCAAGACATCCGATGGTGGACAAGGTGGTGAGTGCCACCAGGATGGCAAGGGAGATGGCTCCCGGGTTCATGTTCGAGGGTGAGCTTCAGGCAGATGCAGCCCTGATAGAGGCTATCGGACAGAAGAAGGCTCCTGGAAGCAAGATAGCCGGCAAGGCAAATGTGCTTGTCTTCCCCAACCTGGAATGCGGAAACATTGCATACAAGCTCGTGGAGAGGCTGGCGCACGCACAGGCGATAGGCCCGGTACTCCAGGGCATGGCCGCCCCGATAAACGACCTCTCAAGAGGTTGCTCGGTAAGTGACATAATTAACGTAATTGCCATTACTGCCAACCAGGCAGCAGGCATCACCAAATAAAACATTCGAATGACAATACTGGTTCTTAACTGCGGCAGCTCATCCATCAAGTATCAGCTGTTTAACATGAACAACAACTCCGAGGTCCTGGCCAAGGGACTCCTCGAGCGGATCGGACTGACGGACGGCATACTGACACACAAGCCGACCGGAAAGGATAACTACAAGGTGGTGCTTGACATCCCTGACCATACCGTAGGCATAAACATGGTGATGGAGGCCCTCGTCAATCCGGTGCACGGAGTTATAAAGAGCGTTGATGAGATCAAGGCTGTGGGCCACAGAGTGGCACATGGCGGTGAGAATTTCAAGGAGTCGGTTCTGATCGACAACGACGTTAAACGTGATATCGAAAAGTGCGCTGAGCTGGCTCCGCTGCATAACCCGGCCCACCTCAAGGGTATCCTCTCATGCGAGAAGCTTCTTCCAGGAATACCACAGGTGGCGGTCTTTGACACATCATTCCATCAGACCATGCCCGACTATGCATTCATGTACGCCATACCGTACGAATACTATGACAAATACAGGATCCGCAAATACGGCTTCCACGGCACAAGCCACCGATATGTCGCGGAGAAGGCATGCCGACTGCTCGGCATGGAATATCCCTGCTCAAAGATCATTACCTGCCACCTGGGCAACGGAGCCTCCATAACAGCCATCGAAAACGGCAGATCCATAGATACATCAATGGGATTCACTCCCGTAGACGGACTTATCATGGGTACCCGAACCGGCGAGATAGACCCCGGAGTGCTGCTCTACCTGGCTGACAAGGAGGAACTGAGCGTCAGCGGCGTAAACAACATGATAAACAAGAAAAGCGGTGTTGCAGGTATCTCACAGCTGTCGTCAGATATGCGTGATCTTGAGATGGCCGCTGCGGAGGGTAACCCCAAGGCTCTTCTGGCACTCAACATGTACGCCTATAAGATCAAGAAGTTTATCGGTGCCTACGTTGCTGCAATGAACGGACTCGATCTGCTGATATTTACCGCCGGTGTGGGGGAAAACGATTTCAATGCCCGTAAAATGATCTGCACCGACATGGAGTACATGGGAATAGAGATAGATACCGAGATCAATCACGGAGTGAAGGGTAAAGACCTGATTATTTCCAAACCCACCTCAAAGGTTAAGGTGATGGTGGTGACCACAGATGAAGAATATGTTATAGCATCAGATACTAAAGCAATAGTTGAGAAGTTAAATGTATAACTACTGTAGATCATGGTATTAAGACACCTTGAAGAACTTAAGGAGCTGCTGGTTGACAGACCTACCAGGAGGATGGTGCTGGCTGCGGCACAGGACCAGAATTCGCTCGCATCGGCCATAATGGCAGCCCGGGACGGATTCATCGAACCGATACTGGTGGGGGACAAGGAAGCCGTCCAGAAGATTGCTTCTGACCATAACCTTGACCTTTCAGGAGTAAGGATGATCCATGAACCCGACACGGAGATGGCGGTCGAAATAGCCGTCAAGATGGTTCGAAGCAACCAGGCAGACATTCTCATGAAGGGTAAGGTGGGAACTTCATCCCTCCTCAGGGCAGTGCTCAACAAGGAGTGGGGACTGAGGTCAGGGGCGCTGCTCTCTCATTTCGCCATATTTGAGGTGGAGGCATACCACAAGCTCATCGCTGTAACGGATGTTGCGATGAATATAGCCCCGAACCTGCAGGACAAGATCTCAATCGTCAATAACTCCGTGGCCTGCCTTAACAAGCTCGGGATTGAGATGCCCAAGGTGGCAGTGCTCGGGGCAGTGGAGATGGTAAGCGAAAATATGCAGGCCACACTTGATGCTGCCCTGTTGTCGAAGATGAACCAGCGTGACCAGATAAAAAACTGCCTGATCGACGGGCCGCTGGCATTTGACAATGCCATCAGCCTTGAGAGTGCCAACCACAAGGGTATCAAGAGTGATGTGGCAGGCGATACCGACCTGCTGCTGATGCCCGATATTGAGGTTGGCAATGTGCTCTACAAATCGCTCGTCTTCTTTGCCCATTCCGGCGTTGCTGCAGTGATACTTGGCGCCACCGCACCGATCGTGCTCACATCCAGAAGCGATTCTGACCAGGCGAAATACTACAGCATACTGCTCGCGGCAGCAATCTCAAGACCATGAAATAATGATAACCAGCCTCGGTCAGATGGCTGAGACCGTAAGGTCATCAGGCACAAAATTCAGGATAGCTGTCGCCTGGGCTCAGGATCCCAATACCGTCGGCTCATTGTACCGTGCAGTTAATGAGGGCTTTGCCGAAGCCTGTATGATAGGACGCAAGGAACAGATTGTGAAGACCTGCAGCGAAAGAGGTATCGACGCCGGGGTCTTTACTCTCATCGGGGCGGAAAATGAGAGGGATGCCGCCGTCATGGCTGTAAGGATGACACGGGCAGGGGAGACCGACATAGTCATGAAGGGCCTGGTGGGTACCGACAAATTCCTGAAGGCAGTGATGGATAAGGAGCATGGATTGCTTCCCCCGAAGGCGGTCATGAGCTACGTGTGCGCAGTGGAGATACCGAAATACAAAAAGCTGCTATTCATTACCGATACGGCCGTGATCCCTTTTCCGGACCTGGACCAGAAGGTGGCGATGGCTGAATACGCCATCGGCATGGCTCGCAGGTTCGGCATCCGAAAACCACGCGTGGCACTGATAGGTGCCTCCGAAAAGGTGAGCAGCCACTTCCCTAACAGCCTCGACTATTCCGTAATGTGCAAGATGGCTGAGCGGGGCCAGATTTCCGATTGCGTCATGGACGGACCCGTTGACATATTCCTGGCTTGTGACCCTGAAAGTGTTGAGATCAAGGGGGTTGATACGCCGCTGGAGGGCGAGGCTGACATCCTTCTCTTCCCATCACTCGAATCGTGTAACCCATTCTATAAGGGACTGATGCTGTTCGGCGAGGGAGAACTTGCCGGGATGATCTGCGGAACCGTAAAACCTGTTGTCCTTATGTCCAGGAGCGAAAGCGAACTGTCAAAATATTACTGTGTGGCCCTGGCTTGCCTCATGGCTTCTGCAAACAACTGAATGTGATGAATGACAAACTGATACTTGCTGTCAATCCAGGCTCAACAAGCACCAAGTTTGCCCTCGCCCGGGGTAGTGAGATGCTGCTTGAAAAAACGCTGAGGCATGACACCAAAGAGCTGGCAGGGTTCCGGTCCATGACTGAGCAACTGCCATTCAGATACCGGCTGATTATGGATGCCCTGGAAGAAGAGGGCACCAGCCTCTCTGAGATTGTTGCCGTTGTTGGCAGGGGAGGGCTGGTCAATCCTATCGAGTCGGGAGTATATGAGGTCAATGAGCTGATGAAGCAGCACCTTGCGGAAGCTATAAACGGAGAGCATGCAAGCAACCTGGGCGCTCTCCTGGCAGACATGATCGTTGCAGATATGCCCGAAGCCAGGGCATATATCGTTGACCCCGTGGTGGTTGATGAGCTTGAGCCGGTAGCCCGTCTCTCCGGTCATCCGTTGATCTCTCGGAAATCAATCTTTCACGCCCTGAACCAGAAGGCAGTGGCGAGGATATATGCGGAGACTGTCGGAAAGGAATATGAGAATATGAACCTGATTGTGGCTCATATGGGAGGCGGCATCAGCGTAGGAGCACACCGGAGGGGCAGGGTTGTGGATGTAAACAATGCACTCAACGGCGACGGGCCGTTCTCGCCCGAGAGAAGCGGCGGGCTTCCTGCCGCACAGCTGGCTGCATTATGCTTCAGCGGCAGCTACTCTCATGAAGAGATTAAATCGATGCTGGCAGGCAAGGGAGGTATGGTTGCATACCTGGGCACCAACAGCTTTGAGGAGGCCGGCAGGCGGGCAGGAGAAGGCGATGCCAATGCGGCACATATCATCGAAGGCTGCAGCTATCAGACAGCCAAGGAGATAGGAGCTATGGCGGCGGTACTGAAAGGGGAGGTCGATGCAATCATTCTGACGGGCGGACTGGCATATGACAAGCCACATGTCAGCAGAATCACCGCAATGGTGAGCAAGATTGCCCCGATCTTTGTCTATCCAGGTGAGGACGAACTCAAGGCACTGGCCTTCAATGGCTACCTGGCGGTCACCGGCAGAGTCAGGGTCAGGGAATACCGGGGGTGATTCAGTCGGCAGTCT
>CAYPKP010000078.1:3122-8351 GCA_964411345.1 uncultured Rikenella sp. | reverse complement strand
AAGATATCTGGTCATGAAGGAGAAGCACTTCCGGGAGCAACCGTCATTGATGCAGGGAACAAAAACAAAGGAACTTACTCAAACGCTAACGGGTATTATTCATTTTCCCTGGCGCCGGGAGAAGTGAAGCTCCTTTTCAGCTATGTGGGATACAATGCTAAAGAGGTCATACTGATGCTGAAAAGTGATACTACGGTCAATGTATCACTGACAGAGGATAACAGTATTGAAGCGGTCACTGTTTATGCAAGGGAAAAATACAATAATGCCATGAGCTCAAGGATGAGTGTCTTAGAGCTGCCGGTAACGCAGGTCAAAACAACACCTGCTCTGTTCGGCGAAACGGACGTGCTTAAATACATTCAGCTTATGCCTGGCATTCAAAGCGGAGGAGACGGGAATGTGGGGCTTTATATCAGGGGGGGTAACTATGACCAGAACATGATCACTCTTGATGGGGCTACTATATACAACCCTGAACATATGAAGGGGTTTGTTTCAGTGTTCAATGCAGATATTCTTGACAAGGTTACAGTATATAAGGGCAGTTTCCCGGCAATGTACGGCTCACGCCTGTCAGGAGTGGTTGATATAGGGATAAAGAACGGTGATCATAAATCTTATCACGGTTCCGGCACAATAGGGCTTCTCTCAGCCAAATTCTATCTTGATGGCCCTCTTGACAGCAGCAAAACTTCTTTTATAGTGTCCGGACGGAGATCTTATTACAACCTTATAACAAGGGCTTTCCTGAATGCCGTTTATGATAATACTGATGCTTTGACCCAGTTCACTAACATGTATTATTATGACATTAACGCCAAACTAAGTCGTGATTTTTCAGATAATGATAAACTCTCATATAATTTCTATTTAGGTCATGATGTGATTGATTCCGATGGCAAAAAAGCTGAGTATCAGGATTCAGAGGATAATAAGAATTACACTGTCAGCAGCAAATATGACAATAAGAATAATTGGGGAAACATTGTATCAGGTCTTAAATGGAGGCATCTGTTCAGTGACAAGCTATCATCAGGCACAATGTTGAATTACAGCAGGTACCGGTACAATTTTACTGTAGCATCAGACCAGGAATATTCTGAAACCTATGTTGACGAAACAGGGGTTGATTCTTCAAATACTACAATATCTTCCGTAGGCTATCTGTCTGAAATAGATGATATTTCTTTAAATCATGATATCATATATACCCCTTCCGACAGGCATACTATCATGGCCGGCATCTCAAATTCACTTCAGCTCTTTAATCCCACGGTCTTTGCTTATCGTTATTCGGAAACAGTGGTAAACGGAGTTAAAACGGAAGATGTGACAGATAATCCCCAGGGAAATTCCCTGTTAATGAACAACCTGGCCTTATACGCGGAAGATGATATTGATGTTTTCAGGTTTCTCAGGATCAATGCCGGCCTGAGGTTTAACCTCTATTCCGTTACAGGAAGATCATACGCTTTCCCGGAGCCGCGGGTGAGCATGCGGATCTTATTATCTAAAGGAATATCAATAAAAGGCTCTTATTCATTTCTGAGCCAGGGAATTCACCTGCTCAGCAGTTCAAACCTGATAATGCCGTCAGATATATGGGTACCGGTCACCGGTTCAATAGAACCTATGACCTCAGGTCTTTATTCAACAGGTATTTTCTTTGATCTGAAAAAAAAAGTCCATTTTTCTGTGGAAGGTTATTACAAAACTATGAACAATGTCCTTGAGTATAAAGAGGGCGTTTCTTATATAAATAATTCGGATGGATGGGAAAACATGGTTTCTGTTGGATACGGATGGGCATACGGCCTGGAATTTTTAGTTCAGAAAAACACAGGACGGATTACGGGAAGCATTGCATATACCTGCAGTAAATCTTTAAGAAAATTCGACAGAGAAGACAACATAGTTTATAACGGTAAAACATTCTATGCCCGCAATGATTGCAGAAATAATTTAAGTGTAAACTTCACCTGGAAAATAAGCAGGAAATTTGATATCTCCGGTACTTTTATTTATAAAACCGGCAGCAGGGGAACTCTGGCCGAGACTATCTTAATTGCAAGAAATTTCCTGGTTTCAACCAATGAATCCCCTGACGGCTATTGGTCCAGTCACATTCCCTCACCCGTTTCAGATCCTTCCGGAGCAGCCACATTTAACACATACTATAAGTTATCATCATATTCTGTAAAGAATGGGTATAAGTTACCAGATTATCACCGGCTTGATATAGGGATGAACTACCATCTTTACCATAAGAAGGGACAGAGTACCATTAACTTCAGTATCTACAATTTGTATAATCACTTCAATATCTACTCTGTCTATCCGTCATACCAAGGAAGCCGAGTTGTACTGAAAGGCTTGTGCCTGTTTCCCTTTCTCCCCTCATTTAGCTATTCATACTGTTTTTAACATGAAGTATAGAGGCGCTTTTCTATTACCGGTCACTCTCATCCTGCTTTCAGCATGCGAGAAGACACTTGAATTCAACGGCGAAATCACTGATCCGAAATTGACAGTAGGTGCGTTGGCCAACACTGATACATCCTTTATGGTCTATCTTTATCAATCCGCATTTTTCCTTGATGTCCAATCATTTACTTTGACACCGTTTGACCTATCCTCACAGGCAACTGTTCAGTTATCAGTTAACGGGGCTGCTTTTTACAGTATCCCGCTTGATGCATCAGAAAACATATTCATTTCTGATTACAGACCATCAATAAACGATGAACTGTCATTAACAGTTTCATGCGAAGGATATGAGACTGTTACAGCTCAGACAACCGTTTTGGAGAGACCTTCTTTTAAGATAACAGACCATTACTCTCTATACAGTAAAAATCCGGAAGAGGTAATGAGTGATGGAATGATACATCCGATTGATTTTTGGGGGACAGACACTGTTATGAATATCTCATGCATGATTAATGATCCGGGAAATGTAAGCAATTATTACAGGTTGAGTGTAAAAAGCATAGGGAGCACAAAGGAAGGCCCATTAGGGGTGGATGATTGGGCAACGGTCAAAGATATCTTCTCTTCAGATGATATACTTTTTGTTGATAACAATATATCTGTCTCAATTAACGGGTGGCCAAAGCACTTTTCAAATGTATTTGATGACTCTCTGTTTGACGGAAAAGAATATACCTATGCTGTAGAGTCAAGGCAAAGGTCTGCTGCGTATTCATGGGTTGAGATTGAGCTTCAGCATATCTCGGAAGATTTATATAAATACCTAAAGAGTGTTGAACTGGCACAATGCTCAACAAATGACATTTATGCCGAGCCAGTAAATATTTTCTCTAATGTTGGAAACGGATATGGAATATTGGGTAGTCTTTCAGGCAGAAAGTATTATTTACAGTTTTAACTATTTCAATTAGTGTTCCAGTAATTACTACATAAGCCGGAGACCTTGACCACTTTCAGCCGGTTTTAGGTTCAAAAGTATAATCCACATGATAACAGTTATTTACAACCGGCAGGACGTGGTCAATTAACTCCGGCGGAGAATGATCAGGCCCACCGGCTTATGCACCATTGGTTGCAACTCTGACAAAAAATCCGAATTTTAAATTTTAAAAGTTGCAACCCTGAATCCTTGAAAATCGGTTCTTCTCATTCCCTCATTTGGTGAGGATTTCAGAATGTCATAAAAAGAAACAAGAGGTCGAAATTGACCTCTTGTGCCTCTGGGTACCCGGAGGGGGACTTGAACCCCCACAGCCGCTATGGCCAAAGGATTTTAAGTCCTTCGTGTCTACCATTCCACCATCCGGGCGGATGGCCGGGCCGGGCCGGCCATGTCCTGCGGTCTTGCAGTCCTGCTGTCATGCACTCTGCCTAGACAGACTGCAAATATAGCTATTTTACCTCAACAGGGTCGCCGAACCCGACCTTCTTCAGCGCCTTCAGCTGAGTCGCAGCATCACCCACCACCACATAATTCATCTTCAGCGGGTCTATGTACTTCTGCACGGTCTCGTCCATCTGCTCCTTCGTCAGCCCCATGAGGTAACTCTCCTCCTGCCTGACATAATCCGCCGGCAGCCCGTAAGTAGTCATGGTACTTAACATCCCCAGCTTGCTGTCGTTGGTCTCAAAACGCAACGCATTGGCCTTGAGCAGAGAACCCTTTGTGAAATCAACGGTCTCCTGCGGTACGCCGGCACGGTAATCCTTCATGATATCCCTGAAGAGCTCCACCGACTCCAGCGTCGCATCAGTACGAACAGAGGCATATGCCCTGAAGGTGCCGTAGCTCTTCATGCCGTTGAAGTTCGAATATGCACCGTAGGTGAACCCTTTCTCCTCCCTGAGGACCATAAAGAGCCTGGCACTGGCAGTACCCCCGAGCATATAATTGGCCACATCGGCCTTGTAGAAATCGGGATGGTCACGTGTCAGGGCAATGTTGCCAATACTTATCACCGACTGTTTTGCCCCGGGGACGTCAACAAAATAGATGGCAGCCTTTTCGGGAGCAGGCGGGAAGGAGAGCTCGGGCATGACAACCTCCCTGGCCTCCCAACGCTCATTGAGGCTCTGTAAAGCCTTTTCAACCCTGGACTGACCAACGTCACCCACAATATGGAAGTTGGCCACAGAGGGGGAGAGATTCTTCTCATAGAAAGCCTTCAGGTCATCCATGGTGATGGCCTCCACGCTCTCAACCGTACCGCTGTTGTCAACGGACATGATGTTCTCTTCGCCCAGGGTCAGCCGATTGAAAGTCGTAGACGCCAGATAATTGGGCTCGGCCATGTTGCGCTTAAGCGCGTTGACCGTACGGGTCTTGTTGATCGAGAACTGCTCCTCATCCCAGCGCGGTTCCAGAAGCATCTCCTCAACCAGGGCAAGGGTCTTTTCAAAGTTGCGTGCCAGCGTGCTGACATACACCGTAATGTTCTCCTGTCCTCCCCTTACACTGATGCTTGCACCCAGCAGCTGTATCTCCTCCTCGAGATCCTCCGGGGTTTTTGTCGCCGTGCCCTCATTCAGCATCTGGGCGGTGAACCTTGCCACGCCTGGCTTGCTGATATCATCGAGCATATGACCGCCTTGTATGACAATCGAATAGGTCACCAGCGGCACCTCATGCTGCTCAATGCCGTATATCTTCATCCCGTTCGATGCTTCAGCCTGCCACACCTCCGGCAGCGTCAGCGAAGGATCGGGACCGGGCGCCGGAGCCACCGAACGGTCGAA
>CAYPKP010000078.1:1162-3022 GCA_964411345.1 uncultured Rikenella sp. | reverse complement strand
TCAAACCTCTCAAAGGCCTCGAAGATAGCCTTTTCAACATCATCAAGACTGGTGGAGGGGTTGGCGGTGATGCTTATATCAAACTGCCCTGCAATCTCCTGCGACTGGTTGAAAGCCCTGACGTTCGAGGTGAGCTTCCTCTCTTTGACAAGCACCTTGTAGAGGGGCGACTTCTTTCCATCTCCCAGCAGCTGTGCCAGGACATCCAGTGAGTAGGAATCCTTTGTGAACTGCTCCACAACCGGATAGACCATAGTATACTGAGGGGCACGTGCAAAGGCATCCTCATGATAGAGTTTCTTCGTCTCTGTCAGCGTGACATTCATCGGCTCCGGATCCTTCAACTCCTCACCGGTGGGGATCTCCCCAAAGTACTTTTCTATCAGAGCCTTAATCTCTTCGGGATCATAATCACCGGAGACGACAAGGGTGGCATTGTTGGGTACGTAGAACTTCTTGTGAAACTCCTTCACATCCTCGATAGTGGCATTGGCAAGATCTTCCATCTCTCCGATGATATCCCAGCTGTAAGGATGGCCTTCAGGATAAAGATTCTTCAGCAGCACGTAGTCAGTAAATCCGTACGGACGGTTATCAACTCCCTGCCGCTTTTCATTCTGCACCACATTCTGCTGCAGGGCAAACGACTGCGGTGTGACAGTATTGCGAAGGAAACCCATGCGGTCAGATTCGAGCCACATGGCCATCTCAATGGAATTCTTCGGCACCACCTCGAAATAGACGGTCTGGTCAAAGCTGGTGAAGCCGTTGAGCATCCCTCCGGCACCCTCAATATATTTGAAGAACTGATCCTCCTCAACATGCTCGGAACGCTGGAACATCATGTGTTCAAAGAGATGGGCAAATCCGGTCTTGCCGGGCACCTCCCTGCCTGAACCCACATGATAGAGTATCACCAGTGAGGTGATGGGGTCGGACTTGTCTTCATTGAGTATCACCGTCAGCCCGTTGTCAAGCTTGTAGCTCTCATACGGGATGGAAAGTGTACTTTTCTTGTTTCCGCTGCATCCTGAAGCCAGGATCAGTACAGCCAGAATCAGTAATGCTGAAATTCTCTTCATATCTTGAAATTTAATTGATTAACACCGGTTCTCCGAAGCCCAGTTTCCTGAGTTCCCTGAGCTGTGTTGCGGCATCGCCGGCAACTACATAATACATCTTCATCGGGTCAATATACTTCTGTACCGTGGCATTTACATCATCAACGGTAACTTTCCTGACATAATCCTCCTCACGGGCAATATAGTCGTCAGGCAATCCGTGTGCACTCATGGTACTGAGCATTCCCAACAGCGCCCTGTGGGTCTCGAACCTGAGGGCATTGCCCTTGAGCAGTGCATCCTTCGTGAAGTCGATGTCGCCCTGCGAGACACCCTCCCGGTACTGTTTCATCAGGTCGCGGAATATCTCTGCCGACTCAAGGGTGGCTGTTGAACGTACGGCTGAGCTGGCAACAAAGGTTCCGTAATGCTTCTGCGCATTGAAACCTGTTCTGGCACCGTATGTGTAGCCCTTCTCCTCCCTGAGGACGAGGTTGACATAGCCGTTGAATGAGCCGCCAAGCTTGTAGTTCGCAACATAGGCCGGGTAGTAGTCGGGGTGACTGCGTGGGAGAGCCGGGGCTCCTATATAAATGTTAGACTGCTTTGCGCCGGGCACATCGACAAAGTAAACCCCTGGCTTCTCCGGTGCCTGTGCGTATGCGATCTCGGGCATCTGCACCTCTTTTGCACTCCAGTCGGTCCCGAGCCTTTCAAGCGCCTTCTCCACGCCAGCCTGGTCAACCGAGCCCACTACAAGGAACGTGGCCACAGAGGGCGAAATATTCTTCTCATAGAA
>CAYPKP010000078.1:0-1062 GCA_964411345.1 uncultured Rikenella sp. | reverse complement strand
CTTCATCATCAGCCGACACCCTTATCATCGCACCCAGGAGGTCAATCTCCTCCTCAAGCTCCTCGGGCGTCTTGTTCTTCGTCCCCTCATTTAGCATGATCGCCAGCATGTTGGCCACACCCGGTGCGTTGATGTCATCAAGCATGTGACCTCCCTCAATAACAATATTGTACTGAACAAGCGGAACCTCGGAATGCTCAATACCGAAAAGCTTCATGCCGTTTGCCAGCGACGACCGCCAGACAGTCGGTACGGTAACCGACACATCAGGACCCAGGGGAGGCTGCACGGAGCGGTCAAAAGAGGTCGGTGTCTTCTGAATCTCTTCAGCAGCACCACCCTCTATCTTCACCTCGGTGGCAGTGAGGATGTTCTCCTCCTCTATGCCGGCATCAACTGATCCCTCTGCTGCAAGCTCAACCTTGCCCTTCGGCACGAAGCTGGTGGCAACATAGTTCCTGCCTTTGATATATTTTTCATATACGCGCTGCACATCGGCCACGGTGACGGCCTTCATCGCCTCCATATCCTTTTTGTAGAATCCGGGGTCACCGGCGTACATGTTATATTCTGCAAGCTGTTTCGACTTACCGTCAACACTGCTAATCATGTTATAGAAGCGGGTCTCCTGTCCCGCCTTTACCTTCTCGAGATCCTTCCCGGTGAAACCCTCGGACTCAAAACGCTCAAAGGCTTCAAAGATGGCATCCTCTACCTCTGCCAGAGATACGCCCGGGTTGGCATTGACAGAGATACGGAAAGTGCCGGCCAGCAGCTGCGCCATATTGTAGGCACCTACATTGGAGGTGAGCTTCTTCTCTTTTACGAGCACATTGTACATGGGCGATTTCTTGCCACCGGCAAGGATATCACTCAGGATGGTCAATGCATATGCATCAGGATTATACATCTCGGCAGAGGGGAATGCCATCGTGTACTGAGCAGTGTTGGCGAAGTTGTCTTCATGATAGAGTTTCTTCGTCTCTGCCAGGGTCACGGGCATGGGATTCAGCTTCTCCACCTCAGCGCCTGCGGGTATCTCGCCAAAGTATTTCTGAACCA
>CAYPKP010000077.1:0-8967 GCA_964411345.1 uncultured Rikenella sp. | reverse complement strand
ACAGATAATAGAAAAGTTCGGACTGTAACAGCCCTTGAATATCGGATGCGGATACCCCGGCGCATCATATCAGATTCGTGCCATTTTAATCCTCGGGAGATGATTATCGTCATTGAATAATCATGCTAAAACGCGATCTTTGCATCCGTTTAAGTGATTCTTCTTTCAGATGTACAATCAATACCAGGATTATCTCAGGACGCAGATCCGGGAGATAAAGGAAGCAGGGCTATACAAGCATGAACGTGTCATTGTCTCACCGCAGGGTGCGGAGATAACACTTGACACCGGGCAGAAGGTGCTTAACTTCTGCGCCAACAACTACCTGGGACTGTCAGCAAATGCAAAGCTGGTTGAAGCGGCAAGGAATGCCCTGAAGACTCATGGCTATGGCATGTCGTCAGTACGCTTCATATGTGGCACGGGCGACCTGCATAAGGAACTGGAACACAAACTTGCTGAGTTCTTCGGCACCGAGGATACCATACTCTATGCTGCCTGCTTCGATGCCAACGGGGGCGTCTTTGAACCACTGCTGACAAGCGAAGACGCCATCATCTCCGATGCACTTAACCACGCCTCCATAATTGACGGTGTGCGCCTCTGCAAGGCACAGCGCTACCGCTATGAGAACGCTGACATGGAAGATCTTGAATCGCAGCTGCAACTGGCGCAGGAGCAGCGCTTCAGGCTGGTGGTCACCGACGGCGTCTTCTCCATGGACGGCAACGTGGCACCGCTTGACAGGATCTACGAGCTGGCAAACAAGTATGACGCCATGGTCATGGTCGATGAGTCGCACTCCGCTGGTGTTGTAGGTGATACAGGCCGCGGTGTCACCGAGCTCTACAACCTGAAAGGAAAGATAGAGATCATCACCGGCACACTGGGCAAGGCCTTCGGGGGAGCCATCGGCGGATTCACCACCGGAAAGAGAGAGATCATCGAGATGCTGCGTCAGCGCTCCCGCCCGTATCTTTTCAGCAACTCCATCCCGCCGCTTGTTGCCGCTGCCGGCATTAAGATGGTTGAGATGATGACCGAAACCAATGAGCTGCAGGACAAGCTCCATTTCAACACAAAATATTTCATGGAGAAGATGCTTGAGGCAGGCTTCGACATCAAGCCCACCAGGTCAGCCATCTGCGCCGTGATGCTCTACGACGCCAAACTCTCACAGGAGATGGCGGCCAGACTGCTAAGGGAAGGCATCTACGTCACAGGCTTCTACTATCCCGTCGTACCCAAGGGCAAGGCACGCATAAGGGTGCAGCTCTCGGCAGCACACGAGCAGGAACATCTTGATCAGGCCATTGCAGCATTCACAAAAGTAGGAAAGGAACTGGGCGTTCTGAAAGAGGCCTGAAGCCTGTATAACATTTATTCATTTTATTAGGGGCATAGCTAAATATTTTCTCCTTTTTGCTTGCTTTTTCCGGCTATTTTCTTACATTTACTGAAACATACCTGAAATGTTACACGCGTTAAGCCCGGGGAGGGCATTGAGGGCCGTAATGTTTCTCCTGACCTGTCTGCTAATGACAGGCTGCTACACCCTAAAAACCTTATCGGTAAACACTATTCCGGCAGATAAAAAGATTATGCTGATACATGCCGATGAAAATTACTGGACCACTCAGAATTATTCTTTCTCCGACGGGTTTCTGACCGCACAGCTCGTTTCAGATACCGTGAAGGTCAGAAAGGCAAAGTCAGTGCACATTTATGTAGCCCCGGTCTCAGCTGTCACGGTTGAGGGCACAACTCTGACCGTGCCAGTAGTCAATATCGGCAAGGCTGATCACCGGGCTTTCAACTGGTGGGAAACCCTGGGGCTGCTGGCGGGCGGAGGATTTCTGCTTTTTTCTTTTATTGGTTATTAAGCCATGTGAATAAGGGCATACAGAGAATCACCCCCCCTGGAATCCCGGAAGATTCAAAGGAGATCCAATCATCAAACAGAGCAAAATGCGAAAGTTCAGCAAATTTCAGAAGACACTGGCATGGGCCCTTTCGGTTCTTGTAATATTTCAGTTCACCGGATGTTACACCATCAGAAAAGCACCGCGCGGCGAGCTCGGGTATACTGAGAGGACATATTACTATATACACGGCCAGAACTCAGCATACCAGATTACAGGTACAACTCTTTCTGACGGCATTTTTTCAGGTAAGCTGGCAAATCAGTCTCAGACCCCGAAGAAAGGTCAGGTGGTACACTTGTATATTGCCCCTGATTCAGCAATCAGCGTGACCGGTAACGTGATCAGCGTGCCATCAGCCAACATCGCGAAACTGGAGATATACAAGGTTGACATCGGGAGAACAGTATTGCTGGGAGGGGTAGCCGCATACGGAGTAATGGTTGTGGTTGCCATAATTATATTGATTACCAAGGGGTTATCGTGCCCGTTCGTATACAGTGAGGCCGGCTCCGATATAAATATGGAAGGAGAGATATACAGCGGGGCAACTGCAGTGCCAATAGAGAGGGATGATTATCTGAAACTGAAATCAATAGAACCGGTTGACGGTCAATACAGGATCAGGATTACCAATGAGGTTAAGGAGATCCAGAATACCAACCTTGCTGAACTGTTCGTTTATGATCACAGCCCTGAAAATGAAATCCTTGTTGATAAATACGGTATTGCCCATTCAATCTCAGACATACGGCAGCCTCTTTCTGCATCAAATGCCTATGGCAGGTCGCTCCTGACAGAGCTCTCACACTGTGATAAATCGAGATACATTAGTGAAATCCGGAACGACAGTCTGCTTCTTGACACAATAAGCCTTTCATTTGACAGACCTGATAAAAGTACTCAGGCTAAGCTGGTGGTATCGGGGAAAAACACCATGTGGCTTGATTATATGTTCGGCCGGCTCTCTGATATGTTCGGGAACAGGTATGATTCCTGGGTCAAAATGAGAAACAGCAGATCGCGGGAGGATCTGCTGCAATGGTCACTCGACCAGGGGATACCGCTTGCCGTTTACCTTGAGACAGACTCCGGGCTTCAGTTCGTTGATTATTACAACGTGCCGGGCCCGGTGGCAGACAAAAAGGATGTTCTGCAGCTGGATCTCTCCCGTATTACAGGCAACACTGTAAATGTAAAGCTGGTATCGGGAGTCCTGTTCTGGGATATTGATTATGCAGGCATGGACTTCACCGAAGATGCAGAAATGACTGCGACCGTTGTTTCACTCGATTATGCTGTCGATGATACAGGGAAAGAGGTCTCATCACTTCTGCTCTATGATGACGGTAAATACCTGGTGCAACCACATATCAACAATGAGACCCGCCTGAGCTTCCGGATACCGCCCCTGGTTCCGGAAACGGACAGAACAATCTTCCTCCACAGTAAAGGCAACTATGAACCTGTGCGCGATGCCAGGGGCACACCCGATATGAAGTTACTGAAAAGCATGCGTCAGCCGGGAGTGTTTACCAGGTTTACCAAGGACCACTTCCTGAGATATTACGCCGAACTTAACTGATCCGTCAGGGCACTCAACAACCGCTGATACAGAAAAAAATAATCTGCCCCCATTCCGTTGAGCATCAGCTTATTCTCGTAAGTTAAACAGGCATTCACTTAATTTTATTTATATAATTTCCCTCGTTTTACTTGATAAATTAAATTAATCCATATTTTTGCACTTCACTATTACGAGATGAATTATCTGTCGCTAAATATTATTGCCCTCATTCTTTTTATCGCTTCGAGCGCATAATCGGGGAGTAATATATAGTCATGAATAATAGTATACGAAAGCTTCCCGGAAAACCGGGAGGCTTTTTTTTTAAACAGTTCAACGATGAAAAGAGAACCCAGGAGCCTGAGAACGATGACCGGACGAACCATGGCCGGTGCAAGGAGCCTCTGGCGTGCCAACGGCATGAAGGAGGAACAGTTCGGGAAACCTGTGATAGCAATTGTCAATTCGTTCTCGCAGTTCGTTCCGGGCCACGTCCACCTGCATGATGCCGGGCAGGCTGTAAAAAAGGAGATTGAGAGCCTCGGCATGTTCGCCGCTGAATTCAATACCATTGCCATAGATGACGGCATAGCCATGGGCCATGCCGGAATGCTGTATTCGCTCCCTTCGAGGGAGCTAATTGCTGACAGTGTCGAGTATGTCTGCAATGCACACTGCGCTGACGCGATGATCTGCATCAGCAACTGCGACAAGATCACCCCCGGCATGCTGATGGCCGCCATGCGACTCAATATCCCCGCGCTCTTTGTCTCCGGTGGCCCGATGGAGGCCGGCATGTCTGGAGGAAAAGCCGTAGACCTCATCAGCGCAATGGTAGCTGCAGCTGACGACAGCGTCACTGACGAAAACCTGCTTGAGATCGAACGGTCAGCCTGCCCCACCTGCGGATCCTGCTCCGGCATGTTCACCGCCAACTCGATGAACTGCCTCGCGGAGGCTCTCGGAGTGGCACTGCCGGGCAACGGCACCGTGTTGGCCACACACAGCAACAGGATGCTGCTCTTCACCCGTGCCGCGCGGCTGATAACCGAACTGGCACGGAGATATTACGCTGAGGGGGATGATTCCGTCCTGCCACGCTCCGTTGCCACAAGAGCTGCCTTCATCAATGCCATGACACTTGACATTGCCATGGGGGGCTCCACCAACACCGTTCTCCACCTTCTTGCAATAGCCAGGGAGGCCGGGGTGGATTTTACCATGAAAGACATTGATGAACTCTCGCGCAAAGTGCCCAACATATGCAGGGTTTCACCCTCCTCATCTTTTCACCTCGAGGATATAAACCGTGCAGGAGGGGTCTTTGCCATACTCGGAGAGCTGGAACGAGCCGGACTGCTCGACACCTCGGTGGGAAGAGTCGACTACACCACACTGGCGCAAGCGATTGACGAATGGGATATCATGAGGCCGACCGTCATGCCACAGGCGCAACAGATATATCTAAGCGCCCCCGGAGGGGTGAGGAGCACACTCGGAGGTACCGGCACCGGCCTCTACCCTTCGCATGACACAGACAGGTACAGCGGTGCTATAAGAGATGTCAGTCATCCCTATAGCAGTGACGGCGGACTGGCTGTGCTTTACGGGAATCTGGCACCGGACGGATGCATAGTAAAGAGCGCCGGCATCGACAGCTCAATGGTCCGCTTCAGCGGCAGAGCTGCAACCTTTGACTCACAGGAGGATGCAGTCACGGGAATACTCAACGGGAAGGTGAAAGAGGGAGACGTTGTCGTGATACGTTACGAGGGTCCCCGCGGCGGCCCTGGCATGCAGGAGATGCTCTACCCCACCTCCTACCTTAAATCCAGGGGACTTGACAAAAAATGTGCTCTCATAACCGACGGCCGCTTCTCCGGAGGCACGGCGGGACTGTCAGTGGGACATGTCTCACCCGAGGCCGCGGCCGGTGGAACAATAGCCCTGGTAAATGACGGTGATATTATTGAGATCGACATACCCGGGAGACATATTAATCTGGCAGTCAATGAAAAGACTCTTGAGGAGAGGCGACACAAAGAAGTACAGAGGAAAGAGCTGGCGTTCAGCCCTGCCGGAAGAGACCGTGTCATCCCGGCGTCGCTGAAGGTATATGCTGCCCATGTGAGCTCGGCAGACCAGGGGGCAGTGAGGCTCGTATGACAATAAAACAGGAATTATGAACGAGAAGACGAAAACTGCCGGGGAGCAGGATACTGACAACCATGATTCGAAGGTCACGGGAGCTGAAGCGCTGCTGAAATGCCTGATCGAGGAGGGCGCTGATACAATATTCGGTTATCCCGGGGGAGCGATTATGCCTGTCTACGACAAGCTCCTGGATTACAGTGACAGGCTCCGTCATATCCTCACCCGTCATGAGCAGGGAGCAGCTCACGCAGCACAGGCTTATGCCATGGTAACGGGAAGAGCCGGGGTGTGCTTCGCCACGTCAGGACCGGGAGCCACCAACCTCGTGACAGGAATAGCCAATGCGTTTCTCGACTCCGTGCCGGTGGTATTCATCACGGCACAGGTGACATCGGGACTAATCGGCACCGACGCCTTTCAGGAGACCGACATTCTCGGCATTTCAATGCCTGTGACAAAGTGGAATGCCCAGGTCAAGAAGGCACAGGATATCCCTGATGCCATCGCACGGGCCTTTTACATTGCCAGGTCGGGCCGGCCGGGCCCAGTGCTGGTAGACATCTCAAAGGATGCGCAGTTTGAAAACCTCAGCTACAGCTACCGGAAATGCACATATATCAGGAGCTATAACCCGGTGATCCCTCTGCACAGGAGGGATATCGAATCGGCGGCCGTCATGATCAATCATTCAGAAAAACCCCTTATACTGGCAGGCCACGGGGTTATCCTCTCCGGCGCCACTGATGAACTGAGGACACTGGCTGAAAAGGGGGGCATACCCGTTGCAGCAACTCTTCTCGGACTGCCTGCCTTCCCTCAGAGACACAGGCTTTTCGCGGGGATGCTGGGCATGCATGGCAACTATGCCCCAAACATGCTCACCAACAAGGCAGACCTCATCATCGCCATAGGCATGCGCTTCGATGACAGGGTCACCGGTAACCTTAAGAAATATGCTCCTGATGCCAGGATAATTCATATTGAGATAGATAAGGCGGAAATCAATAAAAATGTGAGGGTGGATCTGGAGATCAACAATGATGCCCGCGAGGCGCTTGCTGCTCTCATTCCCCTCGTTCGTGAGACCAGCCGGGAGAAATGGATAAGGGAGTTCCGCATCCTTGACCGGGTGGAATATGAAAAGGTGATCAGGCCGGAAACGGAGCCAACGGAGGGTGAGATCCGAATGGGCGAAGTGGTGAAGACAGTCTCGGACATTACGGAGGGTGATGCGGTTATCGTGACTGACGTGGGGCAGCATCAGATGGCAGTGGCACGCTACTACCGTTTCAGCGGGAAGAGCACCTTCGTGACATCGGGGGGGATGGGCACCATGGGATTCGGCCTGCCGGCATCGCTGGGAGCAGCTTCAGGAAATCCCGGCAAACCGGTTGTTGCCTTTATCGGCGACGGCGGCTTCCAGATGACCCTGCAGGAGCTGGGCACCATAATGCAGTATCGGATCCCCGTAAAAATAATACTTCTCAACAACAGCTTCCTGGGCATGGTACGTCAGTGGCAGGAGATGTTCTTTAACGGGAGATACGCCTCCACAGAAATGGCCAACCCCGACTTTGTGGTTTTGGCCGGAGCCTATGGCATCAGCGCTGCCAGAGTGACACGGCGTGAGGAACTCCGCCAGGCAGCCGGTGCAATGCTTGCTGCCGAAGGCCCCTTCCTGATGGAGGTGGTCATAAGCAGGGAAGCAAACATCCTTCCGATGGTTGAACCCGGGGCATCAGTCTCAGAGGTAACACTGACATACAGATAAACAATATGAAAGACCCTGGCTCTGAAAAGACAAACAGATCCGTTTCATCAGCATGGCTGTTACATCAATCAACAATTAACTAATCTGTGAAAACATGAATCAGGAATATACCATTTCACTCTTTACTGAGGATCACATAGGAATCCTCAGCAGGATAACGATTATCCTAACCCGGAGGCAGATAAACATTGAAAGCATTACAGCCTCGGAATCTGCTGTCAAAGGCGTCCAGATGCTGACCATGGTGGTAACCACTACGCCTGACATGGTGAATAAGGTTGCCAGGCAGATAGAAAAGCTGGTTGATGTCATAAAAGTGTTCGTGCACACCTCCCATGAAATAATCTGCCAGGAGATAGCTCTTTATAAAGTTACCTCCAGGGGGCTGATGTCAGGCAGTATGATTGGCGATCTGGTGCGGAAGCATCATGCCCGGATACTGGAGGTGACGCCTGAGTATATCGTTGTGGAGAAGAGTGGCAACAAGTCGGAGATAACTGACCTCCTGGCCGTACTTGAACCGTGCGGCGTGCTTCAGTTCGTCAGGTCGGGCAGAATAGCAGTAACCAGGCAGGTCAAGGAACTGAATGCATACCTGAAAGAGATGGAGGAAGCCGGACGGGGCAGACCTGAAACAGTTGAAATATACAATTAACCGACAAACACTAATCTAACTGAAGATAATTATGGCACAGATCGATTTTGGAGGAGTAACAGAGACAGTGGTTACCAGGGAAGAGTTTCCGCTCTCAAAGGCACGTGAAGTATTGAAGAATGAAGTGGTGGCCGTCATAGGATACGGGGTTCAGGGGCCGGCACAGGCCATGAACATGAGGGATAACGGCATCAATGTGATCATCGGGCAGGCACCCGAATTTAAAACTGACTGGGAGAGGGCTGTGGCTGACGGATTTGTTCCAGGCACAACCCTCTTTGGCATTGAGGAGGCAGCAGAAAGAGGTACCATCATCCAGTATCTTGTCTCCGACGCAGCACAAAGGCTCCTGTGGCCCTTGATTAAGCCTCATCTTACCACAGGCAAGGCGCTCTATTTCTCTCATGGCTTCTCCGTCACATACAAGGAGCACACCGGGGTGATTCCTCCTCCGGAGACAGACGTCATCCTCTGTGCCCCGAAGGGTTCCGGGACAAGCGTAAGGCGCAACTTCCTCGCCGGTGCCGGCATCAACTCAAGCTACTCCGTCTTTCATGATCATACCGGCAGGGCAGAGGAGCGTGCCATTGCCCTCGGCATCGCCATTGGCTCAGGTTACCTCTTCCCCACCACCTTCGAGAAGGAGGTGTACAGCGATCTTACAGGTGAGCGCGGTGTGCTCATGGGCGCCCTCGAGGGTATCATGGAGGCACAGTACCAGGTGCTGCGCGATAACGGCCACTCACCGTCGGAAGCCTTTAACGAAACCGTGGAAGAGCTGACGCAGAGCCTCATAAGACTGGTGGACGAGAAGGGGATGGACTGGATGTACGCCAACTGCAGCGTCACGGCGCAGCGCGGTGCGCTCGACTGGAAGCCGAAGTTCAGGGAAGCAACA
>CAYPKP010000076.1:1689-9479 GCA_964411345.1 uncultured Rikenella sp. | reverse complement strand
AACAAAAATACCTGGCAATGTATTCAACAGTTGTTCCCTATGATGATTACAGGAGAACAGGCTACCCGGCTCTTACACCTGTTGCAGGCGCAGGACAGATTCCCGAGAGATTCCCATATCCTCAGACAGAGATCTCATATAACTCAAACTGCCCCGTTGTGGCCACTACCAGTGAGAAGCTCTGGATATTCGACTAGATTAATTGAATAGAGGGCCGGCATCATGATGCCGGCCCTGAGTAAGATCAGACAAGTCCGGGAAGAAAAACAAATCATTTGTTCAATTTTCTTCCCGGATTTATTTCAGGTTGCATAACCGTGATTTCCTTTGTTAATTTGTTGAGTCACAATATGCCGGACCCTTGCCGGAAACTTGCTAATAATGAACGGAATACATTTATTAATCCTGCCGATGTTACTGTGTGGCCCGTTAAAAGTGCCGGTGCAGGAGACTCCAGGTCTCAACAGCCTCGGTCAGAAGCGGGAGATTACTCTTGTAGTCACGGACTCCGGGCTGGGAGGAATGGCGGTGATGGATGACATCTCACGGAAGATCAGGGAGTCGAAATGCTTCAGGAAAGTGAACCTGGTATTTGTTAATGCCCTCTTTGATGCAGAGACAGGTTACAATGCCCTGCGCACAAAGAGGGAGAAGACGGAGATGTTTGACAGGGTACTTTCGGCTATAGGCACCAGGTACAATCCTGACGCCATTCTCATAGGATGCAATACACTCTCTGTCCTCTTTGAGGAGACCTCTTTCTCAGGCTCATCAAAAATCCCGGTCATCGGCATAGTTGATGCCGGCATCAGGCTCATGGCTGACAAACTGAAGGCCGATTCCGCCTCCAGGGTGATAATCTTCGGAACAGAAACAACGATAGAAGAGAACAGCCACAAAGAGGGACTGCTCGGAACAGGCATAGCCGGAGAGAGGATAGTGACCATGGCATGCCCCCAGTTGCAGTCGTATATTGAACAGGATCCTGCCTCAGAAGAGACTGAGATGCTGATATCCGTCTACATGAATGAGGCTCTGGAGAAACTCGATAAAAATGAAGGAGATGTATATATCAGCCTGAACTGCAGTCACTTCGGATATTCTGAGGAGTTATGGAGGAAGGCAATCAGGGAGACTGGTTACCGATTCGGAGGCATTCTGAATCCCAACAGCTCCATGAGCGATGCTGTAACAGGAGAAAGATGCCGTCGAAGTTACAATAACACAAAAATTTCGTTTCTTGTTGTCTCAGGAGTGGAGATGCCCAATGCTGTCACCATCGCCGGTTATTTTCGGAGCTCCTCTCCGGATATTGCTGATGCGCTGGAGAATTACACACTGATCCCGGACCTGTTTCAGGCCGGTATCAGTCATCTGACAGTATGGCCATAGGACACTCGTTTTGCGTTTATGCGGATGGAAGGAACTAACATGGATTAAGAAAGATTGAAAAGCTTCTTTAGAACATACAACAGGTACTTCATATTTGCCCTGATATTTACACTGGTGGTAACGGTAGCGGCTGCCTTTATCTATTCATCTCTTTCAAAATGGGAGACATCGGTTGTTGAAAAGAACAAGAGTGTATGTGATCTCTATTCCGGCAAGTTATATGAAGCAGCAGGAGAGACAATCGATTCTCTCTACAGCCAGGGACTGCTGACATCGGACCAGCTTGCGCTGGCCGCCTTCAGGATGATAGACAGCACCCTGAAGGAAATCTCCGAGCGGGAGCTGAAGGTCCTTACCGGTCTTGACGGGGGATTTTACCTGGTGTTTGCCGATGGGTTTTACGGTTACTCCTTCCCCACCTCCCCCCCGCCGGTCCCGGTTTACGGTCCGCCGCCAAGATCATACAACATCATCAAGGATCAGTCTCTGCAATCAATCAGGGAGAACCGGCCGATAATTGATGTGCACTCCTTTGATGCCGCCTTCTTCCCTCTGGCCACCAGGCCTATGGTTGTGGATTCACTGGTTGTGGGAGTAGTCTGGGTCAGGATACATATTGAAAATGACCTTCCGGTCATAAAACTGAAACATATAGTAAATGTCACAGCGCTGATATCCATACTGGGTTTTCTCATTCTGATGCTACTTTCGGCACTGCTGGGAGGCGAAATCAAGGGAATCAAGCAGGAGATGGAACAGATAAGACATAATCCGTCACTGCGTCTGAGGAGGCGGTGGGGCATGTTCGGATATATTACATCCAACGTAAACTATATGCTTGACACAATAGAGGAAGAGGCAAACCAGCGACTTGCCCTGGAGCGGCAGCTCAGTCAGAAGGAGAAACTGGCATCACTGGGTCATATGATTGCCGGCGTTGCCCATGAGGTCAAGACTCCGCTGGCCATTATCAAAACCAGGATCCAGATGTGGCAGAAGGCGATCCGTGATACCCCCGGAATCTGTGAACAGATCTCCCCTGAATCGATGCAACTGGTCATTGATGAGACAAACAGGCTCTCCACCCTCGTCAAGCGTCTTCTGATCTTCTCCCGGCCCATAGACAAAAAAATGAAGCCGACTGATATAAATAAACTTGTCACGGAGGTCGTTAGCTTTGTCAGCATGGGTCTCAGTGAGGCAGATATCTCGGTCTCGCTCAATCTCACTCCGGGCCTGCCGCTGATTGACACTGATGAAAGCTCAGTCAGGGAGGTCATTATCAATATCATGGATAATTCGGTTGAGGCTATGCCTGACGGAGGATCCCTGAAAATCAGTACAGGCATTGATTCTGAAAACAAAAAGCTGGTGATTGAGGTGGCTGACCAGGGCAAGGGGATCTCCAGTGAAATTATCGACAAGGTGTTCGACCCCTTCTTTACCTCCAAGGAGACAGGTGCCGGACTGGGATTATCCATATCGTACCAGATCATCAAAGCCCATAACGGCGAGATATCCTTTTCAGAGAATCACGGTGCCGGCATGAAGTGTATTATCAAGTTACCCATATGAAAGAGAAGGAGACAGAGCTGGATAACACCAGGAGCATTCTCATTGTGGATGATGAGGCATCCATGAGAAAGAATATTTCCGATTTGCTTTCGCCGCTGGGATACCAGATTCTGGAGGCCGGAAACGGAGATGCAGGCATGATGATGTTCGTGCAGAAGAAGCCTGATATCATTATCCTTGACATCAATCTGCCCGGAAAGAACGGTCTGGAAGTGTTGAAGGAGATCCGGAAGATCTCCGTTGAGACCCCTGTAATTGTCTTTACTGCTTTCGGCACCAGTGAGCGGGCCATTGAGGCCATGAAGATTGGAGCTTTTGACTATCTCGAAAAGCCTTTTGAACTTGATGAGTTCGTACTTACTGTTGAACGTGCCTTCGAATATCAGAAGCTGCTCACTGAGGTCAGACAGCTTCGTTCAATGGTAAAAGATGCCAGGAGCCAGCCGGGTGACGGTCAGATCATTGGCAGCAACCAGAAGATGCAGGAGATTTTCAAGCTCATCGGACGCATTGCTCCCACTGATGCCACAGTGCTGATACAGGGAGAGAGCGGTACAGGAAAGGAGCTCATTGCTGATGCAATTCAGAGGCACTCGCTGCTGGCTGACAAACCCTATGTCAAGATAAACTGCGGAGCATTGTCAGAGTCAATCCTTGAGAGTGAGATCTTCGGTCATGAGAAAGGTTCCTTCACCGGTGCGGAGTCCAGGAGAAAAGGACTCTTTGAGATCGCCGACGGAGGCACCGTCTATCTCGATGAGATAAACAGCATGCCGCAGTCGCTGCAGGTCAGACTGCTGAGGATACTGCAGAAACAATCCTTCTTCCGTGTTGGCGGCGTAACCCCCGTCAGGGTAAACGTGAGGGTCCTTGCTTCCACAAACAAAGACATTGAAAAGGAGATGGAGGAGGGCCACTTCAGAAAGGATCTCTATTATCGTCTCTGTGTGGTCAGGATAAACCTGCCACCGCTGAGGGAAAGAAAAGATGACATCAGCCCCCTGGTTGAATATTTTCTGAAGAAATACTGTCCCACGCGAAAAATGATTATCCCCGAGGAGTCGATGAACCGGCTCTGTGCCTACAACTGGCCCGGCAACATCAGGGAGCTTGAGAATACCATCTACAGTGCCCTGGTGACGGCCAGCAATGATATGCTCAGCATCAGGAATCTGCCTCTGCAGTCAGCAGGGCCGACCGAAGAGTTCTCCTATGTATCGCTGGTGAAAGACCACAGCTCTTTCCGGGGTGCACTCGATTACGTGGAAAGAAAAATCATTGAAGAGGCTCTCAGGATCAACGGCAACAACCAGACCAAAACGGCACAGTTCCTGAAGATGAACAGGAGACTGCTCTATTCCAAGATGAAGGAGCTGTCAATGCTTCCCGGCCAATCCGCTGACAGCAGAGAAAATGGTGAAAAGGGCGAGGGCCGATGACAGATCGGCACGACATTCAGGTACCCGCGGAACAATGACAGGCATTGCCATATGAAACTGGACGACACCAAATGCTTATATGGCTCCGCAGGCAGGCAAAGGTGAGATGAAAGATAAATGATGAGAAGAACAGTAATTATTCTCCTTCTCTCCCTATCCGGGATAGCTTTTTCACAGGCTTACATACCCGGCACCTCCTACTTCGGAAGAGCAAATTACATTGAGTATGTAGCCGGCAACCTGCCGCTGATACTGTCTGTGCCTCACGGGGGCAATCTTGAGCCGGCGGAGATTCCTGACAGAACATGCGGAGAGACAGTTACCGACTCATACACCAAAGAGCTTGCGGCCTCCGTCAGGGAGGAGATCATGGAGCTGACGGGCTGTACGCCACATATGGTTATATGCCATCTGAAGAGGACAAAGCTTGATGCGAACCGTGAGGCGGACATTGCCACCTGCGGAAATCAATATGCGGATACAGCATGGAATGAGTACCACGCCTTCCTCGACAGTGCAAAGGCAGCGGTTGAAAGAAGTTCCGGCAGGGGACTGCTGATCGACATCCATGGGCACGGGCATTCCATTCAGAGGCTGGAGCTGGGCTACCTGCTCAGCGCTGCTCAGCTTGCATATCCCGACGCCACCCTCAACCAGGCAGCCATCATTGAGATCAGCAGCATCCGCAGTCTTGCGGGCATGAATGTAAACAACCTGTCTCACTCTGATCTTATTCACGGTCTCTACAGCCTTGGGACGATGTTTGCCGCCAGGGGATATCCTGCGGTCCCGGGCATCGATGAACCCTACCCATTCTCCGGCGAGCCCTACTTCAGCGGCGGCTACATAACCAGCCGGCACGGTTCTTCGGATGAGGGGAGCGTTGATGCAATTCAGATAGAGTGCAATCAGGATGTCAGGTTTGAGGCAACAGCCAGGAACAGCTTTGCCGCTGCTGCTGCCGTCATCTTTCTGAATTATCTTATCAGGCATTATTTCCCCGGTCTGCCCGACACATACTGCAACACTGCAGATAACGGATTGCCTGAGGTCGGTGATTCCCGGATCTATCCCGTACCTTTCGGCAATACCATTACAGTAAGTGTATCCTCTCCCTGCCAGCTGAACATATACAATATGGAGGGGGAGCTGATGATAAGCAGGGAGGTGTCAGGAGAAGAAAAGATCAACACTGAAACCCTGAAAGAGGGGACTTATCTGGCTATTCTCAGCAGAGGCGGGAGAGTGATCTTCAGGTGCAAAACAATAAAGGGAAGCAGCCGGTAAAACCGGTGCTTCCCCTCATTTCATAATAAAAAAGGGGTGCTGTGACACCCCTGGTTTTTTTACTTCAGGCCCTTGGTAAGAGCCGGTGCAGCTTTGAATTTAACGACCTTCTTGGCCGGGACATTCAGTTTGGCACCTGTGCGGGGGTTGCGGACAACTCTTGCACTTCTCTTCTCAACCTTGAAAGTTCCCATTGAGGGAAGCTGGAGCCTCTGGCCCTTCTTCATGGCGTCACCGAAAGAGCTAACGAAAGCGTTCAGGGCAACGTTGGCATCCTTGAGTGAAAGTCCTGCTTTCTTTGCAATGCTGCTTACCAATTCTTTTTTAGTCATAGTCAAAACAATTTTAGGGTTAGACGAAATCGCTATTTGCCTACAAATTTATTCCATTCTTATTCAAAAGCAAGTTTTTTGTCTCATTTTTATGCTGAGGCGCTGATTTTTTTGGGTTATGAGCGTTTTCATAGGCAAAAAACCCTTGTTTTTTGCTGCCTGCCGCTTCCGGACAGTAATCATACGCCCATATGCAGGGGCTCTACGCTTCTCCGGCAGGGTATAAAAAAGGTGATTTCAATCTCTGTGATTGAAAAGCAAAAAAGCATTATATTTGCGCAACTCTGATTTCACCCGGCACCCTGTCGCCGCGGCCGCGGCCCGGCAGGCAGACGGAACGCCGGAAACAATGGAGAAATGGCAGAGTGGTCGATTGCGGCGGTCTTGAAAACCGTTGTCCGGGCGACTGGACCGGGGGTTCGAATCCCTCTTTCTCCGCAACAGACAATACAGGCCGAACCGCTTCGAAGCGGTTCGGCTTCTGTTTTCAGGGCTGCACCGAATGAGCTTGCTCATGAGGTGGAGAGATGAAAACAGAAGAGCATGCGCCACGCGCATGCCTGTATTGTCTGTTACAGGTTCCCCCGCAAGGGATCACGAGCGAATGAAATGAGCGAGTAATCCCTGGTGTATGAGGCAGTCTCCCCCGGTCTGAAGGGTCACTCCCCCGTAAGGGATCACGAGCGAATGAAATGAGCGAGTAATCCCTGGTGTATGAGGCAGTCTCCCCCGGTCTGAAGGGTCACTCCCCCGTAAGGGATCACTGCCACCTCCCCTGTCCTTAAAACATTATTAATCAACTGATATATGCCATTATGTAAAGAGCAACCGATAGTCCACAAAAAAATCACCAAGGACCCTTTATAATAATTATCATGATCGCATGCCATTTCGTTTCTTTAGTCTAAATTAGATACGGCCAACCGTTAATCACTTGATATTGCACCATATTTACTTCACAATTAGTAACCCCACAACCCCACATCTCATGAAAACAAAACTAAAAAACAGGATCTCCCTGATCATTGTTTGTGTATCACTTCTTGTACTTGCCTTCAGCTGTAAGAAGGAAGCTGACAATCCGGAAACCATAACGGACATTGATGGTAATGTTTATAATACAGTTACCATTGGAACACAGGTCTGGATGAAGGAAAACCTGAAAACCACCAAGTTTAATGACGGTGACGAAATACCGCTTGTTACAGGTGGCACTCAGTGGACAAATTTAACAACACCAGGATTCTGTTGGCAAGACAACAATGAGGGAACATATAAAGACGATTATGGAGCTCTATATAACTGGTGGGCCGTAAATACAAACAAGCTCTGTCCTGCAGGCTGGCACGTACCCTCAAAAACCGAAATATCAGAACTTATAACCATCCTCGGTGGCGAGAATGTAGCGGGAGGAGCAATGAAAGAAAAAGGAACGACACATTGGATAAGTCCTAATGAAGGAGCAACAGACTCCAAGGGATTTTCCGGTTTGCCCGGAGGATTTCGTTACGGTCAGGGTGGCAATTTTAGACCTGTTGGTTATGAAGGAGATTTCTGGACTTCAACGGTGGATAACTTGCCTGGTGAATCAGCCTGGTATTTATTCATTAAAAATGACATAGCTGGTGCCTTCATAGATACTCAATATACGAGGGATGGGTATTCTGTCCGCTGCATCAGGAATTAAACCATTTCTGCCACATTAATGATCAGCCCCCGGCTCCAGGGGGCTTTTTCATGGCCATGAGTCATAAGGAGGTGCTGC
>CAYPKP010000076.1:0-1589 GCA_964411345.1 uncultured Rikenella sp. | reverse complement strand
TGCTATCTTTGCACCAATAACCCGCCAATGATTAAGGACACATCCCTCCAGGTAACCGGGAACATCACCCTCATGCCGTTCCTCATCAGCTCACTGACCGGCAAGAGCCGCGACAACATCAAGTCACTCCTCCGCAACCGCCAGGTGCGGGTCAACGGTGAGCCGGTGACACAGTTCAACCATGAGCTGCAGCCGGGGGACACCGTGCTCATATCTGCCGCCAGGCACACCGGAGGGCTGATGGCACGCAACATGCGCCTCGTCTACGAGGATGAGCACCTGATAGTCATAGACAAGAACGCCGGGCTGCTGTCGATGGCGTCGGACAATGAGAAGTACCTCACAGCATACAACATACTAAGCACCTACGTCAAGGACCAGAGACCGTCAAACAGGATCTTCATCGTCCACCGCCTTGACCGTGATACGTCGGGACTGATGATGTTCGCCCGCAGCGAGAAGGTGCAGAGCCTGCTGCAGCGCGACTGGAAGCGCAATGTCACGGCACGCACCTACGTGGCGCTGGTGGAGGGCGAAGTGACAGAGCCTGAAGGCGTCATAAAATCATACATCTACGAGAGCAAGGCGCTGGTTATGCACTCAACCCGGGACCCGAAAAGGGGTGACCTAGCCGTCACACGGTTCAGACTTATCAGGAGCGGCAAAGAGTACTCACTCCTGGAGATCACCCTCGAGACGGGCAAGAAGAACCAGATAAGACTCCACATGCAGGAGATGGGTCACAGCATCGCCGGCGACAAAAAGTACGGGGCAACGTCAAGCCCGATAGGAAGACTTGGCCTGCATGCCAGCGTGCTGGCATTCATCCACCCCGTCACCGGCAGGGAGATGCGCTTCGAATCAAGAGTGCCGGCCAAATTCAGGCGGATGGTCTAGCTTCGCATCCGGGAGAGGAAGAAGTACCGCCGGCGAGCGGCTTTACAGTCTAAAAGGGCCAGAAGTTATTGTCGTACCACACCTGCTCCCTCAGCTCCTTGTCTATCCTCATCAGCCACTTGTGATGCCCTCTCTCCCAATCGGCCAGCATGGCGT
Source organism: uncultured Rikenella sp. (assembly GCA_964411345.1). Lineage (GTDB taxonomy): Bacteria > Bacteroidota > Bacteroidia > Bacteroidales > VadinHA17 > SR-FBR-E99. Next base: position 536 of record CAYPKP010000076.1, on the reverse strand, counting down.
ACAGCGCCTTCTCATTGATGTCCTGAGCCGACTCCGCGCGCGAGGAATATAACTCCACAGCCTTAGCCTCAAAGTCCATGGCTGCGCTGATGGCCGCGGCTTCAAATCCCGCAGCGCTGATCTGCCTTTTCATCTCCTCGGTGAGTACCTTAAGTGAAGCCTCATCGGGAGCATTTCCCGTCTGTGATGTAACATCCAGGAAGGTGTTATGCTTCTGATAGTTTTTAAACTGCTCCGAAAGAAAGCGGATATGCTCCACCTCCTCTTCCGCGATCATGGTAAAAATCCTCTTTACGGCCTCACTGTCAGTGCGGGCAGCAACGTCCGAATAGAATGCCCTGCCGCGATGCTCCAGCAGGATGGCCTCCTTGAGAATGTCCGTGGTGCTTTTTGTATCCATCGTTTTTCTTGTTGGTTCAGGGATAATCAGCAAGTTAACAAATTCCCCGGTTTTTTGTTCCGTCAGAGGATGAATCACCCCCACTACTGCCTGCTGCCTATTCCCTGCTGCCTAGAACGACTGCATCTCGTACAGC
>CAYPKP010000075.1:7549-10659 GCA_964411345.1 uncultured Rikenella sp. | reverse complement strand
TCAGCTCATCTCCCCGCAGAGCGACTTCGTAAGCATTGCCTTTATCCTGTCAGCCGGCAGGCCGCTGCCGAGGAGTATCATCATCTTGGTCACGGCTGCCTCGGTGGTGATGTCGCCGCCGCCGAGGACACCGGCCTTCAGCAGTCCTGCCGAGGTCTCGTACAATCCCATGTCGACACTGCCGGCCTGGCACTGCGTGACATTCAGCACGATGCCGCCGCCGGCGATGAAGGCGGAGACCTCCTCCAGGAACCACGGCAGCGTGGGCGCATTGCCGGTACCGTAGGTCTCAAGGATGAGTCCCCGCAGTCCTGGTGCCGCCAGCACCGAGTGCACCGTAGCCATGCCGATGCCGGGGAAGAGCCTCAGCACTGCCACCCCGCTCTCAAAAGTATCCGACACCTCCAGCGGACGCCTGACGGTGGGGTACCTTATTATGTCTCTCCTGTACCTTATCTGCAGCCCGGCCTCCGCCAGCGGCGGCAGGTTGGGCGAGCTGAAGGCGTTGAAATGCTCGGAGCTCGACTTGACCGTCCGATTGCCGCGCAGCAGCCTGTTCTCAAAGTATATGCACACCTCCGGCACCAGCGGCAGGCCGTTCTCCCGCGCCGCGGCGATCTCTATGGCGGTGATGAGGTTCTCCTTGCCGTCGGTGCGCAGTACCCCTATCGGCAGCTGCGCGCCGGTGAAGATGACGGGCTTCTCCAGTCCCCTCAGCATGAAGCTGAGCGCTGAGGCAGAGTAGGCCATGGTGTCAGTGCCGTGAAGCACCACGAAACCGTCATAGATGCCGTAGTTATCACAGATAGTGTTTGCCATTGCCGTCCATGTCTCTGGCGTGACATCGGAAGAGTCAATCACCGGGTCAAAGGTGATAGTATCGAGCGTGAAGCCAAACCGGCGCAGCTCCGGCACCTGGTCGGAGATATGACGGAAGTTGATGGGCACCAGCGTTCCTGTCACCGGATCGTTGACCATGCCGATGGTGCCTCCCGTATATATTATCAGTATTGATGTCCGCTTTTCCATTTCCCGAAATCAGATTTATTGAGATGAATCTAACCGCCCTGGGTTACAGACGGCAGTCCGAATAGCCTCCTCGAATTGCTGGTGGTTCTGGCGGCCACCTCCGCCGGGGTGATGGCCAGCACCTCTGACAGCCTGTCGATCACCATCGTGAGATAGCTGCTCTCATTGCGCTTGCCGCGGTGAGGTACGGGAGCCAGGTAGGGAGCGTCGGTTTCCAGAACGATGTTGTTTATCCCTGCCTCGATGGCGGCCTCATGCTGCCGTCCGTTGCGGAAGGTGACCACCCCGCCGATGCCGATCATGAAACCCATCGAGATCACCCTGCGGGCATCGGCGGCACTGCCGGGAAAGGCATGGAAGACACCGGTGACGCGGTCGGTGCCGAACGACTCTATCTCTCTGATTATCAGATCAAGGGATTCTCGGGCGTGGATCACAACCGGCAGACTGTGCTCCTCGGCCAGCTCAAGATGGCGCCTGAATGATATCACCTGCTCCTTAACAAAGCTCTTGTCCCAGTAGAGGTCGATGCCCGTCTCTCCGATGCCGTAATATTTATGCTCCCTGAGTGCCGAGACCACAAGCTCCAGCTCATCGCGGAAGTTCTCCTTCACCGAGGTGGGGTGGAGACCCATCATCGGCAGGCATATCCCTGGGTATCGATCCGCGGCTGCCAGCATGGGTGCCACGGATGTGGAGTCGATGTTGGGCATCATAACAGTCACAACCCCGGCATCAACAGACCTCTTTATCACCTCATCGCGGTCGGCATCGAATTCAGGCAGGTAAATATGGTTATGGGTGTCGATGATCTTCATCCCGCAAAAGTAATTCTTTTCAGGGAGTAGCCAGCAGGCAATAGGCAGTAGTGTGCTCAGTGACTGCCCCACCGAAATCGAACAAGACGATTATTTTTTTATCACTACTGCCTACTCCCTACTGCCTATTCCCTTTTTTCATATCTTTATAGTGTCTCGCTAACATCGTATCAAAATGTCATCAGTACCACTTGTTTACAAGCTTGCGCTTGGCATGATACCCGGGGTGGGCGACATCACGGCCCGCAAGCTGGTATCCTATACCGGAGGCGTTGAGGCACTCTTCAGGGAATCATACCGCAACCTGACCAGGATACCGGGCGTGGGGACGGCGCTTGCCGGGGCCGTCGCCGGCCATGAGTACCTCGAGGCCGCGGCCCGGGAGGCGGAGTTCGTGGAGCGCAATAAGATAAAGGTGTTCTTCTACCTCGATGACGACTATCCCCGGCGGCTGGCACAGTGTGAGGACTCACCGGTAACCTTTTACTTCCGGGGCAATGCTGACCTCCACGCACCGATGATGCTGAGCATCGTCGGCACACGCCATGCCACCCAGAACGGGAAGGAGCTGTGCCGCAAGATCGTGGCCGGGCTGGCGGAGAAGTTTCCCGGGCTGATAATTGTATCGGGACTGGCTTACGGGATTGACATCACCGCCCACAAGGCAGCGCTGGCGTCCGGGCTGCCGACGGTAGCCGTGCTGGGCCACGGGCTGCGCACCGTCTATCCGTCGGTTCATGCCGGCGCCGCCAGGGCCATGCTCGACAACGGGGGCCTGGTGACTGATTTTGCATCAACGACACTGCCCGAGCGAAACAACTTCATACGACGCAACCGCATCATCGCCGGCATCTCCGACGCTACGCTGATCATTGAGTCAGGCATCAAGGGCGGCGCACTCATCACCGCCGACATCGCCGCATCTTATAACCGCGACGTCATGGCCGTTCCCGGTCGTCCCGGCGATGAGTGGTCTGCCGGCTGCAACGCGCTGATTCGCTGCAACAAGGCGGCACTGGTAGAGAGCTGCTCCGATATCGGATACCTGCTCGGATGGAAGCCGGCATCCCTGGCGGCGCCGGTGCAAACAATGCTCTTCACAGGCATGACCGACAACGAAAAGCGTATCTGGGAAGCGCTGAAGGAGGAGGGCGACCTTAGCGTCGACACGCTGGCACGCCAGCTGGAAATGCCCGTTTACCGGCTGTCGCCTGTACTGCTGCAGATGGAGCTGGCAGGGGTTATAACCCCTTGTCCGGGTAA
>CAYPKP010000075.1:5406-7449 GCA_964411345.1 uncultured Rikenella sp. | reverse complement strand
AGGCTGTCCCGGATGAGACAGCCCCTCTGCAAGTATTGATAAAAGCACGTTTACAATTATACCACGCCCTGATCGAGCATTGCGTTGGCAACCTTCAGGAAGCCTGCTATGTTGGCGCCTTTCACATAATCGACATAGCCGTCCTTGCCTGTGCCGTGCTGCACGCATGCATTGTGGATGTTGATCATGATGCTGTGAAGCCTCTGGTCAACCTCTTCCCTGTTCCAGTTGAGTTTCATCGAGTTCTGTGTCATCTCTAGTCCTGATGTGGCCACGCCGCCTGCATTGGCAGCTTTGCCGGGGGCATAGAGTATCCTGGCCTTCTGGATAGTCTCGATGGCTTCAGGGGTACATGGCATGTTGGCTCCCTCACAGACGCAAATGACACCGTTCTTGACGAGGTGCTCGGCATCTTCGAGGCAGAGCTCGTTCTGGGTGGCACACGGCAGAGCTATGTCGGCCTTAACCTCCCACGGTCTCTTGCCTTTGTAGAACGTTGCCTCGGGGAACTCGGCAGCGTAGGGCTCTACAATATCCTGGTTGGAGGCGCGAAGCCTGAGCATGAAGTTGATCTTCTCGCCACTGATGCCTTTGGGGTCATGAATGTAACCGTCAGGACCGGAGAGGGTCACCACCGTGGCACCGAGCTCGGTAGCCTTGATGACGGCACCCCATGCTACGTTGCCGAAGCCGGAGACAGCCACCGTCTTGCCCATGAACGACTCATTGACGGTCTTGAGCATCTCGTTGGCAAAATAGACGCAACCGAAGCCTGTGGCCTCGGGACGCACCAGCGAGCCGCCCCAGTTAAGGCCCTTGCCGGTGAGAACACCAGTATGCTCCTGTGCCAGCTTCTTGTACATGCCGTACAGGAAGCCTATCTCACGTCCGCCGACGCCGATGTCGCCTGCGGGAACGTCGGTTTCGGGACCGATGAGCCTCCAGAGCTCAAGCATAAACGACTGGCAGAAGCGCATCACCTCATTGTCTGACTTGCCCTTGGGATCGAAGTCGGAACCGCCCTTGCCGCCGCCCATGGGGAGGGTGGTGAGGGAGTTCTTGAAGATCTGCTCGAAACCGAGGAACTTGAGGATGGAGAGGTTGACCGTCGGGTGGAAACGGAGACCGCCCTTGTAGGGACCGATGGCGCCGTTGTACTGCACCCTGTAGCCCAGGTTGACCCGGACATTGCCCTGATCATCGACCCAGGGCACCTTGAACGTCAGGACACGGTCGGGCTCAATGAGCCTCTGCAGAATGCCGGCCTTGGCAAACCTGGGATTCTCATTGTAAACCTCCTCGATCGATTCGAGGACCTCCTTGACAGCCTGGTGATACTCGACCTCACCCGGATGTTTCTTCTCGAGCTCAGCCAGAATCGTTTGTACTTTCATAACAATAAATATTTTTGGTTTGTGAAATAATTTAAAATCAAATCATTTCCAAAGGTCATCTAACCTTCAGTCATGAAAAATGATTTTGCTCATGTTTTGTTCGATTGACTCTAAATAACTGATTTATAGTTGCTAAGAGTGTCGGCGATCTGTTTCCTCTGCTTCGCGGACAGAGCAGTGATGCTGACCGGACTGTATGCGGCCCTTCGTCCCTGCACCTGCTGGAACAGCGTCAGATAGTGATGCAGCCCCACTGCCTTTTTTGTCATCTCGAATCCTGCATACCTGTCCGCCGGTATCTCGATGCTTTTACTCTCGCCGGGCACGACACCGGTTTTATACCACCGGAGGGTAATGCTTCGCTCATCGGCAGAGAACCATACGTAACGGTATTTCATTATGGCCGGCCACAGAAGCACAAGAAGGAAGGCTGCCGTAACGGCTGCTGTCATGATGTTGACGCCGGTTTCACTCATGGCATTCCTGAAGATTTTCGGGAAGTATGCCAGGAAGATATAGAGGACATAAATCAGGGTTGTAATGAACCCGATAAGTCTCAGGAGCACTATCTTCTTGCCGTTGTCGAGGGTCATGACCGTACTGTTTTCAACAAACCTAAGAATTTTTTTTCAATCACGCTGCGGCCTGC
>CAYPKP010000075.1:0-5306 GCA_964411345.1 uncultured Rikenella sp. | reverse complement strand
CGATGACGGCACCGACAGGCACCTCATCGCGTGCGGCGGCCTTTTCGGCCTCGGCCAGCGCAAGTCGCATATAGAATTCATCACTGCTGACACTCTCCATGATATCACTTTTTCGGTTCGGGATGGATGACCACGCTTACATCCCGGAATTCGCGTCCTATCCTCTCCTCGATGATGTCACACTGCCGGTGTATCGTCTCTATCGTCTCCTGCGGCGGCACGTCGAGATGAAACTCTACGAACCTCTGGTGCCCTGCAGCCCTGGTACGAAGGTCATGGTAACTCACATCCATCTGTTCAAGGATCTCTCTCAGTTTTGTCAGCTCCTCTTGAGACAGGGCCGTGTCGAGCAGCGGGAAGAAGGCCTTCCTGAGAAGCATCCAGGATTCATATATTATAAGCATTGCGACCAGGATGGCGATGAGGGGGTCAAGGATATACCATCCGGTGAGCCACATGAGCGCCAGCCCGAGAGCCACGCCGGCCGAGGTGATGACATCGGTCTTAAGGTGCAGGGCATCAGCCTCCAGTGCGACAGAGTCGGTAAGCTTTGCCACCTTGTAGAGTCTTCGCGAGACAAGGGCATTGACAACAGCGGAGACAGCCATGACCAGGATGCCGAGCCCCAGAACCCCCGGCTCCTCAGGGTGCAGCAGCTTTTTAACAGCCTCAAATACTATCCATCCTGCAGCAACGAAGATGAGTACTGCTTCGATCACGCCGGAGACATTCTCTATCTTCCCGTGACCGAACGGGTGCCTCTCGTCAGCCGGCGTACCTGATATCTTGACGGCAGAGAATGCAATCACCGCTGCTATCAGGTCCATGGCGGAGTGTATGGCTTCGGAGATGATGCTAACCGACCGTGTCAGCAGTCCTACGGTAAGCTTCATGATGATCAGCAGTGAGTTGGAGATCACCGAGAGTCGTGCCGTCTTCGTTTTCAAAGATGTGTACATGCCTGCGCTGTGCCGCTTCCTTTCTGCAATTTTAGGAAAAATGGACGAGACCAGTGAGGAAAGTTATTACCGTTTATTACCGGGAAGAAGCCATGCCAGCTCCTGAATCCGGATCCCGGTCCTGATTTTTGATTTGCATTCTATTGCCGTGCCGCAAGGGAGAAGTCAATGCCGAAAATTCAGGCTTCCATGCGGGATTTTCATCCATCCCTTCAAAGTCGGTTGATTTTGTGTAAGTTTGTTACCTTGAAAAAACGATCAGACAATGTACAGGACACACACATGCGGAGAGCTGACGATCAGCAACAAAGGCGAGAAGGTAACGCTTGCGGGATGGGTTCAGCGGTCGAGGGATTTTGGTGGGATGACGTTCATCGACCTGCGCGACCGTTACGGCATAACACAGCTTGTCTTCAACATGGAGACCGACTCCGCCCTCTGCGCTGTGGCAAGGGAGCTGGGGCGCGAGTACGTCGTCCAGGTGACCGGCACGGTGGCCGAGCGGAGCAACAAGAACCCCAAACTGCCAACCGGCGACATAGAGATCATTGTTGATACGGTCACTGTCCTGAACAGCTCCGAGATACCGCCCTTCACCATCGAGGAGAACACCGACGGCGGCGATGAGCTGCGCATGAAATACCGGTATCTCGACCTGCGCCGCCAGGTGGTGCGGTCAAATATCATGCTGCGTCATAAGATGGCACAGGAGACGCGACGCTATCTCGACGGACAGGGATTCATAGAGGTGGAGACGCCGGTGCTGATCAAGTCGACTCCCGAGGGTGCGCGCGACTTCATCGTCCCTTCGCGCCTCCATAACGGAGAGTTCTATGCCCTGCCGCAGAGCCCGCAGACCTTCAAGCAGTTGCTGATGGTCGCAGGCTTCGACAGGTACTTCCAGATAGTGAAGTGTTTCCGTGATGAGGATCTTCGCGCCGACCGTCAGCCGGAGTTCACGCAGATCGACTGCGAGATGTCGTTCGTGCACCAGGATGATGTGCTTGACACCTTCGAGGGGCTGGCGCGCCATCTCTTCCAGGCCGTGAAGGGGATAGGGTTCGAGGGTAAGTTCCCGCGCATACCGTATGATGAGGCTATGAGCCGCTACGGCACCGACAAGCCGGACATCCGTTTCGGCATGTACATCACTGACATCACGAAACCGGCCAGGGGTAAGGATTTCCCGCCGTTTGAGGAGGCTCCGTACGTGGGTGCCATCTGTGCCCCAGGCTGCGCAGGCTGGTCGCGCAAGCAGATAGATGAGCTTACTGAGTTCGTCAGGCGTCCGCAGATAGGAGCCAGGGGACTCGTATGGGCCAGGGTGGAGGAGGACGGCACCGTGAGATCCCCGGCAGACAAGTATTACAGTGCTGACGACCTCGTCAACCTCGCCCTCATGACCGGCGCTGATGCCGGCGATCTCGTACTTATGATGGCCGGCCCGCGGGAGAAGACCCTCAATGGTCTCGGGGAACTTCGCCTTGAGACAGCCAGGAGGCTGGGGCTGATTGATGACTCCGTCTATGCGCCGCTCTGGGTGACCGACTTCCCGCTGCTGGAGTGGGACGACGAGACAGGGCGCTACTATGCCAAGCACCATCCCTTCACGGCGCCGAAGCCTGAAGACATTAAGTATATGGAGAGCGAGCCGTGGCGTGTGCGCGCCAATGCCTATGACCTTGTGATCAACGGCACTGAGATAGGAGGAGGCTCCATACGAATTCATGACAGTGATACGCAGAAGCTGATGTTCAGGGTGCTGGGCTTCACGGAGGAGGAGGCACAGCATCAGTTCGGCTTCCTGCTCAACGCCTTCAGGTACGGGGCCCCGCCGCACGGCGGCATCGCCTTCGGGTTCGACAGGTGGACGGCCATCATGGGAGGATCGGACACCATCCGCGACTTCATCGCCTTCCCGAAGAACAACCAGGCGCGCGATGTGATGATAGACACGCCGTCGACGGTAAAGAAACAGCAGCTTGACGAGCTGGGAATAGAGATAAAGAAGAGCGGTAACGGGGGCTGAGGGATTTACTTTCCTTTGACTGCCGCCTTCTTGCCGGCCGGTTTCTCCTCTGAAGACTTCGCATAAGGTATCGAGAAACAGAAGAGCGAGCCCTCGCCCGGCTTCGAGTGGAGCCATATCGTGCCACCCAGCAGCTCTGCGTACGCCTTTGAAATAGAGAGTCCGAGGCCTGTTCCGCTGTACTGCTTCGAGCTGGGTCCCTCCACCTGGAAGAAACGTTCGAACACCTTCTCATGATGTTCCGGCGCTATCCCGATGCCGGTGTCGGAGACGAAGAACTCGACCATCTCACCGCGCACCACATATCCGAGCTCGATCCTTCCCTCGCGGGTAAACCTCAGAGCATTGTTGAGCAGGTTGGAGAAGATCTGTATCACCTTGGTCTCATCGGTGCGGACCACCGCCTCACTGTCGTCGAGGTGCGTCGTGAAATTCAGAATTAGCCCCTGCTGTTCCGTGCGCATCCGGTACTGATCAAACAGGTGTCTGATGAGAGTGTTGAGGTTGACGCTCTTGCGGCTCAGCTTCACAAGTCCTGTTTCGATGTTGGAGATGTCAACGATGTCGGTGATGATGGAGAGGAGCTGGTTGCTCGACTGAGAGATGATGTCAATGTACTGCTTGCGGCTCTCCTCGTCGGTGTCGGGATCTTCCAGGAGGGTGGTGAAGCCGACGATGGCGTTCATCGGGGTGCGTATCTCGTGCGAGATGTTGTGCAGGAAGGCCGTCTTGAGCCTGTCGCTCTGCTCTGCCTTCTCCTTGGCCCGTATCAGCTCCTCCTCGATGCGCTTTCGCTCGGTGATGTCGGAGATAAATCCCTCGAGGGCCACAAGCTTGTCGCTTTCATAATAGCCCCGGCCCCTCTCCCAGACCCATTTAATGTTTCCCGATGAGGTGATGATGCGGTATTCAATGGTATAGAGGTATCCTGTCTCGAGGGAGGAGTGTATCTCACTCCATACAAAATCCTTATCTTCGGGATGAATTATCGAAGCGTATGTTCTTATCTTGCTGTCTATGAACTCATTGGGAAGATATCCGGTCAGCTCGTAAATGCCGTCGCTGATGTACTGCATGGTCCAGTTGAGATCGTTGTTGCAGCGGAAGACCACACCGCGGAGGTTGTTGATGATGGTGCTCAGTTTCCTGTTGCTCTCCTTCATCTCCTCCTCCGTCATCTTGCGTTCGGAGATGTCGCGGCCGATGTTCTGGTAGAAGCGCACACCGTCGACATCCACGGTGTAGGCACTTATCTCTATGGGGAAGGTGGTGCCGTCGCTGCGCCTGTTGACGGTTTCGATATATGACGATCCGTTTTCGTTTAGTTCCTGGACATGTTTGGCGAGGGATGACAGCTCTTCCGGGGTTCTCAGGACGGAGATATTCATCCCGATTATTTTCTCGCGCGGGTAACCATAGGTTTTCACGGCACGCTCATTCGCTTCGACAATATTCATGTTACTGTCTATCAGCAGGATGATATCGTTGCCATGTTTCATCACGAAGTCGAAGTGCTTGATGATGGCCTGGCGGTTGAGTTCTTCCTGCTGCTTTTCACGGCGGTATCTTGCGCGTGTAGCCTTGATGATCAGGTATGCTATCAGTGCCAGTGCCAGGTAGACGAGTCCCATTATCAGCCAGAGCATTGTTATCTCGGCATTGTATCTCTCGAGGATCTCGGGGACCTCCTTTTTGGCAATGAGGTACCATTCCGTGCCGGGCACCTTCTTGACGGAGGCGACAACCTCGGTGCCCGTGTAATCGATGTAGGTCGTTATCCCGTTCCCCTCCGGCGGCGGTTTCATGTAGCTCATCTCCATCGGGCCGGCAGCCAGGGTGACCGGACGGTCATGACCGGCGAGGCGTGATCCGTTGATATATATGACCGAGTCGCCCTCAAAGCGGAAGAGGATGCATTCCGAGGTGCTTCCCGGTGTGGGCCAGGAGGAGAGGAGGGGAAAGAGCTCTTTTTCGGGATCAATGCGTATTACCAGCACACCGGCCAGCACGGTGTCGCCTTCCAGGGGCATGCGCATGGGGATGAGCATGTCAAGATGGAGGTATGATACCACCGGGGCGGTGTGAAAGTCTGACATTGTAATGACCGGGTTGGAGATGGCTTGGGTGATATTGCTCCTGAGAAAATCGCCTATCACCGCCTCGGATTTCGGTACTGCCAGTCCCGGGCGGCCTCCGGCATCGACCAGCACGACACCGCCGAAATCGTAGTTTTTAATGAGTGTGGTGAGCAGCTGTTCGAGTCTCGACTGTTCCCATTCGGCGCTCTCCTTGATGAACATGGCATCGACATTCTCCAC
>CAYPKP010000074.1:0-11112 GCA_964411345.1 uncultured Rikenella sp. | reverse complement strand
GATAGCAAGCATGGGTTCGAATATGCTCTTCGTTATGCCGGGAAATATGAGAATGGGCGGGGTGCAGCAGGGAAGCGGGTCATCACAGCGGCTGACCGTAAAGGATGTGGATGCCATAAGGGTTGAATGTGATGCCGTGGTTGCCGTTTCTCCAGAGGTGCGCAGCAGCGGTCAGGCTGTCTATGGCAACGCCAACTGGCCCACAACTGTTTACGGAGGCAATGAGCAGTATCTTGAGATACGCAGCTGGGAGGTGGTCAGCGGTCGCAATATCACTGACAGCGAGGCTGAAGGATCGGCCAAGGTGTGTCTCGTGGGCAGGACGGTGGCGGATGAGCTGTTCGGTGAAGGCATCGATCCCACCGGTGAGACAATACGGTTTAAAAACATACCGTTCAAAATCATTGGCGTACTGAAGGAGAAGGGACAGAACAGCTTCGGGCAGGACCAGGATGATGTACTGATAGCGCCATACACCACTGTACAGAAGAGGATACTGGCGCAGACGCATATCCAGTCTATCCAGATGTCTGCCGGCAGTGCGGAGGAGTCAGCCGTGGCAGAGGCACAGGTGGAGGAGGTGCTTCGCCTCACTCACAGGCTCCGGGAGAATGAGGACAACGACTTCGAAATAAGAAGCCAGGAGGAGCTGGCCACCACAATGACCTCCGTCACCGAAATATTGACCATACTGCTGGGCGCTATAGCAGGGATATCGCTTCTGGTGGGCGGAATCGGCATTATGAACATAATGTATGTCTCTGTCACAGAACGGACAAGGGAGATTGGACTGAGGATGTCAATAGGAGGAAGGAGTGTCGATATACTGCTTCAGTTTCTCATTGAATCAATATTGCTCAGCGTCTTTGGCGGGCTGATAGGCATTGTGTTCGGGTTTGCCGCCTCTGCCGTGGTTGAGGCTTTTACCTCCTGGCCCATAAGCGTGATGTGGAGCTCGGTCATACTGGCGTTTGTGGTATGTACGGTGATAGGCGTTTTCTTCGGATGGTATCCTGCCCGGCGGGCAGCAGACCTTGACCCCATTGATGCCCTGCGATTTGAATGATTATTCGGCTGGATTGATTAGCTTTGAAGAGCATATATGACAGAAGAGATTGCAATAAGAAAACGCAGGTACCTGCCAGTACTTCTACACCTGACAGGATGGATCATACTGTTCGTCCTTCCTCAGTTCCTTATCTCGGGAGGTCTTTTCAATGACGGACGCACAACCAGGATCGTGCTCTTCAATACGCTGGTGTTTCTGGTGCTGTTTTACACGAACTATTTCTGGCTCGTACCAAAGCTGGCTCAGAAGAAAAAATGGCTGCCCTTCCTGATCCTGGCAACGGCACTGATAGTGGCACTCGGATATGCCTCCGGCAAGTTCTACCAGAATCTTTTTGCCCCGCCACCGGAGGTCAGGGAACGGATCAGCCAGATGGAACAGAGGCCTTCCCATGATGACCGTGACAGACGCCGCGGAGGAGGCATGGCTCTCTATAACTTCTTCATCACATCATTCCTTGTCTCCGGATTCGCAGTGGGAATACGTTACGCCGAAAGCGCAGTAAAGAAAGAGGAGGAGATCAAAGAGCTGGAGCGCGAAAAGCTCAATTCCGAACTGGCACTGCTCAAGAACCAGGTCAGCCCCCATTTCTTCTTTAATACGCTCAACAATATCTATTCACTTATTGCCATCAACCAGGACGATGCAAGGGAGGCAGTGCTCAGCCTCTCGAAGATGATGAGGTATATGCTCTATGAATCGGAACAGGGCAATACCAGGCTCAGTAATGAGATAGAGTTCATGAAGGGTTACATTGACCTGATGAAACTGAGGATGAGCGACCGTGTCAGGCTCACTGTCGCTTTCCCGGAGGAGTATGAGGATCAGGATCTGCCTCCGTTGCTCTTCATCCCCTTCATTGAGAATGCCTTCAAGCACGGCGTCAGCACTGCCGACAACTCATTCATTGACATTTCACTCATGGCTGTTGGCAAAAAGATATTCTTCCGCGTCTCCAACAGCATCACCAGGCTCAGCGCTGACGCCCCCAGGGCAGCATCAGGCATAGGGCTTGACAATGTCAGGAAACGACTCGCTCTGCTCTATCCGGGCAGGCATGAGCTGAAGATTGATGAGCAGGAGCAGGTTTTTACCGTGGAACTGAGAATAGGTAGCTGAACAACGAAGGTGATGATAAAGGTTGTTGCCATTGATGATGAGCCGCTGGCGTTGCAGCTGGTGAGGGAGTATGTTGAAAAGACCCCTTTCCTGGAGCTGGCGGGCATATTTGACAATCCTTTGGAGGCGGTAGCTTTTATCAGGTCATCTGATGTCGACCTTGTCCTTCTTGACATACAGATGCCTGATCTGACCGGCACCGAGCTGGCCGGGGTCATCAGCGGGGGACCGAAGGTAGTCTTTACCACGGCGTATGAGAAGTATGCCCTTGAAGGCTTCCGGCTTGATGCTGTTGATTACCTGCTGAAACCGTTCAGCTATGGCGAATTCCTTAAGGCTGTCCAAAAGGCGGAGAAGCTGATTAACCTTGAAAGAAAGGAGCTGCCTTCGCTGGAGGTCAGCAAGGAGTTTCTCTTCATCAAGAGCGATTACAAGATCAGGCGGATCGATTTTTCAGAGATACATTACATTGAAGGCCTGAAGGATTATGTAAAGATCTTCCTCAGGGGGGAGAAGAAGCCCGTTCTCTCTCTGTCCACCATGAAGGCGCTGGAGGCCAGGCTGCCGGAGGAGAGGTTCATGCGCGTTCACCGCTCCTATATTGTCAACCTTGAGACCGTGAAGGTTATAGAGCGTGGCCGCATCGTCTATGGCGAGGTGCGGATACCTGTCACCGACCAGTACCGCGACAGGTTTCAGGAGTTCCTTGACCGGAACTTTATCTGACCCTGCCCGGATTATTGTTCAATCGAGGTTTGAAGGATGCCGGAAGCAGTGCACAAGGTGGTCATTGACAATTCCCGCACCCTGCAGGAATGCATAGGTTATCGTTGACCCCACAAAGGTGAATCCTCTCTTCTTCAGGTCTTTGCTTATGAGGTCAGAGAGAGGGGTGCGTGCAGGAAGCTCATCCAGACTCTTCCAGTTGTTTACTATAACAGAGCCGCTGGTAAAACCCCAGATATATTTGTCAAAAGAGCCAAACTCTTCCTGTATACGGAGAAAAGCCCTGGCATTATTTATTGCTGACACGATTTTAAGCCTGTTGCGGATTATACCTTCATCCGCCAGCAGCTCGTTGATTTTCCTGTCGTCATACAGGGCCACTTTTGCCGGATCAAAACCGTCAAACGCCCTGCGATATCCCTCGCGTCTGTGGAGTATTGTTCTCCATGACAGGCCTGCCTGGGCGCCATCAAGGATTATGGTTTCAAACCATCTCTTATCATCATGGAGAGGTACACCCCACTCATTGTCATGGTAGCTGATCATCAGCGGGTCGCCTGAGGGCCATTCACATCTTTTTATCATCTTAATCCAAACCTGTAGGAGAACTTCAGCAGAAAGACGTTATGCGGCCTGGTGTCAGCAAATAGATAACTGGCCTGTGAGCCGAAATCGAAGAGTCCGTCACCGGAATAGTATTCCCTGGTCTGGGACCATACCAGGAATGCCGTGGAGCCGGGAAGAAACTCCCAGCGAATCACCAGGTTGTGGAGAAACTCGCTGACGGTGAAGTCGGGATTGCCAAACTCGTAATCGGTCCAGCCATCCTGGTTTTCATCAACGGACCAGATCTCATCCGCGAGGCTGATCTCACTGCCGGCAAAAGTGTGGTATCTGTCTGACATCTCATCAGCAGAAGGGTCTGTGATATGTTTGAAACGGGAATATTTGCCCGATCCGAAGAATGGCTGACCCCAGTACTGGATTGTCAGATCCGGGGTAATGTTATAATCGATCCTCAGCGACATACTCAATATCTTCTGATCGATGGTGCCGAAGATGTACCTCGGGGTGTAGGGACCGCTGGTTGCTGAGACAGTGGTCACGTACTGCATCTCATTCATGGT
The DNA here is from genome assembly GCA_964411345.1 of uncultured Rikenella sp. Lineage (GTDB taxonomy): Bacteria > Bacteroidota > Bacteroidia > Bacteroidales > VadinHA17 > SR-FBR-E99. The sequence continues at coordinate 7,071 of CAYPKP010000074.1, read as the reverse complement.
CCTGCTCCACCCTGGCTCGGCGCTGATTGTGAGGGCATTGAGAGGCCGATATTCCAGCTCCAGGCTGAGATCGTAGCTTGTCCGTATGGCCTGGAAGGTCTTGTGAAGACTGAAGTCAAGCTCGGCGGAGAACTTCTTCCGTGAATTGGAATTGATGCCTCCGCCCACATATAGTTGTCCCGGCATTTTCATCGACGGGCCGCCTCGCAGAAGAAGGTTGTCGGTTTCCCGGCTGTTTAGCTGTGCGCTGATAAAAGAACTCCAGAGGTTTTTGTAATGCGCGGACCAGGACTGAGATAAGCCAACGACATTCATTTTGCCTCCGAAATCCATGAGATGGACCAGGTTGGTGCCGAAATACATGCTGTTGAAGATACTGAACGGCTCGTAGATGCTGTAGTTTATTACCCCAACGCCAAGATACTGGTCGGCAACCTGCATGTATCCGATGTCATTCAGTTCCAGTCCTGGCGATTTCCATGCTGAGAGGTAGAGGAATTGCCAGTTGCCGCCTATTTTACCGGCCATCAGATTTCCTCCGAAACCGCTCAGGGAGGTTCTTGTCGGATCATACTCCGTATAGTCCGAGTCCGGACGCCGGAAATTATGTATCACTGACCGCTGCGTGCGGGCGATCATCTCTTCGGTTCCCATGACGTGGCTGAAGGCTGTGCGCAGCTGGAAGATGTAGTTCATATCACCGAAATACCGTGTGAAATCAAGCCCTCCGGTTGTGGCAGATTTATGAAAGTAATTCTCCGTCTCCTCATCCAGCACCCTGATGGTACTGGTAATCATTCCTCCGATGATCGTTTTTCCGCCGTTGAAATCCTGCTGTACCCTGCCGACGGTAAAGTTTGTCAGAGGTTCTGCTGTCAGGTATGATGTCTCGCCGGTCAGATCACTACGTATCCTGGTATTGACCTGTGATGTTACTGCTTCAATGACCCCTACCGAAAGTCCTCCGGCCGATTTGCCGGTCAGCTTTGCCGCTCCGATTATTGGAGTAAAATGAGGTGTCCAGGCAAACTCACCTTCTCCTGCATCATGGCTCAGCGACGGTCTCCTCCCGACGCGCCTTGAATAGAAAAGGTTGTCGTTTCCCAGGTCTCCGTCGCTAATGCCCAGGTTGTAGGAGGTTATGTTTTTGCCTTCGATGAAGAAAGGCCTTTTCTCCCTGAAGTAGGTCTCAAAGGCTGTCAGGTTGACCTCAGAGGGGTCTGCCTCAACCTGCCCGAAGTCGGGGTTAAGGGAGAGGCTGAGGATCATGTTGTTTGTGACCCCTATCTTGGCATCGAGACCTGCATTGGCTTTTATGTCCGATCCGTCGTACCACGGATTACCCTCTTCTCCCTCATAGGTCTCAAGCTTTGCTACACCATAGGGGGTCAGGTCAAACAGGGTCCGTGGCTTGATATTGCTCAGTCCGTGAAGTAGTCCCGCGTTATGAACCAGCCCCGAGGCATTCCTGGCAATGGGTTGCCACATATCAGTTTCATTGTGTCTGTAGATATTCCTGATAACCTCAAACCCCCAAACCTGGGTTTCCCGGCCGGAGAAACGCAGCTGGGTCAGAGGTATGCGCATCTCTGCCGCCCATCCCCAGTCATAGATGCCGGTTTTAACATACCATATGGGGTCGAAAGTCTCATCTTCGTTCATCCCGTCATCGGTCCAGATGAGGTCACCTTTTACGCCGGCAGCGCTGACACCAAAACCAAATGCGGTACGCTGGTCAAAATAGGAATCGAATGCTACCACCACTGCGTCACCGTCAGTATCATCACGCCGGGTCATCCTCGCGACGATACTGTCAGGAGCTGTATCATAAGCCTTGATGGCAACGTAAATGTTGTGGTCATCATAGAGCAGCTTGAATTCAGTCTTCTGTTTTACCGGGGCTGCTTCCGACGGTTCAGACTGCCAGAAATCACCTCCCCAATCGCCCGTATCCCATGCTGCATCATCCAGCTCCCCGTTGATGACCGGCGGGTCAGTAATACGGGTGGCCGTGTAGATCCTCTTTTCATAGTCCTGCCCGGTGACTGTCAGCGACAGCAGAACAGAGATGAAGATGAGGCATTTTCTCATTCGATTATTCTATTAAGGTTTCAATAAGTCAGTATTGCAGAGTAATTGCCAGAGAGCCTGACAAATTTAAATATAATTCTGTTCATCGCGGGAATGCAATGCAGAGGAATGGTTAAAAAAATGAAGAGCGGGCTTATACCACCCGCTCTTCCGGACCTGCATGTACGGGTACTTACCGGAGCCCGAACCTGTAGGTAAATTTTATAAGAAAGACGTCATAGGGTTTCTTCCCGGTATAGAGATTGTTCAGGTTCTGCTCGAGTGAGAATGAACCAGTGCTGTCATAGTAATCACGTGTCTGCGACCATACCAGGTATATGGTTGATCCCGGACGGAATTCCCAGCGGGCCACAAGGTTCGACAGGAACTGATCGTAGTTGTTGTCAGGATTGGTGAAACTGTAGTCACTGGTGCCGTCGTTGTTGTCATCAACATAGTACCTGTTTTCATCCGGATCGAAAGTCATTTCATTGTCCGTCAGTATGCGGTAACGGTCTGAGAGCTCCTCTGCCCTGGGATCTGTCACTGTCTTGAACCTGCTGTAGTCCATTGCTGCCAGGAATGGCTGTCCCCAGTACTGGATGGTAAGGTCAGGTGTGATGTTGTAGTTCAGCCTGAGAGACATGCTTACTATCTGCTGGTCTATCCGGCTGAGTATGTAGCGGTCGCCTTCAGAAATATGGGATACGTACTGAAGGTTATTCATGTTCTTGGACCAGGAGGGAGAGAGAGTGACAGAGAAGGACTGTCCCGGCTTGGCCGTCAGGTTAAAGCCCGCGGAGTATCTTTTTGACGCATCCTCGCCTCCTCTCCCGCTGTTGGCCCACAGTGTGGCATAAATCATTTTTGAGCTGTTGGAGCCTATGTTAAGAAATCCGTTGAGGTAGGAGGGGCTGAGCATCGATGGCCCTCCGCGGAGCATGGTGTTGGAGAGCGAGTTGCCCTCATAATTGCCGCCAATGCTAATCCACCAGAGGTTTTTGAACTGGGTGTAGACACTCAGGTTCCCGCCGGTAAAGAGATGTGTTCCGCCCCAGTCCCATCCGGTCCAGAAGTTAGCATTGGGCCTTATCTGCCTGAAGATGCTGAAGGGCTTGTCAAAGTTATAGGCCGACCACAGTCCTGTCATGACGGCGTCAGCGCTCTGCAGATAACCTACATCGTTGAGGTCAAATCCCGGAGATTTGAAATAGCCAAAGGCCATTATGTTCCAGTGACCTCCTATCTTGCCTGCCTGCACATTGCCGCCGAACCCGTTCATTGAGGTTTTCGTGGGGTCAACCTCAACATAGTCAGCATCGGGTCTCTGGTAAAAGTGCACGGAGGATTTCTGAATGCGTTCTATGGCCTTTTCGTTGCCATTGAGGTTGCTTGCAGCCACAGCCCCGGAGAAGAACCAGCTTCTCTCACTGCCGAACTGATGTGAGAAATCGACTCCTGCCGTGTTGGCGCTTCTGACAAGCCCGTCGATGCCTGTTCCTTCAAGGAAGCGGTGTGTGTTGGTGAAACCACCCCCGATGACTGTCCGGCCCTCACCGAAGTCCTTCATCACCCTTGAGACAAAGTAGTTGGTCAGCGGCTCAACGGTCTGCCAGGACCTTGTACCCAGGGAGTCAATCTCTGCCCTGCTCTCTGCCGTCACTGCCTCCAGGATACCTATTGAAAGTCCGTCAGGGGTTTTGCCGGTAAGCTTGGCAGCGCTGATGATGGGGGTAACGCGCGGAATCCTTGCATATTCGTTATCTTCTGTATCGGGACCTGTCTGGGGGCTGCGACCGATCCTCCTTGAATAGAAGAGATTGTCATAACCTATGTCACCGTCGCCGATGCCTGTCTTGAAACTGGTTATATTATTGCCTTCAATGAAGAAGGGTCTCTTCTCCTGAAAAAAGGTCTCGTAGGCAGTGAGATTGACCTCTGAGGGGTCGGCTTCGACCTGTCCGAAGTCAGGGTTTACAGTCACATCGAGTGTCATGTTGTTGGTGATGCCGAATTTGGCGTCCAGTCCTGCATTGTATTTCCACGCAGAGCCGGTGGCAAAGGGATTGCCCTCTTCGCTCTCAAACCTCTCATGGCTGCCTACCACGAAAGGCGTTATGTCAGCCTGTTTCCTCGGTCTGATGCCTGTGAGTCCGGTGAGATTGCCAAAGTTGTGAACCACACCGGAGGCGTTGCGGTCAATAGGTTGCCAGACAGACATCTCCTGGTTGCGGAAGATGCGGCGGAACACCTCCAAACCCCAGATGCCCTCATCTGTGATCCTGAACCTGAGCTGTGTCAGTGGTATCCTCATCTCGGCTGCCCATCCCCAGTCGTAGCTTTTTGCGGATGTATACCATATGGGATCCCAGGTGTCATCCTCAACGCGTCCGTCGCTGACCCATATAAAGTCATTCTTCACTCCGGCGGCATTGGTGGTGAAGGCGAAGCCGGTCTGCCGGTCAAAATAACTGTCAAAGGCTATGCCCACGAAGTCTCCGTCGCCGTTGTCACGACGGGAGATCCGCCTGACGATACTGTCAGTACGGGTATCGAATGCTTTTATGGCGACGTAAATATTGTTGTCGTCATACATCACACAGAACCGGGTCTGCTGTGAGGGCGGAGCGCCGTTATGTGGTTCGAACTGGGTGAATTCGCCGGTCCAGGTGCCTCCGAGCCATGCTTCATCCTCAACATATCCATCGATTGTGGGAGCTTTTGAGGTGAAGAGAGCGCAGTAGCTCTTTCTGGGTATTGTGTCCCTGGCGCCGGCCAAAAGACACACTGAGACCATAAAAACGGTAAGGGCAAGTCTTTTCATGGCGGTAAGAGTTAATATTCAAAATGCAAGTCCGATATAAAGACCCGGATTTCTTCATAGTGCTGCATGGGTTTATCAGGCAGTAGGCAATAGGCAATAGTGGGAGGCCAGAAAGGAGCAAGCGGGAGAATTGGTCAGATGAATTCGTAGCTGTTGCCGGTGTGGGAGAGGAATCTGAAGAGTCCTTCACGGGGGATTATCAGGGAGGCGGTGTTTGTGTTGGGGTGGAAGGAGAGTCTCTCGTGGTTCAGCAGGTTTTTGTCAATGAAAAGATGCACATGCCGGGTGTGGTCATTTATCAGTCCGAACGGGGAGACGGAGCCCGGGGTGAGCCCAAGGTACTGCATGAGCCTCCTGTCCGATGCGAATGAGAGCTTGCCCTGGCGGAGCTTCTGTTCCAGCTCCCTGATGTTTAGCTTTGAATCATAGTAAAGAATTACCAGGTAGTGCCTGTCGCCCTTGTGATTTCGAAAAAAGATATTCTTGCAGTGACCGGAATCAATGCCCGACCAGTATTTCATGGCCTCTTCCACCGTCGGCACCGGCGGGTGTTCTATATACTCGTATGGGATCTCAAGACGGTCGAGCAGAGCATATAGTTCTGCCGGTCCTCTCATTGTCCGTCTGAGGATTTGGGACAGTATTTGAACTGCATCTCGCAGAGAAGCGCCAGGTCTTCGCCCGCCTCCCGGAGGTCTACATCTTCCTCATCGTAATGCCATTCAATTTCTACAGGTACGCCCTCCTCCCTCAATGTCTGAAGGTTTGTAAAGATATCGAAGAGAAACTTGGCCGACGATGAGTTGAAGTATTCAAGATCAAGTTTCAGGAGAAGGGGTTTCTGGTCAGTATAGGGCCTCTTCTCCCTTACCCATATCATAAATTCTTCCATCCACTCCAAAATGGGATAGTAAAGGCTGCGGACATCTTCCGGAGCCGATTTGCCGGCGATGAGAAACTTATTTTCTTCGGGTGCCAGTATGATTTCCGGAGTGAGGTCGGTGGCTCTGTGTCTGAAATCTTTCATTCTTCTCCCCTTTACTGCAAAAGTTGCATTTTTTCTTCAAATGTCAAAAACAAAAATCAAAGCAGATCTCTTTCCTCTGCATCAGGAGTGTAGCCTGCATCTTCTGAGAGCGCCGGGCCGCGGGAGGCAGCCACAGCCAACATGTCGCAACGTTCGTTTTCAGGATCATTGTTATGGCCCTTGACCCACTTCAGGGTCACTTTGTGACGTCTGTAGGCCTCCAGGAACCTGATCCAGAGATCCGGATTTTTCTTCTTTGCAAACCTTTTCATCTCCCAGCTGAAGAGCCAGCCGTTGTTGACCGCGTTGACAAGGTACTGTGAGTCAGTATAGAGGGTTACATCAGTTCCGTCTCTTTTGAGAGCCTCAAGGCCTGTGATGGCGGCAAGCAGCTCCATGCGGTTGTTGGTCGTCAGGCGAAACCCCTCCGACAGCTCCTTGCGGTGTCTGCCTGACATGAGAACGACGCCGTAGCCTCCGGGACCGGGATTGCCGCTGCAGGCCCCGTCAGTATATATTGTAACCGCATCAGCCATTGGGCAGCATTATGCCGGTGTTACTTATGAAGAGGCGAATTGCAATGGCAATCAGGATGACGCCGAAGAACTTCTTCAGTATGTGGAGCCCGGTCCGGCCCAGCAGCTTCTCTATGGACGAGGTGAGGCGCAGAACGATATAGACTATGATCATGTTGAGCAGCAGGGCGATGAGGATATTCACGGTCTCGTACTCGGCCCTGAGGGAGAGGATGGTGGTGATGGACCCGGCTCCGGCGATAAGAGGAAAGGCTATAGGCACTATCGTCCCGCCACCGGGGGAGTCGTGCCTGAAGAACTCTGCCCCCAGTACCATCTCCATCCCCAGAAGGAAGATGATGAATGAACCGGCGATGGCAAACGATCCGGCATCGATGCCGAAGATACCCAGAAGCTTCTCACCGAAAATGAGGAATGCCAGGAAGATGGCCAGGGAGACAAACGTCGCCCTTTCGGCATTGACCCTTCCTGTCTTTGCCTTGATATCCAGTATGATGGGGATGGATCCCGGAATGTCGATGATGGCAAACAGGACCATGAAGGCAGCTACTATCTCCAGAAAATTCAGATGCATCGGAAAAATTTTTGCAAAGATAGATAATTCAGGGAGTAGG
>CAYPKP010000073.1:0-11475 GCA_964411345.1 uncultured Rikenella sp. | reverse complement strand
CGAATGCTCAAGGAAGCGGTCAACAATGCCTGTGGCCCTTATATTCTCACTGATACCCTTCAGGCCAGGCACAAGCGACAGCATGCCCCTGACTATCAGTCGTATCTTGACACCTGCACTGCTCGCCTTGTACAGCTTGCCGATGATCTCCTCATCGGTGAGGTTGTTGATCTTGATGTTGATGTAAGCCTCCCTGCCGGCCTTTGCGTTTTTGATCTCATTCTCTATCAGCATGACCAGCTTGTTGCGAAGACCAAAGGGCGAGACCAGCAGATGGTAAAACTTGTCCTTGCGGTAGTTGGCAACGAAGAAGTTGAATGCCTTCACCACCTCGTTGGTGATCTTCTTGTTTGAGGTCAGCAGAAGATGGTCGGTATAGACCCTGGCGGTCTGCTCGTTGAAGTTGCCTGTCCCAACGGCGGCAAACCTCTGAATGACCTCATTCTTTTCACGGGTGATGAGACAGAGTTTTGAATGAACCTTCAGTCCGGGCACACCGTAGATCACCTTTACTCCTTCATTAAGCAACTTATTCCCCCACAGGATGTTAGCCTCCTCGTCAAACCGTGCCTGAAGCTCAACCACCGTGGTGACCTGCTTTCCGTTCCTGGCTGCATTCATCAGTGCGTTGATGACGCTTGAGTTCCTGGCAAGACGGTAGAGGGTCACCTGTATGGAGGTGACCCAGGGATCAATCGAGGCCTCGCGCAGCAGGTCGATAAAATGATTAAAAGGGTTGTAGGGGAAGAAGAGCATCACATCCTTCTTCCTGATGACGGAGAGAATACTCTTGCCGTAATGGATGTCACGGTGCCTGACGGGAGGAAGTTTTTCATACAGCAGCCCATCACCCGGGATGTCTATGAACTTCATGAAATCCTTGAAGTTGTGATACCTGTCGCCGGGTATTATCACATCATCACTGCCCAGGTTCAGCTTTTTCTTCAGTATCCTGAGGAGGTCGGCAGGCATATCGCGGTCATGGACAAACCTTACGGGTGTACCTTTCTTACGCTGCTGTAGGCTCTTTGAGAGCTTGTCTATATAGCTTTCGGAGATGTCATCCGCAATGTCCAGCTCAGCATCCTTGGTGAGCTTGAAAGTATATGCCGTGAGCTCGTCAAAGGGGAGGATGTGAAATATATCCCGGAGCTCTGACCTGATGACGTCATCAAGGAAGATAACATACCTGTTGCCGTTCTTCTCCGGCAGCTGGATGAACCTCGGCAGTATGTCCGACGGTGGTATCTCGAGAAGAGCGTACCTGTTCCTGCCGCTGGCGGAGTCGGTCAGCAGTATGGCAAAGAAGACCGCATCATCAGTAAGGTCAGGCAGCCCGATGTCTTTCCTGATTATCAGTGGCATAAGCCTGTGCCTTACCTCCTTGCGAAAATAACTCTTCACAAACTCACTCTGCTCCCTGTCGAGCTGCTGTTCATTGACAAACTGTATGTTATGCTTTCGCAGCTCCTTCTTGAGATCGGAATATGTCTTCTCAAACCTCAGGTTCTGCTCCAGGACGATCTCCTGAACTTTCCTCAGGGTGGCTTTCGGACTGTAGCCAAGGATGCTCTTTGACTTGCTTCCAAACAGTGAGAGTCTCTTCAGCGTCGCCACCCTGACCCTGAAATACTCATCAAGATTATTGGAATAGATCCCCAGGAAGTTAAATCGTTCAAGCAGAGGCACATCTTTATTCTCTGCCTCCTGCAGCACCCTCTCGTTGAAGGAGAGCCAGCTTATCTCCTTGGGGATATAGTCAGCGCTCATGCCAGGTCTTTCAGAGTGAGGTAATACTCGTTGGTGCCGCTTCGGGGCTCAACATCCGACCAGCCTGCGGCGTCAAACGAGAGGCAGTATATGCCTGTCTTGGAGAGCACCTCCGGCTCGTCAGCAGCAAAAAAAGCTGCCATCTCTGTAAGCAGTGGATTATGCCCGAAGAGAGTGACGGTATGATCATCATTATTCAGGGCTCTGACGAAAGAGAGGAACTCTTCCTCCTCAAGGCTCATATAGAGTTTGGGGTTAAGCCTTATCTCATCGGGACTGATTCCGTATTCCCTGCCGAATATGAGTGCTGTCTCCAGTGCCCTGAAGGCGGGGCTGGTTATAATTCTGCCCGGATCTTCCCTTCGGGAGAAGAGCAGCTGAGCCATAAGCTTTGAGTTATATTTGCCCTTTGTTGTCAGGGACCGCTCAAAATCGGGTATCCCGGGGAGCTGATCCTCGGCCTTGCTGTGCCGTATGAACATCAGTTTTCTCTTTCCTCTCATTTTACTGTCTGCATTACTGTTGCATAAAGATTACGATCATCATATTCCGAAGCTGGTACCCATCTCCCTTGCCTGTTTGACCATGGGGTCATCGGGTCTTACCAGCTTGGTTTTTCCGGCCACCTCCGCCAGTTTTACCGACGTGATCTGTCCGTCGCGGTGGGCTACCATCCTGCCATACTCCTCCTTTGCAATGAGAGTGGCACCGGCGGCGCCGAACCTGGAGGCCAGCACCCTGTCCATCGGTGAAGGTGTGCCGCCCCGCTGTATGTAGCCGAGCACTGTCTCCCTGGTCTCCAGTCCCGTCTCTTCCTGTATCCTCTTTGCCAGGTACCTGCCGGCCGAACTCTCGCCCTCCGGCACCTTGATGCCTTCTGCCACTACAACAATGGTGTAGGGCTTATTGTTGTCAGCTCTCTTCCTGAGATACTCCATCACCACTTTCTCATCATGCGGTATCTCGGGTATCAGAATGACGTCACCTCCTCCTGCCATTCCGGAGTAGAGGGCAAGCCAGCCGGCATTGTGGCCCATGATCTCAATAACCATGATCCTCTTGTGCGAGTTGGCCGTAGAGTGCAGCCTGTCAATGGCTTCCGTGGCAATGTTGACTGCCGAGTCAAATCCGAAAGTCATATCGGTACCCCAGATGTCATTGTCTATGGTTTTTGGGATGCCCACAACGTTCAGTCCCTCTTCGGAGAGCATGTGGGCAGTCTTCATGGTACCGTTGCCCCCGATGCACACCAGGCAGTCGAGCCCCATCTGATCATAGTGTTCCTTAATGAGAAGAGGCTTGCGGGTCTCCTCTTTCTTCTTGCCGCTTTTCTTGAAAGGCTTCTCGCGGGAGGTGCCCAGGATGGTTCCCCCCAGTGTCAGGATGCCTGACAGGTCACTCTCTGTCAGCTCGCGGTACTCCTTGTGTATCAGTCCGGCATAGCCGTCACTGATACCGATGACCGTCATGCCGTACTTTACTATGGCTGTTTTGCCGACACCCCTGATGGCTGCGTTGATGCCCGGACAGTCGCCACCGGCTGTCAGAATGCCTATGCGTTTTGATTTGCTGTTTTTGCCCATTATTTTGCCTGGTTGGTTGTGGTTAACTAATGTAAATGTATGAAAAATAACCGCAATAATCTGCGGGCAGGAACATCTGCAATGGTTTAAATATACAACAGTTCAGAGCCGCCCGGGAGGGAAAGTCGTTACAATTATGTAACTTTATCGTCTGTCATCTGATTTTTTATGGGTTCAAAGGAAAAGGGAAACAGGGCGGATATCAAGGCGTCGATGCTTGAATGCATCAACGGGTCACTGATTATGCTCTCCCGGAAACCACTTCCCGGCGGCAACGACATACATGACATCCGGGTGATGATGAAGAAACAACGTGCTGCGGTGCGGCTGGCAAAGCCCCTGCTCGACGAGTCCGTCTATCGCAGGGAGTACCTGGCGGGGCGTGAGACAGGACGTATCCTCTCTTCATGGCGCGAGAGCAACGTGATGCGCAAGAGCATGAAGGCACTCAGGAAGGAGCACCCTGTGCTTTTCACCAAGCTGTGGGACAATCAGACCGTGCAGAACCTCCTTCGCAAACCCTATTCCACATGGGAGGAGGCCGGAGTACTGGCCAAAACAGCAGGGCAGGTGACGGAGCAGCTGACAAAGGCGAAATACAGGCTGAGATTCTTAAGCCTCAGCGAGCCCGATTTCAGGCTGTTGCTTGGTGAACTGGGGAAGAGTTATGACGCCGCAGCCAGGGCATACCTCGACTGCCGTAACAATACCAAACCTGGCCTCTTGCATGAGTTCCGCAAGAAGTCAAAGACGCTGATGTACCAGCTCGACTTCTTCCGCCACCTGAATCCTAACGCGGTGAAAGCCCTGGAGAAGAGGCTTGACATCATGACCCGCAACCTCGGAAAATACAATGACCTGGAGCAGATACTCGGGATCCTGGGATATAAATACAATGATGCCGCCAATACCGATGTGAATAATGAGCTGGCCGTTGTCATCAGGGACAGGCAGGATAGGTACCTGATGAAGGTATGGCCCGCTGCCTACCGCATTTTTACGCCGGGAAAAAAGCTGCAGGACCTGCTTGACATCTCTTTCTGAGAAAATAACAGTGAGCCTGCCATCACATTATCCGGCGGCCCAGGCTTTGGAGCTTTTGCCGGTCAGGGCTGAAGCACGTCAACCGACCGTACCAGGGTCATAAGCTGCATCCTGTTCCTTACGTTGGTCTTTGCATAGATGCGGGACGTGTGGTCTTTTACCGTCTGCAGGCTGATGAAGAGCCTGTCGGCTATCTCCTGGTTGCTCAGACCGTTGCAGATCTCCCTGATGATATCGGCCTCCCTCGGTGATATCTCATGTTTCAGGTAGAAATCCTCGATGCCGCGAGGCATTTCCTGATTGACCGGATATGTAAATACCGTGAGGTCAGTTCGGTAGGTCAGCCAGACAGGTATCAGAGATATGCCCGCAAACAGCAGGAAGACAAATATGAGAGCCATCCATGCCGAGTGGGGCATGAGCAGTAACACTGCTGCCTGTGCCAGAGCACCTCCGGAGACAATAGCTGCCATGGACAGGCGTGTGGGAGCAGCCGCCTCACAGGATCTAGCCCCTATCAGCATGAACGCCGAAGTGAGGCCGCTGACCACGGCGATAGCTGAATAGTAATACTTGAAGAGGGGCAGGGCCTCACTGAACTCCATATCACGCAGGATGATGCCAAGGAAAGCAATGACACCGAAGTTGGCCACCAGGAAGATCACTGTAAGATAGTTTCTAAATCCTGCCTTTGAGTATTCAGCACTGAATTTGATAAGCATCAGCCACCCTATTACAAGAAAGGGCAGACCCAGCAGAAGTGAGATTACCGAAACCGTCGAGATCAGCTCCGGGGTGAGTCGCTCCCCGGCGACGGCAATGATGATAAACTGCCCCCAGATGCCGTAGAAGCCGAAGGCAGACATGAATATCAGATGATAAAACAGGGGCCTGAGAAAGGGTAAAGGCTGTTCTGACAGCAGCCTTGTTGTCAGAAGAATGCCTCCCACAGCCATCGCAGCACAGAAAACAAATATGATCAGAATTATAAACTCCATCCGTCGTCGATTGTAATATACTGATAGACAATAACTACCAAAGTAGTGCAGGGCATACTAAAGTAGGATTCTGCAAAATCACTACTAAGGTATGAATTCCATTTTACCCTGCAGTAATAGATTTGCCTCGACAAACAAATTTTTCCCGAACAGTAAAAAGCATTAAAAATGGAAACAAAAAGAATTTACAGTTATGTTCCATCCTTCAGCGGGTCATACGGCACGGGGTGGAAGGCGATGGCAGACAACTTTCTCCGTCTGCTCCTGGTGATACTTGTCCTGTGGATTATAACCTCACCCATGACGGGTGTCAATGCCAAGTATGAGATGGATGCGGGTGACTTCAGGAACCTGCCCTTTGACATGGATGACTTCTTCAAGATAGGCGCCATAGGTCTTGCAGCTGCATTCATGGGGCTGATAGCCCTCCTCTATTACTTTCTGCTGTTGCCTGTATTCAAGTACGGAGCCAAGATGATGTTCGTGCAGGCATCCCGGTCCATCACTCCTGACTTTGACATGCTCATCAACGGATTCAGGAAGGGATACCTCAATATAGTACTTGCCAACCTCCTTGTCACGGCGCTGATTGGAATCGGCATCGTATTTCTGCTTGTGCCGGGCATAATCATCGCATGCCGCCTTGTCTTCACGCCCTACCTGGTTATGGACCGCGGGCTTGACCCGATAAAGGCTGCCGAAGAGAGCTGGAGGCTTACCCGTGGACACGGCTGGACCGTCTTCCTCATGGGCCTGGTATCGTTCTTCATCTACCTTGCCGGGCTGATCTGTTTCTTTGTGGGAGTCCTGGTATCAGACATGTGGGTCAAGAGCTCCTTTGCCACCCTGTACAACTCGGTTCTCATTGAGAAAGGGCTGTACCAGGTTGAGACCGCAGGCATAGATCAGCCGGCGGCAGACGATGCTCAGTAAGCTCACTCACATAATAGCAATCCTGCACCTTAATCTTCCAATTTGAACCATCTTCACACGGGGGCCGGCAGTGATGCCGGCTCCCATTCATTTAATCAGGGCATATATGAATTCCGGAGAACGTTCATTCGCGGCTGTCTCTTTTCAGCCACGGCAGGCCGGGAGGTGAGATGAAGCACCCTGCGCTCCGTCAGGACAAATGCAATGAACAATCACGGATATTATTACTTTCACGGTCCCTTTTTTTGTAATTTTATCTTCGCAAAAACATAAAACCAACATCATGAAGACAAAAGGATTCATTCTTTTACTGGCTGCTGCTTTTCTGCTGCCAGTCCATGCAGAGGCTCAGCTTGGGAGTAAACTGAAGAAGAAGCTGGAGGAGAAAGTGAGTAAGGCTCTCGGAAACGAGACCGCCGAAGAAGGACAGAATGAGGAGCAGGTATCAGAAGAGAGAGATGGGAGATCCTTCGACCTGTCGAAGCTGGGTATCGGCAAGGTGACGGCCAGTTATGATGAGAATTATGACTTCAAGGGGATGATCCGGATGAGGACGGAGATGTTTGACAAGGGCAAGACCGAAGCGACGATGGATATTGATATGTGGTTCAATGCCGAAAAGGGCAACCTGGGTATGGAGAGCCAGACGGTTACGGATGAGGATGGTCAGATGATTAAGGCTGTAGCCATTGTCGATGCAGGAAACAGGGTCATGATCACGGTGGCCGAAATGGAATCAGGGACTCCCGGAATTATCATGCCGATACCCGACTCCCTGTCAGATGTGACCGGTGAGGAGCCGTCCAGTGATGACGCCGGGGTTGAAGTCAGAAAGACCGGGGGCTCCAAAACAATCTGCGGTTACAGGTGTGATGAGTACGAAATCACAGAAGAGGATGGAAAACTGATGACAAGGATCTGGGTCACCGAGGATCTGAAGATGCCGGGTGATTACAGGCTGTTTGAAAACCAGCAGGGTATGCCCAAGGGATACAATAAGCTGCCGGTGAACGGAGCGATGATGGCCTCGGAGACATATGAGAAGGCCGAGCTGCAGTCGAAAACTGAGGTAACAGAAGTAGACCTTCATGCCAGTCACTCAATATCTCTCGAAGGGGTCTCCCTGATGCAGATGGAGATGGGTAAGTGGGCACAGAAGAAGAGGTAGCCCGGGTCAGATTCTCATCAGCCTGGCAAACCGCAGCAGCAGCTTCCTGGTGCCGGCAGCCGTGAACTCAATGACAGCTGTTGTGTTGGGTGGCGCTCCGTCGACGGAGATCACCTTGCCCTCCCCGAACCTCTCATGCCTGACCCTGTCGCCCGGCGTCAGCGTGGCATAGCTGCCGGCTGCTCCCTGCCCCCTGGCAGCACCACCGTTTGCGTCACCGGATCCGCCACTGCCTGAAGTGCCGGATGGTCCGCCGTGACGGGAACTTCCGGATGGTTTGCCGTGACGGGAACTGTCATATGGTTTGCCGCGACTGTTACCGGTGGCTTGCTCCCGGCTGCGGGATCCACCGCCGGCAATTCCGCCGGCCGCACCCCCATGGCTACCAGCTGCATCACTCCCGGCCACTCCTCGTGATGTCCCGTCTTCATCCCCGCCGGTGGCGTCACTGAGCCTGATTATCTTCCTGGTGGTTGACGGGGAGAACACCTTCCTGCTGTCATCCAATGAACTGCTGTCAGAGGGGGTGCGCCTTCCAAAGGGCAAGCCTCCCGTCTGGGGATACCACAGGTATTCACTTTCGATCTCACCAATAAAGCGGCTCGGCGTGCTGCTCTCCAGCGAGCCCCACCTGTACCTGTTCAGGGCATAACTCAGCGTGACCCGCCGGCAGGCCCTGGTAAGAGCCACATAAAAGAGCCTGCGCTCCTCCTCAAGCTCACGCGGGTTATAAAGGTTCATGTTCGAAGGGAAGAGGTTCTCTTCCAGTCCGACTATATATACATACATGAATTCCAGTCCTTTAGCCGAGTGGATGGTCATCAGCGTCACCTTATTCCTGTCCTCCGGCTTCTCCATATCCTGGTCGGTGAGCAGTGATACAGACTGCAGCCATGAGGCTATATCGGCAGGATCGCCGTTGGTGAGCGCCGCCTCGGTAAACTCCTTGATGCCGTTGAGCAGCTCCTGCAGGTTCTCAAGCCTGTCGATCTCCTCGGGCACCTGCCCCTGTTTCAGCTCCCTGATGATGCCGCTGGCCGATGCCATCCTGTTTGCCACATCCCAGGCAGTGGCTGTCTGGGCTTCCGACATGAAGGGCAGCATCAGGCCGGTGAAGAGGTTTACCTTTGACCGCAGGGCAGGAGTGAGGTAATTCGTGCTCAGCTCCGGCGAGGAGATGATCTCCCAGATGCTCCGGTCTATGCTTCGCGCCAGCTCCATGAGCTTCTGCACCGTGGTGTCACCTATGCCCCTCTTCGGGTAGTTGATGATACGCCTGAGCGCCTCCTCGTCGTCGGGATTGACTATCACCCGCAGGTAAGCTATAAGGTCACGAATCTCCTTTCGCTCATAGAAAGACTTGCCGCCGTATATCTTATAGGGTATGTTGCGTTTGCGAAGCATCTCCTCGAAGATGCGCGACTGTGCGTTGGTGCGGTAAAGGATGGCAAAATCCTTCCAGTCGAGCCGCTCACGCATGCGCGTGTCAAGAATATCGGATGCGGTGACGATGCCCTCCTCACTGTCGATGGTAGTCTGTACCACCCTTATCTTCTCACCCTCATCGTTCTTCGAAAAGATGGTCTTCTTAATCTGACCGGTATTCTTCTCAATGATGCTGTTGGCAGCGTTGACTATGTTCCGTGTGGAGCGGTAGTTCTGCTCGAGCTTGAACAGACGGTAGTCGGGATAATCGTTCTTGAAGTTGAGGATATTCTCGATGCGGGCACCGCGGAACGAATAGATGCTCTGCGCATCGTCGCCCACGACGCACAGGTTCCTGTGCTTCTCGGAGAGCCTGTGAACGATGATGTACTGGGCATAGTTGGTATCCTGGTATTCATCGACAAGTATGTAGTCAAACCGGTTCCGGTACTCTTCGAGAACAGCGGGGAAGTCGCGGAACAGGATGTTGATGTTCATCAGCAGGTCATCAAAATCCATGGCATT
The DNA here is from genome assembly GCA_964411345.1 of uncultured Rikenella sp. Classification (GTDB taxonomy): domain Bacteria; phylum Bacteroidota; class Bacteroidia; order Bacteroidales; family VadinHA17; genus SR-FBR-E99. Next base: position 2,029 of record CAYPKP010000073.1, on the reverse strand, counting down.
GGCCTTGAAACACCTGGCAGCATAATGCCTGTATATTGTGGTTACCTCAGGCACCCTCGAGGCTTTGTCGGCCTCGGTGATCTGTGCTATGGAGCCGTATTGCTGCGCGGTAATGAGGTTGTTCTTGGCATGCGAGATGCGGGCAGCAACGGAGGCAGGCTTGTAGAGCGAATCGTCCAGCCCCAGTTCCCTGATGATGGTGCGTATCAGGCTACGGGTGTTGTCCTGGTCGTAGATGGTGAAGTTGCTTTTATAACCCAGGTACTGGCCGTCACGTCTCAGGAAGCGTGCGAAGATGGAGTGAAAGGTGCCCATCCAGAGGCTTCTCGCAGTGTCGGCTCCCACGATGGTGCTGATACGCTCCTTCATCTCCCCGGCGGCCTTGTTGGTAAAGGTAAGCGCCAGGATCCGGTGGGCGGGAACACCCTTCTGTATAAGGTATGCCACCCGGTAGGTAAGCACCCGGGTCTTGCCTGAGCCGGCTCCGGCAATGACCATCGCCGGTCCTTCAGTGTTGACAACGGCCGACTGCTGTGCCTCGTTAAGCTCTCTGAGGTAATCGCGAAACATCAATGAGAATGCAGAAATTAATGCCCCAAAGAACGGCATTTTTTTATTAGGTTTGCATATCATTTTCACCCGTTTATCCGTTTGAAAAGAGTGTCAAGGTACCTGGTCCTCATAATCATAATGTTACCGCTAGCACTGCAGGCGCAGATCACCGCCCCTGAGAGCAGGACCGTGCGCATGACCGACTATCCGGTCACGGCACGGCATGATCCGGTGTTCATCTTCTGCGACACAGACGGGACGGCAACAGGCACACTCATTGCAGCCAGTCCAGGGGGAACGGCACCCTTCACATTCACCTGGACCAGGTATGATCAGGCAGGGGGAGGCTTTACAATACCGGTGAAGACGGAATCAGGAACAACCTCAACAGCCTCAGGCCTGGCAGAGGGAGGTTACCGGGTCAGCATCAGCGACGGCGGAGGGTACTCCATCCAGCTCTTCGCCTGGGTCAGCATCGACAGACCTGTGGCCCTGGCAGAACTGCTGGCGTTCACTTGCGACTATGTGGCACTCAACGGCACCAGGGCAGTAGATCAGTTCTACTATTATGATCCCTCAACCGGTGCATCGCGCACTCTTCCCAACGGCGTCAGACATCTCTGGTCGTCATCACCTTCATCGGCAATACCCTTTCCTGACCTGGAGATCGATCCCATAACCTTCTCGCCTCCGCTGGAGGATGTAAGGTATAACCTCGAGGTGACCGACAGCTTCGGATGTTCCGCCTCATCATGGTTCGACTATGAATCGATACATGTAAAGGCCGACTTCACCGCTGATCCGACAGAGGGCGAAGCTCCGCTGGAGATCACCTTCACGGACAATTCTGTCAGGGGATACAAGTACCTCTGGAAGTTTGGCGATGATTCGGTCTCAAACCTCACTGACCCTGGCACTCACACCTACTATATACCGGGAGAATACAAGGCCACCCTGATCATAGAGAGCGAGCTCACCTGCAGTGACTCGGCCACCGTGGATATCACGGTGCTTCCTTCCTTCTTGCAGATACCCAACGTATTCACTCCCAATGACGACGGCATCAACGAATATTTCGTTCCCGACAAGAAGTCACTGAAGTTTCTTGACCTGCAGGTGTTCGCCAAGAGCGGTCACAGGGTCTGTCACTACCGCGGCGAGGGAGAGGATCTGCGCGACTGGCAGGGATGGGACGGCAGGATCAACAACTCCGATCGCCGCGCCGCCCCCGGCGCATACTTCTATGTCATCAGGGCCGTCGGCTATGATGATGTGGAGTACGAGGGAAGGGAATACCGGGGGACGGTCTATCTCTTCAGGTAGGGGGGCAGGCTCTGCAGGCAATAGGCAATGGGCAGTAGGCAATAGTCTAATGGGCTGACTATCAATTCATCACTCATAATTCTTAATTTTACTCCCCCCACTTCTGCCGACTGCGGACTGCCGACTGCCGACCGCCGACTGCCGACTGGCACTG
>CAYPKP010000072.1:0-11586 GCA_964411345.1 uncultured Rikenella sp. | reverse complement strand
GGAGATCAGGAATGTTGCCGAGATACTTATCTTTCTTTCGAAATCAACCCCGTCAAATTTCTGTTATTACTCCCACCTGCGCATCGAGTATGACCCTGATGGCAGGATCTTTAACAAGGTGAGGAAGATTGAGCTTGCCGACAGTGAGGGTAATTTCTCTGAGCTCGACACCTCCAAAGAAAACGATAAGCTCTATTCAATAGTAGCTAATTCCTACATGGTTGACAACCTTGCCCTTATTAAAAAGAAAACCTTTGGTCTCATAAAAGTGGAGCCCAAGGATGCTCAGGGAAATCTCATGACAGACCTGTCAGCTGCCGTTGCCGACTTTGATGCCGGGGTTCCGGGTGTTCAGGAGGGCAAGGAGTGGCTGGCATTGCTCAGCTATCTCCGCCATTTTGCAATCCCTGAAGGAGAGACGGTCCCCGTGATACCTGAATACTACCGTAATCCTGACCGGTCTCTTGTAACTGTAAGCGGCAAAAGGTGATCAGGGCAAGGCACATACCCTTTTTTGTCCGGTTCTTCAGCTTCTACTCGCGCAACGGACTGAACCGCCTGTTCCGGAGGGTTGAAGTTGACTGCTCCATTGAAGCTTCCGGCAGGCCCGTACTGCTTATTGGCAACCACTTCAGCTGGTGGGACGGATTTATTGCCTACCGGCTGAATGATCTCAGGCTGCATAAGAAGTTTCACATCATGATGCTCGAGGAGCAGCTCACTCCCAGGCTCTTTCTGAACAAGGCCGGGGCTTTCTCCATTAAGAGAGGATCACGGTCGGTGGTGGAGTCGCTCCATTACGCCTCCTCGCTGTTGCACGAGAAAGAGAATATGGTTGCCGTTTACCCCCAGGGAACGATTGCCTCAATACACCACAGGCCTGTCAGGTTTGAGAAGGGAGTGGAGCGCATCATCGCAGGGGCATCGGATAAGCTGATGATCCTCTTTTATGTGGCGCTGCCCGACTGGTATTCGGACAAGAAGCCTGTACTGACATTAAGGGTCATTGAATATACCGCAAGGGAGAGATCAGCATCTGACCTGGAGGAGAGTTACAATATTTTCCTTAACGAGTGTATTACCAAGCAGATACCATCATGATTCTGATGATATCAGCTTTTATTGTACTGTTTCTTACCTTTCTGAGGTTTTCGGTTGCCTTTCTGAATATGGTCAGCAGGCCCTACCTGCCTGAGGTTGAGGGTCAGCAGGGCGATCTGCCTCTGCTGTCAGTACTTATACCTGTAAGGAACGAAGAGAAGAACATTGACAGGCTTCTGGGCTCGCTTACTTCTCTCGCCTACAGGAATGCGGAAATACTTGTGTATGACGATGGGTCGACGGACGGATCGGCACAGCTGATCAGGGGTTATGAAGCACTGGACAGCCGCGTGAGATATATGAAAGGGATGGAGCTGCCGGCAGGATGGACCGGAAAGAACCGTGCATGTCATAACCTGGCGATGGCGGCAAAAGGAGATTATCTGCTTTTTCTTGATGCAGATGTCACAGTCGGCTACGATCTCCTGCGTCGGGCGGTGATTTTTGCGCGCAGGCATAACCTGGCCCTTCTGTCAATGTTTCCTGAACAGGTGATGCGGACCAGGGGGGAGAAGATCGTGGTGCCGTTTATGTTCAGGATATTGCTGTCACTACTTCCCCTGTTCCTGATACGGCGTTGCAGATGGACATCCTTTGCGGCAGCAAACGGTCAGATGATGCTCTTCAGGGGCGACCTCTACCGCAGGTATCGTTTCCATGAGGCAGTGAGGGAACGGCTGGCAGAGGACATTGAAATCATGAGGCTGGTGAAGCGCAGAAGACTTAGAGGCGACACCCTGGTCGGAGGGAAGGAGATACGTTGCAGGATGTACCGCAGTTACCGTGAAGCGATAAGCGGATTCTCAAGAAATATTTTTTCCATGTTCGGAAACAGTGTGCTCTTTTTTCTGTTGTTCTCCCTGACAGGCCTGGCAGGCTGGATACTGTTCCTGTTTCTGCCGTGGTATTACATGATATCCTATTTAATTATGACAGCGGGTCTGAACGCAATGATAGCCGTTACAAGCAGGCAAAAGGTCTCTGAAAACCTGAAATATCTCCTGCCCGGCATAGCAGCATTCTATCATATCGCGTTGACTGCCATTGTTAAAACATTCAGACGAAGCTACGAATGGAAAGGAAGAGAGGTGAAATGAAGAGAAGATTATGTACGGTGGCATTTGCAGTCATGCTGATTGCCATGCCCCTTGCAGTGTCCGGTCAGGATTGCAGCAACTGTGACGTATACAGAGGCTACGTCACCGGTGACATGGAGTTGTGGAAGAGAGGGATGAATGACCTGCAGCAGTCATACGGCCGTGATCCTGATGGCTGTACCCTCTGCACTCTGGTTGAGGCGAGGTATGGCTATATCGGGTATCTCCTCGGAACCGGAGACAAGGGTGCGGCAAGGCCCCTCATAGATGGTTTTGAGAAGGATATTGAGCTTCTGGCAGCATACCCGGAGTATGCCGCGGAGACCGAAGCTTTCAGGGTATCGCTTCTGGGCTTCCGCATGGCTCTTAACCCGGCGCGGGCAGTAACCCTGGGGCCAAGGGCGCTGAAGCAGCTGGAGACGGCAATGGAAAAGGGGGGCGGCAGCGCCGCCGTATGGATAGAGAAAGCCAACTCCGAAGCTCACATGCCTGCCTTCGCGGGAGGGTCAAAGGAAAAGGCCGCCGCTTCATTCAGGGAGGCATTGCGTCTCTATGAGTCCGGCAACGGCATGTCAGACTGCAACTGGAGATACCTGAACACCATGGTGCTTCTCGGACAGCTGCTTGAGAAGATGGACGACTGGCAGGGTGCCCGTGAGGCCTATCGCCGGGCTTTACGAAGGGCGCCCGGCTTTGAGTGGGTGCGTGATGAACTCCTGCCTGCCGTGGAAATGAAGATAAAATGATTTGTTCATAAGAAAGATATGTCCGGGAAAAAAGCATTGATAGTCGGGACGGGCCTGGGAGGGCTGGCAACGGCACTCCGCCTCAGCCGCCGCGGCTACGATGTGGAGATGGTGGAGATGTACAGGCAGGCAGGAGGGAGGCTGAATCAGCTCCGGTCTGAGGGATTTACCTTCGACATGGCGCCCACCTTCTTCAGCATGAGCTATCACTTTGATGAATTTGTCAGGGATGCAGGCATTGAGATGCCGTTCAGGTTTGTAAGGATAGATCCTCTCTACCATGTTAATTTCCGTGGGAGCGACAGGCGTTTTATCATTTATCGCGACCTTGAGCGGCTTGCCCGTCAGTTTGAGGATATCGAGCCGGGCTTCCGTGAAAGGATGGAGCGATTTCTTTCTTCATCGGGACAATTGTTTTTTGACATTGAGAAGGGAGTGCTGTCAAAAAACTTCAGGTCACTGCCCGACTTCATCGTACAGATGACCAGGCTTCCGGTGAAGCATGTGCCCAAAATCCTGAGGTCGGTGTGGGGTGAGATGAGCCGTCACTTCACCTCATACGAGGTTCGGGTTATCTTTTCACTTGTCTCCTTCTTCCTTGGTGCCACCCCCTTTGACACCCCGGCAGTATATACGATACTGAGCTACACCGAGATGGTGCATGACGGTTATCATAATGTGGAAGGCGGCATGTACCGGATAGTGGAGGGACTGCTCAAAGAGGCAGAAAGGGCAGGTATCAGGATACATTACAATGTCAGGATCACGGACTATGATGCTTCGGGCAGGCGCAACAGGGCCTTCATTGATGCTTCGGGAAGACGGTGGGAGGCCGACATCTTCGTGGTGAACGCCGACGCTGCCATGTTCCGCGGCCGGGTCTTCCGCCGCAGTGAGTTCAGTGACGAGAGGCTCGACAGGATGCAGTGGACCCTCGCTCCCTTCACCATGTACCTTGGGGTAAAGGGGAGGATGGAGAATATTCACCATCATAACTACTTTCTCGGAGAGAGAGACTATGAGCAGTACTCCAGGGGCATCTTCCGCAACAGGGTCTCGCTTGAGAAACCTTATTACTACGTGAATGCAAATGCCATCTTCAACCCGGAGAGCGCCCCCGAAGGATGTGAGAACCTCTTTATCCTGGTTCCGGTGCCTGACCTCAGGTTCAAACCCGACTGGAGCGACAGGGAGCAGATTGCCGATGCCGTGATAGAGGATCTTTCAGAGAGGACCGGACACAACATAGAGGCCAATCTGCTGACACGCGTCGTCCTGGACCCGGTGGCATGGCAGAACATGTTCGGACTCTACCGCGGCAGCGGTCTGGGACTGGGCCACAAGATGACCCAGGTGGGAGGTTTCCGGCCCTCGAACAGGGATGAGAAATTATCCAATGTGTGGTATACGGGTGCATCCACCGTCCCCGGCACCGGGTTGCCGATGGTGATGATCAGTTCAAAACTCACAGTACAGAGAATTGATGATGAAATTGACTCAATATGATAAGATTGCCATCAGATGCAGCAGGGTGGTCACCACCGGCTACAGCACCTCGTTCTCGCTGGGCATAAAAATGCTTGCCGCCAGGCACCGCAGGGCCATCTATGCCATATATGGCTTCGTGCGCCTGGCAGATGAGATCGTCGACACCTTCTTCGGTCAGCCCCAGAAAGAGATGCTTGACAGGTTCCGGGCCGACACGGCCGAAGCCATAAACAGCCGCATCAGCTCCAACCCTGTGCTTCACAGCTTCCAGTGGGCAGTCAATACCTACAATATCGACGGGGAATTTATTGAGGCCTTTCTCTACAGCATGGAGATGGACCTCAGCCTTAAAAACCATGACCGGCAGAGCTACAGTGAATATATCTATGGCTCGGCGGAGGCTGTGGGTCTGATGTGCCTGAGGGTTTTCTGCCATGATGACCCGTCGCGCTTCGACAGGCTGAGAGAGCCTGCCCGATTGCTCGGTTCGGCTTTCCAGAAGGTCAACTTTCTGAGGGATATAAAGAGTGACTGGACTGAGCGGGGGAGAGTCTATTTTCCGGGGGTGGACTTCAATACTTTCACTTTGGAAGAGAAAAAGCAGATAGAGAAGGATATAGAATCCGAGTTTGCCGGGGCAAGGGAAGGTATCAGGGGGCTTGACCGGGGCAGCAGGAGAGGGGTCTACCTGGCATATTCCTATTATCTTGCTCTCTTCGCAAAGATAAGAAAGGCCGGTGCCGGCTCAGTTGCCGGCAGGCGGTACCGGATATCCAACGGCAGAAAGATGCTGCTGCTGATGAAGGCACTCTTTTATGACATGACGCGACTGATCTGACAGGGTTGAAAGGAATAGGGACTGCATCAGCAAGTTATCACCAAAGGATAGGAACGGTTAAGGTCATGCAAGTTCCAGCCAACCGGAAAAACTGATATATTGAAGACGAATGAAAAGCAAGGCAGCGGTAATAGGTGCGGGAATAGGTGGAGTGGCGGCAGCCATCAGATTGTCGCTGAAGGGGTATGAGACACATCTTTTCGAGAAGAACGAAGTGGTCGGGGGAAAGATGGGAGAACTTCACCTCTCCGGATGCCGCTTTGACACAGGTCCTTCTCTTTTCACCCTTCCATCCCTGGTTGATGAGCTGTATGTTCTGGCGGGAGAAGAGCCGCGCGATCACTTCAACTATATATCCCTGCCTTCATCGTGCAGGTATTTCTGGGACGACGGAACGATGATGGATGCCTGGACCGACAGGGAGCGCTTCGCCGACGAGGCTGAGCGCATAACGGGTGAGCCGAGGGAGAAAGTGATCGCCTTCCTTGATGAGTGTGCTGAACTGTACGACCTGACTGCCGGGATATTCATATTTTCACCTTTCTATCAGCTCGACAACTTCCGAAAGCCCGAGTCTCTCAACGTGGCACGCAACTTCAGAAAACTGAATGCCTTCTCCACCATGCACCAGGTTATCAGGAAGAGGTTCGCCAGCGAAAAACTGATACAGCTGTTTGACCGGTACGCCACCTATAACGGATCCAGCCCCTACCGTGCGCCGGGCACGCTGAATGTGATAGCCCACCTTGAGCATAACACCGGTGCCTTCTTTCCGGAGAAGGGGATGAGGGATATTGTCGAGGCTCTGACGCAACTGGCCGGAAGGTGTGGGGTGATAATGCACACGGCCACGCCGGTGATGTCAGTGACCAGGGATGGCAGAAGAGTCACCGGGATAAGTACGGCTGAGGGTACGATGAAAACGGATGTTGTGGTCTCCGACTCGGATGTGATACCCTTCTACAGGAACCTGTTGCAGGAGGAGCGTGCCGCACGAAGGCAGGAGAGACAGGAGCGCAGCACCTCGGCGCTGATCTTCTACTGGGCGATGAAACAGCGATACGGGGAGCTGGATCTGCATAACATCTTCTTCTCATCCGATTATCCTGCGGAGTTCAGGGCCCTGCGCAGGGGAGAGGTGACCGATGACCCGACTGTCTACGTGTTTGCCTCATCGCGGGTCGTTGTTACTGATGCTCCTCAGGGAAAGGACAATTGGTTTGTGATGATAAACGTGCCTTATGACAGCGGCCAGGACTGGTCAGCGGTGGTTGAACGCTCCCGGAGGAACATTATTGATAAGGTAAGCAGAAGGCTTGGAAAGGATATTGCGGAGGATATTGAGGAGGAGGCGATCCTTGACCCTCCTCTGATCGGGAAATTTACCGTATCACACCGCGGGGCTCTTTACGGAAGCAGTTCCAACAGCCGTTTTGCTGCTTTCAGGCGTCATCCAAACGTCAGAAACAGGTACGGAAACCTGTGGTTCACCGGAGGGTCTGTGCACCCCGGCGGAGGCATACCTCTATGCCTTGCCTCGGCGAAGATAGCATGTGACATGATACCCCCGGCCCGGTGATGATCAAGAGGTTCCCGATAGTGAAATCAACGGAGGTGCTGCTCTGGGTCTACGGGGTGGGTCTGGCAGGAATGCTGCTGCCCTTTTCCCGTGACCTCTTTATTGCCATAACGCCTCTCAACCTGATCTTTGCCGCCCTTTTTCTCTTTTACGGGAGATGGCCGGCACGCAGGGTGCTCCTTACCGGACTGGCTGTTTTCGCTGCCTCCTTTCTGGTAGAAGCAGTCGGGGTAAATACGGGGAAGATTTTCGGTTCATACAGCTATGGCAGCGCACTGGGGCCAAAGCTGTGGAACACACCTCTCATAATAGGCCTCAACTGGTTTGTGCTGATCTACTGCACCAATGTGATCAGCAGGCAGCTGTGGGATCTGATACCGGATAAGTTCACGGGTAGTCAGACAGCAACAGTGCAGACGGGTTCTGCTGCCGGTACCCATGCTGTGTGGAAGTCGGTCTTCGTCATCATCACCGGGTCGGTGCTGATGGTGTTTTACGATCTCATTCTTGAGCCGGCAGCCATCCGTCTTGACATGTGGTCATGGGAGGGGGGGCGCATACCGATGAGCAACTATGCTGCATGGTTCCTGTTTTCGGCGCTGTTTCATACTCTGGTCAGGATAGCCGGAGAAGAGAGGGTGAACGGCAGGGCCCTGCCGCTGTTTGCAGTGCAGATCGGTTTCTTTGCAGTGATAGATCTCTTCTACCTGCTTTCGGAGTGGTGCTGATTGTTGGCTAGGATCCTGACAAAGTGGTTCTCGAGATGCCGGCGCATTCCTTCGCGGAACTTGTCGGGGGTACCTTTCTTCAGGAGTGCAACGAGTTGCTTGTGCGATACATATTTCCTTCTTTTGCCCTTTACTTCCAGCAGCCCGATATTGTATACATGCTGGAAGGCAGGCAGCAGCAGGGTCTGGAAATCTTCGAGGGTGTCATTGCCGGTCATCCGGTAAAGCTTGCCGTGAAACCGGATCTCGTGATCGACGTCAAAGAGTATGTCGTCAGAGTGGTCGGGTTCTATCTCCACAATCTCTTCCAGCTCCTCAATGTCCCTGTCGGTTTTCCTGGCGAAGATAAAGTCTGCCATCCCCACCTCCAGTGCGAGCCGGATCTCAAAGACATCCATCAGGGTCTTGTTGTCGAGGATTCGCGGTATAAGTGATTTTCCGAGAATGGCCGAGAGGTCCGGACTTTTGATGATCGTCCCCTTGTGCTTCCTGGATTCGATCAGCCCCATAGTCTTGAGCCGGTTCAGCGACTCCCTTATGACAGTACGGCTGACACCCATTAGTGATGCCAGTTCGGTCTCCTTGGGTATTGAGTCACCCGGCTTCAGCTCTTTATAGAGGAAGACCTCTATAAGGCGGATCTCCACCTTGTCCACCAGGCTGCTGGTGTCTATCGCTTTCAGCTCAAGTCTTAAATCCTGATTATCCATTATTTATTGTCGCCAAGAAAAAGTTATACAAAAAAAGGCAAAAAAATTCATTTTTCTCTTGCATGTAAAATTAAAAAATTATTTTTGCATTGCATTATGTATGACATAAATATTTAATACCTTTATAATAATAACCTAAAAATCAATTCCAACCCAATGAAAAGAGAAATTACTTTTTGGCCGCGGATATTGATGCTGCTGTTCACCTTGCTGGTGACCGGCAGTGCAATGATGGCCCAGAAAACAATCAGGGGCACGGTTACGGATGCCGCAGACGGACTGCCGTTGCCTGCGGTAAGCGTAATCGTAAGGGGAACGACAATCGGAACCGCCACCCTCGCCGACGGCTCTTTCAGCCTGAGTGTTCCTGAAGGTTCAAACCAGCTGGAGATTTCGATGGTAGGATATGTCAGCCAGACTGTTGCCATAGGAAGTCAGGATGTCATTGACATTGTTCTGGCGCAGGAGACCACCATCCTTGACGAGATAGTGGTTACAGGTTACAGCACCCAGTCGCGTGCCGAGATGACAACTTCGATCTCCAAGCTTGACACCAGGGTGCTGGAGAATGCGCCCCGATCCAACGTAGCCACCGCACTTCAGGGTACAATTGCCGGACTGAAGGTGACGCAGACCAGCGGTCAGCCGGGAACGACCCCGAGCCTGGTGGTCCGCGGCGGTACCAGCTTTGACGGTACCGGCTCGCCACTCATTCTGGTTGACGGAGTACCAAGTACATTTTACGCACTCAACTCAGACGACATTGAATCAATAGAAGTTCTGAAAGATGCAGCATCGACGGCCATCTACGGTGCCAGGGCTGCCAACGGCGTCATTCTTGTAACCACCCGCAAGGGCAAGGCAGGAAAGTCAAACATCACCCTCAGGTCGAAGTTCACCTTCAACCAGCGACGTGCAGACCCGATGGAGTACCTGGGTGCTGAAGATTACATAAAGTATAACAGGCTTGCTGTCAAAGCCGCACAGGAGGTGATGGGCTATGCATGGCTGAACCAGTTCCTGACTGGCAACCATGCCGCTGCGACGGGTAACAACACCACAAACTCCATCTACACTACCATGGTGCTCTCGTCTGACAATGAGTACCTGCTGGCTTACGACGGATGGAAGACCATGGAGGACCCGGTCAATCCGGGAACCACCCTTATTTTCATGGAGAACAAGATGAACGAGCTCTTCTACCAGAACAGCAGCTCCCAGGATTACACCCTTTCATTTGACGGAGGAAACGACAAGGGCACCTACTATCTGGGACTCGGGTTCATGGATGACAACGGACTGGTGCTGAATTCTCAGTTCAAAAGGATCTCCGGAACCTTCAACGCATCATACAATCTGACTGATGCTCTCAAGGTCTCTTCCAACATATTCTATGCCCACTCCAACAGGGACCTTCCGTACGACAGTGACTACAACCTGTTCCAGAGGACGGCCGGTCTTGCACCTACATCCCGTATCTACAACAACAATCCTGACGGAAGCCTCTCAAATGAGTACCAGCCGGGTACATACCTCGGTTTTGGCAACCCGCTCTATTATTATGACAAGTTCATTCGCTACAACCTGGAACAGCGTCTTTCAGGTTCCGTGCAGCTCGATTACAAATTCCTGAATGACTTTACATTCACCCTGCGCGGCAGCCACTTCTCGGTCAACAACTCCAATGAGTCGTTCAACAAGGCCTATCTCAACTCCGGAAGCCTGATAACCGCAAGAAACGCTTCTGCTGAGCAGCAAAGGTTCCTGCGTAACCAGGTGACCGCCCTGCTGAACTACAGGAAGACATTTGCCGGACTGCACAACGTCAGTGCACTTGTTGGTTCAGAGTATTTCATTGAGAACTCCTTCAACTTCTCTGCCGGGACCCGTCTCTCGCCCACTGACCTCATCTATACCATGAACGTGGCGTCGGAAGCCAACGGTGTTCCCTATTCATTCAGGACAGGCTATGAGATCGCCTCTCTGTTCGGACAGGTCAACTACGACTTTGATTACAAATACCTGGTTGGCCTGACATTCCGTTATGACGGTACCTCGCGTCTCGGAAACAACAAGTATGACTTCTTCCCCGGCATCTCATTAGGGTGGAACGCACACAACGAGGATTTCTTCAAGGACTCCGGTGTCAGCGCCTATGTCAGCAAACTTAAGCCCAGGATCAGTTATGGTGTTAACGGTAACATCGACATACTCAGTAACTTTGGCGTATTTGGCAGTTACGGGGCCACATCAGTTTACAACGGCTATTCCGGTTATGTAAACAACGGCCTCCCGCTGCTTGACCTTAAGTGGGAGCGTTCAACCACACTCAACCTCGGACTTGACATGGCCCTCTTCGGAAACAGGATGACAGTGATTGCCGATTACTTTATCAGGGATGTCAAGGACAAGCTGGCGGGACTGACGCTGCCTCTGTGGACAGGTTTCTCATCGATAACAACCAACAACGGAACCCTGCAGAACAGGGGTCTTGAACTGCAGGTTAACGGTGATGTTCTGAAGAGTTCTGATTTCAACTGGAACCTTGGCCTTACATTCTACCGCGTAAGGAACTATGCAAAGGCACTTCCTGAAAACGGTGTCGAAAAGAACAGGCAGGGCGGTACCGAGATATATGATCCCGAGACAGGCGGAACAATATATGTTGGCGGACTGCAGGAGGGTGAAAGGGTCGGATATGACGTCATCACTGCCTATATTTTTGAAGGTGTCTACAAGACCCAGGAAGATATAGACGCCCATGCCGGAAGGATTGTCGAGTTTGCACAGGATAAGGACACCCGCTTCCTTGGTGATGCGATCTGGAAAGATGTCAACGGTGACAACGTCATCAACTATCTCGACAGGGAGGTTATCGGAAGAAGAACTCCCGACTTCGTGGGAGGCCTCACCTCAGCAATGAGCTGGAAGGGGTTCAACCTGTTCGTGAAGACCGACTTTACTGTAGGACACATGATTATCAACGGACGCCGTGTGAAGGGGATAGCCCAGACGCAGGGTAACCAGAACGGTCCTCTGGAGATCAGGGATACCTGGACGGCTGAAAATCCGACATCCAACATCCCCATATTCACTCTTGTCGACAGGCAGAAGAACCACCTGGCCGGCGGCGGTGACCAGGGCTCAATGACCAGCAGTAGCTCCAGGATGTGGGAGAAGGGCGACTTCCTTGCACTGCGCGAGGTCACCCTCAGCTATGATCTCAAAGGGGCGGATGTCAACAACCTCTTTAAGGATCTCAGACTCTACGTGACCGGTTCCAACCTGGCTTACTTCAA
>CAYPKP010000071.1:0-12769 GCA_964411345.1 uncultured Rikenella sp. | reverse complement strand
TTCCTCAACCTTTGCCTGGCGTGGCTGTTCTCACCCATCTCCCCCGTGTTCAAAATTTATGGGACATTAACATCCTACCTTAAATCATTTAGTTTAGCCTTGGTTAAGCCGTTCTGAGGAGCAAGCGAGATTTGAGGGGGTTACAGAGTGTAAACCTTGTTGTCAATTATTTTGCAGCAATGCCCATATCTGGTGAACATATCAGGTCTGTTTATTACGATTTTATTAAGATAATTCAACCTTAAACTCTCTATTATTGCAATACTATATGTACAAAAACTATCTCTATAAGAGAGTTATGCTGAATGCCAGGACGCAGCTGATAAATATTATATAAATATACTTGCAGTATATACATATTATATATACCTTTGCAGAATAATGCTAATACCATGAAAACTGTATCATTAAAAATTGACGACTCGATCTTCGGAGAAACTGAAAGTATCCTCTCCATGATTAAGAAACCTAGAAATAGGTATATAAATGAGGCTCTCGAATATTATAATAAAATTCAGAGGCGTAAAATCTTAGAATCAAAACTCAAGAAAGAATCTTTACTGGTAAAAGACGAGTCTCTTTCTGTCCTTAATGAATTTGAGGAGATTGATTATGCAAGTTAATAGATTTGAAATCTGGGTGGCTGATTTAAACCCTCAGATTGGTACAAAGCCAGGTAAGACAAGGCCTGTTCTTGTGTTACAAACAAATCTTTTAAATAAGATACCTCACCCTTCAACAATAATATGCCCTCTGACGACAAATATTCAGAAAGAATCAGAAATCTTAAGAGTTCATATTAAAAAGGGTACCGCAAATCTTAACGTGAACTGTGACATAATGATTGATCAGGTGCGAGCAATTGACAATAAAAGGCTACTTAAAAAGCTTGGTGAATTACCTGAAAGTCTTTCTAATAAAGTCAAAGAAAACCTGGCAATTGTTCTAGATTTGAACTAAAGCACTCACCACAACAGGTCGGTATATGTCATTGGCTTCGTCTGGTTTTTGCTTTTGTTCCTACTCCCTTGATAGCTTAGTAATACCTTATACCGCCGGGCCGTTAGGTGCAACATCAGGCATAGTTCCATTAAGGGATAGATCCAATACTAATCTCCCAACCCACCAAGAAGTTTCAATAATCTTTGCCGATTAAACATGCAAAAGAATTATAGAACCGAATGAATCTATATAAAGCTGCAATAAACATGTGTTTTGTCATTGTATAATGAACATATATTCATTTTATTTGCGATATGAGATCAAAGGATTACGGCAAGATAGATTTGATCTTCAGCGCCGGGCTGGAGCTGATAAGTAATGAGGGCATCGCAGGACTGACGATGAAGAAGCTGGCGGCGAAGTCGGGCATAGCCACCGGCACCCTCTATATCTATTTCAAAAATAAGGAGGAGCTCTTTCACAAGATGTATTTGCACTTTCGCAAAATATCTCTGGAGAGGTTCATGCAGGGCTATGACCCGGCGGAGCCATTCCGCATAGGACTGAAAAAGATATGGGTGAACTATCTCACTCACCGCATCGAACATCACAGCGAGAGCGTTTTCCTCGAACAGTATTACCGTTCTCCCTACATCACCGAAGAGCAGAGTGCCCTCGCCGAGGCCATGAAACACCCTGTATACGAGGTCATCCAGAGGGGCAAGCGGGAGATGCTCATCAAAAACGATGTTGATGTCGAAATGCTCTTCCTGGCCATGATAGGCTTCGTCCGCGAACTGGCCGACGAGCATGTGACTGCCCGGTATAAAATGAATCCGGAACGCATCGAAAAAGCATTTCAGCTTTCATGGGATATGATCAGAATGTAGTTTTTTTTCTGCAATAAATGAACATATATTCACTATAAAACCTGTTGTCATGAATATTCCACTTTGGCAGTATCTCGTCTCCATGCCTCTCTACATAGGCATCCTGTTGATCCTGGTAGAGCTGATGCGCAAGCACCTGAAAGCCTCGGCCATCTTCTGGATCCTGGCTCTCTTCACCTTCCCCCTCTGGTCAGCGCAGCTCGATGGCTGGTTCCGCTGGGTGAAGACCTTCTCAGTTCTTGTCCCTACCGCACTGATACTGGGACTGGGTCGACTGGCACACTCAGGTGAGCGTGCCAGGATATGGGAGCTGTTCCGTAAGAACTGGGTGCTGTGGGCTCTTTATGCCGTGCTGGGACTGAACATACTTGAGGCTTCTCTCAAGGACCTGGCCCTGGGCAATTACTTCAACGGCATCTCGGGATTCATCCTCATCGTCACCATCCCCCTCTTCAAGTCGAAAGGCAGGCGTGACGGCTGGGCCTTCTCAAAGGGGAAGCCATACGATATGCTGGCATATACCGACCCGATCTGGAACTTCCTCTACACCACGTGGAATATAGCCTTCGTCTATGCGGAGAACCCTGGTTATGCCGCCAGCTCGCTCTGCATCCTGCTGGCAGCCGAGATCTACCCGCTCATCAAACGCCGTCCCGAGCTCTACGTTCAGGCGCGGGCTTACACCCTGGCGGTGCATATTCTTATCCGTGCCACCTATGACATCTTCACACCCATAATGGACTCATCAGCCTTCGCCAGCGACAGGGCGGTCTATTACTGGGGCCTTGTCAACTTTGTGATGCATGTGCCTTACCTCTTCTGGTATTTCATGAAGAGGAGAAAGAGCTTCAATACCGTTGAGGCCGTTACTGAATCGTGAGCTGGCAATTCGTTGTTGCAGGAGGATCAGTCAGAAGATGAGCGACAGGCAGGTAAGGCCGCCGTCCATTTTTCTGAACTCCGACATATCAAGCTCGATTATGTTGTATCCGAGCTCCAGGATCTGCCTCTTCGATTTTGGAAATCCTCTGGCGATCAGGAGGAAGTCATTGACCCGCAGGCAATTGGCCGAGTAATATTCATCAGGGTCAGGTATGATGGTGTTTGCCGGGTGGGCCACCTGTGAAAACACCGGGGTCGAAATAAAATTCCTTTCCCCCAGGTATGCGATGTCAGATTTAAGGTGCAGTCCTGCCTCAACCCTTACAAAAGATGAGGTGAAGCCGTGCTTTGTAAGGATATCTGCAAGCTGGCCGGCGCCCTCTCTGTTTGTCCTTGCGGAGATGCCGATGAAGTAATGGTTCTCAGCTCTTAACACATCCCCGCCCTCCAGCGTGCCCGGTGCCGTTATTGACTCTACAGGTCCGTACCCGGCCAGGACCTGTGCTATCGCCTCCTCCTCTCCTCTTCTTGTGGTCGCTCCCGGCCTGGATATGACTTTCACCCTGCCGTTGACGACAGCCATATCCTCCACGAAACAGCCATCCGGGTATCTCTCGTCGGCATCCAGGACTGTCAGTTCCACTCCGCAGCGTATCAGCGCCTCGCAGTATGCGGCATGCTGTTCCAGTGCTTTGCCGAAATCAGGCTGCCCCAGGTTTGAAGTGGTTATCCCGCTGGCGAAGTTCCTGCCCGGCCTCCTTACTATTGCGTTTGTGTACAACTCTTTACAGGATTTGTGACGTGGAGCTCCCTTCTTTATGCATCTGCTTATCAAAATAATCGGGATTGACATAATATTCTTGGTTTGCCAGGGTCAGGCCCCTGAGTAATGATACTGAAGCCATCGCGAGAAAAAAACATCATAAACCTGCCACCGCCCCTGATCAAGGACCAACATCTCCTTATCTGCAAGCGACTTAAGCGACGCTGAGACTGAGCTGGGACTTGTAAGTCCGTATTGCGAAATAAATCCTCCTGCAGTGGGCTGATCTACCCCGTCTTCAGCTGCTATTGCAATAAGCAGCCTGAACTGGTGGGCGGAAAGCAGATTGCGGTAATTGACATACTGTGGTTCAAAATCAGTCATTATACGGTGAAACACCTGGTGGACTTCAGCTACACCTGTATTCTGATGCCCCTGCTCATAAATAATGCTGCACACATACTGCACATACCATGTGTGGAGCCTTGTCCACCGGAAAATTCTCAGCAATGAATCATCATCAATCTCCCTGCCGGCTTTCTGAAAATGCCCCCTGATGAATTCAGCGTAGTCACTTTCCGGAATCCTTTCAAGGTACATGAGTTCAGAGCTCTGGTAAAACGGGCTTCCGGCGGACATGAACATATTTTCAAGCATATGCTTGCTGCTGCCTGAGAAAATGAACGGGATGACGGGGTAAGCCTGTATTACCGTTCGCAGTATTGCTTCGGTGTTCTTCTCCGGATACTTCGCTATCTGCTGAAATTCATCAAACATGAATACTATATCCCGCTTTATCTCCGAGATAAGTCGCATTATACTGTCAAGCCCTGTGCTGATGTCAGTGGTTGTCTCTACTGTCAGCTCAACTGCCGGCTCTCCGGTCAGAGGGTCTACTGTCAGTTTCGGACGCAGTGAACCCATCAGGCCGAACATTTTCTCCATAAAATTCTTTTCTTTCTGCCGTACCCTGAAAAGTGCCGTAGAGACAGCATTCAGCATCTCGTTGCAATCCATCGTCGGAAGAAGATCGGTATAAACAACAACGCACGCTTTTCCCCTTCCCTCAATCCGGCGCTTCAGGTGCTTTAGCAAACCTGTTTTACCCATCCTCCTGAGAGATATCAGAGTAATATTTCTGCGCGAATCAATCGCGCCGGCGAGCCTCTTTGTCTCATCTTCCCTGTTACAGAAATATTCCGGGCCTGCATATCCCCCCGTAATGAACGGATTAGTGATTTCAGTTTTCATGTTACGTTTTTTACGTAACGCAAATTACGAAATATTATTCAGCATTTTATACAAAATATGGGAAAAGGAGCTGGTTTCATTCCATTTCCCCGGGTGCTGGCACGGTAATTAGTCATTTAACTCTCCGGGGATGATCGGAATACTGACACCTGGTGTGGGCATACCCCGTGACGATTTCAGTAGTATCCACCTTGATTCTGGAATTATTAAAAAAGCTCATTGAAGCCGGAACAGTCCCTAATCACCTTCCTCAAGACTAAACAGATCATTTACGGACTTGCCGAAGAACTTTGACAGCTTAAGGGCAAGAACGGATGACGGTACGTACTTCCCGAGCTCAATTGAGTTTATTGCCTGCCTCGTCACTCCTATCTCCCTGGCAAGCTCCTCCTGAGTTATATTCTTTATTGCGCGCTCGACTTTAAGACTGTTCTTCATGACTCAGCATTTTTTTTGCCCTGTGAAGCATGTAGTAAAAACGGATAATGAAGATCACAAGGATCGTAAACATATTGAATATCATCACATAAAGAAACTCAAACTCGTAGAAGAAAATAAAGCAGAACAACAGGACACCGTAATTTATATAGGTCGCCCACAAGAGCGATTCAAGCCTGGTTTTTGCAATAAATTCATCTTCGGTCTTTTCCCTCGAGAAAGCCACAAACAGGGCTCCGATTATGAAAAGTATGCCTGCAATGGTATTGGTAAGATTCTCCTGAATGAATCCGAATAGAACATTATCTCCGGATAGCAGGGGATTGTAGTATATTGTAAATACCCTGGCGTCAAGAAAATCAAATTCATAATCGAAGATGATCATGAAAAGTCCAAGCAGAGCCGAAGGAATCATGATTATCCAGCCAGGCTTCTTGAACTTGTTCGGTAAAAGCAGATTTGTTTTCATATCATTTCATGTTGTTGACAACACAAATGTAATGTATAAATTACTTTTATGCAACTATTAATTACTTTTTGTAATGTTTCAGTGTCTTTTTTCCCTATATCAGAGAACCGAAGTGAGAGTTTCCGGTTCGTGGTAATTCATGAATTTGCTTTGTCAGGCTGATAAACGCAATGACCGGGTTTGATGCTCTGCTCCTGACCATTAAAATCATTGTCAGGTGATTGACTGTTTGTATATTTGGTGATTGCATCATAATCACACATAATTTCGCAAGGAATAACCTCAAAACTGCCTGCCATGAAAAGATTTACCGTTTACATGTTCGCGACACTTCTGGCTGTTCTCATCATCACCGGATGCCAGCCGAAGGCACAAACCACATACTCCCCTGAAACAGAGGCAAAAATAGAACTGGTGGAGAACAGCCTGGGCGACTGGGTGAGGACACAGTATGATACCACATGGAACCTGCAGGAAAGGATGGAACACCACAAGGTCAAGGGAGTCAGCATAGCAGTGGTACATAATTACAAAATCGACTGGGCCAGGGGGTATGGCTGGGCCGATGTTTCCGAGGAGCGTCCGGTGACCGCGAAAACCCTCTTCCAGGCAGCATCCATCAGCAAATCGCTCAACGGCGTGGGTGTGCTGAAGCTGGTGCAGGAGGGGAAGCTTGACCTCCACACAGATATAAACCAGTACCTCACATCATGGCAATTCCCCTATGACACTGTTTCAAACGGCAAACCAATAACACTGGAAGCCTTACTGAGTCATACAGCAGGACTGACCATACACGGGTTCCCGGGATACGCCCGTGGCGACACTCTCCCGTCAGTGCAGCAGATCCTCGACGGGCAACCGCCTGCAAACACGGAGGCTGTACGTTCATTTGCAGAGCCCGGCACAGGCCCGGTCTACTCAGGCGGCGGTACGACAGTAACACAGCTGGTTGTAACGGATGTCACAGGCCAGGCCTATGATGAATACATGCAGAAGAATGTGCTTGACCCGATGGGAATGAAATCCAGTTCATACAGACAGCCGCCTGCAGGCACAGACAGCACCCTGCTGGCCACCGGGCACAAGCCTGACGGCACACCTGTCAAAGGCAAATATCATATCTACCCTGAGCAGGCGGCAGCAGGGTTATGGACCAATCCCACCGACCTGTGCAAATATATCATTGAGACCATGCTTTCATACAATGGGAAGTCGGAAAAGGTCCTGACACCTGAGCTTACCAGGCTGAGGCTTGATACCGTCATGGGAGATGCCGGCATCGGGGTCTTTATTGACAGGAATGATTCAAGTTTTTATTTCTCACACAGCGGAGGCAATGAAGGCTTTACCTGTTATTACATCGGCGATGTTATCAGCGGCAACGGAGCTGTGATAATGACCAACTCCGACAATGGCTCCCTCCTCTCCGAGGTTGTAAACAGCATCGGCCTGGTATACGGGTGGAAAGACTTTTACCAGCCTGTGCAGAAGACCGTGATTGATGTTGAGGAGACCCTCCTGGAAAAGTATTCCGGCAAATACGAGATTGAAGGAGAAGTATTCAATATGAAGGTCGAAGGAGGCAAACTGCTGATCAGTCCTGCGCCCGGCTTCTGGATACAGGCATATTTCACCTCGGAGACCGACTTCTTTGTCAGGGAATATGAGGGCGACCTGAAATTCGTCACCGATGAAAAGGGAAAGATCACCGGCTTCATCTTCCGCGGCATGCTGATCAGGAAAGCAGAATAATACGGCATCAACAACCCGAAATGAAATCGCTTGAGGAGAGTGTCACCGGCTAACTGAACGGAACCGATACCGCCATTATGAGTTTCCTCCCTCCTGCTTTATCGGTGCATTGATCCCGAGGATATCGCTTCGCATTAAGCGGAGGTCATACCTGACCGTCCTCTCCGGGACAGTTGCATACCTTCCCCTGCTCTCGGCGAGCGCCTCCGAACCGACAGTCATGGGCTCCGTGGGCCAGTATGCAGCATGCTGTTCCAGGGCTTTGCCAAAATCCGGCCTGCCCAGGTTTGATGTGGTTATCCCTTTGGCGAAGTTCCTGCCCGGACTCCTGACTATTGCGTTTGTATAAGGGAGCTAATATTCCGGGAGCCTTTCCCTGTGAGGCGGCAAGCGTCCTGTAAGCATACCCTGTCAGTACATCAGGTGGATCTTCTCCTTGTTCCTCCACCCCGCCTGGTTCTCATACTCGACAAAATATATTTTCAGGTCGGCCTGGTTCTCATACTCCACGAAGTAGATCTTCTTCTTTGCCTGGTTGGCATACTCAGTAAAGAACCATCTGCCGTCATTATCCCCGGCCTGGTTTGCATATTTCACCTTGAAGACCTTCAGGTCGGCCTGGTTCTCGTATTTCACCACATACACCTTAACATCCGCCTGGTTCTCATACTGCACGCTGAAGACCTTCTGTGCCGGTGCGGTGACGGAGACAGCCAGCAGCATCAGGATGACGGACACGTAGTACAACTTTTTCATCGTATTTTCTATTTGGACGTTACTGATGGTACTGGGTCAAATTTCGTGCAATTATTATGATCAGCCGGCGTTTATTTTTTAAACAGCCGGACATTCGCCGTGAGATTTCTCCTCCCATACGCCATCCTGCTCTGGGTCATAAGTGCCTTGCCCCCGGCCGGGGCGTTGTGTTTGCACGCAGAGGACCGGAGCGCTGATCTCTTCCGGAACACCACCGGCCAGGAAGTCCAGTCAGAGCCTGTATACACTGTCACCCGTGTAGTTGACGGCGACACCTTCTGGGTTGATGACGGATCAGAAAAGGGGCTGAAGGTACGGTTGATCGGTGTTGATGCGCCGGAGACGCGCAACAGCGGCAGGAAGCTGAAGGGATACTTCGGCACGGAGTCGTCGGACTATCTGAATTCTCTTATCGGGGGCAAGAAGGTGCGGCTCGTTTTCGATGTCGCAAGGTACGACAGGTACGGGCGCACCCTGGCCTATGTATACCTCGCTGACGGCACCTTTGTCAATGCCGAGCTGGTAAAAAACGGTTATGCCACCGTCATGACCACCCCGCCAAACGTCAGGCATGCCGACGAGTTTATACAGCTGGCCGCCCGGGCCAGAAAACGGAGCAAAGGTCTCTGGCGCCAGGAGGATCCGGACTGATAGCTGCTGTGGCTCAACTTTAATAATTTCGAGGTCCAGGACAAAATTCCCATGTCCCTATTGTAAATCCGGTATAATCAACCTTTTATCATTCATTTCGGTTGACCCCTATCAAAGGAGATTAAAAAGGACTCTTTGTTGACTTGGTTTATATTTTTGAGTATATTTGTACTATGAGTACAGATAAATCTACTAAAATAAACAAGTTACTTCGGAAGCTACCCTCCGGATCCTTGTTTTTTTCATCGTGGATGAAAGAAAACGGCATATCTTATGAACTGCAGCGAAGGTATCGCGAATCCGATTGGCTGACACCTGTCGCACCGGGAGTAATGGCCCGTGCAGGTGAGGCGCCGACATTATTCGGGGCTTTATCATCGTTTAATAAACAAACAGGCAAGCACTTCTTTATCGGTGGTTTATCTGCACTGGAACTGTCAGGGATTGCACATTATGTACCAATGGGGAGACAGGTTGTTTATGTTGGCTACCCGAAAGGTGAATGGGTCCCGGTCTGGTTTAAACGATATGACTGGGGTGTGGACCTAATCTATGTAACCTCGGAATATTTTGATTCTGAGACCGGTCTGACAACCATGATGCAGGGATCGTTTGAAATTATTGTTTCCACCCCTGAGCGGGCTTTTATGGAATGTCTTAACCTCGTTCCAAGACAGTACAACCTTATGGATCTGTATCATGTAATGGAGCAACTTACAGCGCTCCGTCCATGGATGGTGCAGGCATTGCTGGAGCAGAACAATTCAGTAAAAATAAAACGCTTGTTCCTCTACATGGCTGAGAAAGCAAGTCATGAATGGTTCAGCAGTCTCGAGTTATCAAAGATATACACGGGAAGTGGTAAGCGTAAAATTGTACCTGATGGAGTTTACGACAGCAAATATCAGATAGTACTTCCCGAAGAGCTGATTAAATATGAATAGCCTTTACAAGGAACAGGTAAGCCTGCTGATACGTACATTGCCCGTTATCTGGCATGAAGAGAATTTTGCAGTTCACGGCGGTACGGCAATAAACCTTTTCATCAACAACCTCCCAAGGTACTCAGTTGATGTTGATATAACATATATTCCATCAGGTCCCAGGCATGAAAGCCTGGCCGACATCAACAGCAGGCTGAATGAAATCGCCAGGCAGGTCCAGCGAGCAGTAAAAGGGATAATTATCAGGCCAGTACCAAATAAACTCTTATGCACTCTTGGGCGAAGCACGGTTAAGATTGAAGTAAACGGAATCAAACGAGGTATAATCGGTCCCGTAATTGAACTGCCGTTATGCAACAAAGCCCAGGAAGAATTCGGGATGTTTTGTAAGGCCCGGATTGTGCCACTGGCACAACTTTATGGGGATAAAATGTCGGCAGCCCTCAGCCGTCAGCATCCGCGTGACCTGTTTGATTTTAAATATATGATTCCGGATAACATTGCAGGGCTGAAACGTGGATTTGTTTTTGCTTTGATGGGAAGTGATAAGCCTTTCATCGAATCCCTGTCTCCGAACCTGATCAATCAGCAAGATGTATTGGAAAATCAGTTTCGCGGTATGACAGAGATTCCTTTTACCACTGAGGACTATGAAATCACTCGAAGGCAAGCTATTGCTTTTGTCAACGAAATGCTGACCGAGGAGGATAGGTTGTTTCTTATTAGTTTTGAAGAAGGGAATCCACAATGGGAAAACACCTCTTACAGTGATTTGAAGGAGATGCCTTCAGTGCGATGGAAATTACTAAATATTAATAAATTAAAGACACTGAATCCAATAAAACACAGACGGGAAGTGTCTAGATTGAAAACCTTCTGGGGAATGAAGTAATCATAACTGTGGAATGATTTATCCTCCGCTTAATTAATAATGCTGTATAACTGCACAAACCGGCTCCGGTGTAAAATAAACATGCGAACAGAAGGTTTGTATAAATAACACTGCATCCGTATCTTTCATATGGATAAAAAAGCGTCTGTTGCACCACAGGAAATGAAGCCAATTGCATTCGTTGACACGGAAATTGATCCGAAAAGTCATAAGATACTTGACATTGGCAGCATCAGAAGCGATGGCGGAGCCTTTCATAAGACCTCAGTGCCCGAATTCGTCAGCTTCCTGAGAGGTACTGAATACGCATGCGGACATAACATATTCAGACACGACATAAAGTATATCGGGGAAGCCCTGGCCGTCGCGGGCATAGATTCCTCAAACATCATTGATACCCTGTTTCTCTCACCGTTGCTGTTCCCGGCAAAGCCGTACCATGCCCTGCTGAAGGACGACAAGCTGCAAACGGAAGACATGAATAATCCGCTGAATGATTCCATTAAGGCAAGAGATTTGTTCTATGATGAGGAGGCAAAATTCAATGAGATTGACAAAGATATACAACAGATTTACTACCTGCTCCTTCATAACCAGCCGGAGTTCCGGGCCTTTTTCCGTTTCATCGGTTTCTTCAGCCAGGAATCAGACCCCGAAACACTTATCCGTCAGAAATTCAGAGGCGAAATCTGTGAGCATGCTGACCTTACAGGAATAATATCCTCACAACCGGTTGAACTTGCCTATTGCCTCTCTCTTATTGACACTTTCATCCATAATCCGAAAGGGTGGTCCGTCTCCCCGCCCTGGGTCCTGAAAAATTACCCGGAAGTTGAACGGATCATGTACCTCCTGAGGAACCGACCCTGCCTGACCGGCTGCGCCTGGTGCAACAAAGCCCTTGATATCCGCCTGGGCCTGAAGAGACACTTCGGCTTCGACTCATACAGATCCTTCGGCGGTGAACCGCTGCAGGAGCAGGCAGTAAAAGCAGCCATCGACAATAAATCGTTGCTTGCTGTCTTTCCCACCGGCGGCGGAAAATCGCTTGCCTTCCAGGTGCCGGCCCTGATGAGCGGCGAGAATGTCCAGGGACTGACAGTGGTCATTTCGCCCCTCCAGTCGCTGATGAAGGACCAGATAGACAACCTGGAGAAAGCCGGCATTACCCGTGCAGTCACTATAAACGGACTGCTTGACCCCATCGAGAGGGCAAAATCATTTGAGCGGGTTGAAGACGGCTCTGCCTCTCTTCTCT
The DNA here is from genome assembly GCA_964411345.1 of uncultured Rikenella sp. Classification (GTDB taxonomy): domain Bacteria; phylum Bacteroidota; class Bacteroidia; order Bacteroidales; family VadinHA17; genus SR-FBR-E99. The sequence continues at coordinate 878 of CAYPKP010000071.1, read as the reverse complement.
ACATCTCCCCTGAGTCATTGCGCTCACGCACAATAGAGCGACTCCTTCTTGGGAGAAAAATCGTCCGCTTCGTAATTGACGAGGCACATTGCTTCTCGTCCTGGGGACAGGATTTCAGGGTTGACTACCTCTACATCGCTGACTTTCTTAAGTCAATTCAGGAGAAGAAAAACCTTGCGGAAGGCATCCCGGTCTCATGCTTTACCGCAACGGCAAAACCCCAGGTAATTGATGATATCCGTAACTATTTCAGGGAAAAACTGTCTCTTGAGCTTGACCTGTACGCCTCAAAGGCACAAAGGGCAAACCTTCGCTATAAGGTGTTCGAGGAAGCAGGTGAAGAAGAAAAGTACCAGGCATTAAGGCGCCTGATTGAGGGGAGAAACTGTCCGGTTATCATCTATGTCTCAAGGACACGGAAAGCTTACCTGCTCGCCGACAGGCTAAGCAAGGACGGATTTAACGCCAGGCCTTACCACGGCCGGATGGAAGTTAAGGAAAAAACGGCCAACCAGAACGCATTCATTTCCGGCGATGTGTCAGTTATGGTCGCAACCTCCGCCTTCGGAATGGGTGTCGACAAGAAGGATGTGGGACTGGTCATTCACTATGAGATTTCCGATTCTCTGGAAAACTATGTACAGGAGGCGGGCCGCGCGGGCCGTGATGAAAACATGGTCGCCGATTGCTTTGTCCTCTATAATGAGGAGGACCTGAACAAGCACTTCATACTCCTTAATCAGACGAAGCTCTCAGTCAGGGAAATACAGCAGGTATGGAAGGCCATCAAGGATCTGACAAAATTCCGCTCATCGGTTTCCAATTCTGCCCTGGAAATAGCACGGAAGGCCGGCTGGGACGACAGTGTCTATGAGATC
>CAYPKP010000070.1:0-14335 GCA_964411345.1 uncultured Rikenella sp. | reverse complement strand
ATGTTGATTTTCGCAAGCAGTGCTGTCAGCCCGGCCATCAGGAGTGCCCAGGCGAAATTCCCGGCAAACATCATAAGAAAATCTCAGGTCAGGTCTCCTCTGCAATTACGTCCATATAGGATTTGCTGTACTCTTCGCCGTACTGATTCCGGTACTCCCTGGTGTAGTTAGTGTATAGCTGTTTTGAGAGGAAGACCTTTCCCATTCCATTGTAATATCTGCATTTAAATGTCAGCGCCAGGTCATTCAGAGGATCCACGGTAAAGAGGGCATCTGCTATGGAGTTAAGCAGGTCAGGGTGTAATTTTTTGTCAAGCTGGTCGGAATAATCCGACAGAATGGTTATTGAATAGTCGGCCACCTTTGCTTTGACATCATCAAGCCAGTTGTATGTGCATTCAGGCAACAGAGCTCCCCTGCGAACAATTGAAACGAGTTTCATGATATCATTTTCCCTGATCGTTTCCTGCCTGATAATTTTGCTGTACTCCAGAAAGTCGACATGAATGTCATTAAAATCAATGATCCATTTACCGCCGCGGTTTGACAAAGAGTACTTTCCTATTGTGTCCAGCAACTGCCTGAGCTTGGCAAAATAGACTGACCTGTTGTTACGGGCACTCTCCTCATTCTTGTCATACCACAGTATCTCCTTGAGAGCAGATGATGTTATTCCTTCTTCAGGCTGTCTGCTGACAAGAAGCAGGAAAAGTTCTTTAAGTAGAGGAGAAAACCCTGAAGTTATCTCCTCTCCGTTTTTATTCCATACCTCAAACCCGCCAAAGAGATGAACAGAACTGACTTTCATCTGCATCGTGTCAGAAGCCTTTTCGTTCCTTATGAGAATTGATGCAGCCTTATCCAGTTTATTTTTTCTCCGCAGATATTTATTTCTCAGATGTATAATGACGAAAAAGAGTACATCCGCTACTACCAGCATCAACAGGAGAAATATTTCTGTATAGTTCATTCTCTCCGGGGAACTGTCTGTCACGGAAACAGTGCTGACTGCAGAATTATGATCATCCGGGTTATCCGGAGCCTGTCCGGAGTTCTGAAATACTGATATTGTAAACCTGTCACCCCGATGTAGACCAAGATCTGCAACGGTGACAATCGTGTCTGCAAAATTGAGCTGGAACAGATCCGGAGAGGCACTTATTGTTGCCTCCATTTCATATGAATTATCATTTCGGAATCTGTAACCAGGAATAATCCTGTACACCTCACCCCCGGCAATCAGGTAGAAGATGTGTTTATCATCAGTTTCGTAATCAGCGATCAGATTGACTAGCTGCAACGGGCCTCTTGAAATCCCGAATAGCACTGCCGGGCAACTTGCATCATCATCACTAAAGGAGACTTGTGCTCTTACTGTTATTCTCTGTTTGAGAATAATTGATTCCGATATGGCGGGAGAATCAGCCTGTGCAAGGGAATTAAGACTGAAAACAAGCGAGATTATTGCAAGCAGGCAGAATTTACTGTAGTTCACGGTTATCCGTAATGGATTATCAGTTTTAACTTATTGGCCTTCAAATTTAAAAAAAATAATATTAATCGAATATTAAGCAAAATATTAATCCTTTTGTTTGCCCTACGCAAGTAATTTGGAGACAAATTTTTCTTCGGTGGTTTATGTAGGAGGAATTATTGCCATTCATTTTGTAGTCCTGACGGTCTTCATGCTCTACAGGAGATATAATCCGTCAGTAACCCTGTTATTGATGGGTATGCTGATGTTTTTTCTTGCTTCACTGCTGGGCGTGTCGAAGCCGTTGGTGATGGATCGCAGCAGCGGGCTGCTCTTCTTTGATTTTTTCAGTTATGTAATATCAAATTTTACCGGAAGGATAGCAAGTACAGGGCTTTTGATCATGCTCATAGGGGGGTATGTTGAATACATGAAGAGGATAAAGGCCAATGATGCACTGATTTATGTTTCGATGCAACCGCTGTCAATTCTCAAGCAGTATCCATATCTGGCGGCTGTAATGATTATACCTATCGGTCAAATACTTTTCATGGCCACACCTTCTGCGGTTGCCCTCGGTCTGCTGTTGATAACTACCATATATCCAGTTCTGGTCAACCTTGGTGTGAGCAAGCTCACAGCTGTGTCGGTTATTGCAGCATGCACTGTTTTTGACATGGGTCCAACTTCTCAGAATGCTCTGGTGGCAGCCAATGCAATTGAAACGGACAGCATCATTTACTTCGGCAGGCAATTGAGAGTAACCCTGCCTCTTACGGTTGTCATGATGGGGTTGCTTTATATTGCCAACAAATATTTTGACCGCAAGGATGATGTAGGTTTGGTAAGCAGTGTCAGGCATTCAGACATTCAGGAGCTCATTAAGTCCACCCCACTTTATTTCGCCCTGCTGCCAACCCTGCCTCTTATTTTCACGGTTATTTTTTCGGAATCCATCAACCTCTTCCACTTTGGAATCACAGTCGATATTGCTCCCCTGATACTTATCTCTTTGCTTATCTCCGCTACTGCTTACCTCTTTCGGAGCAGGTCACTGAGGCAGACCTTTGCCTCTTTTACACCTTTCTGGATAGGAATGGGCAGGACCTTCACCTCAGTTATTGTCCTTATTGTCTGTGCGGCGGTTTTTGCATTTGGACTGATGAACCTCGGACTTATTGACATGATGGCCTCCCTGGTCCAGCTGCTTGGGCTAAACTCAATTTTCGTCATTATTCTTATGACGGTATTCACTTTTGCCTCTTCCCTGATAACCGGGAGCGGTGTTGCATCATTTACTGCAATCAGCGGTTTTGTTCCTGAATTTGCTGCAAACTTTGATATTGCCGCTATTAACATGATGATTCCCGTGCAGCTCTCAGCGGGTCTGGGCAGGGCGGCATCTCCCATAGCAATAGTAATAATTGCAATCTCAGAAATTGCAGGCGTTTCTCCCTTTGACATTGCACGAAGAAACCTGTGGCCCTTCCTTGTTATAGCATTGATGCTCGTTGCACTTTCATACATACTTATTTAAAGAGAAAAGATTTTCACCAATGACAAAGAAACTGACATTCTCACTCTTGCTTTCTATCCTTTCACTGGGGCTCATGTCGCAGCAGCCGGATTTTATCACTGAAAAATATTTCGCCGATCCCGGAATTCGGTTTAACACACCTACACTTTCCATTGAAGAGGAAAGGTTTGCCACATATGGTGAAATAATTGGGTGGATAGAGGACAGTATCGCAGTACATCCATATGCACGGGTTGAGATTATCGGAACCACACCCCTTGGCAGGGAGGTGCCTGTTATTTACCTGTCGAATGGTTCATCTGCAGGGAAAATCAGGGTCTGGATGCAGGGTCTGCTGCATGGCAATGAGCCTGCCGGTGGAGAGGCCTTGCTCTATCTGGCCAACAGGATTCTGACTACCGGAAAGGACTCAGAATACCTGGAGAATATGGAGATTGCAATATTGCCAATAGCAAATGTCGATGGTTATATAGCAATGAACAGAAGGTCGGACGGCGGGTATGATCTGAATCGTGACCAGACTAAGTTTGCTGATCCGGTAAGCAGGATGATTAAGAAGGCATTCATCGACTGGCAGGCGGATATAGCATTTGATTTCCATGAGTTTCAGCCAACAAGAAGGGAATTTTCAGGTATTGGAGCGAAGGGAGCTTCAACCGCGTATGATGTTTTGTTCCTGCCCTCAGGCTATCTGAATATTCCTGAATGTTTGAGAAAGGCAACCCGTGATATATTCCAGAGGGAGGCAGAACTGGCACTGGATGAAGAAGGTTACACGCACAATTTCTATTTCACGGCGAATGTGTCGGAAGACAGGATGATCCTCAACAAGGGAGCACAGAGTCCTCATTCAAGTTCAACCTCCTTTGCGCTCTCCAATGCCATATCACTGCTTGTGGAAACGAGAGGAATAGGACTTGGGCGCACCTCCTTTCCCCGGCGGACACACAGCACCTATCTTGTTGCCAACTCATTCCTCGAAAGTGCCTTACATCACAAGGATGAAATTAAACGCATCGTTGCCGGTGCAAGGGAAGCCACAGTAGCAGCAAAGGAGGGGATCACCGTACTGAACGAGCCTTCTATTTATACTGCCGGGGTGAATTTTATTGATCTGTCAAACGGAGAGCTCATCACCCTTGATCTCAAAATCAGGGATGCTGAAAATATGACGCCCAAACTTACCCGTCCCAGACCGGATGGATATCTGCTGGAGGGCAGTTGCGTAAGGGAAGCAGAGATTCTTTCACTGCTGGGATTACAGGTTGAAAAGACAAAGAAAAGGAAGAGATACATAGTCGAGAGCTTCGTGATCAAAGAATACAAAGAGGCTGACGAGGAATGGGAAAAGATAAAAACAGTTGCTGCAACCGCAGATTTGATTAATCAGAAGAGAGTCTTCCCGAAGGGTTCATATTATGTTGATATGCATCAGAAGAATGCCAATTATGCAATTTCCGTTCTTGAGCCAGAATCACTGAACGGATTTGTCTCATACAGAGTCACCCCGACATCAGCGGGTGATACTCTAACGATTCACAGAGTAGTTAAAAAATGAAAACCACATACTAAACCAAAAAACTACTATTAAAATGAAGAAAGCATTTGCAGTATTGTTGTTTCTTCTCTTCTGCACCATGGCCGGTGCCCAGGTCAGGGGAAAAGTTACAGATGGTGACAGGAATGAACCCTTTGCAGGGGTCACTGTACAGGTCAAGGGAACACAAAGAGGTACTTTTACGGATGCCTCGGGGATGTTCTCCATCAATGCCGATGAGGGAGAGACACTTACTTTTTCCTTTATCGGGTACAAAGCTGTTGAGCAATTGATTACAGGAACGGGAAGCATCAATATCGTGCTCTATCCAGAGGAGACATTGCTTGATGAAATTGTTGTTGTCGGATATGGGGTGCAGAAGAAGAGTGATGTCACCGGGTCAGTGGCTTCAGTCAGTCCCGAGACTCTAGAAAGCCGCCCCAGTGCAAACCTGATCCAGTCACTTCAGGGGTCGGTTGCCGGGCTCAGCATCAGTATCACAGGTTCAAATGCAGAGGGCTCAGCTACTACAACACGCATCAGGGGCAGCCGATCCATAACTGCATCCAATGCTCCGCTGGTAATACTTGACGGTGTGCCCTATTCCGGAAATTGGTCCGAGATTAACCCCAATGATATTGAGTCGATGGAAATCCTTAAAGATGCATCTTCATCAGCGATATACGGGGCGAGAGGTGCAAATGGTGTTATCCTTATACAGACAAAAAAAGGTAATGATGGAGAGAGGGTTCTGGTCTCATATGATGCAAGCGTTACCTCTTCAACTGCCATCAATATTCCAAAGATGATGGATGGGCCAACATTTGGGGCCTACAAACTTGAGGCAGGACTTGTGCATACCTTAACGGAGGCTGAGATGTATGCCCAGAATCAGACAACAGACTGGATAGATCTGGCACTCAGAACCGGGTTCAACCAGCAGCATAACCTTTCTTTGAGAGGGTCCGGCAATAACTCCAGGTATTTCATTTCCGGAAACTTCACCTCAAATAAGGGAATTGCAAAAAATGATGATTTCAGCCGCATCACACTTCGCATCAACTTTGACCAGACAGTGAACAAATATATCACCATTGGTACCAGCACCCAATATGGATTTTATGACAGAAGCGGCAATGCAGCTGATTTCGATGATGCCTTCACCATGAATCCGCTGGGCAAAGCCTATACGGATTCAGGTGAGCTTCGTCTTTCCACCTGGGAAGATGCGAGCTATTCAAGGAATCCACTCAGCAGCCTGAATGATGTAAATGTAAATCATAAAAATGTGCTGGTGTCCAATAACTACGTGGATATTAATCTTCCAGTCAAGGGATTAACCTACAAACTAAACACCGGTTATACCTATCAGACACAGTCTGAGCAAAATTACCAGGGGCTGAATACCTACGAGGGCCTGCTGAACAACGGTGTGCTGGAGATATCAAACAACTACCAGGTTGACTGGCTGATGGAGAACATACTCTCTTATACAAGGTCGTTCGATAAGCACAATCTGTTTCTCACGGGCCTCTACTCAGCACAGGGATATAAACAGGAGTCCAACGGCATTGAGGCAACTGGTTTCCCCAGTGACGTAATGACATTCTATCAGCCTGACAAGGCAAGTTTTATGGCTCCCAATGCGTCACAGGACAAGTCCAGTCATCTATCCCAGATGTTAAGGATTAACTACGGATATGACAGCAGATATCTCCTTACAGCCACCGTGAGGCGTGACGGTTTCTCAGCCTTCGGAGCTGACCGAAAGTATGGCATTTTCCCCTCGCTTGCACTGGGATGGAACGTGACCAACGAATCTTTCATCAGGGATACTCAGTTCAATGAGATTGTAAATAACCTGAAGCTAAGAGTCTCCTGGGGGAAAAACGGAAATGAAGCCATATCACCTTATGCAAGCCTTCCAAATCTGAGAAGCCTCGATTACCTGTCAAGTGATCACAGTCCGTTGTTCGGATTTTATCCATCCAGGCTGGCATCAGCATTACTGGGATGGGAAACAACGACATCAACGAACTTCGGATTTGATTTTGGGCTCCTGAATGACAGAATTACCGGCTCATTTGATTATTATCTCTCCAGGACATTCGATCTTTTGCTTTCAAGGTCAATTCCTCCGATCAACGGTGCCAGTGAAATACTGGAAAACATCGGCCAGACAAAAGGCAACGGAATAGATTTTCAGATATCTTCCGTAAATATCGACAGTGACAGGTTCAAGTGGTCAACCAGCCTGAGTTTCGTACAGAACAGGACAGTCCTGGTTGATGTCGGTTTGTACGGAGAAGACGGTGAGCCGATAGATGATATCGCAAGTGAATGGTTTATAGGACATGATGTAAGCGTAAACTATGACTATCTCTTTGGAGGCATCTGGCAGGAGGGTGAATCCACTGATACGGATAAAACTCCAGGTTTCATTGAATATGTTGATGTCAATGAAGACGGTGATCTGACACCTGAAGATGACAAGCAGATCATAGGCAGGAGGTCGCCCCTTTTTACTGCGGGGATGAATAATACATTCACTTACGGAAATCTCACTCTCTCAGTTTTTGTGAATGGGGAGGTTGGGGAGACAAGGCCCAACTATCTGCTAACGCCAATGACACTCTCGTACAGGCAGAATCAGCTTGACAGGGAGTTCTGGACTCCACAGAATCCGATTGAAACATTCCCTGCCAACATTCCTGACGGGTCAGTGAACGTAAGAAGGATGAACTTTTACGAGAGGACTGATTTTCTGAGGATTCAGGATATCACTCTTGCCTACGTATTTGACGGGAACCTTATCAGCAAGGCCGGCTTATCGAGGCTTGAGATTTACGGGAGTGTGAGGAACCTTTATACTCTTACCAACTGGTCAGGACTCGACCCTGAGTTCAATGCAACGGGAACGGTACAGAGAGCCATACCTCAGACCAGGCAATTCACATTCGGAATAAGGACAAGTTTCTAATCTCTAAACTGCTGAAATAATGAAAAAGATAATATACTTAATGACAATGGTTTCTGTCCTTGCAATCTCCTCATGCAGTGAGGATTTTCTGACAGAAAAACCGGTGGATGACATCTTTGCTGAAAACCTTCTCATAAACTACAGCGGTTTTCAGAATATGCAGAACGCCATGTTTGCGCTTGTAAGGGATGAGTATGACCGTGGTGACAGGTATTATGGCGGGACCTCCTTTGGCAGCATACCCTTTACCAAACACACTCTTTTCAGTGCAGGTGCTGACAACTCCTGGGGTAATAACCGTCACACCAATTTCAGGCATATAAGTTTTCCGAAGAACATTACAGATATGGAGGATGTAATACCGTTCCAGGCTGTTTTCGAGTGGCTATACAAGGCAGTTAACACCTCTAACATGATCATTACGCGTGCGGAGAATCCGGACATAGACTGGCAGGGCAGTTCTGCAGAGGAAGATTTGCAGAACAAAAACACCATTATTGCCAATGCAAGACTAGTAAGGGCATGGGCCTACAGGCATCTGACATATGCCTTTGGGGCTGTTCCTCTCTCCACTGAGGAGATCACCGGAAGCAATTACAGGACCGACTGGGAGAGAACACCCGTTGCCGACATACGTGCTGTTATGGAACAGGATCTGCTCTTTGCCATAGACAATCTTCCATTGAGAACGCTCAACAATACAGTGCCGTCAGGCGCAGTGGCACGCCATTACCTGGGAGAGCTTTACCTTGCAATGGACAGACCCGGAGACGCAAAGTCAATCCTGCAACCTCTTGTTGAGGGTTCTGAATACTCTCTGATGACGGAAAGATTCGGCAAGAACGCTTCCAATCCGGGCCATGCATTTATCGATGTTTTCCGTTCACCGCTCTTTTCAGACGGAAACCTTGAAGTCCTGTGGGCATTCCCCAACACAGAGCCAGAGAATGCAGCATCAGGCTATTCTCCCAACATTTTCATGAGAAATATGTGGAGGAACTACTACTCAAGCCTCTCTGACATAAGCAAATTGAGCCATCCCGACTATCCCGGACAGACAATTAAGCTGTTCTGGTCACTCAACGGTGGCAAAGGAGCAGGACGGCTTGCAATCTCACTGGGTGCATTCAATCTGTATAAGTTCAAGGAGCAGGAAGCTGCAGATGTCAGATATGATGATCATTCTATGGTATGGCATCTTTACTTCCTGAACACGGACAACCAGGTATATGAGGTGCTGAAAAGTGACGTCAGCCTGATAAACCTCAAGCCCAACTCTAAGATGAGCGATGATACAGACCCCACCATCAAGCAGTATAACTGGCCTTCAACGAAGAAGTGGGATTATGTTAATCCTATTTTTGAGCAGGCTGATGCCGACAATGCCTACAATGACATCCTTTACCTGCGACTGGCAGAGACGTATCTTCTTTATGCCGAGGCCATGTTTAAACTCGGGCAGGGCGGAGAATTCTGGCTCAACAAGATCCGCGAACGTGCCGGAATAGTCCCGATAGATGCATCGGAGATGAGTATTGACATGATCCTCGATGAGAGGAGCCGGGAGCTTATTACGGAAGAGCACAGGAGGCATACCCTGATAAGGCTCAGCCAGGTGAATGGCGGCGATGAAAGACTTGCATCCAATATCTTCAAGACGAGAGTAAGGACCTACAATGAGGTCTCAGGCAGGGAGGTAAGAGGTATGTGGGATGATGAAACTCCTGTCTTGCTTCCGATACCGCAGGCCTTCATAAATGCAAATTCCGGAAGGGTGATCCAACAGAACCCAGGATACTAGTTTATGACTGCTATTGGATTCATACTCTGTATTGCATTCATAGCTGTTACAGCCATACTGCTCTACAGGAGGTTTAATCCGCAGGGTGTTCTGATCTTCGCAGGATTGTCTATGATCAGTATTGCGGCTGCTATGGGGATCGACCCCATAGCAGTCTCAAAACCCTCCGGCAGTTTCATATTCGATATTGTCCAGATTATAGATGACGGCTTTGTTGGCAACATAACCAGGATAGGCCTGATGATTATGACAATCGGGGGTTATGTAGCATTCATGAACAAGATAAAGGCAACCGATTCTCTTGTATATATAGCGATCAAACCCCTTGGTTTTTTCAGGAAATATCCTTATCTGGCATCAGTGATTGCCATTCCCATCGGACAGGTTCTTTTTATGACAATACCCTCTGCGGCAGGCCTCGGCCTCCTCCTTGTTGCTTCCTTCTATCCGGTTCTGGTAAGCCTGGGATGCAGCAAGCTGACGGCTCTTTCGGCAATCGCGGCGGCAACAATTTTTGATCAGGGACCAGGATCAGCAAATACTGCCATGGCAGCTTCTCTTATTGGAAAGTCAAATATGGAATACTTTGTCTCTGATCAGCTTCCCCTGGTAATTCCCACCACAATCGTGGTAATGACGCTGTATTATTTCAGCAACAAGTATTTTGACAAGAGAGACATTAATGCAAACCGTGAGCCTGTAGTAGCAGAAGGCGGGCAGACAAAAAAGCCGGAAGTACCTTTGATTTACGCCATCCTTCCCATGTTGCCCCTCCTGCTTCTAGTCATTTTCTCTGATTATGTGGGGCTGGTCGACATTCATCTAAGCACAACCGTAGCCATGCTTTTATCTCTGATTGTTTCAGTCGTTTTTGTTATGATCTTCACAAGGAACATCCGCAGTGTCATGGATATGCTTGACAGTTTCTGGAAAGGGATGGGATCGGTTTTCAGTACGGTTGTTACCTTGATAGTGGCGGCAGAGATTTTCTCCAAGGGACTTATAGGACTGGGGTTCATCGACACGCTTGTTTCAGGATCAACACATCTGGGTTTTTCCGGGGCTGCTATCTCCATCTTCATTACCATTCTTGTATTTCTGGCCGCAATGCTTATGGGAAGCGGCAATGCAGCATTCTTTTCATTCGGTCCTCTCATTCCTGACATTGCGGGGAGGCTGGGAATGACAGCCCCTGAAATGATACTCCCCATGCAGCTCTCAGCAAGCATGGGCAGAGCAACATCGCCTATTGCCGGAGTAATAGTTGCGATAGCAGGAGTTGCAGGCGTATCTCCGGTAGATCTGGCAAAGAGGAACATGCCACCGCTCATCGGGGGACTGGTTGTCTTGCTGGTGTTTCACTTCGTTATTTAAAAGTATTATCTATGCCATACCTGTTAAAAGGCGGAGACGTTTATGCTCCGCAAAAGCTTGGGAAAAAGGATATTCTGATCATTAACAATCAGATTGTTGCCATCGAAGACTCGTTGTCGGTCAGTGAGCTTTCTCCAACGGTGATTGACGTGAGCGGTAAAATCGTATGTCCGGGCTTCATAGATCAGCATGTTCATATTACCGGTGGCGGGGGTCAGTTCGGATTCTCTTCATTTATTCCTGAGCTCTTTGCCGTTGATCTGCTGGCCGTTGGTACTACTACAGTCAATGGTCTTCTGGGCACAGATGGATTTGTCAAGGAGCTGACTACGCTCTACAGCAAGGCAAAAGCACTCGATGAAACAGGGGTGACAGCGTATATGCTGACCAGCTATTACGGATTACCTGAAAAAACTCTGTGCGGCTCAGTTGCTGAAGACCTGATTTTTATTGACAGGGTGATCGGATGCAAACTGGCGATCAGTGACGACAGGTCATCTTTCCCCACGCTTCATGAGATACTGAGACTCATCAACCAGGTGAGGCTTGGAGGATTTACTTCCGGCAAAGGGGGCATACTGCATATTCACCTTGGCGCACTGGAATCGAGGATTGATGATTTGCTGACCATTGCAGAGAAATATCCGACCCTGATCTCCTACATTTCGCCGACGCACTGCTCACGAACGCAGCAACTGTTCAATGACTGTATCAAATTCGCAAAAGCCGGGGGCATGATTGACATCTCAACCGGGGGAACTACCTTTACAAATCCTCACAAAGCAGTAAAGATTGCACTTGATCAAGGGGTTCCGCTTGACAGAATAACATTTTCAAGTGACGGCAGGGGAGGAGTTAAAAGAGAGAACCCGGCAACCGGTGAAATAACCTATACCCCGGCTCCGCTGGACCTGAATCTTAAGGAGATGGTCAGTCTGGTTCTGAATGATATCCTGCCCCTTGAAGATGCCCTGCAGCTTATTACGACAAATCCGGCGAGAAACATGAAGATAAAGAAGAAAGGCGCTCTAAGGCCCGGTTATGATGCAGACGTTGTTGTTCTCAACAATCTTCTGGAGATTGACCGGGTCATCTCGATGGGAGTCCTTCGCAATATAAGTCAGGCTCATTGACCTGCTGATGAAGTGTTAAGGATAGTCTAAACCAACAGAAATGAAGATGTCTATTTTAAAAGCCATATTAACCTTTGGAATGTTATTATTGGTACTGATCACCGCAGGATGCAGAAATTCACCAGGAGAGAGACGGAATGATCCCGAGCAGGGGGTTCTCACTTTTACTTCCATGCCCCCAGTCAATAAAGGGGCTATAAGGGTTCACTACTATATCCCTGCAGGGAAGGCCACGGAAATGCCCCTGCAGATCATTATGCACGGAGCAGGCAGAAATGCCGACGACTACCTTGAAGGATGGAAGCCCAAGGCGGATGAGTATGGAGTTATTATTGTGGCACCTGAACTGACGAAGGATTCATTCAGTTCTAACGAGTACCTCAATGGCATGTTTCTGACTCCGGAAGGTGAGATATCTGATCCGGAGGCAACGATATTCTCGTTAATAGACAAGATTTTCGAGTTTGTCAGAGAGGAGCTGCAACTTGCAAACAGCAAATACAATATCTACGGTCATTCAGCAGGGGGTCAGTTTACTCACAGGTTCATGCTGTTTTATGACAGTCCTTATGTTGACAGGGCGGTTGCGGCCAACTCTGGATGGTACACATTTCCGGATGATGCAGCTGACTATCCGTATGGCATAAAAGGAATATTTACCGACAGCGACAGCATGAGGAGATCATTTTATGGTGATGATCTATCAGTGTTGCTTGGAACTGCCGATACCATAAGGGATAAGGACCTGAGACAGACGCCTGAAGCTGACCTTCAGGGACTCACCAGGCTTGCGAGAGGGGAGAGGTTCTTTGACTACAGCAAGGCTATGGCCGAGCAGGCGGGTCATGCGTTCAGATGGCAGAAGGTCTACGTTGAGGGGTCAGGTCATGATCATACTCTGATGTCACCGGCCGCTGCAGATGTTCTTTACGGTGAGGACGACAGAAGAACAGGTAAATAATTCACAGGCAGATGGGGGGATGGAAACATTTGTGAGGTTGACAACGAGTAATAACCGATGTAAACGCAAAACATGCAATTCAAGAACAACAAGTGGATAACGATTGGCGGATTACTGATTGCAGGAATCCTTATTGGCAACTTCACCGTGGATGACCCGGGAAACAAACTGGGAATCGCAGTTCTGATATTTATCGGTGGGTTGTGGGTAACCGAGATAGTACCATTGGCTGTATCCGGACTGCTTGTGCCTGTCATAGCTGTTCTCTTTGATATCTTTAATGCCAGAGAGGCACTGTCGCACTTTGCACATCCTGTAATTTTTATTTTCGTCGGAGGCTTCGCACTTGCAGCAGTATTGAATGAGCATGGACTTGACCGGTGGCTTGCCGGCAATTTGATCCATCTGGCCAGGGGGAGGAGATGGGTGGCAATAGCATCAATTCTGGGAGCCACTTCTTTACTCTCCATGTGGATGAGCAATACTGCTACGGCAGCCATGTTCCTTCCTATCGGAATGTCACTGATAGACAAGAAATATCCAAGAGCACGCACATTTGTGATTCTTGGCATTGCTTTCGCAGCCAGCATCGGAGGGATAAGCACCGTGATCGGCAGCCCTCCAAACCTCATTGCAGCAGGAGCACTGAATATCGACTTTGCCACATGGTTCAGATTCGGCTTTCCGGTTACTGTTATGCTTTTTCCGTTGCTGCTCTTTACACTCAAGGTTGTTATCCGGCCAGAGAAGGATTTCCATCTCAATGAGATGGAGAGGCAAAAGCACAACTGGAGCAGGAATCAGACCTGGGCCGCTGCTTTTTTCTTTATGATTGTGATTCTTTGGATTGGATCCAAGCCTATCGGGGACCTGATGAAGATAGATAACTTTGATTCCATTGTGGGTGTTCTGGCTGCGGCACTTGCACCGGTATTCGGACTCACCACCTGGAATAAACTGCAGGGTTCAATCAATTGGGGGATACTTCTGCTGTTTGGGGGTGGGTTATGTCTGAGTGCCATTCTTTCAGAGACAGGCACTTCCGCCATGATTGCCGGCAGCATTCTGAAAAACATCCATTCGGGACAGGGACTGTTGCTGATATTCCTGGCGATCATCTTTATTATCGGCCTTACGGAAATATCAAGCAACACAGGTGCTGCAGCCATAACTATTCCCATAATGATGGAGGTGGCAATGCAGTTCAATCCTGAGTTTGTCCTGCCAATGGTCATGGCTATAGGAATAGGAGCCAACTGTGCTTTTATGCTTCCTGTATCCACCCCCCCGAATGCACTTGCCTATGCAACAGAAGAGGTTACCGTTAAAACAATGATCAAAGCTGGAGTCCTTCTTGACCTGCTCGCCATCCCCGTTATCTGGTTGTGGGTCACCAAGAGTCTCATCATCTAGCTATGCACCTGAGACGGTTAGCCAGCGCGAATCATGTTGTTTCCCCTCTGGTCCGAACTGAGTCTGGCAAAGGTCATAGCTTCAGTTTGATGTTGATTTTCGCAAGCAGTGCTGTCAGCCCGGCC
>CAYPKP010000069.1:0-15346 GCA_964411345.1 uncultured Rikenella sp. | reverse complement strand
ATAGGAGCTGCCGTCGGATATATTCCACGAGAGGTCTATCCATCCGTTGTCAGCCGCCAGGCCAGACACGTACCCCGGATCCAGGGCAATCATGTCGCCGGTGACAAACCTGTTGCGCAGTTCCAGGGCAAAGGTTACTTTGCTGCCGGCATAAGCCTTGAAGTTAAGCCTGTTATGCAGCATGCTGCTGTTGATCCAGGTCTCTGCAGGCTTTTCGAACATGGCAGTATGGAGCCATGAGGCATAGCCGCCGGCAGTGAGGCTCACCGTCTTCTCCTTCTCTTCGGGGGCATCTGTCAGACCGGACGCTGCCATCACCGTGTCTCTCAGGCCAGCCTTTCGGTGCATGCCGCCGGGGAGTGGTGACTGCGACAAACCGTCTCCGGCAGGCTCCGGGCTTATGGCAGCGATGGCCGCTGGCTGTGAGGAGTCTCCCCTGTCTGCTTCCGGACTCGTGGCAACCGGTATGGCTGACCGCGACAGGCCGTCTCCGTCAACCTCCGGGCTCATGCCGGCGAAAGCAGCTGACGGAAGCGTTGCGGACAGGAGGAGCGCAGAGGTAATGAGTACCAGCTTCATGAATTATGGTTTGTCCTTTCGTCAGAGACCACCTTGCCGTCCTCCAGGGTTATGACCCTGCGCGCCCTTTTCATAACACGAACGTCATGGGTTGAGAAGATGAAGGTCATCTGCTCTTCGCGGTTGAGCTTCTCCATTATGTCGAGGAGGGTCTCGGCAGATTTTGTGTCGAGGTTGGCCGTGGGCTCATCAGCCAGGATGAACTGCGGCCGCGGTGCGAGGGCCCGCGCCACGGCAACACGCTGCTGCTGGCCGCCGGAGAGCTGTGAAGGGCGGCTCCTGTGACGGTCAGAGAGACCTACGGACTGCAGCATCTCGTCAGTGCGGGCCATGCGCTTCTCCTTAGGCCATTTCTGAAGGCTCATGATAAACTCCACGTTCTCTGCCGCTGTGAGAACGGGTATGAGGTTGTACGACTGGAAGACAAACCCCACATGATCCATCCGGAAGTCTATAAGCTCGGATGGCTTAAGCTCAGAGAGCCTGTGGCCCGCCACTATGATCTCCCCGGCCGTGGGCTGGTCAAGGCCCCCGATGAGGTTAAGGAGCGTGGTCTTGCCTGAGCCCGACGGTCCCACTATCACGGCAAAATCGCCCTTGTCAAAACTGAGGGTGACGCCGTTGACGGCTTTCACCTCAACCTCTGTATCATGATAGGTCTTGAAGACATCATTGATTTCAACTACTTTCATCGTATTGTGTTTTTTTCTGGTTATTCTCCTCTTAATGCTTCTACCGGGTTAAGCTGCAACGCTTTCCTGGCAGGATAGATGGCCGAGACAATCCCGGTGATCACAATCATTACCGTGAGCATGATAAAGAAATCCGCCCCGATGGTAGGATAAAGCTCTGCCGAATAGCCGAAAGCCTCCAGCCCTTCGGCATATTTCACCAGGTTTATGCCGGTATGACTGGTAATGGCTATCACAATGGCGCTTACAGCCATCCCCGCAAATCCTCCGACAATAGAGAGGAATATTGATTCGAGCATGATCATGCTGAAGACGCGGCGGCGGTTCATGCCTATGGCGGAGAGCATGCCCAGCTCACGGGTGCGTTCGAGCACCGCCATCAGCATTGTGTTTACTATTCCGAAGGCAAGCGCTGCCAGGATCAGCAACATGAAGATACCATATATCTGGTTTATGTAATCGGCTATCATGGCCAGGTCAGTCTGTATCTGCTTCCAGTTCATCACCTCCAGTCCGGGGAGAGCTTCCTTAACGGATGCGCTGGCTTTGTCGGTCAGGTCATTGTTCTCAAGCCTGGCTATGATGCGGTGGTACTGCCCCTCTTCCATGGCCGTAAGGCGCAGCAGCTCATCGCGCGGCACAAATACCGAGAACGCCTCGAAAAAGTCGTTGTTCGTACGGAAGATCCCGGTAATGCGGAATGCCGCCCCGGTCTGCAGGCCATTCGCATCAAGAAAAGTAAGTATGATCCTTGAGCCCTCACGGTATGACCATGCTGCCTCTTTTATCTTCATCCCGTACAGCTTCACCTCCTTCGCGGAGAGTAATCCGGAAAAAGCCTCTGACAGTTTCTTCTCGGTGGTGAACCTCTGGTTTTCCAGGGGCCTGAGTTTCCCGGCTACGGCCGCCGGAACACCTTCAGACTCAAGGGTGGCAAAAGATTCCTCCGTCAGTATATACCTGATAATATAAAGCTCTTTCGCCAGCTTCTCGCCGATGAAGGCGCTGTTAAGCCGGGTTTCAGCCCCGAACCAGCTTCCCGTGCCAGGTATAAGACGATCCTTCAAAGTGAACATCTGCTGTTCCTTTTCAACATCGATGCCTGTGATCTCCACACCGGCACTCCCGGCAGATGTTGAGGCGATGCCCCGCACTATGATCCGTTCGGTAATACCGGTTACTCCTGGGGTATTTTTTAGTACTGACACAACCTTTTCCGGATCGGCTATCACACTGGCTATGTCACTGCTGCCCCTGAACCCGGGGTTGTTTACCTGGATATGCGACAGCTCTTCGTTGACGGCAGCATCAATGCGCTGAACTATGGAGCTGTTGATCGCAGCCATGGCAAAGACACCCGCAAAGACGCCAACGGTCACTGCAGCTATCACGGTCAGGCTCCTGGTCCTGTTCCTCCAGACATTCTTCCATGCAATGGATGTTATCATCGTAGTGTTCTGTTAGGCTCTGAGAGCATTAATAATGTTCAGTTTGAATATCCTCCGTACGCTGAAGCTGATGGCTACCAGCAGTATCAGCAGCACAACCACTGCCTGCCACAGGTAGTAGGTATCCGGAAGGAGCATGGGCATCACCGGTTCAAAACCGTACTCCTCGTACATTCTTGCCATCTCCCCTGTAAAGCGCAGTGGCCTTGCATAGCCGTAGAATACAATGGGGAGAGATGCTGCAACACCTGCCGCAACACCCAGCAACCCGATGTAGAGCATCTCCAGTCCCACTATGCCGGCCAGCTTGTGCTTCTGCATTCCTATAGAGACCAGCATCCCGAACTCCCTTCTCCGCTCGGCCATCATCATCAGCACGGTGCCGAATACACCAAATGCTATCACCAGGTACAGGATGCCTATCATGATGGCCCCACTCTTGTTGTCAGCCTCCATCTGGTTGAGCAGCAGGGCATTCATCTCCTTCCAGTTGCGTATTGACAGCCCGTCATTGCATGAGGCGGCCAGCCGCTGCTGCGTCTCAAACAGCTCTTTGTCATCTGTTTCCTTTATGCTTATTATGGCTGCAGTGACCATGTCGGGTGCAGCATAGAGATACTGTGCATCTGCAAGTGTGATGTAAACAAATGCATTGTCTATCTCGGGATTCGGCATGCTTACTATCCCCTTTATCACGAAGAGACCTGCGGCAGAAACACCGTGGTAGCCCTGTCCCATCACCACCAGGGTGTCTCCCGGGTCAGCGCCGAGATAACGTGACAGACCGTATCCTATAACCGCACGTCCCGAATCTGCCGGGGTGAGATAACGGTTGTCAAGTGAGGCATGCTTCCTGAACAGAGGCATGACAGCTGCCGAATCATCATCGCTTATTCCAAGGTCAGACATAAGTCTCTCTTCATCGGTCCAGGCCTCGCCTGAAAATACATCGAGGAGCCTTGCCGTGCGGCCAGGCAGGTTCTCGCCCCTGAGAGCTTCAGCTGCACCGGGGGTCAGACGGTACCTGATGAGCCGGTTCCTGATGTTAAGCGTCTTCTGCTCATTGGCAGGATCCATACCTATCACCATAACACCCTGGGTGCGGCTACCAGCGGCCGCCAGCGCGAACGATTCGAGCTTCGGGATAACCCCCGTGACATTGGGGTCAGACTCAATGATGTCAGTCAGCGACTGCTCAAGCACAAACCCGTTGTCAAGACTCGATTCATCAAGGTAATCAGTATTTTGAAGCTGCAGGTAACCCGAATACGATTCAATGACATCCCTGTACATCTTTTCGTAAGTCCCCAGCTGAAATGATCTCATTACCAGGGCAAAGAACACCGCAAAGAATACTGATGCCGCCGTGATGAGAGTCCTTCTTTTGTTTCGCCACAGATTTCTCCAGGCAAGCTGATGGTTTTTCATTCTATTATCTGATTTTCCTTCATATTTTTTTGATTCCTATTTTATTGGTCGAACGGAACTTACATGGAGCAAAACAATCATAGTCTCTTGCGAGTTGCGGCTCATGTAAGTATCATTGGCCGAATGCAACTTGAATAAAAACTATCATATCCTGTAGCGAGTTTCTGCTCATGTCAGTTTCATTCCAATTTGTCTTTGACGGAGACTACCTGATAGTCTTCATATTCTGCTGTGAGAAGAAGCTCTCCTCAATTTTTACATTGAATTGTACCTCAATTATTTTGAGGATGGTCCTGCGGCCCGGCTCCTCGGCGGGGATCAGTTCGATGGTGGTGGGAATGAACCTTCCGTCCATAGTATTGAGATCCGTACCCCGTTCGGTTCTGACCAGGTACCCGTCCTCATCATACAGCTCCGCCTTGAGGGTGATGTATTCCTTTTTATCAACCCACCAGAGCTGGTGACTCCAGAGAACGTCGGCATCTTCCTTTGCCGTCAGCCTGATCCTGTGGCACATGCGGCCGTCAATCTCCTCCTCCCCCTCGAAGGTGTGGTTGTAATCTTCAACCACTGACGATTCCCTAAGGATGTCATCATTGGTGTAGTCTGAACCCATCCATCCCTGTGACATCATTGATGGCGGCAGCTTGATAAGCCTGTTGATGGCGGGACTCCAACTCCACATCTCCGTTCCCCGCTTGAGGAAGGTCTGTCCCTTTTCGCGTGCCGGCGCGGTGATGAGGGTGAGGGCATAGTCATCTTCCAGTCCCCATGATTTGAACTCTATCGTTCGCTGCCACGAGGGACGCACGATGGTCATGCTCATGACACTGTAGCCCGAGAGCTCGCCGTTAAACTTCTCATCCGTTTTTTTGATTATCTCTCTGGCGCTAAGCTGCTGTGCCGCAGCCGGACCGCCGGCCGGCAGCAGGAGGATCAGCGCGACGGCTGCGATTATCTGACCTTTTGTTCGTTTCATCATTTCAAAAATTTTCATTTGTTCATCCGGACCTCCATGTTGTCTGCAGTCACCTCCCGGCATGGAGAGATTGCTGCTGATCATGGAAGCTTCATTTATATCTCTTTATAAGCGTATCCGTGACCTTTTCAAAGTATTCTCCCTGGTACTGTTCCTCGGAGAAGATGGAGGTGATGGCAAAACCCTTGATTGCGTTGATGAACATCAGCAGGTCGGTCATCGGATCGTAATCCGGACCGGCTTTCTCTCCCTTCTTCCGGAAGTATTCCACCAGGAGGTTCATCATGTTTTGGGTGTATTCCCTGAAGGGTTTTCCTGATATCGATAAGGTGCCGGACTCCTCCCCAAACAGCTTCTCATAGACTCCCGGCTGCATCATAATCCTGAAGAGCAGCTTCCAGAACTGTTTCTTATCATGCAGGATTTTGAACACCTTGCGTATGAAGAGCTCGAACTCTTCAGTAGTAAGGTAGCTGTCATTATCAGGATTGAAATATCCGTAAATCTCCGTAACTGACCTGTCCATGATAGCAGTGAGCAGGTCCTCCTTGCTCTTGAAATAGTTGTACATGAGGCCCTTTGAAATGCCTGCATGTTTTGCAAGATGGGTTATGGTAGTTGCCTGGAACCCCTGGTTGGAGAAGTGTTCCAGCGCCACGTTCATGATGAGGTTTCTCTTCTCCTCCCTTATCATCTCAAACTGATCCGGAGTTCTTGGTGACATCTCTTTGCTTTTTTGAATGACCGCTTAACCAATATGTCCCCCCATAAAAAACCGTTTTTATGACTGAACGGTTGGTCAAAGATAAAACATGATTTTAGCAAAAGCAAGTTTTTTTAAGAAAATTTTTTCTTTCAGGCACTTTTTTTCTGGCTTCAATGTAAAATTCTATTTTACTGTACTTTATAATTCGCAAAAATCGGATAAGCAGCCATTGGGTGGGAATCCGGTTACGCATTTATAATAGACAACTGAATATACTCATTATTGTTCATTTTAAATGAACATTATTATATTGTTTTGTTCATTCATAATGAAAACTATTTAGTATCTTTGATTGAAAGAGCTCAGCCATGATTTCCAGGGAAAACCTTAAAAGAGTCATAGTTCCTCAGAATATGCGCTTCACACTGCATGAGGAGACCGTACCACGTTCCATACTGAAAGATATTGCAGATTTGTCCGGCACTCCTCATGTACTGATAATTACAGGACTTCGCCGCGCAGGAAAATCAACTCTCCTGAAACAGATCAATGAAAATCTTTTCTCTTCAAAGAGTACATACCTGAATTTTGAAGATGAAAAACTGCTTTCCTTCACTACAGAGGATTTTTCAGCCGTTCAGGAGACATTCCTGGAGTTAAATGACAGGGTCGAGGTAGTTTTTTTTGATGAGATCCAGAACGTCGATAAATGGGAGATCGCTGTAAGAAGATTTCATAATGAAGGTCTGAAGGTTATTATAACCGGTTCAAATGCATCGTTGCTCAGCAAAGAGTTCGGAACGAAGCTTACCGGCAGGCATCTGAATATAATCCTTTACCCTTTTTCATTCAGGGAATACCTGGTTTTCAGAGAAACTGAGCTGTCGGAGAACGATTTCTACCTGCCTGAAAAGATTGTCCTTTTAAGGAAGGAATTTAATTCTTACTTCGAGAAGGGGGGCATCCCGGAATACCTGAAATACGAACGTGAAGAGATCATAAAGCAAATTTATGAGGACATCCTGATAAAGGATATAATTGTCAGGTACGGCATTGGTGATGAAAGAAGCTTCAGGGAGCTCGCAAGACTCCTGATAAGCAATGTGGGAAAACTGTTCTCCTATACCAGGCTGAGGGCAAATCTTGGGTTTGGAAGTATGAATACGGTAAAAAGCTATATGGCATTCATGGAGAATTCATATTTGCTGTTCCAGGTTGAAAAATATGACACATCGCTTAAGAGGCAGATAATCAACAACAAGAAGGTATACTGTATTGATAATTCATTTCTGAATCTTGTCTCTTTCGAGACCAGCGGGAACCTGGGACGGAAGCTGGAGAATATTGTTTTTATTGAACTGAAGAGGAGAAAATACACCATTCATTACCACAGAGAAAAATTTGAGTGTGATTTTGTATTAAGCCTTAAAAACAGGGTGGCAGGCGTAATACAGGTATGCTATCAGCTTGATAATGATAATATGGCCCGGGAGATTAATGGTATCGTCGAAGCTGCTACATTATACCAGCTCAAAGAGGGGCTTATTCTTACCATGGATCAGGAAGAGGAAAGAAGCACAAATGGCATCAGTATTCATGTGCTTCCGGTCTGGAAATGGCTGCTGATGTAAGAATTAGCAGTTTATGTCAACTCCCCATTCACAGCATATCGACAAGTGCAACAATCTGTTACATAAGCTATAGCCTGAAAAACCGGGAGAGAAAATCCCTCCCGGATTAGTTGATTGCAGACGCGCCGGCTGACAATTCTTTCGTACTATTCTATTTCAGTGCAAAACTGATTGGAACAGAGTAGTATATGTTAACCGGTTTGCCGTTCATTTTGCCCGGTATCCATTTGGGGCAGAGGCGCATTACCCTCACCGCTTCATTATCGAGCAGGGGATCGACGCCCCTGACCACGCTGACATCCTCAACATTACCTTCAGAGGTAACAATAAACCTGAGGATTATCTTACCCTGTATGCCTTTGTCTTTAGCTTCCGCCGGATATTTGATTGTTTCATATAACCATTTGAAGAGTGCTGCGTCACCTCCTGGAAATTCAGGCATCTCATCAACCATGATATAAACGACTCCGTTGCTTATTTTGTCCGGCAGCTGAAATCTGATCAGTATCTCTGAGTTAAAAGGTTCGTTGGCATCTTTGTTTTCCGGGCTTTTCCAGCGGGGCGAAGATTCCATGACCCTGGTCAGTTCTGCTGCCAAGAGCGGGTCGGTGTCGGCGGACGGATTTATCTGCGAGACAGAGCCGTTTGTCTCAACCGTATAGCCAATTCTTGCCCAACCGCTTAAGCCTTTGGCAGCAGCCTCAGCCGGGTATTTGGCCCGCTCTGCCACCCAGTCGGCAAATGCCAGGTAGCTTTCACCATTGAATGTTGGAAAGTCTCCTTCATCCTTTCTTGGGTAGGGCAGTATAACGCCCGATTCTTTTGCCTTGCTTCTTGAAGTAACCTCGAATGCTCCCCTGGCTCCCTTCTCGCCATATTTTTCCTTTGCCGCCTCAGGCATTAAGTATGTAAACCTGCCATAATCCTTTCCAAGCTTTATTGTAGCCTCTTCAAGAGACAGATCTGTCACCGTACCGTCAATAACAACAATTTCGGCCCCTTCGGCAGGTACACGTCTTGCAAAACGCGGGTCAGCCTTCATTGTGACTGTTGCTCCGCGGGCAGATTCGGCAGTAAGAGAAACGGGTTCATAGCCGCTGGCAGTGAACATAATGGCAACATAGGAGGGTAAGTCACTGAAGTAAAACCTTCCCGACTCATCGGTGGTAACGCTCAGGGTGGTTCCGGAAACATTGACGGTTACTCCCGGTAAAGGGGTGCCATCCTCTTTGACTACCGTCCCCTGAATATCTTTTATCATGCCTTCCGAATCCGTGGTTCCTCTCCCGTCAACATAGGTATAAACGGGATCAGCGAACGCGTACAGCATAACAGCCACAAGTGGCAGTACAAGAAGCAGTTTGAGCTTCCTGAATGGAGAATAAGTTTTCTTTTTCATCATTTCAAACCTGTTTGTGTAAAACGAAAAGTTGAATGAATTGGAGAGGCTGATCAGCCTGGCGCTGAAGACCTGGTTGAGAAGAGCCGCCCTGTATCCTGCCGGGTCAGATGTGCTCTGCAGAGCCTCCTCGTCGGCAAGATTTTCGTGATTCTGCCTGACCAGCGCGGAGTAGATCCATACAAACGGATTCATCCATTGCACCAGGCTCATCACTTCAACAAGCAGGAGATCAAACCAATGTTTCTGTTTAAGGTGCACCATCTCATGGTTCAGTATCTCCCTGACCTCACGCCCGTTCAGTGAAGGATTGATAAAAACGTAATTGAAAAATGAAAAGGCGGAGGTATATTTTTCTGATCTGATCAGTAAAGCTTCTCCTTCCCTGTGTGCCGGCCCGCTTCTTACAACGCGGTACATCGTGAAGAGGTACTGCATTGTCCGGCCCAGCATGAAGAGTATGCCTGCTGCATAGAATATCATGAACCATTTCAGCGGGTCTGTCTCCTCAACAATCTCTGCCGCCGCTGCCGGTGATGAAGGCAGAACCGGGGTCATCCCCTGCGTCTCCTGCATCAGCGGTGCAGGAAGCTCAACCCTGTAATGCAGTGTTACGAGCGGAAGGAGAAGAGAGAGAACCACTCCTGCCAGAAGGTAGATGCGCTTAAGCATGAAAAACCTCTCCTTCCTGAGAAAGAGAAGGTACAACAGCGTAAAACCTGCCAGCCATGCGGCCGATTTCAGCAGGTAGAGTGCAACCTGTTCCATATCTTATTCCTGTTGGTCATCATTAAGGTCTTCCCGGGCCTCCGCGAGTATCCTGTCGAGGTCCTTCACTGAAAGATTCTTCTCCCTGGCAAAAAACGATGTCATTGCAGGGAATGAATTGTTGAAGTACCCCTCGAGCAACCCGAACAGCTGGTGCTTTGAGTACTCCCGTTTCGAAACAAGCGGATAGTAAAGGAATACATTCGCATAGGCCAGGTGATCCACATAACCCTTCTTCTCGAGCACCTTCAGTACCGTGGAGATTGTGTTTCTCGCTGGCTTCGGATCATCAAACTTTTCCCTGATATCCTTCACGACTCCCTCTTCCAGATCCCATAAAATCTGCATTATCTGCTCTTCAGCCTTGGTCAGTTGCATAATATCGTCTTTTTTGATCAAATCTTATTTCTCAATTAATGTTAACAATCGCTCATACACTTTATCGGGACGCTCACAATTTTCTGAAATGATTAACCCGTTCCCGTCAATAATTGCATAGTGAGGTATTCCTCTTACGGAGTATTTTTCCTGCAGGTCAGCGGCCCAGTTACCAACACAGATGAGGTTTATCCCTTTGAGCTTTTCATTCTCAATTATTGTCTGCCATTTTTCATATTCATCATCAAGACAGATATTAATAATCTCGACCGGCTTGCCGGAAAGGTTATCTGCCAGCTTGTTCAGTGAAGGTATCTCCTCAAGGCATGGTCCGCACCAGGTAGCCCAGAAATGCAGGTAAATCAATTTGCCGCGGTAATCTGACAATGTATGAAAAACCCCTGAGGGATCTTTAAGATAAAAATAGGGAGCTTCTGAACCTGGTTTCAATCTGTTTTCATCTTCAAGTTTCCCGAGCATTTTCAGACTCTGTGATTTTCTGTCATTGATGTAGCTTTCCTGCAGTGATGTCAGCCTGAAATCTGTCGCAACTCTGAACGAATCAACCAGTTGAAGTTCCTTTCTTGTGTTAACCCCATAATACAAATCATATAAAAGATATGCATTGAAATATTCAAGTATCTTTCCTTTCAGGAGCGAATTGATATTATGACTCGCCTTACTGTAATACGCCATCAGCCGAGGCGGGCCAATCAGACGATAATCAACAGAATCAGACAACAAGAGATAGTCGGAGATAAACCGCCAGTAAAGAGGAGACGAGACAGCTTCAGGGTTATAAATCTTTACATCGCACGGCATAAGAATGCCCCTCAGGTTCCGGTTTTTCAGATAGTAGTATTGGTAGAACTTCATGTTTTCTGAAAAATAGGAGATCTCATTTTCATAAAGATCGCAAAACCATTCCGGAAGTTTATCGCTGTTTTTTTCGAGGAATTTCAGCCTCTCCTGCCCGGCCTGGTCTATCTTTTTTACGGCATCCTCAAACTGCCTCTCTGTTTCCGGCGAAGAATTGAAAGCCGTGATAGCAAGCGGGCTCTGGGTATAAAAACAGCCAAACTCACTTCTCTCATTCTGAAGGAAAGCAAATATGGGATCTTCCATCTGAAAGGAGATATTACTGCTGCCATCTCCTGCTTTGTCAAGACATACCCTGGCAACCAGCGTGTCGCCAGGCCTCATGTAAGAGGTATAAACCGTATCCCTGAACTCAAACCAGACCAGCTCAGGCCTTGTTATACTGTACCTTGCTTCGCAGATTCTTTTCCTGGTCAGAGTAAATCTGTGGACCAGGCACGACTGTATAGGATAATAACTGGCATGATTGATATCCATCCTGACGGAATCCAGGTCATCCTGAACAATAACTTTAATATAGGCCTCACCTCCAAAATCAATCTCAGGAGAGTATTCCTTTCCTCCATTGCAGCCGGAGAGTGAGACAAGGGCTGAAATAAATATTACCAATCCTCTCATTCAGGAACCAATAGTAGTAAGTTATACAAAAGCCACGTTATGCCCGTTTCCGGACACTTCTTTTCAATCAATCCTTCACAACAAATATACGACTATATTTATAGACGCGCAAGTTTCAATGAATTTTTTCGTCTATTTTTATAGTCGACAACCATAATTAACTATATATCAATTATTAATTGATATGGTGGAATTAAAGATTTGTGGCAGGATTTACTGTTAACTGCTTCCGTTCAGGCCGGCTGTCAGAACCCCTCAACCAGGTTCAGCAGCTTCTCATGCTCAGTGTCGCCCGGGGCAGATCGTAGAAGCTCGTTGAGCCAGTTGCCGTACATCGGGTTGGGGAGCACAATGTATCTTGTGCCGAAGAGCCGGCGATCGGCATCAACAGCCGCAAAGCCGTGATCAGGACCCCGTTTTTCATAGATACCGCTGTGGTCCGCAAGGTTGTCCCCTACCAGAAGAAGTATTTCATAGTTCTTTTCAATGATCGCCCGCCTCTCCACCTTTGACGAAGTTGTCTCCTTCAGCAGCATATGTGTGCTGTCGGCATTGACAAATCCCCAGGTCGCCATATTTTCAATTGTCGGTCCCATCTCCTGCACTGTTCTGTTTGAGACATAGAACACCTCCACTCCCAGTGAATCGGCGTACCGGGTGAATTCCACCGCACCGGGCAGTGGCCTGGCACGGGCAAGCTCCACCCACCGGAACCAGTCTTCATTGTTGAATGACTTCTTCTCATGCACCTGCCATCCCTGGAAGGGTGAGTTGTCAAGCAGCGTCTCATCGATATCAATGACCACAGCGGGAAGCTTTACCTTCCCCTGAACCGGAAAGGTTTCTGCATGAACACTGCCTGCTGCAGCATCTGCGTGACCGGACAGTAACTCGTGTTCTGAGGTGGCAGCTTCAGCTTCAGGCAATGCCGGTTCAGACCTTACGGGCCTTTTGTCCATTCCGGCCTCCGCTGCGACAATGGTGTAGTCTGACAACGCAAGGCTTTCCTTCAGTGCAGTCTCTGCATTGCGGAAGCACTGGTAGTACAGGGCTCGCATTTCAGCCGACTTCTGGTACCAGAGCGTGGCAAGGATCAGGTGGTCCTGGTCCTCTGCCGATTCCGGAACGGGATGGCCGGTGGCAACCACCGAGGAGTTGTCCTTTGCCGCCGCGGCATTTGCCTCGCTGACTGACCGGCCGGGGAGGCCTTCCCCGGGCAACGATGTCCGGCTGCTGTCAGCCCGGGGCGAAAGCTCCTCCGCAAACCGGCTTGTTTGCTTCACCGCGGCACACGAGGCCACCATTATCATCAGGGTAACAATAATGAGCTTTTTCATCCGTTTTTATTCTGTTGAAAATAAACTATTTGTCGCAACTGATCCGATTGTGTTTGTTATTGCCTAATTAACAAATAATTGGCTGATGCGACTATAATGTTTGAAAGATATTTAACTTTATCCGAACTATACCAAAAAGCAACCTGCAATGTCAACCTTAAAGCTGATGCTGGGGATGATCCCCTCAACCTCCAAAATTGAACAGGAAGAGAAAGCTCTGATTGCCGAGTATGAAAAGATGATCGCTTTTGCCGGCTCGGAAGCACTGGCACGATACAACGTACTGCACGAAAGCGTCAACTCTGCCGGATTCCAGCAGAAGAGAAAGGAGATAGAATCTCTCTCATACAAGGGCTCGGAGGAGCATGCCAGGGAGGCTGAATTCCTGGGCCTGCAGAAGGCTAAAGACATTGTATCATATTTCAAGACCGAGGGCAGCGCCCTCCTGAAGAATTTTCAGTCGCTCGACGGATCAGCCAGGATAAAGGAGATCGAAGATCTTCAGCTCTTCGTGCAGTCGCCTGAATTCAGGCAGAAGGAGAAGATGAAACCGGTGACATTCAAGGATACGGAGGAGTATGGCAAGTGGCTGGAATTCAAGAAACTGAAGAAAGACAAGGAGGTTAAGAAGAACCTGAATCCGGAAAAGGTGAATAGGTTCTCCGAGTTGCAGGCTCTGGTTACCTCTTCGGCATTTCTGCAGAAGAAAAACATGAAGCCCGTCACATTCAAGGATACTCCGGAATATCAGAAACTGCAGGAGCTCAAGACCAAAAAGAGCGCTTCGGAAATAGTCTCCTACTACAAGTTTCGCAATTCAAAGGAATACCACAACTACACCGGTGTGAAGGATTCCGCCCGCCTTAAAAGATACCATGAACTCCAGGAGTATCTAAAAACGAAGGAGTTTTCGGAGAGGAAAGAGTACCTTCTTGACAGGCGCCGTTTCGAAAAGACGGAGATGTTCAGGGAGCTTAAGGAGTATGAGACCCTGAAGAATTCTCCCGACATCAAATGGTACTTCAGCGTTAAGGATTCGAACAAGTTTGATATCATCAAAAACCGCAAACTCACATTCAGCGATGAGTTTGACGGCACCGCCCCCGACAAGAGCAAGTGGCTCAACAAATACTACTGGGGTGACAAGCTGCTTCACGACAGCTACAGCATTGCCACCGACCTTCACTGTTACACACCTTCGGACAATTTCGAGGTGCGTCACAGCGTGCTTCGCATTATCACCAGGCCGCAGAAGATAAACGGCAAGGTATGGGACCCGTCAAAGGGTTTCTACAACAAGGATTTCAATTTTACATCCGGCATCATCAACACCGGCGCCTCCTTCAGGCAGAAGTACGGCGTCTTCTCAGCCAAGATCAAGCTTGCCGACCACAATGTACGCAACGCCTTCTGGCTTATCGGTGACCGCATAACACCTCATGTTGACGTATGCAGGTCGGGGAGCGGAAAGGTCTGGTTTGACCTCTTCACCTCACCGGGAAGCCATTACAAAAAGAGCATCGGATCAAGATACCTCTCTGATTTCTACATATACACCCTCGAGTGGACACCCCGGAGCCTCATCTGGAAGATCAACGGCGTGGAGGTGATGCGCCAGACAACAGGCGTGCCCCAGGAGGAGATGTACATCAACCTCGCAGGAGGCGTTGACAAACCCATAGGGGGCATCTCATCAATGGAGATCGACTGGATCAGGGTATACCAGGAGAAATAGGAAAAACTCACATCACCGAAGAGGCCGCCCGCGGGAGCAGATGAAACTGCACGCCGGCGGCTCTTTTTTATACCCTCAGGATCGCCGGGCAAATCCCGGTGCTGTAAGCTGCGACGGTATTTCGGCCTTCCGTAGGAGCGTAAAAACTCTGGTTTCATTGCTGAAGCTGAAAAATTCTTAACGTATTACTGTTAGCTTAAACAATTTCTGATTTCTCACCGGGCTTTGCTATTTCTCTGTATATTTTACCGGAGAGCTGTAACATTTACCATCTTACAGCCGTCTTTATGATGTCAGTGCATTGACCTGAATGACCGTAAAGGAATACAATAACGCCGTCAGGGAGTTCGGTGACCATGTTTACCGGTTCATCTTCCGCAGCATAAAGGACAGCCACAGGGCTGACGATATCGTACAGGATACATACGAGAAGCTGTGGCGCTGCGTCACTGAAATCGATTACGGCGTTGTCAGGTCATGGCTCTTTTCGACGGCATACAACAGGATGATTGATGTTATCAGGAAAGACTCCAGGCTTGTGGACGTTGAATATTATGATGACAGCTCATTATATGCGGAGGAGAATGGCAGCGACCTTAACGAGGTGCTGCACAGGGCCCTTGAGACCCTGCCACCGGCCCAGCGATCGGTAATTCTCCTGCGCGATTACGAAGGGTACAGCTATAAGGAGATAGCTGACATCACCACACTCTCGGAGGCACAAGTGAAGACCTACATCTTCAGGGGGCGCGTGGCTCTCAGGAACTAT
>CAYPKP010000068.1:12558-15369 GCA_964411345.1 uncultured Rikenella sp. | reverse complement strand
GGCACGGGACCGGAGGTGGCGAACCAGAGGTTCTCCACGGAGGTCTTCTGTATGACATCGTCAAACTTGCTGTTGCCGCTGAGATATGTGCTCATCCCCTCCGCATTGCTGAGATTCAGTATCTTGTGAATACGCGGCTTGCGCAGGTCGAGCCCTATCAACAGCGTCTTCTTCCCGAGCATCGAGATGATGGTCGCGAGGTTCATCGCCACGAAGGTCTTGCCCTCGCCGCTGACGGTGGAGGTGACGGCTATCACCGCCGGCCGGTCCTCAGGTATGAAGTACTTCAGTGAGGTGCGTATGCTCCGGAAACTCTCCGCCAGCGTGCTGCCGGGCTTATCCGTCACGGGCAGCTCGGAGCTGTATCCGCTGTGGCTGATGAAACCGAGTATCGGCGCCTTGGTGGCCCTCTCAATATCCTTCTTGTCGATCACCTTGTTGTTCATCAGGTCTATCAGGATGATGAAGACGGCAGGTATCAGCAGCCCCAGTATCAGCGCCATCATGTAGTTCTGCCTGGTCTTGGGCCTGATGCGCATGGCGTTGTAGGGCACGGCATTGTCGATGATCTTGTTCTCGGAGATATTGGAGGCCATGGCTATCCCCGCCTCCGCCCTCTTCTCAAGCAGGAAGTTGTACACCGTATTATTGAGGTCGAAGTTACGTTGTATGCGTATCAGCTGCCGCTCCGTGCCCGGCAGCCTGCCCATCTGCTCGTTGACCTCGGCGATGCGGTCTTCAACATCGGTCATCGATAACTTCAGCTGGTTGATGCTGTTGTTGACGTTCTCCAGCAGCGCACTGCGCGCCTGCTCCACATTGCCGGTTATCAGGTTGGCGGCGGGGAGATCTTCGCGCACCACAAAACCGAGCTGCTTCTGCTGCAGCTGCAGATTCGACAGCTCCTCCACGAGACGTATCAGCAACGGGTCTCCCACACCCATGACGCTGGGCGAGACTATCAATCCGCTCTCATTGCGCGAGACGAGGTACTCCTTCAGGTACTCGTAGTACTGCATCTGCAGGTTGAGGGTGTTCTTCTCGTTCTCGTACCTCTCAAGCCTCTGCAGCACCAGGTTGCCCTCGGTGGTGAGATCGACAAACCTGTTGTTGAAGCGGAAGTTCTCCATCTTGTTCTCCGCCTTTGTCAGCGAATCATCGATGAGCCCCAGCTGCTTCTCAATGAACTCTATGGTCTGTTTCGCTGCCTCGTTCTTCCAGCTGAGGCCGAGATCCCGGTAGGCGTCCATGAGGGTGTTCAGGTAATCGGCCTCCTGCTCGGGCACCTGTCCGCTCACCGTCAGCGTCACAAGCGTGGCCTCCTCCTCTATGGGAGTCACACTGAGCTTCGAGCGGTAGTAGTTGGCCAGCGCCGCCGGGGCGGTAATGTAAAACCAGTACTTGTTCGATCCTCCCTCGATATACGGAGAGACGGTGCTGTCGCGCGGTATGATGGTGAAGTCGAACCCGAAGCTGCTGAAGTGCTCCCCGAAGCTGTGTTCCCCCTCATAGTCATCGGCCTCGATGGCCATCTCGTACCTGTCGGCGGAGAGAATCCTTATGTTGACCCTCTTGCCGGGCTGGAACCGTACGGTGGCGGTGTCCCACTCCACCACGAAGGGTGAGTTGCGGTACATGCGGCTCTCGGCGATGCCTCTCTTGCCCACGGCAGTATACACCACGGGGAACTCCTCAAGCTCATACATCAGCTGGTGGTTGAGGCGGAACGACTTGAGGATGCCTATCTCGTTCTGTATGTT
Source organism: uncultured Rikenella sp. (assembly GCA_964411345.1). Lineage (GTDB taxonomy): Bacteria > Bacteroidota > Bacteroidia > Bacteroidales > VadinHA17 > SR-FBR-E99. Next base: position 13,609 of record CAYPKP010000068.1, on the reverse strand, counting down.
CTGCCGTGCACGGAAGATGTCGCCGCCGGGAATAATCTTGTCCATCTCGGCATAGCCGCCGCCGTACTGTTCGTCGTTGATGAGCATGGTGCTCTGCACGGTGTAGTACTCCTCGCCCCACCTGTTGGCTCCGTATGCCAGCGCCAGGGCGATCATGAGGGCGCCGGCGAACCAGTACCAGTTGCTGATGAACAGCGAGAAGTACCTCCGGAAGTCGATGCCCTCGCTCTCAGGCATGTAGTAGTTCTGCTCGTCGTTTTCCATCAGGAGCTATTTTTATTTGCCGAAGTAGTTTATGAGCAGCAGCGTGGTGGTTATCGCTGCCGTGACGGTGGAGATGACGAAGGAGATCGTCGGCAGGTTGACGGAGAAGACCTTCTTCGGGTTGGGCTGCACTATCACCACATCGTTGGGGGTGATGAAGTATGCCGGCGACGAGAGGAGGCTCTTGTCCTGCAGGTCGATGTGGTATGTCACCGTCTGGTCGCCGGTGGGCCTTATTACCAGTATCTTCTCCTTGGTGCCTGTCTCGGCGATGCCTCCGGCGCGGCCTATAGCCTCGAGCACCGTCAGCTGGTCGTTGTAGTTGACGAAGCTGCCGGGCATGCGCACCTCGCCGATGACCGTGAACTTGAAGCTCATGAGCCTCACCTCCACATAGGCATGGCGGAAGAGCGAGTCGACCTTTTGCTGGAAGAGATCGCGGATCTCGAAGACGGTCATGCCGGCCACGGGTATCTTTCCCAGCAGCGGAACCGTGACCTTGCCCTCGGGGTCGATGCTGTAGCCTATCATATAGGCTGATCCTTCATTGGAGATGTAGTTCATGTTTGCCGAGGTGCGGTCGTTGAACATCTCGGTGAGGGTTCCCTCGGGTGTCTGGGCCTTGACGGATATGTGGAGTATGTCGCGCGGCTGCACCTGGTAGTCGGGCACATCCATGGGGAAGTAGTTTTCGCCGCCCAGTTCGTAGAGGTTGTTGAGGTATGAGAGCTCCTTCTGCGTGGAGCAGGAGGCTGCGAGTATTATCAGGGTGAGGAGGGGGATGAGT
>CAYPKP010000068.1:8963-12458 GCA_964411345.1 uncultured Rikenella sp. | reverse complement strand
CTGGTTCTCTTCCATAGGTCCTTAAAACTTGTGCCACAAAATTAATAAATAATTTAAGGCAGTAGTTAGTGGGCAATAGGCAGTAGTGGGTTCTGGCCTGCGGCCAATACACTGCGCGTTGTGGTCAGCCTGCAGGGCGGCAGCAACAGGCAGTAGTCCAGTCTTCAACCCGGGGCTCCGGCCGATCTACCCGCAAGGATGGCGGCAGTTTAACCGATCATCAGTTGTGCTCAGATAAATCTTTCGAACGCATTTGCCATCCGGTCCTGCTCTGACCCGGGTAGTTGATACCTTTCGGCAACTTTGCGCCAGCGGCGTATTGTTTCTTTAAGCCGCTCAATGATTCTAATACCACTGTCCCTGTCCATCCGGAAATACTCAATGACTTCAAGAGCCAGATCCAGGTCCAGCGCATTGTCAGTAAGACTGATATTGAGCGACAAACCCGTTCCGTTTTCGTCAGGATTAAGGTCAAAGGTGGGAGAGAGAATCCATCCCTTGTCCATCAGAAGAAAACCGTGGTTTCTGAGATGATCATCAGTATTTGCTATCATGATATTGAAGGCTATTCTGGTCCACAGCTCCTGCAGATCGCGCTCAACATATGCTCCCCCTGATATCAGGAAATCGGCAATCTCCAGATAACTTGCTCCTTCCCGGTAACTGTCACCGTCTTTGTGGCCCAGCATGGTCATGGCTGAGGCAAAATGGACCCGTTCACCAATATCAGTCCTGTCAAATCGCTTTGTCAGAAAGGTATGATGTCGGCTGGAAAACTTCTGTGCCATTGACTGCGCTACATTCAGGCCCGCAGACCTTGCGAGTTCATTTGCCACCATCTCCCAGCCCCCGACATTTTTTATATCGGATTTACTCGGAAATTTAGCAATCCAGAGATTTTTTGCATCATCAAGGACACCTGCCTTTGGTCTTGCACCACCGAGAGAGGATCCCGGATTGACCAGCATAGTCAGCCATTTTGTGTATTCGGGGTCATCAGTTACATCTTCCTCCTCAAGCCGAAGGCTGATCTGTTCAAGTTCCTTAAGTGAGGTCCACGGAGGAAAAGCGAACTGTTCATTGTTATTAAGGAACGGACCGTTGAGATCCTCTTTGAATCTCAGTGCCCCCATACGATGACCATCAAACAGACCAAGGAGATAATCAGATTCTCTCAGTGTCACTTCCGGCCGTTTTTCGGATCTCGCCATAGCTGCTTCGCGCCTCTTCATAAGCAAGCGCCCCCACCGGTCGGGAGAGGAATCGAGAAAAACACCGAAGTTTTGTCTTTCATCGCTTGCATATTGAGGTCCGGAGAAAAAGAACAGCTGAGGGTCAAGGTTGTGTGAAGACCTCGTTTTTAGCCAATCGTTTTCATAGCTAAACGAAAAGATCTCCTTCCCCCTGACAAATTCAGCCCTGAGTTCCCCCATCAGGAGAGGCTCATGCAGGCCTGTCCAATGGGCAAACACATAGATTTTCCTGAGGTTACTTCTTGCTTCCATCGTCTCGTTTCTCATTACTTGCAGATCCGGGATCCTGACTTTCAGTTCCTGTCCTGGTCCTTACATTGATTTTCGGAGCCCTCTCCCTGATGATTAATCCGGCATCCTGAATCTTGCGGCCCAGGATGTCATCTTTTGCCACTTCAGCAATGTCCTTCTCCAGTCCCAGCACGGCCAGGACCTTGACATATGCCCCTATTGTCACATTGGAGTTTCCTCTCTCAATTGAGTGCAGCGTCGGTCTGCTGATATCTGCCCTCTCTGAAACCTGCTCCATGCTGTATCTCCTTCTCAGCCTGGCAAGCCTGATGTTCTCACCAAGGATAGTCAGATTCTTCTGTGCCCTGGGCATAAGTATGTTGTTTCTTGACTTCATAACATAAACTCTATTTTACAAATATACGCAATTTCGTTAACTTTAGTTTACTTTATAAATATTAATGAGATTATTGTATGCAGGCCAAAAGTCAATGTTAAGCATGCCTGGAATTGCACATTTGCCTGAAATCCATTATGCAAATGTGCATTCGAGATGCAGATTTGCATAAAAGTCTAAGGGAGCTGATTATATTGAGCCTGTTTTTTACTGGAATCCCCATACCACCCCGCCGGTGAATGAGGTGGTCTTTCCGTACAGGTGCGACGGGTACCATGTCTGCTGCCCCGTCACATCACGGAGGGTCACTGCCGCCCGCACCTGCACGCCGCCGGTGACATACCAGCTGGCATCGAAGCCTGTGGCGGTGTTGCTCCACTCCACCGACTCGAGGTAGGGCAACCCGATGCGGGTGCCCCCCACTCTCTGGTAGTCGACGCTGCGCTGCGACCACTCATGCCACAAACGGAGGGTCATGGTGCGCACAGGCCGCCAGTCGAGGGCAAAATACCAGCTGCGGCTGTTGTCGCGGAGCCAGTGACCCATGTTGTAACCCTGGTTCTCGAAGGTGAGCACGGGCACATTGTGCTGGAAGGTGAGCGGGTAGGTGAAGGTGCACTCGGCCGTCAGCCATATATTCGGCATGAAGCTGAAGTTGCCGCCGCGAAATCCTCCCTTCCACGAGAAGAAATTGTAGTCGGAGGTGAAAAACCTCTTCGTCGCCAGCTCGTCGATGAAGAGGGTGCCGTAGAGATGCAGGTGCCTTATGTTGGTGGAGCTGACATCGAGGAACATCTGCGAGTTGCTGTTCTCTATGCCCGAGGTGATGCCGTGATCCACCGACTTGTAAAAGAAGACGGGCATCAGGTAGTAGGGCGACAGCCGCGGGTCGGACCAGATGACGCTGTTGCCCAGCGAAACCTTCAGCCGAGGCACGGGGGTGACGGTGAAGAGGTTGGCGGCAATATATTTGCGGCGGTAGAGCTCGCGGTAGTCGGTTCCGTAGGCATTGGTGACCCAGAACGAGCGGGTGGAGTCGATCACCATCGAGGTGAGCCAGCCGTGTATCCAGGTCATCTCTGCCCAGTGCACCGGCTGCAGATGAAGCCTTATATGCATGAACGACGGCGCCCTGCCCGAGAGAATGTTCGTCCCGGCATAGCCGCTGCCCCACACCGGTGCATCCTTAAGAAAGGCGATGTCGCCCCATTCCCAGCTGTAGCTTATGCCGCCGGTCATCTCGGAAAAGTCGGTGCCGAGCTTGATGTGCCCCCCGCGCTCCCGCGTAAGATACTGCGCGCTTCCCAGCAGCGGATCCTGATGATTGTCCTGCAGCGCTGCGAAGAACCCCCAGTTTTTATAGTTGCCGTACACCTTCGCACCGTTCTTCCAGTTGTATGGACGGGTATTGGCCACACCGGTCAGCCAGTCGACAGATGCGTCAGGTGTCAGTCCTGCCGTTATCCCCAGTATGGGCGAGAAGGTGACGCTGAAGAGTGAGTCGCGGTACTGTGCCGTGGCCGGGTTATATACCAGCTTCAGCTTACCCTGCGGGGTGGTCATGGCGTATGCCTCGAGCCAGAACTCCAGCTCCCGCCGCTGCCGCCCGGTGAG
>CAYPKP010000068.1:0-8863 GCA_964411345.1 uncultured Rikenella sp. | reverse complement strand
CTCCTGCTGTAGGGCTTCACCGCCCTGTTGAGGTCAATCAGACCGTCTGCGGCAAGCTCGTCGAGGAAGATGTAAATGCCTCCGTCGGCCACCGGTTCGGGGACCGACTGCGCAGAGCCCGTGAGGCCGCCACACAATAAGAGTATTGTTAATAAAGTTATTAGGTATGTTGAATAGTTCACTGAATCGGGTTTTTACAAAGATAACGCTTGAGTGACATTTGCATTGTTCTGTCTGAAAACTTAGGGGGATATGAATAAAGGACGCTTTCGGGTTTACACACTATCAGCTGATATCCTGATACTTACGCTGTCGTATGTATTCATGGCGATGCTCAAGCCGGCGGGGATGAAGGCCTACATACCTTCACACCTCACCTTTTTCATCGTGCTGGCACTGCTGTGGCTCATCGTTTCCGTCGTTTCGGGGAAGATAGGCCGCGGGCACATCATCAACCTGCGCACTCTCTTCACCCACGTGCTGGCCTCGAACATCACCGCCACCGGCATAGCGGCGCTGCTGTTGTTTGCCTCGCGCGACCTGGGCTATTCGCGGCAGGTGGTGTTCGGGACGGCCCTCACCGCCACTCTTCTGGAGCTGCTGTTCGGCACTCTCTACCTGGCCTTCAGGAGGGCGCCGCTGCTGAAGCCTGCCCCGGAGCTGATGTCAGAGCGGGAGATGGTGGCACAGGCTCATGCCGCCGTCGCCGACCCAGAGATCACCCCCGACCCGCAGCTGACGCTGCGTCTGCAGGAGGGATGCTCACGCGAGCGCGCCGAGGCGCTGTCGGCCATGGTCAGCACCGACGAGACCTCCAGGCTGGCGATAGTATCAACCGGCGAGGCGTTTAACATACAGAACCTCGAGAAGGGCGATTACACCTGCATCATCAACCTGAAGCCCATCAACAGCATCAAAAAGCTCGACAGGTTTCTTGACACCGTCAATGCGAGGCTGGGCAGCGACGGCATCTTCCTCTGCTCCGTGGAGACGCTGGAGCAGCGGGCACAGCGCCTGCGTCAGAAGTACTCGCCCGTGCTTTATTTCCTGATAGCGCTGCCCGATTTCTTCATCAACCGGGTGACACCACGCCTGCGCCTCACCAGGGGTCTCTGGGAGTTCTTCACCGGCGGTGCCAACCCTCCCTTCTCCAGGGCCGAGGCGCTGGGACGACTCTGTCGCGCCGGCTTCTCCATCAGGCAGGAGAGGTTTGCCGGAAACATGCTCTGCATCAAGGCGCAACGCAAGACCGAGCCGGCACATGCCAACGGCAACGGCTACGGTTTTATCATAGCCCTGCCACGCGTGGGACGCGACGGCCAGCTGTTCAACGTGTACAAGCTGCGCACCATGCATCCCTATTCGGAGTACATCCAGGATTATATCTATGATCTTCATGACCTCGCCGAGGGTGGCAAGCTGAAGCACGACTTTCGCGTCACCGCCTGGGGACGCTTTGCCCGCCGCGTATGGCTTGACGAGCTGCCAATGCTGTACAATATCCTCCGCGGCGACATAAAGATATTCGGCGTGCGTCCGCTGTCGAACCATTACTTCAGCCTCTATGATGACGACATCCGCGACCGGCGCATACAGTACAAGCCCGGCCTCCTGCCACCCTACTATGCCGACATGCCGGCAGGTCTCGATGCCATACAGCTCTCGGAGAAGAAGTATTTCGACTCATGGGACAAGAACCCGGTAGGCACAGATCTCAGGTACTTCGCCCGCAGCGTTTACAACATCGTGTTCAGGAGCGCGAGATCAGCGTAAAATGAAAAAGGCCACAGTCGTTAAGACCAGTGACCTTTAAGATTTTGACCCTGAGTCCCTCAGGTTATTTCTGCTTCAGTTTTGCCTCCATGCAGAGTGTGGCATGGGGTACGGCGCGGAGACGCTCCTTGCTGATGAGCTGGCCTGTCTCACGGCAGATGCCGTAGGTCTTGTTCTCTATACGTACCAGTGCCGCCTGCAGGTGCTGTATGAACTTCAGCTGACGCTGTGCCAGCCTGCCGGCCTCCTCCTTTGACAGTGTGGTGGCACCCTCTTCCAGCACCTTGAAGGTGGGAGAGGTGTCCATGGTATCGTTGTTATCCTCATGGGTGATGCTTGCCTTGAGAACCTCGTAGTCTTTCCTGGCTTTGTCGAGCTTGGCCATGATTATCTGCCTGAACTCCTCCAGCTCCTCGTCCGAATATTTTGTCTTTTCTGCCATGGCTACCGGTGTTTGAATTATGCCGCAAATGTAATATAAAATATGATATGATTTTCATTATTCGATATGAGGGAGCAGGCAATAGGCAGCAGGCAGTAGTGATTGACATATTTTAATGATTATCAATATGTTCGCCCGCCCAAATATTACTATTGTCTGCTGCTGCTACTGCAAGCCGGTTGTTTGGCAAAATGACCCAACAGGTCATTTTCTAGCACTAGTCCCACTATTGCCCACTGCCTACTCCCTATTGCCTTACTTTTATTAACTTTGCACGCTGAAAACAGAACAGGTATATGTCGAAGAAATTTCCCGAGTACAAGGGTCTTGACCTCCCGAAGGTGAACAACGATGTCCTTAAGATGTGGGACAATCACGACACCTTCCGCAGGTCGCTGCGCAGCCGCGACGGCAAGGGCGAATTCGTCTTCTACGAGGGTCCTCCCTCGGCCAACGGGATGCCCGGAATACACCATGTCATGTCACGCGCCATCAAGGACACCATCTGCCGCTACAAGACGCTGCAGGGCTACGAGGTGAAGCGCAAGGCAGGATGGGACACCCACGGGCTGCCTGTCGAGCTGGGCGTGGAGAAGTCGCTGGGCATCACCAAGGAAGACATCGGGACGAAGATCTCCGTGGATGAGTACAACGCCGCCTGCCGCAAGGATGTGATGAAGTTCACCGACGCATGGGAGGATCTGACGCGTCACATGGGTTACTGGATCGACATGGACAGTCCCTACATCACCTATGACAACAGGTATATCGAGACCCTCTGGTGGCTGCTGAAGGAGCTCTACAAGAAGGGTCTCCTCTATGAGGGATACACCATACAGCCGTTCTCCCCCGCTGCCGGCACCGGCCTCAGCTCTCACGAGCTCAACATGCCGGGATGCTACAAGGATGTGAAAGACACCACCTGCATCGCCCTCTTCAACCTGATACGCAACGGGAAGTCGGAGTTCCTCTTCAGCGACATCGACACCGACGAGGTAAAGATCATGGCATGGACCACCACCCCCTGGACGCTGCCGTCGAACACCGCCCTGGCCGTGGGTCCCGACATAAAATACGCCAGGGTACGCACCACGAACCCTTACAGCGGCGACCCGCTGACAGTCATCCTGGCCGAGGAACTTCTTCCGGTGATATTCTCGCCTGACAAAAAGCTGGAGTACACCGTCACAGGCACCTACAGGGGCTCCGAGCTAAAAGATATTGATTATGAGCAGCTTATCGACTGGGTAAGACCAGACGACGGCGCTTTCCGCGTGGTCACGGGCGACTTCGTCACCACCGTGGACGGGACGGGCATAGTTCATATAGCGCCTACCTTCGGTGCCGACGACTACCGTGCCGGGCGCGAGCACGGTGTGCCGCCGCTGCTGGTGCTGATGTCCGACGGCTTCCAGGCGCCGCTGGTGGACCGCCGCGGACGTATGGTGCCGCTGGAGGATCTCGACCAGGCATTCATCGCCACCCGTGTCAACACGGATACCTACGGTCCCTTTGCCGGCCGATATGTAAAGAATGAATACGACGAGACCATCGCCGAGGGGACCGACACCCTCGACGTCGATATCGCCGTCATGCTCAAGCAGCAGGGCAAGGTGTTCCGCATAGAGAAGCAGGTGCACAACTACCCGCACTGCTGGCGCACTGACAAACCGGTGCTCTACTACCCGCTCGATTCGTGGTTCATACGCACCACCGCCCTGCGCGACCGCATGATAGAGCTCAACAACACCATCAACTGGAAACCGGAGAGCACCGGCACCGGCCGCTTCGGCAAGTGGCTCGAGAACCTGGTCGACTGGAACCTGTCGCGCTCACGCTACTGGGGCACGCCGCTGCCCATCTGGATGACCGACGACCGCCAGGAGGAGATATGCATCGGGTCGCTGGCCGAGCTTAAGATTGAGATCACGCGCAGCATCGATGCCGGATACATGATGCACAACCCGCTCGCCAATTTCGTCGAGGGCGACAACAGCATCGAGAACTACTCGCTGCTCGATCTGCACAGGCCATATGTCGATGAGATAGTGCTGGTGAGTCCCACCGGCAGGCCGATGCACCGCGAGCCCGACCTGATAGACGTGTGGTTCGACTCGGGAGCGATGCCCTATGCACAGGCACATTATCCTTTTGCGAATAAGGAAAACTTCGGGGAGGTGTTCCCGGCCGATTTCATCGCCGAGGGTGTCGATCAGACACGCGGATGGTTCTTCACGCTGCACGCCATCGCCACGATGATATCTGATTCGGTATCGTTTAAAAACATCATATCCAACGGCCTGGTGCTCGACAAGAGCGGCAACAAGATGTCGAAGCGGCTGGGCAACGCCGTCGATCCCTTCATCACCATCAACCAGCACGGTGCCGATCCGGTGAGATGGTACATGCTCACCAACGCGCAGCCGTGGGATAACCTGCGATTTGACATCTCGGGCGTGGAGGAGGTGAAGCGCAAATTCTTCGGCACCCTCTACAACACATATTCGTTCTTTGCCCTCTACGCCAACGTCGACGGTTTTACCGGGAAGGAGCCGCAGGTGCCCGTCGAGCGCAGGCCCGAGATCGACCGCTGGATCATCTCGCTGCTCAACACGCTGGTGAAGGAGGTGACGGAGCGGTATGACGACTATGACATCACCCCGGCGGGCCGCGCAATCTCCGACTTCGTGACAGAGAACCTTTCCAACTGGTACGTGCGCCTCAACCGCAAGAGGTACTGGGGCGGCGGGCTCGACGAGGATAAGCTGTCGGCCTACCAGACGCTCTACACCTGCCTCGAGACCGTATCCATCCTGGCGGCACCAATCATACCCTTCTTCACCGACCGCATCTTTGTCGACCTGAATGCCGTGAGCGGCAGGCACAGCGAGGAGTCGGTTCATCTCGTGGCCTTCCCGTCTTATGATAAAAAGCTGATAGACAAGCATCTCGAGGAGAGGATGGAGATAGCCCAGAAGATGTCGTCCATGATCCTTGCGCTGCGTCGCCGTGTGAACATCAGGGTGCGGCAGCCGCTGGCGAAGATCATGGTGCCGGTGACCAACGGACAGTTCAAAAAGAAGTTCGAGGCTGTCAGGTCGCTGATACTTGCCGAGGTGAACGTCAAGGAGGTGGAGTATGTCGATGATACGTCGGGCATGCTCATCCGCAGGGTGAAGCCCAACTTCAAGCTGCTGGGACCCCGCTTCGGCAAGAGGATGAAGGAGGCGGGAGCAGCCATCCTGGCGATGACGCAGGAGGAGATTGCCGGGTTCGAAAAGCAGGGTACATGGAACCTGACGCTTGACGGCGAGACGTATCCCATCACCACAGAGGAGGTGGAGATCATTTCTGAGGACATACCCGGATGGCTGGTGGCCAACGAGGGTCAGCTGACGGTGGCGCTCGACATCACCGTCACCGGGGAGCTGCTGCATGAGGGCATCGCCCGCGAGTTTGTCAACCGCATACAGAACATACGCAAGGAGAGCGGCTTCGAGGTCACCGACAAGATCAGGGTGGTGATCGAGGATCTGCCCTCCGTGGCTGCTGCCGTACGCACGCACTCCGGCTACATCGCGGCGCAGACGCTGGCGCTGGAGGTTACGCTGGCCTCTGGTGCCGACCTCACCTCCCCCGCCGTCCGCGAGACGGACATCGAGGAGGAGATGGTGAAGGTGCTTGTTGAAAAGGCATGAATCAGTCTTCAGCCCTCAGTCTTCAGTCGGCAGCTTGAGCCGACGATGCAGAAGGAGAAGGATCAATCCCGATCCTGGGTCCGACTGCATCAGAAATTATCGTAACCACGGTTACCGTAACCGCCGTTACTATAAAATTAAACCAAAACGGGTTTTACTTTACCTGGATTCTGCATTGCAGCACCCTGATCCCCTGCCTGCGGTGTGTGGCCGCCAGGGGGATGTTGTATTGAGAATGCTGTATTTAAACAATATCGGAAGTCAAAAACTGCCTGATATTAAGATGCCTGACGCCTTTTATGGTGTTTTTAAACTGTTCATCAGCCGATACCACCATTTTCGGATAATTGTCATCTATCTCCAGAAGGTTCCCAAATTCACGTTCAACCGTCGCTTCACTGTCAAGTGTCCATGCAACCTGGATGTAAACCGTTTCATTATCTCTTGTGGCGATGAAATCAGTTTCGTGGTTCCCCTTCCACCCCGTCCTGACCGTATAGCCACGAAACAGAAGTTCATTGTGAACGGCGTTCTCCAGAATCTTACCCAGATCCCCCGGCCGGTATCCTGTCAGCGAATTCCTTAAACCCAGATCTTCAAAATAGAACTTCTCTCCTGTCTCAAAAAGCCGTTTCCCGATAATATCATAACGAGGTACCCTGTGGACCAGATAGGCATCTGACATATAACCAATGAATGTCTGCACCTGGTTATGGGGTATTCTGATCTTTTGAGATTTGAGGTAATCACTGATACTTTTAGCTGAAAAAAGTGAACCTGTGGTGTCTGCAAGATAATGTATCAATTGCTCAAGGAACCAGGTGCTTCTCACGCGGTTCCTTGAAACGATATCCCTGTAAACTATCGTTGTGTACAGATTTTTAAGATATTCGGCAGCAACCTTCTCGTCAAGTCCAAGATTAACCAGGAAGGGCATTCCTCCAAGTACAAAGTATTTTCCCAAACTCTCCTTACTGTCTTCAATCTTGTGGAAATATAGGAATTCGGAATACGAAAGACTGTGGATATTGAACTCCACGATGCGACCACCCAAAAGCGTGGCTATCTCACTGCTAAAAACTTGAGCGTTGCTGCCTGTTATATACAGATCATTCTTTCTGTCAAGCAGAAGCGACCGGACAGCTTTTTCAAATTCACTGATCTCCTGTATCTCATCAATGAAGATGTAGTTAACCTCTCCATTGTTCTTCCCGGATTCCACAAAATTTATCAGATCCTTATATGTACGAATTGAGTCGTACTTGTTATCCTCCTTGTTTACATAGATTATATTGGCCTGTGGGTCCTGCTCTGTAATTCTTTGAATAATCTGATATAAAATAAAACTCTTCCCGACTCTCCTCTGACCCGTGAACACTTTGACAATCTGCTTTCTTATGAATGGCTCTAACCGATTCATATATGATTCTCTTAATATCAGGTCCGAAGGATAATCAGGCGCATTCATTTTAAATCATGTTTACATATTACAACAAATATATCTGTTTTTTATTTTATACTTTCATGTTTTTTATATTTTAATATATTTTGTAAATATGTTTACAGCGTTTTAACGGATCACTTTCTCTCGCATTTCCTATCTTTGCACGGAACAAATTATTGACGATATGTTTTCTGGAATAGTAGAGGAAGCCGCGCCGGTGGTGCGTATAGAACAGGACAGGGACAACATCCACATAACAATGCGGTGCTCATTTGCCAATGAGCTGAAGATCGACCAGAGCGTGTCGCACAACGGAGTATGCCTCACGGTAGTGAAGAAGGAGAACGACACCTATACCGTCACCGCCATCCGCGAAACACTTGACAAGACCAACCTCGGGCTGCTGAAGCCGGGCGACAAGGTCAACCTTGAGCGCAGCACCCGCCTCGACGGCCGCCTCGACGGTCACATGGTGCAGGGGCACGTCGACCTCACCGCCACATGCACCTCAGTGCGCGAGGCGGAAGGATCATGGTACTACACCTTTGAATACGAACCCACATCGCCCGAGCACATCACCGTGGAGAAAGGCTCGGTCAGCGTCAACGGCGTCAGCCTGACCGTCGTCAACTCACAGGACAGGTCGTTTGAGGTGGCCATCATTCCCTTCACCTGGGAGGTTACTAACTTCCACCAGATCAAGGCCGGCACCGTGGTCAACATCGAGTTCGACATCCTCGGCAAGTACATTGCAAAAATTGTCAGGCAGGTACTTGCGAATGAGAGTAAATAAATCGTAGACCATTAAGTATTGTGGCAGGGAAAGCCATTCAATCAACCTTCAGGCCTCCGTTTCGGGACGGTGGGGCGACAACTGCATATACCGACCTCATACCTGGTGGGCTTAGTACTTCTTCTCTGAATCTTACGAGGATCTTGCCTGGAGTCAAATACATCAGTTATCAATACGCCTTCTTTGACTCTTTTATAGATGATTTTATAGTTGCCCTCAACAAGGTATCTATGTTCCTCTCCAAGTTTCATAAGATTTGGCTCAAGTTGCCCTGATAATGGATGTCTGACGAGTTGCCTGGTAGCATAAAATATTCTCGAACGGATTCTGAGAGCGACGTTAGTGCCAGCAGACTCTTTATAAAATTGATAGATCGCCAGGAGTGAATTAGCTGCAAAATCAGTCCAGATGATTTTCATTTGATTACCAGGATTCTGATTCTTTCTCTAAAGCCTCCTGAGTCTTATATTTACCTGACTTATAATCCCGGTTTGATTCCTCCGCTCTTTCTATGATCTGTTTCTGTGTGAAAGGTTTCAGCTTTCTCTCAGACCGGACCTTGTTTTCCAGAATTGTCAACTCAATCTTGTTGAAAATGCCTTCATCTTCAAGTCCGGCTATATATTCAATAGCGTTGAGCTTTCTTGTCTGTAAATCCATGACTGCCATTTTTTACAAATATACAACACAAAAGCCTACTTTATGTTAACTCA
>CAYPKP010000067.1:10172-15434 GCA_964411345.1 uncultured Rikenella sp. | reverse complement strand
TGCAGATTGACGATGAGTTCAACAGTAGCACAAGAGGACTGCAGTGGCAGTGGCATGCCAACCCGTCAGTCACGTGGGGCTATCCATCCGAAGCATACGGCTGTTACAGGCTGAACTGTATCCCCCTCCCTGACGGCATGACAAACCTCTGGATGGTGCCCAGTCTATTCCTGCAAAAACTGCCCGCAGAGGAGTTCACCGCCACCGCCAGGGTGATATGCACCTTGCGCCATGAAGGGGAAGAGGCAGGCATGATTGTGACGGGCAGGGATTACCAGTATATCTCCCTGAAGCGTACTGACAGCAGACTATTGCTGAGAGTGGTGAGATGCATTGATGCCGACAAAGGTCAGCCGGAGGAGCTCCTCTTTTCTGAAGAGACAGACAGCGATACGATCTTCTTCGGCGTGAAAGTAACCGCAGGGGCCCGTTGTATATTCAGCTACAGCACAGACAATGAAATCTACAATGAGGTCGGAGAACCCTTTACGGCACGTGAGGGAGTCTGGACAGGTGCAAAAATCGGTTTTTTTGCCCTTGGTAATGGAGTTACAAATGATTCGGGATGTGTTGACCTCGACTGGTTCAGGGTAAAAACAGGAAAATAAAAGATGAAAATGATAAGGATTTCGACAATGATATTGCTGGTGCTCCTGCTACAGTCATTCATGGCCGTGCAGCCGGCAGAAACGGGCAAAGGTAAAGCAGGAAAAAAGATCACCAGGGTGTGGCTTATCGGAGACTCCACGGTGGCCGATTATTCACTGGAAAAGGATTACCAGTTGAAGCGCTATCCGATAATGGGCTGGGGTCAGGTCTTCCAGTCATTCCTCTCCTCCGATTCCCTGGATCTGGTAAAGCATCTTATCCGGACTGACAGTGTGATTGTCGAGGACCGGGCACGCGGAGGCCGCAGCACACGCTCCTTCTTCGAGGAGGGCCGTTGGGCGGACATCTTACGTTCACTGCGGCGTGGCGACCTGGTAATGATACAGTTCGGGCATAATGACGCCTCCGTCAACAAGGGCGAACGGTACACCTCCCTTCCCGGATACAGGGAGTTTCTGCGCCTCTATGTAACCCAGTCGCGCGAGAAGGGGGCCATACCCATCCTTGTCACTCCCGTGGCAAGAAATTATCCCTGGAAGGATGGGAGGCTCGGCAACACCCACGGTGAATACCCCGGGGCCATGAGGGAGGTGGCGGCAGAGCTTGGTGTCTTCCTGATAGACCTCACTGCACTGAGCATTGATTTCTTCAGTGAAAGGGGAAGGGATTATGTGACCTCCACCTACTTCATGAATTTTCCTCCCGGTATTTACCCTGGTTATCCTGACGGCAGCAGTGACAACACCCACTTCCAGCCCGCGGGTGCCACCGCGGTAGCCTCGCTGGTCTTCAGGGCCATGAAGGAGCTTGAGGTCCCGGCACTTATGCCAACAGCAGCTGTCACCTCTGAGAGCCCCCGGGAGCACAGCGGACCGGCAGGCGAGATCTACCGTGACCTGGAGTTTGAGATGCCCCTGGTAATTGAGCCGCAGATACCCCTTAACAGCGTTTGCATAACAGATTTTGGAGCCGTGGGCGATGGCATCGGGCTTAATACCGAAGCCTTCCGCAAAGCGATAGAGGCTGTCGCCTCCAAGGGGGGAGGCACGGTAGTGATACCTCGGGGCATGTGGCTCACGGGGCCAATCATACTGAAAAGCAATATACGCCTTCATGCCGATGAGGGGGCCCTGATACGCTTCAGTCCTGATAAAAGCCTCTATCCCCTCATAGAGACCAGTTTCGAGGGATACAACACCGTCAGGTGCATTTCGCCCATCTACGGCAAGGATCTCGATAACATTGCCTTCACGGGCGGTGGAGTGTGGGATGGCAGCGGTGACGCCTGGAGGCCGGTGAAGAGAGACAAGCTGCCTCCCCCGCAGTGGAATGAGACAGTGAAGTCAGGAGGGGTTGTGAGTGAGGACGGCAAGACATGGTACCCATCGGAAGCCTATATGCAGGCCCAGGAGATGAGCGAGATGAACGTCCCCCTCATAAGAGGAAGTATTGAAGAATACGAAGCCATCAGGGACTTCCTGAGACCGGTGATGGTGAGCCTGGTGGGCTGCAGGAAGATCCTGATCGACGGTCCCGTATTCCAGAACTCTCCGGCATGGTGTCTTCACCCGCTGATGTGCGAGGACCTGACTGTCAGGAACATCACCGTGAAAAACCCCTGGTACTCGCAGAACGGCGACGGGATCGACATAGAATCGTGCCGCAACGTGTTGCTGTACGACAGCAACTTCGACGTGGGCGATGATGCCATCTGCATCAAATCAGGAAAGAACAGGGACGGAAGGGAAAGAGGCATGCCGACAGAGAACCTGGTAATCAGGAACTGCACGGTATATCATGGTCATGGCGGCGTCACGATTGGCAGTGAGATGTCAGGAGGTGTAAGAAATGTTTCTGCTTCCGGTTGCACCTTCATGGGTACCGACGTGGGCATCCGCTTCAAGAGCAACCGCGGCAGGGGCGGGGTGGTAGAGGACATCTGGTTCAGTGACATACTGATGACGGACATACCGACACAGGCTGTCTCTTTCAACCTCTATTACGGGGGACTGTCGGTCTCCGAACAGCTGGCCCGCGCTGACAGCACCATGATCTCAGAGGGTGACATACCGCCCGTAACCGAGGAGACGCCGCATTTCAGAAGGATTACAATGAAAAACATCATCTGCCGGGGTGCACGGCAGGCTCTTTACCTCCAGGGCCTTCCGGAGCTGAACCTTGAGGATGTGACCATGGAGAATATAGACATGACTGCCGGGAACGGCCTGACCTGCATAGACTCGAGGAATATCACCTTCAGAAACCTCAGGCTGGAGGTGGAGAATGAACCGGCGCTCATGTTTGTGAACAGCACTGAAGTCAATATTATTAACTTTGAAGTGGCCGAAGATGACGACGGCCTTTATGATTTCAGTGGCGAAAGGTCGGACAACATCAGGGTGGAAACCGTCATGACCGACGGTAAGGTGAAAGTCAGAACCTTCAGATGAGGAAGATTTGTTTGATATACCTTCTGCTTTTCTCCGTCATGCAGGCCGTGACGGCTCAGCTGCCCGCCTTCCCCGGGGCTGAGGGTTACGGTCGTAATGTGACCGGCGGCCGGGGCGGCGATGTTTATATTGTCACCAACCTGAAGGATTCGGTCACGAAACCTCCAGAAGGCTCTCTCCGCTGGGCGCTGAACAAGCAGGGCCCGAAGACCATCGTCTTTGCCGTCTCAGGAACCATAGAGCTGAAGCGGAGGCTGAACATCTCAAAGGGTGATGTTACCATTGCCGGCCAGACGGCACCGGGAGACGGCATCTGTCTGAGCGGAGAGACAGTCTCCATTGAATCGGACAATGTTATCATCAGGCATATCAGGTTCAGGTGCGGCAATGATGTTCCGGGTGAGGAGCCCAAGGATGCCATTTCATGCATCCGGCAGAAAGATATAATCGTCGACCACTGCTCCATGAGCTGGTCGGTGGATGAGGCTGCCTCCTTCTATGACGTGGAGAATTTTACCCTCCAGTGGTGCATCATCTCGGAGAGTCTCTACGATGCCGGTCATCCCAAGGGTGAACATGGCTACGGGGGCATCTGGGGAGGAAAGGGTGCTTCATTCCATCATAACCTGCTGGCCAGCCATACCAGCCGCCTGCCACGCTTCTGCGGAGCACGCTACCATCCTGACACCCGTGAGACGGAGCTGGTAGATTTCAGGAACAACGTCATCTTCAACTGGGGATTCAACAGCTCCTACGGCGGTGAGATGGGTCAGCAGAATATGATCAGCAACTATTACAAGGCCGGTCCGGGAACAAAAAAGTCAGCAAGGTACCGGATTATTGAGCCATGGGATACCCTGGGCAGATGGCACGTTAGCGGTAACCGGTTGGAGGGCAGCAGGAAGATCTCCTCCGACAACTGGGCAGGAGGGGTGCAGGGCGATTGTGCCGGCCATGAAGCAATAAGGGCAGATAAGCCATTCCCGGTTGCTCCGGTGCGGACCATCAGTGCCGGGAGGGCTTACCGGGAGGTGCTTGGAAATGCCGGCGCAACGCTGCCCGGACGTGATGCTGTTGATGAGAGGATCGTCTCGGAAACCAGGTCCGGGAGATGTGCTTACGGCGATTCTTACGGACCCGGTACAGGAATCATTGATTCGCAGAACAGCGTGGGTGGATGGCCCGTATTGAAGACCTATGATGTCAGGAGTGACAGCGACCGTGATGGCATGCCGGATGAGTGGGAGCTCAAGAGGAGGCTGAATCCTTCAGACCCTTCTGACCGCAACGTGATCGCCAGGTCAGGCTATACCATGCTTGAGGAATATATCAACGGCATCAGGTAATATTTTTGTTTTATTTTCGCAGAAATCATCATTCCGAATGGTTAAAGAAGTAGTACTCCTGATGCTGCTGTTCCTATATCTCTTGCCCGCGGGCAATAGTGAGGGGCAGACTATCGGCAACAGGCTGAACATCCCTCCCCGTGAAGAGGATGCCGAGACCGGGTCAGCCTTCATGAAACGGATAGCGGATCTGCCGCTGGCCGGGCGTGAGGAGGAGATATTCAAAGCTGCTGCCGAAGGCAACATCCCCCTGTTTCTCAGGCAAACCGTTACCCTCAGGGGTGAATTTGATGATGCTGAAGGCAACAGTCACATCCTGGAATATGAGGTCATGCCTGACTATATTGCCGTAGGCAATGATGACGACTTCTGCCGTATCCCGATGAATCCCCGCACTGCACAGCGGCTGGCTGACCTGTTCGGAGCTTCACTCCTGACGGCAAAGCTGAGTGATCATATCTGGTCGCATGCAGAGCTTAAGCTTGATCCGTTTTTCTATAAGCCCGCTGGCAATGCAAATGAACTGGTAACGAAGTTTGAAGCGCACAATGCCCAAATTGAAAAGCAGCTTGATGAAGCCGGCGGACGGTACGGACAGCTGGTAGCAGGAATTAAGAAGGATGTGATTATCTCATCACGGATTGCGGAACGGACAGACAGGGTGGTGATATACGGCTGGCACAGGCCTGACGGCAGCCACATCCAGCCCGTTTACAGCGGTCATGTATGGTGGTACGTCGATTACAGCCATGGCATCAGGTTCATGAACAGGCAGGTTCTGCTTGACGGCCAGCCGGCTGATGTGAGAGATATTCTGGGTGATCCGGTGCTGTTCAGGATACTCAGCGATGAAGATC
>CAYPKP010000067.1:0-10072 GCA_964411345.1 uncultured Rikenella sp. | reverse complement strand
AAGACAGCCGATACGTTGCTTCCGTCGTCGATCACCAGGTCCATCACCGTCTCTTCGGGCAATTTGCCCCGCATGGCTGCTATCTCCGCCAGTGTCTTTCCCTGCAGGTACTTCAGGGAATCGGTATTGAAGCCTATGACCAGCACCCTCTCCGGGGAGCCCTGTTTTCTCATGATGGTCTTTATGATCTCCGGTCCCACACTCTCTCTCACCTCCGGGTCCTTCAGCCTGGCGACCCATTTCTCAAAGCCGCCCTCCTGCACCCACTCCGGCATAAGTATCCCCAAACCGGTCGAGCTGGCCGGGTAGTTGTACATGTCGGCAGTGATATGAAGGCCTGCAGCCCTTGCCGAGTCTATTTTCGCAATGGCCCCGTCAAGTTTTCCCCAGTTGGTCCGGCCGACCTGCTTGAGATGGTAAATCTCCGCCCTGATGCCCGTCTCGTGCGGTATCCTGAGAAAATCGTCTATGGCTTCGAGAAAGGTATCATCCTCATTACGTATGTGGGAGATATACATGCCGTCATACTCCGCTGCCACCCGGCACAGCTTAGTCAGCTCCTCCGTTGAGGCGAAGCTTGCGGGGATATATTCAAGCGCCGAGCTGACACCTATGGCTCCCTCCTCCATGGCCTGCCTTACGAGAAGCTTCATGGAGTCCATCTCTGCAGCCGTGGGTGGCCGGTCGTCATAGCCTACCTGGTGTATGCGCAGCGTTGCGGTGCCCACGAACGATGCTATATTGGCTGCTACACCTCTCTTCTCTAGATATTCAAGGTATTCGCCCAGGGTGGTCCACTCAATATCATACTTGATGTCTCCCTGCGAGGCCTTCATCTCCTCTTTCATGCTCTCACTCCAGGGTCCCCATGAGTCGCCCTCTCCCATCACCTCAAGCGTCACCCCCTGGCAGATGTCGCTCATCGACCTGCCATCCTCTATGAGTGATTCAACAGCCCAGCTGAGCATGTTGATGAATCCGGGAGCCACCACCATTCCCTGCGCATCGAGTTCCGTCCGGCCACGTGCGCTTTTCAGGTCACCGATCGCAGCAATGGTGTCACCCCTGATGCCGACATCACCGGTGAAGGCTGCCGATCCGGAACCGTCAATGATTTTTCCGTTCCTGATGAGGAGATCATACCTGTCAGAATCATTACATCCGCAGATAAGAAAGAGAACGGGCAGAAAAACTTTTAAAAATCTCATATTATCAAAGAATTTATGTCAGAATTGGTTTAAGAAAGCTCAAACAAATTTAAAAAATTTCACAAGACAGACGCTTATATTTGACCTCATGTATTGATTTGTATGACATATTAATCAAGCCAATCGTCTCAAATTAATGATCCGGACAGGGCTGCCATGTATTCTCTGTTCCCCGTCAGATGGGCTTTTCGGTTCAATCATCAGACTTCATGAAGGCTATGCTGAATAACAGATATGATGTATTATAAATATTTTTGGTAATAATAAAAAACCTGTAACTTGTACTGTCAAACCTTAAAACTAACACTCTAATTAATGAAAAAACTAATCTTCATTGTTCTGTCGGTGTTCATGGTGAATGCCGGCATGGCTCAGACACAGGTTACCGGAACGGTAACTGCTTCCGAAGATGGTTCTCCGATCCCCTATGCGGTGGTACTGCTGAAGGGGTCGCGCGGAGTGGGGACCAACACTGATGCTGACGGAAGGTATGCCCTCAGCAATATTCCGTCTGACGGGGTACTGGTATTCAGTTATGTCGGGTACAAGACGCAGGAGATACCTGTTGCCGGAAGGACAGTCATCAATGTTGAGATGGCCACAGACGCCCTGGCGCTTGACGAGGTGATTGTTGTGGCCTACGGTACCTCCACGCGGGGGACTTTCACCGGTGCCGCCAGTGTTGTCAAGGCAGATGCCATCAGGGATGTTCCGACGCTCTCATTTGAGAATGCCATGGGAGGCAAGATTGCCGGCATGCAGATTACCACCCTTTCAGGGCAGGCAGGTTCTACCTCCTCCATCAGGGTACGCGGCATAGGTTCCATGAACGCCTCGAACGAGCCGCTGTATGTTGTTGACGGTGTGCCTGTCATATCAGGCAACGTCACCCAGATGGGCATATACACATCTAACAATGTGATGAGTACCATCAATCCCAACGACATTGAATCCATCACCGTGCTGAAGGATGCTGCTGCTTCCTCTCTTTACGGGTCAAGGGCTGCCAACGGTGTCATTGTCATAACCACCAAGCAGGGCAAGCAGGGCAAGCCCGTAATCTCCTTCAAGTCATCAGTGGGTTTGACACCCTCTTTTGCCACTGACAACTTTGAGACGGCAAGCCCTGAGGACCAGGTAAGGCTCTATTACGAGAACTTCTGGAATGCCGGCGTATACAGTTATGGAGACACTTACGAGGAGGCCAGCGAAAGTGCGCTCTACCAGCTTAACCGGAGGTTCAACAAGCATGGCTATATCTTCACTGCACCTGACAACACGATAAACTCGCTTACGATATCAGGCGAAAGGGCCGGCAAGTATTTCGACTGGGATAAGGAGCTCTTCCGCACCGCTGTCTATCAGTCATATGACCTTTCGGTCAGCGGAGCAACAGAGTCATCAAGTTATTACACCTCCTTTTCGTATACCAATGAGCTGGGGCGCAGCGTGATAAACAACTTCAACCGTATCACCGGCAGGATTAACTTCTCACAGAAGATTGGCAAGTTCATTGAGTTTACCACCAATGTGAACGTGTCAAACAGCGGCAAGGAGGGATTCAATGACTCACGTTCCACAGGCAGCAACTACTTCATGCAGAGCAGGAACCTTCTCTGGCCGCTTTACTGGCCTACAGATTACCAGACAGGGGAGCCCTGGACAGCCAGGTATGGCAGTTATGCCTATAACCCGGTATACTACAATGATCAGTGGGAGAACAGTTCAAAAACGCTGCGACTGCTTGCCAATGAGACCGTGACGGTCACCATACTTCCCGAGCTGATATTCAAGTCGATTCTGTCATATGACAATGCCAACACAGCAGATCATCTTTATTTCAGTCCGCTGCACTTCAGCGGTTCCAATGATAACGGTTCGGTTACTGAGACGAACACCAATGTCAACAAGCTCGTCTCATCGACGACCCTGAATTACAGCAAGGAGATAGCCTCACAGCACAATGTGAACATCCTTCTTGGATGGGAGGCTGAGCGAAACCTGACCGACTATCAGAGGGCTTCGGGCACCAATCTTCCCACCAGTGCCCTGCATACGGTGGCCACGGCAGGCAAGCTCGATGCGAATGCCTATTACTGGGGCAACACGATGCTCTCGATGCTGTCGCGTGCCGAATATGATTACAATGACAAGTACTACGCATCTGCCTCTTTCAGGCGTGACGGCTCATCACGCCTCGGACCGGAAACCCGCTGGGGTAATTTCTGGTCTCTGGCAGCATCATGGCGTATTGACCAGGAGGCCTTTATGGATAATGTGGGAGTAATTTCAGGGCTGAGGTTACGCGCTTCATACGGTGTAAACGGCACCCTGCCTTCAGCCAACTACGGATGGCGTTCACTGACAAGCTATACCTCCAAATACATGGAAGAGCCGGGTGGCGGTGTAAGCACTGCCGCTGATGCCAACCTTTCGTGGGAGACCAGTTATACATACAACGTAGCCCTGGAGTTCGGGCTGCTGGATGACAGGATTGGCGGTACCATCGAATTTTTCAACAGGGATTCAAAGGATCTCCTGCAGGATGTGCCCATCTCAATGGTTACGGGTTTCTCATCGACACTCAAGAATGTTGGCGAGATCAACAACCGTGGTATTGAATTCGAACTTTACGGTGATATCATGCGCAAGAGTGACTTCACATGGACCGCCGGACTCACTGCCTCGCATGTTAAATCGACTGTCACAAAGCTCTACGGCGGTCAGGATATAGTATGGTGGGATCCGACGGGTGACGACAACCGGGCCCGTTTCATTTACCGTGAGGGAGAATCGACTCTGGCACTGTATGGTCCGGAGTGGGCCGGAGTGGAGGATGAGACAGGAAAGAACGTCTGGTTCCTGAACAATAACGAGACTCCCGACCTGACGGTTGACGGACGCCCTGCCACTTATGATTACACCGAAGCGGATATGGTCATATTTGGCGATATCCATCCATGGCTGTTCGGAGGTCTGAACACCGACTTTGGCTGGAAGGGGCTGGGACTCTCGCTCAATTTTGCCTATAAGCTGGGAGGCAACACCTTTGACTTTGCCGGCAAGGATTGCAATGACGACGGATATTACTGGGAAAGGATCATGTCACAGTGGGCCTATGACAACCGGTGGACGCCGGAAAACAAGACCTCACTGTATCCGCAGAGGGTTGCCATTGACATGGAAGATGTGAACCAGAGGAGCAGCAGGCACATGCATCCGGCTGACTACCTGAGGCTGAAGAGCATCACTCTCGGGTATTCGATTCCGGGTGAGATCATCAGCAAAATCAAGCTCTCCGGCATGAGGATATATTTCAACGGTGCCAACTTATGGACACTTGCAGCACACAAGGTGTATGACCCTGAAGTAAACGAATACGGTACCAGGGGCTGGGAACTGCCTATCGGCAAGACTTACACTTTCGGTATTGAAGCCAGTTTCTGATCATAAAAGATACTAACATGAAAAATATAACTACGATAATCACAGTATTGAGCATCTTACTGCTGGCCTCCTGCGAGGATTTTCTGGATGTCAAGCCGAGTAACTATGCAGCAGCTGAGACGTCAATAACCAATGAGGCCGATGCCGAGGTGGCGATAAACGGCCTTATGAGGAAGATGACCTCATCAGATTACTATGGCAGAAACTTCGTCATTTACGGTGATGCCAAAGGCGGGGATTTTGCCATACGGTCACAGGGAAGAGGCCTCGATGCGCTCTACACCTTCAACCACTCTGCCACTTCCAACTCATACTCCGGGTTCTGGTCACAGATATATCACAATATTCTGCAGGCCAACAACCTGCTTGCAAACATCGCAAAAATCGAGGAGGCAGGCAATGCAACTGATGATCTGAATGAGTTCAAGGGTCAGGCTTTAACGGCCCGGGCACTGATGTATTTTGACCTGGTCAGGATGTACGGCAAGCCTTACAATATGGACAAGGCATCATTCGGTGTCCCTCTTATACTCGAGCCCCTTGATGCTTCCGCCCAGCCTACCAGGGCCAGTGTCGAGGCAGTATACCAGCAGATCATGCTGGACCTTACCGCAGGAGCACCGCTGCTTTCCACCTCTGCGGAGGACGGCTATCTCAATTACTACGCCAACCTGGCCATACAGGCAAGGGTTAACCTCTTCATGGAGAACTACAGTGCTGCTCTCGCCGCAGCGGAAGAGATAATCAGTGACGGACCCTATTCACTCTACTCCAATGCGGAGTGGGTTGATTCATGGTCAAATGAGTTTGGATCAGAATCCATTTTTGAGCTTGGCATTTACCCCGATGAGGCCGACCTGGGAAGCGGATCGCTCGGTTTCTATCTGCTTCGTCTCGGCACAGTCAAGAATGCAATGGGATGGTTCATGGCCAGCGATTACTGGATCACGCGCATGAGCGAAGATCTGACTGATGTGCGCTGGGGCATAATGGATTACGATGAATCATCGTCGGGAAGGTTCGGCTCATGCAGGAAGTATGCCGGAGTGGACCTTGCAGGAGACAAGGGTTCAACATCTGCAGTCAATGTCAAGGTGATAAGACTGTCAGAGATCTATCTGATAGCAGCAGAGTCAGCCCTTGGTCTTCCCACTCCTGACAGGGTTAAGGCTGCCGCCTATCTCAATGAAATACGCAAGCGCTCTCCGGGCCTTGCTCCGGCGGACGAGACCACCGTTACCCTCAATATGATAATAGACGAGAAGAGTAAGGAACTTTTTGCCGAGGGTCACAGGTACTTTGACATGCTGAGGCTCAACAGGACGATAGAGTTCAATGATGAGTTCATCACTCCTGCTGTGGTCATCATTCATCGTGATAAGACCATCACCAGGAATTTCTACAAGAGCATTCTGCCGATCCCGCAGGCTGAGAGAGATGCCAACCCGGCAATAGCCAGCCAGCAGAATCCGGAATACTAGGTTCAGGTTAAGGTTAAAAGAGAATAAAGGGCGCCACTAAAAGGCGCCCTTTATCATTCTGCAGGGTTGGGGTATGCATTTCCCCCTTACCTGCGGATCACCAGGAAGCCACTGATGGAGAGGCCGTTTTCTGATCTGAGCACGTAGAAATAGGTGTCGTCGGGAAGAGCCTTGCCGTTATAATCTATACCGTACCAGTTGTTGTCATAATCGGCAGTCTCAAACACCATCAACCCCCTCCTGTCGAATATTGAGAGCTCTGTTCTTCCCAGAGCCTCCATGCCCTCGAGGAAGAAGAAGTCATTCCTGCCATTCATGTCCGGGGTTATCAGCGTGGGAACAGTCAGGTTGCGGACGGAGATCATCAGGTAATCGAACTCAGGAGGGCATGCACTGTTGGAGACAGACCATTTCAGTATGTTTTCGCCCATGGTGAGCTCGCTCACCCTTGTCGCCGGGTCATTGGGATTTTCAAAGAGGCCCGAGCCCTCCTCCGTTGTCCAGGTGCCGGTTTCACCTGCCCCGGGAGGAGCTGCATTCAGGGTGGTGTGAAACATGTAGGTGAGAACCTGGTCGGGACCGGCATTGGCTGTCGGAGGCTGGAGAGCGGTTACGATAACAGGACTGACCGATGAGCAGCCGCCGCTGATCGTTCCCCTGATGTAATATGTACCTTCCGGTGCTGCAGTGGGTGTTGCGAGCGGTACAGTAGCCTGTGCGTCGGTCCAGTAGGTATAGATGAGGTTTGGGGTTGACCCTGCAGTTACGGCCGGCAGTGTAAGGTCAGCGGTGCCCGGGGAGCACACCGGAGGCGGATTGGTGATCACCAGCGTCGGAAAAGGACCCGGCTGTGGGTTGATGACGACTGCCGGGGAGACGGCAGAGGTGCAGCCAGCACTGTTGGTGACGGTGAAGTTGTATGAGCCGGGATTGAGTCCGTCGACGGTGTAGGAGCTGCCGGTGCCGGTAGTGGCATATGTCCCGGGATACCTTGTCACTGTCCATTCACCCTCTGCCGGCAGTCCGGTCAGAAGAACGCTGCCGGTGGGCACCTCGCATGTGGGCTGTGTAATGGTTTCGGGTACCGGGGGAGTGGGGGTGGGTGGCTGAGGGTCAATGACGATCTCTGCGGAAGGCAGTGAGGTGCAGCCGTCAGAGTTGGTGACGGTGAAGGTGTAGGTGCCCGCTTCAAGGCCGGTGACGGTGATTGTCATCCCGGTGCCGGTATAGAGGATTCCTTCAGGATAGCGTGTCAGTGTCCATGATCCCGAGGGTGGCAGGTCGGTAAGCACCACCATCCCGGTAGATACGAAACAGTTGGGTTGTGTAATGGTTTCGGGTGCGGGTGCTGACGGCACCGACTGTCCCTGTTCAATGACAACGGGCTCTGACGGTACGGAGACACATCCCCCCTCAATACTGACCGTAAAGGTATAGGTGCCGGGCTGGAGGCCCGTGTATGTGTATGTTGCCCCGCTGCCTGTGACAGTCTCCCCGTCAGGGAGGCGCGTCAGGATCCAGGTGCCGCTGGAGGGCAACCCCTCCAGTACCACGCTTCCATATGGATCCTCACAGCTCGGAAAGGTTATCCTGCCGATCTTTGGCGGATCCGGAGGCACACAGGCTATCTTTATCATATAATCCTCCACCTCTCCTGCCGAGGCACTGCCTGTGGGGCTGCTCACCCGGGGCCCTATACGGAACCGGGCAAAGGCAGGCCTGGTGACAATGGCATCATTTGGAACTGCCACCGATAAAGCCAGTATGGCTGAGCCGGAAGGTACTCTGCGGTTGTCGGCAATCCTCTCATCCTTGTCATTGAAATCCCCGTCTCCGTTCCAGTCGATCCAGGCACTCAGGTACCCGCTCAGCCAGTAGGAGGTCTCAACAGTCCTGACAGTAATAGTAACAGACTCTCCCGGCTTCATCTCCGGGAACGTCACTCCGTCCTCGTCATCAAACATATTGCGGTCATCACCGTCAGCCTCATCGGAGTACTGGCTTGAAGGCTCACCGTCAGGTGCAGAACCCATGTATATCCAGTCACTGATGACATGATCTGCCGAGCCATAGCTGGCCGGGGCATCACCGAAATCGTTGGGGTACTCCTGCTGAAATACGGCAACAGGCAACAAATCAGGAGTGAATGACGGAAAATACGACTTCGTGGTTAAGCTCCCGTCAGCGAGAGTAAGTGAAAGGATAAAAACAAGTGACGCAAATGATATTCTTCTTACCGATAAATTAGCCATTGCATCTTCATTACCATAATTTGCCCGCAAACGTCGGGCCGAAACTCTACAATTTAGGACCAATACCTCTCTTCTGCAAAGATAATTTGATATGCCTGAATCTGTACAGGGTTGTTTTCCGGCTCTGACAATGCGATTTAATGCGGTTTAGTTATTTAAAATGCCATATTGGGTCAGAAATACCTTTTTGACGAATTACCGCAATCAGTTGACAAGCATCTTTCACGGGAGCGCCGAATAACTGAAAAAATAAATTTGGAATTGAACCTGACCTGTCATAATTTTATCGTCTTTATTTAAAAACTGTAAGTTTTAAAGCCGGACTTTTGTTCAGGAAGATTACAACAAATTAAAGAGTAAGAGATCATGAAAGAACGCATGCAAAATGGTGCGCCTGCATCCAACGCTGTTTACGGGCTTGGTTTTATTGGCGCGGCCATCTATTTCATCTCCACAGCCACAGGATTCTGGATGGGGGTACTTGGATTCCTGAAGGCCATCGTCTGGCCTGTTTTCCTGGTGCTTGAAGCATTCAAGAGCCTGGGGGCATAGTTCAATTCAGAGGCTATGCTTGCGAAAGCCCTGGATTAATATCAGCATAGGCCACTCGCCTCTGTCTGGCGCGGGCTGCAGTATCGCCTTCCGTTGCTCAGGCGAAGTATGATTGCATTGTCTGGTAACTGTGGTTATTCCGCAGCTGTTTCCTTCTGCGTTTCACCGCAGTAACGGCATATCTTTGCCGATTGCTGTATCTTTTCACCGCAGTTGGGACACTCCTTAAGGTCGCCCGCCCCTGACATCAGCCTCTCCTTCTCGACGGAGATGATACCCTGGAAAAGGTTGAGTTCAGTATCGGTGATGAATTTCACCGGCTGGGCAATGCTGCCTCCTGCATACTCAATTATCAGGTAGCGCTTACGGAGTTTAATGATCAGGAAGACGCCGGCCGCTATCAGCAGGGCGGCGATGACCAGCATTATAATCATTGATTCGGTTACTTCCGACAGCAGCCCCAGTATTGCTGCAATCAGACCGGTAAAAACAAGCAGGGATCCCGGCAGAGGTTTTGTTATCTCCTTGCTGGTTGTTCCTGTCACATCCTCAAGGCTGACGATCTTCTTGCCCCTGTTTATCCTCAGTCCCCCTCCGTGGATCCTGAGACCTGACTCATACAGTTTTCCCACCTGGTATACCCTCCTGTCGGAGATGATAACGGCAGAATCTGAAAGATCATCATCAATGAGGAGGGAAGAGAAATAGTCCTGACCCAATATCGCCATGAATTTCTCATGCTGTGACGCAAAGAGGCTTTTGTAATTGTACTTCATCGATATTTGTCAGTTACACCAGGAAAGGGAATAACGTTCAATCCTCGCTATACATGTCAGCAAATTTCGCGAAATAACCTTATAATCCGCACGTTTGCGAACACAAAAGGCAATATTTTTGACCAACATTGGAGAGAAGAGGACAAATGCACAATGTTCATAGATTACATTGCCGCGCTGCAATGACCGGCAGAAGCTGATGCAGTGTCATTACTCGAAATGGAACGAGAGTACCCAGATCCGTGATTTCAGTTTATCGATGGAGTTGCAGTATTCCGGGTAATCGGGATGGGGATCATGAGCCAGTACGTCGGCAGTGCCGTTTGACATCTTCAGTTCTATGGAAAGCTTAATAT
>CAYPKP010000066.1:0-15638 GCA_964411345.1 uncultured Rikenella sp. | reverse complement strand
GCAGTAGGCAGTAGTGGGGTGTTCCGCCTGATGGAGGAGGGGTGCCGTCTCCGGCACCCCTCCTTCATGTTGTCACTTTTGCCTATTGCCTGATGCCTATTGCCTTAATCTACTGCCTTATATCCATCTCCTCAAGAAGATGGCCGGCACCGGAGTAGACATCCATTACCCAGAGAACGTAACGTATGTCAACGCATATGCATCTCTGAAGGTCCGGTTCGAAGGCGATGTCACCGGTCATTGCCTCCCAGTTGCCGTCGAAGGCCAGTCCTATTAGCTCACCGTTGCCGTTAAGCACCGGGCTTCCGGAGTTGCCGCCGGTGATATCATTGTTGGTTATGAAGCAGACCGGAAGGTGGCCTTCCTCAGCAGCATACCTGCCGTACTCCCTTTTTTCATTAAGGTCTATAAGGCGCTGTGGCAGGTCGAACTCATAGTCGCCGGGCCTGTATTTCTGCACCACCCCGTCAAGCGTGGTATACCAGTTGTAATGAACCGCATCATAGGGGAAATAGTCAAGCACCTTTCCGTAGGTCAACCTCATGGTGAAATTGGCATCAGGATACTGGGTCTTGTCGGGCTGAAATTCCATGACACCGGCCATGTAGAGGCGGCGTCCCTTTGTGAGGTCGTCATTGTAGCCTTCAAGTTCCCTGCGCAGTTTCGACTGCACCTCGCTGATCGATTTCGCCACTACGTATGCAGGATCCTTTTGCAGAACCTTGAGGTTCGGAGCGGAGAGGAATGCATTCAGTTTCTCCGGTGATACAAATATCGATTTCACGAATATGTCATCAACAAATGCGTCGACGTTACCTTTGAATTTCTTATCGATGAGAGCATAGAAGTCAGGCCAGTATTTTGGGTCGATATCCTCCCTGAAGAGCTTGATCATGGCCTTGGTGACCTTCCTGTCTGTGGGGTAGTTGTAGTCGCCGTAGAAATTGTCAGTGTATCTCTGCAGCCTGCCTTTCATGCCGTCGATTTTCTCCTGGTCTTTTTTTGCCAGTATCTCTTCCATGGGTGTCATCTGACCTGCCAGGCTTATCAGTTCCAGTGACCGTCCAAGAGTCTCGGCGAGGTAGTGCTGGGCGTTGAATTTCTCTGCCCTGCCCTTGATGGCGTTCTCAATGAGGGTAAGCGCTGTGCCGTACTTTTCTGTGCGTGCAGGATCGGCCCTGACCCACTCCATGAACTCCTTCTGGAATGCAGCTTTCTTTTCAGCGGTGCGAAGGCGTTCCAGCCCTTCATTCTGGCCAATGGAGAATTTCCAGTAGTTGGAAGAGCCTGAGTATTTTGAGGCATACTGTATATTGACTTTCGGGTCTGCCATCATATCCTTCATCAGGATGTCCTGCCTGATGCCGCGTATCTTTATCCTGTTGGCGTTGGTGATCTTCATAGCCTCATCCACCTCCCAGGAGGTCATGTACCTTGTTGTGCCGCCGGGGTATCCCATCACCATCGTAAAGTCCTCTTTCTGAAGGTTCTTTATGGAAACAGGAAGATAGTGCTTCGGCTTGAGGGGCACATTCTCATCTGAATACTCTGCCGGCTTGCCGTCGGGACTCATATAGACGCGGAAAACGCTGAAGTCGCCAGTGTGGCGGGGCCACATCCAGTTGTCGGTGTCATGGCCGTATTTGCCTATCGAATTCGGGGGTGTGCCCACCAGCCTGACATCGGTGTAGGATTCATAGACAAGCAGGAAATACTGGTTTCCGCTGTAGAAGGGCTGAACGCGTGCATTGTAGTGTGTATCCTTCGTGGCTTCGTCAGCAATTGCCGAACTGATGTCACTGATTGCATCGCGGCGTTCTGTCTCGGTCATCACGTCAGTAACCTTGCCAAGAACACGGTCAGTAACATCCTCGATACGCACCAGGAAGGTGACACTGAGGCCTGGGTTGGGCAGCTCTTCTGCCTTCGACATAGCCCAGAAACCTTCGTTAAGGTAATCATGTTCCACCGTGCTGTGGCTCTGGATAGCCCCGTAACCGCAGTGGTGGTTGGTGAGCAGGAGGCCCTCGGGAGATACTATCTCGCCGGTGCAACCGCCGCCGAAGATCACTATTGCATCCTTGACACTTGCACTATTGACGCTGTAGATGTCTTCAGCCGTCAGTTTAAGTCCCATCTCGGTCATGGTGCCGATGTTCAGTTTTTCCAGCAGCGGCAGCAGCCACATGCCCTCATCGGCCCTGGCCTGATAGCCGGAGAAAGTAATCAGAATTACAAGTACGGATAAGAATTTTCTCATGAGTTTAATGTTGATGAATTTTACGAATTGCCAAAGATATTAAAATAGATATTCGGGAAATATGATTTTAACATTTTATAGGAAAGGGAGTTCCTGCTGCAAGTCGGTGAGGTTAAAGGAGAGCCGGTGGTAGGGTGTGATGCCGTGTTTCCTGATGGCACGCCGGTGGTCCGCCGTGGGGTATCCCCTGTTATGGCGCCAACCGTACTGGGGGTAGAGAGCGTCCAGTTCCTCCATATGACGGTCGCGTTCCGTCTTCGCCAGCACCGAAGCGGCGGCAATGGAGAGGTAGGTGGCGTCTCCGCGCACTATGGTGTGGTGCGGTATGTTGTTGTAGATATAGAATCGGTTGCCGTCTATCAGCAGCAGCAGTGGTTCCTCCTTCAGTCCTTCTATTGCGCGGTGCATGGCTGTGATTGAGGCGCGCAGGATGTTCATGGCATCTATCTCCCTGTTGCTGCATGAGGCGATGTTCCAGGCGACGGCCCTGGCGGTGATCTCGTCGCGCAGTCGTTCGCGCTGCCGTGATGTCAGTCTTTTGGAGTCATTGAGCTCCCTGTTGCGGTACCTTTTCGGCAGTATCACTGCCGCGGCATATACCGGTCCTGCCAGGCATCCGCGTCCTGCCTCGTCGCATCCTGCCTCCCTGATGCCGTCGCCGTAGTAGGGTTTCAGCATCGGGTCTCTCTTTTCACTGTTCTGCTGATGCAGTTCCACATCTCCGTGGCGGCGTTCTGCCATGTGTATCTCAAGGAGTTGGCCAGCCCCTCCTGCGTCAGGCGGCGGCGCAGCGCCTCATCTGTGATGAGGCGTGCCATAGCTGCCGCTATGGCTTCTGCGTCAGCGGGGCTGACGCAGAGCGCCGCGCCGCCGCTGACTTCCGGCAGCGACGTGCTGTCAGAGAGGATGCAGGGCGTGCCGCACCGCTGCGCCTCCACCACCGGGATGCCAAAACCCTCAAGCCACGGCACAAACAGCAGCGCCACTGCACCGCCGTAGAGCCTCCGCAGCACCTCGCGCCCTGCAGAACCGGTGAAGCGTATGTCGCCGCCCCACGGCGACGAGGCCAGCGCCCTGTCAATCTCACGCGTCAGGTAGAGCCTTCTGCCGGCAAGCAGCAGCAGATGATCCCCGCCGCCACGGCTCCGGAAAATGTTATATGCCCTTATCACCGCTTCCACATTCTTCCTCGGAGAGAAGTTGCTAACAAACAGGAAGTAAGGCCTGCCACCGGTGAACTCCCTGCGTGTGGCCTCGGCCTCACCGGGGGCCGGGGGAGAAAACATCTCAGCCACGCCGTTGGGAACCACATCGATCTTGCCAGGGCTTATGCCGTAGGTGGCAGTGATATCCTCTGCCGAGTAGCGGGAGACGGTGGCAACACGCGCTGCCCGTCGGGCAAAGCGGGGAAAGTAATGCCTGTAGTATCTGCGCTCACACCATGGGATGTCACCCGGACGATGCTCATGGTTGAGATCGTGAATCACCGGGATGCACGGCACATCAGTGCGCAACGGGATGATGCCGTCTGGGGCTATGAAAATATCAGCACCGCAACGCCTCAGGACCCCCGGCAGGAGGAACTCGTGCCACAGCTGCCTTAACAGGGGATGGACAGTCCTGAGAGGGATGGTGATATACTCAACATTGCTGCCCTCCACAGGAAAGAGCTCATACTTACTCCCTCCGGCGGCCGGCAAGCGTTCATGCTGGCTGTTGCCCTGCTCCGGCACCCTTTTGTGCCTTCTGTCCCCTATAAGCACGAACCGGTGCTCCGGGTGATCCCTTACCATGCCGCGTACGACCTCCAGGGTAAACCACCCGATACCGTCGTGCGGAACCGGCCTCAGCGTCCGTGCATTGATGGCAATGATCATTCCGTAGCTCTTTCCGAACTACAAATGTGGTAATTAATTTATAAATTGTCATTCATTTTCCTGATACGGTCAAAAGAACAGATTGAAGCGAAAATTCCTCCTGAATATTGTTTTCCTGCTGACGGTAAGCATTCTTGTCAAGGCCTTCTGGGTACTGGGCATCGACCGTACCGTTCAGAACACTGTCGGTGAGGCTGCATACGGCAGCTACTTCTCCCTCTTTGGCTTCTCGGTGCTCTTCACGCTGCTGCTCGACATGGGGCTGTCGGGCTTCAACAACAGGGCCGTCTCTGCCGATCCCGGCAGGGTAAGGATCTATTTCGGCAACGTGCTTCTGCTGCGGCTGCTTCTCGCAGTGGCATATTTTGCCGTGACCCTGACCGTGGCGCTGGCGCTGGACTATTCAGGCAGGCAGCTGTCACTGCTCCTGGTGCTGATGGTCAACCAGGTGATGGCCTCAATGATATTCTGGCTGCGGTCCAACATAAGCGGCATGCAGTACCTCTTCCTCGACAGCCTGCTGTCAGTGGCTGACAGGCTGGTGATGATCATCATCTGCTCGGTGCTGCTCTGGGGCGGGGTGACTGACGGTCCCTTCAGGATAGAGTGGTTCGTCCTGGCGCAGTCGGCAGCATACTTCACCGTCATGTGCCTGGCGCTGGCGACCGTGATACGCCGGGGTGAGGTCTCCCGTGTCAGGCCTGACGCCACAGTGCTGAGAAATATCATCGTGACCGGACTTCCCTATGCGGTGGTCGTCTTTGCCATGACGGTATGCTGGCGCATCGACTCGGTGCTGATAGAGAGGCTCCTGCCTGACGGTGCGCTGCTGGCAGGCATCTATGCACAGGCTTTCAGGCTCTTTGATGCCTTTGCCATGATACCTGTGATGTTCGGTGGTATGCTGCTGCCCATCATGTCCAGGGGGCTGGCGGCGGGTAACGACATCCGGCCCCTGGCGTCAATGGCCGGACGCATGCTGCTGGTGCCCGTGGGGGTGGTGGCAGTGACACTGGCATCATGTGCGGAGGAGTTGCTGAACCTCCTCTATGCCAACCCCGCAGAGGATGCCGTGAGCGCCTTTGCAATACTGATGATGACGCTGATCCCTGTGGGTCTGATATACATATTCACGACCATGCTTACCGCCGCGGGACGCATGAAGAGACTGGGCATGATCACACTTGCGGCGATGATGATCAACATCGCCCTTAACCTGGTGTTGATACCACGCCTCCAGGCTCCCGGTGCCGCCTGGGCTGCACTTTGTGCCCAGTCGATGGTGGCACTGGCATCATTCGTGGCGGTGGAGAGGAACCTTTTAGGAAGGCAGCACGTAAAAGAGGTTGCACTGTTTATTATGATGCTGCTGGTCACCTATGCCGCCGGCCGGCTGGCCACGCTGGCCGGCCTCTCATGGATGACAGCTGCCCTACTGCAGATCGTTGCAGGGATAGCCTTTGCACTGGCATTCAGAATGATTGAGCCGGTCAAAAGCCTGAAACTGATCATCTCCGGCACCGAATCTGTGTAAAAAGTGTTATTTTTGGCAGGAATTGTACTCAGGAGCGTGATATGAAGGGGTTGTTGACAGGTATGATACTGGCGGTTGCGTTTACACCGGCGTTCTCGCAGGAGCTGTCGCACAAGGTTATAGTTTCAGGTGCCGGCGTAGAATATATAAATGCCGGCCCCGTTTTCTACCAGCATACCGCAGGAGAAGCGATGGTTAAACTGGTCCAGGCGGATGAGATAGTGCTGACGCAGGGATTCCAGCAGCCCAGCATCATACAAAAGCCTGATGTCTCGGAGGAGAGCGGTGTCAGGTTCTATCCCAACCCGGTCTCCAAGGAGAATGTCCTCCGGAACACCCTTATACTGGAACTGTTTACCGGCGCTGCCCTTCCATGGTCCTACGAGATTGTAATGGTCAACATCACCGGCGCAGTCGTGTACAGCGAGGTGCTCGACATCTCCGTCGACGCCTGGAGCACCTACTCCACAGGCAGTTTCTTCTACAAGAGGAGTATCGACATGGAGGCTTACTCCAAGGGAGTTTATATAGTCAGGGTGGTGAGGTCTGACGGCGATGCCGATGAGGCGAGGATACTAAAGATGTAAAACGATGCAGATGAAAAGAATATCAGGGTTTTTTATGCTGGCTGCCCTCCTTCTCTCAGGAGGTGCCGGGAGCGTAATGGGACAGGGACCAGGGACGGTGCCGCCGGGAATACATTACCAGGCCGTGGCCCGCGATGCAGGCGGGGAGATCAGAAACCAGTCCATCGATGTTAAGTTCGCCATCCTTGCGGGTGAGACAAAAGTATATGAGGAGCTGCACCATACCACAACCTCCCAGTACGGTGTCTTCTCTCTCATCATTGGTGACGGGGAGGCGCTTACAGGCACCTTTCAGCAGATCGACTGGTCAACGGGAAACCACTCACTGCAGGTCGACATTGACCTTGGCAGCGGATGGAAGAGGATGGGCACCATCTCCTTCATGTCAGTGCCGTATGCACTCTATGCGGGGAAGACGCTGCTCCAGGAGCTGACGCTGAACGGCAACCAGTTATCCATTTCCGGGGTCAATGAGTCGGTCACCGTCGACACCGACCCGGAGAATGAGCTGCAGGACCTGGAGTACAATCCCGCAACCCGTTTCCTTTCCATCACCGGGGGTCAGGGCGTTCCGCTGGAACAGATGGTGGCCTTCAGGGCAAGTCTTGGCGGTGGGACGGTTTCCCTCCCCGCAAA
Organism: uncultured Rikenella sp.; assembly: GCA_964411345.1. Lineage (GTDB taxonomy): Bacteria > Bacteroidota > Bacteroidia > Bacteroidales > VadinHA17 > SR-FBR-E99. The sequence continues at coordinate 8,744 of CAYPKP010000066.1, read as the reverse complement.
TGGAGAGGTACAGGTTGTGTTTGTTGATGCAAGCACCGGATCAAATTTTAACGTAGGTAGTAGTTACAATACGGAAACCGGGGAGTTCAGGCCTCCCAACGATGGGATCTATACATTTAATGTTTCAATGGATATTCCCAGTGGTATACAGGTCATTATAAAGATAGTTGATGACCGTGAGGAGGTGATTATCAATTCAGCAACTTCTGGTGTATCAATGGGTAGCATTACCATGAGATTGACTACCTCTCACGTCATCACAGTACTGGTTCGGAATACGACTAATTATCCAACAGGGGTCGATAAGGGTTACTTCTCCGGCTTCCGGGTCTTCTGACTATTAAATCCCCCCCCGGCTACGGGATTGTCAACTCCCCGCTACAATACTATATGCCCCCGATACACCTGTCGGCTATCGGGGCAGGCTCTACGGGCAAGGGTTTTGTGCTGACATGCCTGTCTACAATACTGTATGCCCTACGGGCTATGGTACAATACCGTATGCCCCCGGTACACCTGCCGGCTATCGGGGCAGGCTCTGAGGGCAATTATGTTGGTACAACGTGCCGGGCTGCAATACTATATGCCCAACATATCCATGCCGTCTATCGGGGAAGTTTCCACGAAAGCGGGATCAATCAAAGTAGGTGTAAGTTCGCTCCCCTATAACAGTAAAACCTTTGTCGTCCGTGCAGAATACTTTAACCCAGTTACCTCTGTCGTCATATTCATATGCGGATATTGTCCTGGAGGTAATGTTTTTATCCTTGTCATAGAAAGTGGCCTCAGCCTGGAATCCCATCTCATTATATGAAAAAGCATAACTCGAGCCGTTAGTGCCGTCTTTCAAGATAGCCTGCCTGGCTGTAAAAAGTCCCTGGTCATTAAATAAAAGCAAATATCTGACACCCGGCTCTCCTTTGAAGTTATAGTATTGCCAGGTTGTCGTGTCATTGGTTTCCAAACCCAAAATTTCGTCTTTCCGTACAAGTGTGTCTGCAAGGGCGTTGTAGTATTCATAAAGAAATGGATTGCCTTCAGCATCACTGGTTACCACCTGGTAATACCTGACTGTGTCATCTGATATGTACTCTGTCCTGACAAGCAGGTTATTTTCCTTAATCATATTCCAGACATATATCACATTTTCGTTTTCATCAAATGTCGTACATGATACAAGGTCACCGTCAGCATCGAATATGACTTTGTAATCATAAGTATAGCCGATGCTGTCCAGCTCAGCCCTGGTGATGCGGGCCCCCTTTATATAACTCTCTCCTTCAGGGATTGCCCAGTATCCCTTTTCGGTCACAGATTCAACTTTGCCGTTGAGCTTTTCCATGTAGGTTTGATAGGGGGTAAAGAAACCCAGCCTGGTGTAGTCAGCAGGCTTTTGCTCCTTGCAGGCGCCAACTGCGATGAGAACTAATGCGCAAAGTAAGATGAGTTTTTTCATTGGTCCGTTTTTTTGATAATATTCACAATTATATATGTTGTTAATTAATTGACGATCAAAGGTTAAAATTAATATGCAAGTTACACCGGGATTTCTCGCATGTCAAGTAATTGTCTAAAATTATTTTGGGTGATGTGCCAGTGCGGCCGGAGTGAGGGAGAGATGCCGGTAAATGAGATAAATAGCGTCATCGCCCTGCAGTATTGCGAGTTCTGCGGCTGAAGATCTGGAAATGCTGGCCGGTTCTGTGTCCTGTATACCTCCGATAAACAGGGGCGAGTGGTTCGGGATGTGGTTTTATCGTGTCCGTTGTGTTTCATGATGTACGGGACTTCACCTCCGTCGGAGCCTCACTGAAGACTGCCGCCTGAACTCACTACTGCCGATTGCTGAATGCCAGCTGAGAACTTCCTGCTGAACTCACTACTGCCTGTTGCCTATTCCCTACTCCCTGTTTTTTCCTATCTTTGCGCCAGACAGAAAGAGCCATGATAACCAATGACCAGCTAAAAGAGCTCACTGAACGCCGGGATGCGTTAAGGAGGTATCTTTGACATCGACGGGAAGAGAAAAGAGATAAGGGAGAAAGAGGCTGTCACACAAGCTCCCGGCTTCTGGGATGACCCCAAAAGGGCCGAGGAGCTGATGAGGGAGATATCCTCTGTAAAGAGCTGGACCACAGCTTATGACGCCGTTGACACCGCCGTCGAAGACCTTGTGGTCCTCTATGATTTTTATAAGGAGGGTGAGGTCACCGACAGGGAGCTTGGGCAGCAGTATGACACCGCCATGGCTGCCGTGGAGAAGCTTGAGGTGCGCAACATGCTCCGCAATGAGGAGGACCGCCTCGGGGCGATGCTCAAGATCAACGCCGGTGCAGGTGGCACGGAGAGCAACGACTGGGCTCAGATGCTCATGCGCATGTACCTCATGTGGGGAGAAAAGAACGGATACAAGGTCACCGAAGCATACTACCAGGAGGGCGACGAGGCAGGCATCAAGACCGTAACCCTTGAGTTCGAGGGCGACAATGCCTACGGATACCTCAAGAGCGAGAACGGCGTCCACCGCCTGGTCCGTATCTCGCCTTTCAACGCCCAGGGTAAGCGGCAGACCACATTTGCGTCAGTATATGTGGCTCCGCTGGTGGATGACGAAATCACCGTCGAGATCAACCCTGCTGACATCACCTGGGAGACCTTCCGCTCATCGGGTGCCGGCGGCCAGAACGTCAACAAGGTGGAGACAGCAGTGCGGCTTCGCCATGCACCCACAGGACTGGTGATAGAGAACCAGGAGTCGCGCTCGCAGGGACAGAACAGGGAGAATGCGCTGCGCCTGCTCCGGTCGCATCTCTATGAGATGGAGCTGAGGAAGAGACAGGAGGCACAGGCTAAGATTGAAGGGTCAAAGAAGAAGATAGAGTGGGGATCGCAGATAAGATCATACACACTGCACCCCTTCAAGCTGGTGAAGGACCTGCGTACCGGCTTTGAGACCGGCAACGCGCAGTCAGTCCTCGACGGCGAGCTCGACGGGTTCATCAAGTCGTACCTCATGGAGTTCGGTGGCAGCCAGTGACGGGTCATGACAAAAAGCATGATTTAAAAGGCTAATAATCCGTTTATTTACGCCATCAGGAACAAGCATTTCAATGGATAAGAAAGAAAGGTTATTCGGGGATTTTCCGCCTGTCACCACGGAAGAGTGGATGGCAAAGATCACTGCCGACCTCAAGGGGGGTGACTTCAGGAAGAAACTGGTATGGAATATGCGTGACGGGATAGAGGTGATGCCCTTCTACAGACAGGATGATCTCGACAGCCTCCCGCTCACCAATCTGTTGCCCGGTGACTTTCCCTTTCTCAGGGGCAACAGGCTTGACGGCAACAGCTGGCTTGTGCGGCAGGATATCTCCGTCACCGACTATGCAGAGGCTAACCGCAAGGTTCTGGACCTGCTCATGAAGGGGGTCTCCGCTCCCGGCTTCGTCATTGACGATCCGCAGTCGGTCAACGATACAAGCATAGCCACGCTCCTCAAGGGCATACACGCTGAGAGTGTCGAGCTCAATTTTATCACCGCCGGCATGGCCAAAGAGCTCATCGCCGCCATCAAACAGGCATTGACTGCCATGGACAGCGATCCCGCCGGAGCGAGGATCGTCGTCTCGGCCGATCCCCTGGGCCGGCTGCTTGCCAACGGCAGGCTGTGCGTCTCCGTTGAGGAGGGTCTCGATTACCTCACTGACCTGGTCAGGGAGAGAGCTGCGCTGCCCGGGCTGAAGTGTGTGGAGCCGTCAGGCACCCTCTTCAGCAATGCAGGGGCAGGGCCGGTGGCAGAGCTTGCCTACACACTGTCGCTGGGCAATGAATACATGGCTGCCCTGACATCACGTGGCATCGACCCCGACACGGTCGCAGGGGCCTTCCGGTTCACCTTCGGCATCGGTCCCGACTTCTTTCCGGAGATTGCCAGGCTTCGCGCAGCACGGCTGCTTTGGGCGGTGATTGTAAAAGGCTACAGGCCTGCTGCCGCAGAGTCCTCCATAATGCATATACACTCCGTGACGGGGAGATGGAACAAGACTCTCTATGACGCTTATGTGAACATGCTCCGCACGCAGACAGAGGCCATGGCTGCTGTCCTCGGAGGAGCGGATACGATAACCGTGGAGCCCTTTGACACTGTCTTCCGCACTGCCGGCGAGTTCTCGGAGAGGATAGCCCGCAACCAGCAGCTGCTGCTGATGGAGGAGTCGCACCTCGACAAGGTGGCAGACCCCGGTGCCGGGTCATACTATCTCGAGGAGCTCACCTCGGCCATCGCTCATGAAGCATGGCGGCTCTTCCTGGAGATCGAGAACGAGGGCGGCTTCCTGGCAGCAATACGAAAAGGCCTGATACAGGAAAGGGTAAACGCTGCCTCTGTCACACGCTGGAGCGACGTGGCACGCCGGCGCGCCATACTGCTGGGCACGAACCAGTACCCGAATTTCACTGAAAAACAGGCACCTCAGCACAATACGGATAAGATGTTTCCTTCAGCCGCGGTCACAGGGGATGAGGAGGTGAAACCCATCCTGCCCGTACGTGGTTCACAGGAGTTTGAAAAGCTCAGGCTGACAACGGAGCAATCCGGCCGCCGGCCGCTGGCCTTCATGCTCACCATTGGCGACCGTTCCATGAGGATGGCCAGGGCACAGTTCTCATCCAACTTCTTCGCCTGTGCAGGATACGAAGTGAGAGACAACAACGGCTTTGGGTCGCCGGAAGAGGGTGTTGCTGCCGCCCTGGAGGCGAAAGCAGACATAGTGGTCATCTGCAGCTCCGACGAGGAGTATGCCACCCTGGTTCCGGAGATACATAAGATGGCTGGAGACAAGACCCTGCTGGTGGTGGCGGGTAATCCGCCATGCACTGAAGAGCTCAGAGCGCTGGGGGTGGAGCATTTCATCAGCATCCGCTCCAATGTGCTGGAGACGCTGCAGATGTTCAACGGATTACTGGGAATAAAGTGAAGGAGATGAGCAACAGACCAAAATATACAGAGCACGATATTGACAGGGTAACGGTGCCCGCACGCAATATCGCCGAATGGGAGAGTGAGAATAGCATTACCCCTCTCTGGGATACTCCCGAGCGCATACGCGTCAAGAGCGTATACACCCGCGCTGACCTGAGTGAGATGGAGCACCTGGGCTATGCTGCAGGAATACCTCCCTACCTGGGAGGCCCCTATTCGGCCATGTACGCCATGAAGCCGTGGACCATCAGGCAGTATGCCGGCTTCTCCACCGCCGAGGAGTCGAATGCCTTCTACCGCAGGAACCTGGCAGCTGGACAGAAGGGTCTGTCGGTGGCTTTTGACCTGGCGACGCACCGAGGCTATGATTCGGACCACGAGCGTGTCGTCGGTGACGTTGGCAAGGCCGGCGTCGCGGTGGACTCGGTGCTTGACATGAAGATACTCTTTGACCAGATACCGCTGAACAGGATGTCGGTCTCCATGACCATGAACGGTGCCGTGCTTCCCGTGCTGGCGTTTTACATCGTCGCCGGCCTGGAGCAGGGTGCCAGGCTTGAGGAGCTGCAGGGGACGATACAGAATGACATCCTGAAGGAGTTTATGGTGCGCAACACATACATCTATCCGCCGGCCTTCTCGATGCGCATCATCGCCGACATTTTCCGTTACACCTCGGAGAAGATGCCGAAGTTCAACAGCATCTCCATATCCGGGTATCATATGCAGGAGGCCGGTGCCACGGCTGACATTGAGCTGGCGTACACCCTTGCCGACGGGCTCGAGTACCTGCGTACCGGTGTCAATGCAGGCATGAGTGTCGACGATTTTGCGCCCCGTCTTTCGTTCTTCTGGGCCAGCGGCATGAATTTCTTCATGGAGATAGCCAAGATGAGGGCGGCGCGCATGCTCTGGGCAAAGATCGTCAGCGGCTTCAACCCGAAAAACCCCAAGTCGCTTGCCCTGCGCACTCACACGCAGACCTCGGGGTGGAGTCTCACGGAGCAGGATCCGTTCAACAATGTGGGACGTACCTGCATCGAGGCCATGGCTGCCGCCCTGGGCCACACGCAGAGCCTGCACACCAACGCCCTCGATGAGGCTATAGCGCTGCCTACCGATTTCTCGGCCAGGATAGCGCGCAACACACAGATCTTTCTCCAGGAGGAGACCAGCATATGCAGGGCTGTGGACCCGTGGGCCGGTTCGTACTATGTGGAGACACTCACCGACGGGATAGCACACCGGGCGTGGGAGCTGATAGAGGAGGTGGAGAGCCTCGGAGGAATGGCCAAGGCGATCGAGTCAGGCATACCCAAGATGAGGATTGAGGAGGCTGCTGCCAGGGCTCAGGCCAGGATTGACTCGGGGGCACAGACCATAGTCGGTCTCAACAGGTACAGGCTGGAGAAGGAGGACCCGCTTGAGATACTGGAGGTTGACAACAGCGCCGTGCGTGATTCCCAGATAAAAAGACTGCAGCAGCTCAAGGCCTCGCGCAACGAAGAGGAGTGCCGCACAGCCCTCGACGCCATCACCAGGGCGGCAGAGACTGGGGAGGGTAACCTCCTCGCACTCGCCGTAGAGGCAGCATCAAAGAGAGCCACCCTGGGTGAGATATCATACGCATGTGAAAAAATAGCAGGAAGGTACAAAGCAGTGATAAGGACAATTTCAGGAGTTTACTCCTCGGAGTACAAATCGGACTCCGACTTCGAAGAGGCAAAAGCCATGGCGGCAGAGTTTGCCTCCAGGGCAGGCAGACAGCCCAGGATCATGATAGCGAAGATGGGGCAGGACGGCCATGACCGCGGTGCCAAGGTGATATCCACGGGCTATGCTGACATCGGTTTCGACGTTGACATTGGGCCGCTGTTCCAGACCCCTGCCGAAGCCGCACGCCAGGCAGTGGAAAATGACGTGCACCTGCTGGGCGTCTCCAGCCTTGCCGCCGGCCATAAGACCCTGATACCGCAGGTGATCAGCGAGCTTAAGAAGCTGGGGCGCGAAGACATAATGGTTATTGCCGGGGGCGTGATACCGCCGCAGGACTACCAGTTCCTGTATGATGCCGGCGTGGCAGCAATCTTCGGTCCCGGAACCTCAGTGTCGAAAACGGCAAAAGAGATATTATCTTTGCTGTTACAGACAGTATGAGAACCGTCAGAATCATCACCATCATCGCCGTTCTGGCCGTCGTGGCCGGATGCGGCACATCACGCAGGCCTGCAACAGCGGCAGGCGAGAGTGCAGCCGTGGCGACAGGAGAGCAACCGGCACCGGATGAGGCAGTCCCCGAGATTGCCCCGTTCGGCAATGCCGCCCTGGCCGGGAAGGAGGAGTCAGAGGACGAAGCTGCCACCCATGTGTGGGACTTCCGTGACGCCACCACCTGGCTGCTGGGTGAGATAACCATCGGGAGGCTGTCAGAACCACCTCACGCATCGTGGTACCTGGAGGGGTATGCAAGCTATACCCCTGATGCTGAAGACCTTGAACAGCTGAGGAATATTGACATCAGCAACCTTACGGTCACCGTGGTGCTAGGCACATGGTGCCCCGACAGCCGCAGGGAGGTGCCCCGGTTCATGAAGCTGGCTGACCTCTGGGGCTTCCCGGCAGACAGGATACGGTTTATAGGCGTAGACATTAACAAGGTGGCTCCGCTGGATGAGTATGCCGGCCTGGGCATAGAAAGAGTCCCTACCTTCATATTTTTTGAAAATAATTCGGAGAAGGGACGCATCATTGAGATTCCGGTATCGTCTTTAGAACAGGATAGCAGAGATATCCTCGAAGGAAAATATGAACCGATAAAATTTTGAACCCATGGAAGAAGAAATAACCAACAAGCAGTCCGGAGTGGGCGTGGGCGCCCTGGTGACAGCCATCATAGCGTTCCTGCTGGCAGTAGTGCCATGCCTTGGACTTATCGCAATCATTCCCGCAGTGATAGCCATCGTCCTGGCCATCGTCGGCCTCTCACGGTCGAACGGCAGCCAGGGGATGCTGGTGGGGGGACTGGTAGTGGCGGTAATCGCCCTGATGATCTCAGTATCGCAGAGTTTTGTAATAGGCAAGATCGCCAATAATTCGGGCAAATGGTCAACCGACATCGAAAAGGTGATCAAGGAAGTCACCGATGATATTGAGAAGGAGTTCGGTGATAATGAGATCACCATCCGTATCAACAACGATGACGAGACTGTGGAGATCAAGGCTTCTGCAAAGAAGGATGAGCTCAAGGACAGGCTGGAGGAGCTGGAGGGGACGACTGACACCGTTAAGGGCGACGTCAAAAAAGACACCACGCAGGAAGAGAAGTGATGCCCGGCAGCAGTGGCAGGCCCCGTTTCAGGCCGGGTTCTTCCGCGAAAAACTATTTTATCCTCAATGTTATATTCACCGGAGTGATCCTGTTAATCATGGGTTACTCCGCTTTTTATTCACCCGACACCGGTGAGTACCCTGTAGCCTGCATTCACGAGAAGATTACCGGTGAGCCGTGTCCTTCATGCGGACTGTCGCATGCGTTCTCCCTTATTGTCAGAGGAAGGGTTGCCGAGGCGCTGGAGTGGAACAGCGCCTCACTGAGAGTATTCCTTTTCTTTGCCGTTCAGCTGGTTATGCGCGCAGGGCTGGGGGTATGGATACTGCAGGGCGGCAGGCGAGCAGAGGCCGCAGGAAACGGCAGGGGAGCAGAGGCCGCAGGAAACGGACGGGCGTCAGAGGCCCCAGGAAACGGACGACGGGCAGAGGAGGC
>CAYPKP010000065.1:0-15736 GCA_964411345.1 uncultured Rikenella sp. | reverse complement strand
CCGTTGTTGCCAATGAGTTTGTACTCAGCGCCGGCAACAATATTGTTGAGTACTTTGCCGATATTGAATGACCTGTTGCCTGACAGTTTTGCATTGTAATAATAGGGACGGCCGTCGATGGTGAGGTCGCTGATGTACGACGAGGGCAGTATGGGAACCTGGTTCTCCCCCGGCTCGTAGGCCACGGGCTGTGGCTGGGCGCCGGAGGGTATCTCTTCCAGTGTGACCTCATGACCCACCTGGTGCTGTATGTTGCCCGAGACCATGAGGTTCAGGTTTGTCAGCACCGCGGAGTTCATCGCCCATTTGGCATTGAGGTTTATGGAGAGACCCTGATCCTTTGCTTCAAAATCCTCGATATCAAGCATATCAGGATCGTTCTTGCTGACATCAAGAGTCTGCGAGCCGCGTGCCGAGAGGCTCAGGGTGAGAGGCCTGGTCTCCCGGAACAGGGTATTGTTATAGATAATTCCGCCATTGAGCCTGTTGAAGGTCTTGTATCTCACCCTGATGTCATCGAAGGAGGAAGTATAGTCAAAATCAAGGTTCAGCGTTCCGGCCCTGTCACCCAGTGCCAGCCCTTTTCCGGCATAGAATTGTTTTATCCCCGGATCGGTCTTTATCTTGGCGGTGAAGGGGGTCTTCCCCTTCTTCATGGTCACCTTGACGGCACCGCTCAGCATATCTCCATTCTCCACGCCGGCAATGCCTCTCACCACCTCTATTGTCTCAATATTGTCAACAGCTATCTGCCTGACATCCGTTCCTCCTGAAGCCGTGGTGGCAAAGCCCGCAGTGACACCCGTTGAGGCCCCGGTTGTCTTGAGAAACTGCATGTTGGCATCATTTGATACCGGCGCCCCGTCCACAATGAGAAGAGTCCCCAGACTGGCCATATTATCGCCTATATAACCGTCCCTTCTGATTATCTCCCTGACCGTCAGTTGCTTGGGCCTTGAGAGGTCGGGGTTGAGCGCTGTCTGTCCCGGCAGCAGCTGCAGCACGTCAGAGAGGTCAGTAGGCTGCACGTGCTGTATGGCCGACTGTTCTATGACCGACCCGGAGGCTATGCGCCGCCCCTCCTTGGCTGTAACCACAACATCCTCGATGGCGAGTGTGGCTTCATCAATAAGGATAGTCACCTTCTCTTCACGAACCGGGAAGGTCATGGGGTGCTCATGCTCAATGAACCCGAGACATGATACAACCAGCGTATAGGTTCCGGAAGGAACGTTCCGCAGTATAAAGTCGCCGGAATCATTGGTGGTGGCCCAGATGTTAAGCTCCTTGACGACCACGGTGGCCATCATAACCGGTTCTCCTGTGTTCCGGCATATGACCCTGCCCTGCATCGACGGTCTTGTCTGTCCCGTCAGCATCAGGGCAATACCCGTCAGCAGCACTATTGAAAGTAACTTTTTCAATCTGTCAGTTTTTGACTGGAGGTTTCACTTTACTGAATTTGTTCGGAAAGAACTGGGTGGCAATCAGCCCGTACACTCCCGTCACGGCAGTAATCAGCAGATCCGGGATATTGGATCTCAGAGGCCATCCCCTTCTGACGATCAGTATCACCGCCGCTGCCAGGGCCAGCAGGTTTACAAAGAGCCACCGTATGCCAGGGGAAGGTTTGAAGTAAAATCTCACAAACGCAGAATTGTCGTCCCTCATCCTGATCTCAAACGGAAAGAGCGAGGCAAACATCCTGCCGTCGGGCCGCTCATACAGATCCTCCCACTCTTCCCCGTGAGTGGCCACAACATTGTACATGTCATCAATTGCAATTGCCTCGTACCAGTTACTTCCCATAACGGTGATGCACTTGTTGAACAGATCAGCGGTAAGCCTGAAGGTATGGACCGAAGGATTAAACCCGTCAACCGGCAGCCGCTGGAGGTCATAGACCTCATCCATTACTACAAATATACCCTTATTACGCGTAAAAACATAACAATAATACTCCCTGCTCCTGATATCGACAGCTTCAATATAGACTATATCAAGATCTTCCGGCGTTTCAATTCTGACAACATAGGGTTTGCCCTGTATCATTTTCACATGAAAGAGCGCCCCTTCACTGTCAGTGATGAAATATCCCTCGTCGCACGATTTCCTGGTTGTGGGAATGCCGGCTATGATCCTTGCCGGGAAGGAGAATCCCTCTTCTGTAAGGGCGGAGGTGAAGAGGCTGCTCTTCTCCTCGTTGACCTGGTTTGTCCTGGCCACAATGAACTCCATCCTTTTCTCAATCCGGAAATAATCTTCGGGCATTGAGAGGTTTACCTTTCCGCTCTGCGATTCAAACATGGGCCAGAGGGTGGGAACCGGGGAGTCAAGTTTCTTGGGTGTATACCTGTAGAATGATGAGGCCCGGCTGATTGAGGGAGCCTCCATCAGTACGCCGTTGATGGAATCGGGCATTGTCCCGTCAGCCATCAGCTGCCTGAAGAACATGAAGGGAAGTATCTTTTCATACTCCTCTGAAGTGTATTCCTTCCCTTCCGGACTTTTCCTGCTGCTGCCGTCAACAATCACAAAGTCTTCCGTAACGGTGCTGTAGAAGATGCCGGGTGACCTGGGGACCTTCTCAAAGATTGTCCAGAACAGTGACGGCAGCACTATTGACGCTACCAGGATGGCTGTGGCCACTAAAATATATCTGCTGAACTTTATCATCTCACATCTCTCCTTTCCTGAACCTGTAACCTGAAAACAAAACAACACAACTGAGAACAAGGGTAATCAGCGCAAGTGGCAGAAGCACCGGTTTGAATGCGCCTATTGATGCACCGGTGAAGAAGATTGTCACAAACCCTGCAGCCACTGCGGTATAGAGTCCCCTGAAGATCCACATCGGTTCAAGGAGTATCAGTGCAACCAAAAAATAGGTTGCCAGTCCACCCAGAAACCAGGGCAGCATGGTCAGAAGTGAGGCCCTGATGATGTTTGACGGGAAGAATATTGCGCTTCCGGCAGTAAACAGCCCGAGTATGACCAGGAAGAGAGCCAGCAGCATCACCGCCCCGAATGCATGCATCTTGATGAGCACGCCGTTCTCTGAGACGGGGAGATGAAATGTCAGCTTGATCCTCTTGTTGACGGTCTCGGGGAAATACTGTGCAATGGCTACCGCCAGGCCAATCACAAAAGGAAGGAACTTCAGTATACTGAAATAGGTGAACCCCCTGAAGAGGAATGAATACCAGTAGTTTGCGGCATCGACAAACAGTATGTCATGACGCACCTTAAGGAAGATATTGATCAGGGCGAGGAGGCCGAGGCCCAGGGCTATCCAGACAACCAGCCTGATCTTGATCCACTCTTTATACAATATAGATTTAAGCATATGGATGTTGTTCAGAGTTAGTACTTACGCGTTAGGCCTATGAATGCGTCTTCGAGTGACATCTTTTTCTCTTCGAAAGAGTTGTAGCCTATACCCCTGGAACCGAGATATTTCTTAACCTCGGCCTCCGTAGAGTAGGTATAGAACTCAACCTTGTCCTTGACCTTTTCAATGTTTACGGCAATGCCGTCAAGGTCAACCTCCTGTTCCGGAGAGGCAAGGGTGATGTTGAACTGCCTGAATGTGTTCATGAACTGTTCCACGGGCTGCTGTGCCAGGATCCTGTTGTAATCCATGATCATCACATCATCAATCAGTCGCTCCATATCCTGGATAATGTGGGAGGTGACAAAGACCGTTTTGTGTTCTGCCTTGGCATACTCGCGCATATAGTCAATGAACAGTCTCCTGTATCCCGGGTCGAGGCCCATGGAAAAGTCGTCAAGGATCAGCAGGTCCGGATCCTGGGCCAGGATAAGTCCCAGTGCCACCTGTGACCGCTGACCGCATGACATTGTTGAGATCTTCTGTTTCGGGGTTACCTTCAGCTTTGACATCAGCTCCCAGTAGGGTGCACTGTTCCAGTCGGGATAGAAACCGGAATAGAACTTCTCAATCTGGTGGATGTTCATGAAGGAATACTGGATATGTCCCTCAATCAGGAACCCTATCCTTCTCTTGGTCTCCGGGGTGAGCGTCTGGGTATTCTCCCCATAGATGAGACACTCCCCGGAAAAGGGTTGCAGGAAACCGTTGAGGATGTTGATGGTGGTAGACTTTCCGGTGCCGTTCTTGCCGAGGAGGCCAAGTATCTTGCCCTCTTCGACATTGAAGCTCAGGTTCTCATAGACCAGCTTCTTCCCGTAATAGTGGGTGAGGTTTTTGCACTCTATAGCGTACATAAGGCGTTTGTCGGTTATCTGTATTGGTTGGATTATCAGAGTTTGCTGTATTGGTTTTCTATTTTGTCACTGTGCCCGGATCAGGGAAGCTGAACGGGTTTGCCAGCTTGCCCGTACGTCCGTCAGTATAGTGGAATAAAAGGGTGTCGGCATTGACGGCGGCCCAGATCTTCTCCGGAACGGTCAGTGTGTCAACATAGTGAATCACACCCATCTCGGCTCCTGCCGAGTCCAGCACCGTCTCGAAGGCTATGACGCCATTGTCATTGGACAGGTGACTGACAAGATAGGTGTACCGGGCCTTCAGTGACGCATTTGTGCCCATTCTCAGGATATATTTAGAGATCACATCATCTGAGAAATTTGAGTATCCGTTGAAGCGTGAGGCTGTCGGGACGAACATGGCTGAAGCATATTCTCCCTTCGACACTGTAACAGGCTCATCATCGAAGGTAATGACCCTGTAGGGCAGCTTCACATTAAACTCGTTGTCGTTGGCTGTGAAAGTCAGGTTCTTTGACTCGATGACCTCCGTCAGGGCTTCCCTGCCGGGCTCCTTTCCTGCCGGGAAGTATATGCGCACTATCACCGGGCAGGCGAATTCGGTCTGGAAACCGCAGGCTTCGGTCTTCTGGCTGAGCAGATGCTGCAGGTAGGTGGCATCGAGGGGATCAAAAAACTTGTCGACGGTGAGGGTATAGTAGGTGACCGAGTCTACATCCTTCGTCACCGCCCTGATGACGCGCTTCACCGGCACGAACATAAGCTGCTGCAGCTTTTCGTCGTCATACAGTGAAGTGTCATACAGCACCCGCACCTTATGGTTGGCGACATAGGTTGCTACACCATAGATGCCTTCGTGTCTTCGCATCTGGTTGGCAAAAGCCGTTGAGCTGCCAAAGCACTTGATATTCTTCAACCCTTCCATCTCAAAGACGCCCGCACTCTCAATCTGCTCAGGGGTGCCCCACTTCTGGTCGATTGTGGGAAGCTCGAACAGGCTGCCTGCGGCGACACCGAGGATGATAAGTGCACCCAGCACTGCTGCCGGCAGCCACTTCATATTCCTCTTGTTGATCAGGAGCGTATCCTTCTCGGGACATGCATGGAGACAGTCGCCGCACAGTGTGCAGTCGGTATGCGTCACCTTCTCCATCCGTGCCACGTCTATGCCCTGCGGACAGGTTTCTGAGCAGAGGCCACAGTCAATGCATGTTTCCGTATTACGCGTGATATGTACCGGGTCAGGCCACACCTTTTTCATCCGTGTAACTTCGAGAATGTATCCGCCGGCGGTGATCACCAGCAGCGGATAAACATAAGATATCTCAAGACCGACGAGGATCAGTATCACATAGAGTGCCATCACGCCCAGGAACCACCATGAGAACTTGAAAATGGCCGAGAGGGCTCCCAGCGGGCAGAGATAGCGGCACCAGAACAGCCTTACAAAGAGCGAACCTACAACCAGGGCAAAGATAGCCAGAAGGGCCCACAGCAGAACCACATCGCTGTCAAAACCGGAGACAACGGCATAGTAAGGGTCAAATTTCTTGCAGAAGAGTTCGCTGGATTTCAGGGTGAAGTAAAAAGTAATAAAGAGCAGGGCGTACTTCGGCAGGCGCAGGGCGTAGTCAACAAAACCCTTCGGGGTTATTCTGACCTTAAGCCTGTCGCCCAGTTTGCCTATCCACTCTCCCACGGTTCCGAGAGGACATATGTACCCGCAGAAGAGCCTGGAGAAGAGCACGATACCGATGAAGAGGACCACTCCCATCATTATCTGCGTGCTGGTCATGGAGCAGGAGAGAGAGTCCATGGTGAGATAACTCCCCAGTGCCTGCAGTCCTCCAAACGGACAGTAAGCCTCGAAATCCGGAGCATAAGCCTTGTCAAAGAGCAGGCGGAAGCCCATGAATGTAAGTATACCAATTATCGCAAATTGATATAGAAGCTTGTACCAGTTTTGTTTTTTCATCAGATTATATCGTTCTTGTTTTATTTGTCGAATGGGACTTTCATTAAAGGAAACATCAACTCCCGTGGTGAACTTGTGCTCATGCAGGCCTCATCGTGCAGGGTCAGCTGTTACCGGATCATTGGCAGACAAAATTTCTGAACAATGGATCGTGAAGCAGGTCTGTGCTGATATAGTGTGAGTCCATGAGTTCCACCAGGGCCTCATGGGAAGTTGAGTTCCCGTCAGGATGCAGGTCACTGTATCCCTTTAGTCCCAGCAGTATGCCCAGTGAACAGTATATAGCCAGGACCACCGTGGAGAGAATTATCCTTGAAGGCACCGACATGGATCTGAATCCCCCTTCCCTCCGTCGCTCAATCCTGGACATGATATCGTCAGCAAATGAATCGGGTACATCTATTTTCCTGCCTTTCAGGTTTCCGGCAAGATCTGAAAAATAATCCGGCATGATTTGATCAGAATAAATATGAATGTTCAATAAAAAGACAGGTGAAGAGCAGAAAACCTGCGGTCACCGCGGAAAATTATTTCCCGATGTTGTTGATCCGCTCTCTTCTGGGGCACTCTCGTTTGTTGCAGGTCTCGCAAAGTTCATCAAGCTGCATCATTCTCTTGAAGATTTCTGTAAGCTCTTTTTGCTGATCATCGTTGCAGATGCTCTTCAGGTTCATAAAGTAGTCCGTGGTGTGCCTTCTGAGCGAGCTGCTGAGTATTCCCACCTTCCGTGAAAGACTGTCAAGCACTGCCGGGTCACTTTCCTGCTTCGCCAGCTCTTCAATCATGGCCACATTGGTTTCACACATCATGTCAAAGACAATATTATACAGTCTCACTGTCTTGTCATTTTCCACAAGCACCTTTCTGTACTGGTCATCGGAAAGGCTTAGCTCCTTTCGGAGCATATCCATGGAATTGATAACACCCTGGTTATTTGTTTGCTTTTCACCAGAGCTCTTCATTGCCAGGAAAGTAACTACAGCCGATGTTATGACCAGGATCAGGATCAGGTTGAGCCACAGCAAAATCCTGTTGGTTTTTTCAGGTATCATGATTTGAAGATTTAAGTTCCTTTTTTTCGGGCTGATCAGGGCAGCATCTTTTCTTCATATTCTCACGTGCACGGAAAAGAAGCGATTCCACAGATGCCACCGACACCCCCAGCACGGTGCTTATCTCTTTGTAGGATAGCTCCTCGTAGTAAAAGAGAATGAAGGCTTTCTGCTGGTTTGCCGGCAGGGTTGCAACTGCCTTTCTGACAATCTCATCCCTCTCTGCCGCCTCCAGCCTCTCGCCCGGATGGTCATCCGAATGCGGTTCCCGGCCGGTGCCCCCGGCATTATCCTGGCGGAACAGCGCCTCAAGCTGCATAAGCGACCGGAACAGGATGTTCTGCGATCGCTTCAGATGATTGATCGACTTGTTAAGTGAAATGCGGTAGAGCCAGAATGAGATGTCTTCCTCGTACCTGAGCCCTGCGGCGGAGCGGTATGTCTCAATAAAGACCTCCTGGGCAATATCCTCGGCATCTTCCCTGGTCTGCAAGACCTTATAGCAGGTGTTCAGCACCAGCTCCTGATATTTTGATATCAGGTCGCGCATGGCACTGTTATCACCCCTGATAACGGCCTTCACCAGTTCCTGATCACTCATCCCAGACGGTTGAGAGATATAGAAGGGGGATTATCACTATCATGAAGCTGCCTTGCGGGCTACCTTGCGGTCCAGCCCTTATCCCTGATAAATGTCTCAGCCTCCTCGCGGGTACGGAAGATGTCACCCTCTTCCTCCCACCAGGTGTCACCGTAGGCCAGGCCCATCTTGTCACATCCCTCTCCCGGTAAAAGGCTGACGCTCTCTATTGTCTTCATCTTGATCTTGTCAGGCTTGATGGCCACAACTCGGCACTTGACCGACTTGCCCAATGTGCTTCCGTCAGCAAAATAGCCCACGACGATACCGTAGCACTCAACATCTTTTTTCAGCCATGATCCTAGTTTGGCTTCAAGGTCGGGATTAAGCTTTGCATCGGATTTTACAGCAACGGGAGCTTCTGATGCCGTCACTTTCTGGTCTCCCCCTGTGTTTGTACATGATGTTCCCAGAAAAAGGAAAATGAGCAGTGAAAAAAGAGAAATTAATTTCGACATGGCTTTAAAGTTTTATTTGGTGATTCTTCCGCCATAAAAATAGAAATTATTCCCTTTGGAAATAAAAATGCTGTAAAACATACGGCCGGAAACAGGTGTGCAAGGGCAGCGACGCCCCGGCTGGGTGTAGCTTTGGCTTATCCGCGGCAAAGGATAACCGTCAGAAAAAGAGAGGCTGTCCCATTTTGTCTTGAGACAGCCTCCATTGTATCAGTCAGCAGATTAAATCAGCTTTTGCGGGTCACTGCAGGATGGGACAGAGATCGCTGTGCTGCCTGATTGTACGGTTTTCACACTGCCGTGATGCGTGCCTCACACTGCATGGTGATGCCTGCTTCACATTGCCTGCTGATGCATGCTTCACACTGCCTGCTCCACTGCCCAGACGAACGCCCGGATGCCCACCTCGGTGTTTATGGCGTCAATGCGTTTCACAGCCTCAAGCAGAAGGGGCACCTTCTCCTCGTCTACAAAGGTGAGGGTGACGCCGTTGATCTCGGGCCAGGTGTGTGTTCCCAGGTGGGGCACCCCGGTGAATGACCCAACACCTTCAACATTGTCCCACTGGGTGTAGCCCCTGATGCCCAGCTGCTCAAGAGTGTACTCAATCTTCTCTGTCAGGGCAAGGTTATATATTATCATTACAGCCTTCATGCTTCCGGATTTTGATTGTTAGCCTTTATGTCATCGAGGAACTTCATATCCCTGAATGCCATCTTGTGTTTCTTGTCACGCTCGCCGTGACGTGCTATCAGCACGTAACCCACGGGTACCAGCACCATTGTGACGATGGTGGAGAAGACCAGGCCGCCGATGACGGCTATGCCCATGGGCTGCCAGAGCTCTGATCCCTCTCCCGGGTTGAGTGCCAGCGGCATCATTGCCAGGATGGTGGTGAAGGAGGTCATCAGCACAGGCCTGAGCCTCGAGCGGCCCGAGTCAAGCACCGCCTGGTAGAGCTCCACACCCCTGTCGCGTGTCAGGTTGATGAAGTCGACAAGCACGATGGCGTTCTTTACCACGATGCCTATGAGCATTATGGCTCCGATGCCGGCAATAAGACTGAGCTTGGTACCGGTCAGGAAGAGCGCCATGGCCACTCCTGAGAAGGCAAACGGTATCGAGAGCATGATGATGACCGGCATTTTTAGCGACTCAAACTGCGATGCCATGACCAGGTAAACCAGTATCAGCGAAATAACCATCAAAAGACCTATATCCATGAATGACTCAGTCATGTCCTCGAAGGCTCCCGAGATCTCAACCATCACTCCGGAGGGAATTGTCATGCTGTCAAGTTCCTTCTGGATGTCTGCCACTATCAGGTTCAGAGCCCTCTTGTAGGGGGTTACTGAAACCGTTACGATGCGCTCCTTCCGTTTTCTCTCAATGTTGGGCGGCGACCAGTACTCCCTGACCTGGGCAATCTCACCCAGCCTGATGATCTGCCCTGAAGGAAGAGTCACTCCTATGTTCTGCACTTCGGTGATGGAGTTGCGCGCCGATTCCGTGTATCTTACGATGACATCATACTCGTCGCCGTACTGACGGAGGCGGGTAGCCGTAAGGCCGTCGACACGGTTCCTGATCATTGAAGAGACCTGTGCAGTGGTCAGTCCGTACCTCAGGAGCTTGTCCTGGTCAATGATGATCTGAAGCTCCGGCTTGGACTTGTCGCGGCTTATATCCACGTTGGTGGCTCCGGGTATCTTTTTCACCCTCTCGGCCAGCTGTTCAGCCAGCAGGTTTGTCTGGGTTATGTCGAACCCGTATATCTCAATGTCAACGGTGTTGCCTCCGCCCATGGCTCCCATACCGCCGGCCTCGGCCAGCACCGAGAAGTTGATCACCTCGGGCATGGGTGCAATGATCCGGCGTATCTCCTCGGCCACCTCCTCGGATGATCTGTCTCTCTCTTCCACATCAACAAGGGCAAAGGTATATGTTACCACATGGGTGCCGCCCTGGCTGAAGAGCGAGGTAAACCCTCCGCTGTCGTCGGTTCCTGCAGACATGGATATGAGCTTCACCTCCGGTATCCGTGCCCTGACGATTGAATCAATCCTGTCGGCAACCTTTTCCGTTACTGTAACCCTGGTACCGGTCTGAAGCTCGACAGTGGCCGATACCCTTGACTCATCGGCAGCAGGCATGAATTCCGTACCGATTAATTTGAACAGGAACATGGAACCTGCAAACACCAGTATCGCAGCAGCGATCACGAATTTCTTGTGATGCAGCACCCACGAGAGGGTCTTCACATAGAAACCGTCAAGCCACCGAAGAAACTTGTGAACTGATCCGTCCCAGGTCCAGACAGGGGCATTCTCCCTTATCGGCCTGACCCTGAGCAGCAGTGAGCTGAGAGTCGGGGTCAGGGTGATAGCAGCCAGGGTTGACATGATTATCGTGATGGAGACTATCCATCCCAGCTGTGAAAAGAGCACTCCCGTCAGCCCCTTGACGAAGGTGAGCGGCAGGAACACTGCCACAACCGTCAGTGTGGTTACTATCACTGCCAGCCACACCTCGTTGGTGGCGTAGATGGCGGCCTCACGCGGACGGCTGCCGCGCTCGATGTGCTTTGTGATGTTCTCCAGCACCACAATGGCGTCGTCCACCACCATCCCGATGGCAATTGAGAGTGACGACAGCGATATGATGTTGATGGAACTGCCCGTCAGGAAGATATAGATGAAGGCCACAAGCAGTGATATCGGTATCGTGAGGATTACGATCAGGGTAGCGCGCCACCTTCCGAGGAAGAAAAGCACCACGAGCACCACGAAGATGGCAGCATACAACAGCGTCTCCGTCAGGTTGTTTATGGATCCCTGTATAAACTCCGAGGTATCCATTATCTTTTCGATGCGGATATCCGGGGGCAGATCCTTCTGAAGCTTGTTGATCTCCCTGTCCACCTCGCGGCATATCTGGACACTGTTGGCTCCTGACATCTTCTGCACGAACAGGGTCATTCCCTGCTTGCCGTCGATCTTTGATACCAGCTTGGTCTCACGGATGGTGTCATTTACCGAGGCTATATCCCTGAGGTATACGTTGTTGCCATTGAAGTTACCGACGATCACGTCGGAGATAAGGTCGCTTTCGGCAAACTCGCCCTGGATCCTGATAGGGTAGTCCATCTTGCCCATCTCCAGGTATCCTGCAGGCATGTTCAGGTTCTCAGCCCGGAGCACGTTGCCTATCTGCTCTATTGTGAGGTTGTAGGCCTCCATCCGCCGCGGGTCGACCTCCACGTAGATCTCTCTCCCGGGCACTCCCGAGAGGCCGACGTTACCGACTCCGTCGATGCGGTTGAGAGGGTTGACCAGCTTTTCGTCAAGGATCTTCTCGAGTCCACGGTAGCTCTCCTGCGCGGTGATGGCGTAGAAGATGATGGGCATCATGCTGGAGTTGAACTTGAAGATGGTCGGGTCTTCAGCATCCTCGGGAAGGAAGCTCTGGATAAAGGCCATGGCGCTCCTCACATCGTTGGATGCCTCATCGAGATTGGTCTCGTATTCAAACTCCATAAAAATTACCGAGACGTTGTCACTTGAAGTGGATGTCATCTCCTTCAGTCCCGAGACGGAGTTGAGGGCGTCCTCTACAGGACGGGTTATGTTTGTTTCAATATCTGCCGCACTGGCTCCGGGGTATGTGGTGTAGACCGACAGGAAGGGGAGCTCGATCTCCGGGTAGAGGTCGATCGGCAGCTGCGTCAGGGAATAAAGCCCCATGACCATCGTGATGATGAAGATCAGGATGGTGGTTACGGGCTTCTTTACTGCACTGGCATATATACTCATATTCTGATAGTGTCTCTTGTGATTATCATTCGGATATTTCTACCGCCTGGCCGTTGCTCAGGCGTGCCTGGCCGTCGGTGACGAGGATGTCACCCTCCTTCAGCTCGCCGCCGGCAATCTCGAAGCGGTCATCGAACCTCTGTCCGAGGATGACGGATTTTCTGACGGCTACGCCGTTCTCCACCACAAAGATGAACCTCTCATTGGTGCCCTCCTGCATCATCACGGCGTTGGCCGGGACCACCATGGCCTCCTCACGGCCCATGTCTATGAATGCTCTTGCGAACATCCCCGGACGAAGCTGCTCACTGTTGTTGCTGATGCGCACCTCGGCACGGAAGGAACGCGACATGGCATCAATGGTCGGATGGACCCTGAAGATGGTACCCTCGAAATCCCTGTCAGGATAGACATCAGCCACAACCCTCACTTTCATCCCGTTCCTGATAAGGGGAAAATACTGTTCGGAGATGCTGACGATTATTTTCACCGGGTTGATCTGCATCAGGGTGACAACGGCAGCCTTGCCTGACATGCCCGGAGCACCAGAATAGAGCTCTCCGTCCTCCAGGTATTTGCCGGTTATCAGGCCGCCGAAGGGAGCTTCAAGAAGGGTGTTCTCCTCCATGAAGTCGACGTTGGCCTTCATGACTTCGTACTGGGCCTTGGTCTGGTCATAGGTCTGCTCTTTTACGCTTCCCACCTTCAGGAGAGTATCGAGGCGCGCCAGGTCCTTCTCGAGATTGGCAAGCTGTATCTTATTGGCATAATACTGCGTGCGGTCCATCAGGAAGAGCTGCTCTCCCTTCTTTACCCTGTCACCGACTTCGACGTAGATCTTATCCACCCGTCCGGGGGTTGAGGGTGCCAGGTTGACCTCCTCATATGCCTGGATGGTACCGGTATAGTCCACGGTACGGGCTATGGTGGTCGCGGTGACCGGCATGACCCTGACGGGTATCGCTGCTGCCACGCTGTCTGCTTCGGTTTGTCCGGTGGCAGGCTTGCCCTGCCGGTTGCACGATGCCATGATCATGGCTCCGGCAAGAATGACTGGAAGAATGTTTCGGTTCATTGTATGATGATTGTTGTATTTGTTATGCATTAAAGGTCATTCATCAGCTTGCTGAAAGCTACCCTGGTCTGCAGGAGATTCATAAGGGCTGAGAGATAGTTGTTCTGTGCCGTCAGGTAATTGTTGTTTGCCTGGGTCAGGTCAAGGCTCGAGGCCATACCCTGGTTGTATTTGTTCTGGAAGCTTTTAAGTACACGCGAGGCGATCTCTATGTTCTCTTTCTGCAGCCTGTACTGCTCCCAGGCACTCTGCAGGTTGAAGCGGAGCTCCTTCTCCTGCATCAGGAGCTGGTCGGTCACCATCGCCCTTGTGTTGTGGGCCTTCTCCAGGTTGATCTTTGCCCTGCTGATCTTTGCATACCGCTCACCGCTGTCAAAGATGGGCACTGACAGCTGAAACCCGAGGACTGAGTTGGGAAACCACTGAAGGTCATTGAGCTTGTCGCCCTGGCCGCCCTTGTTGTAATATATCGATCCGGCCAGTGATGGCAAGACGGCAGCTTTTGCTCCGGAAAGCGAGAGTTCAGACATCCTGACCTGTCCCTCAATGAGTTTGTAGTCGATGTTATTCTCAATGGAGAAATCCTGCCCGAGCAGCTGCTCAATATTTATCTCTTCGACGATGCTGTCCAGTGACTCGGTGAGGTTCACCTCCGTCTCCCTGGGGACACCCAGCATGAACCGCATGAGGTTGTAGTTGACCTCAAGGGCACGCTGCATTGATGCCCGGGTATTGATCAGGGTGGAGACGGTAGACTGCATCTGGTCCACATCTGTCGCCTCGGCCATACCCACACTGTACATTGCCTTTGTGGAGGCCAGAATCTCATTGAGATTGGCAAGGTTGGCCTCAATGACCTTCAGCGTCTCCTGCGAGACAAGAATCAGGTAATAGACTGTCATGACACTCTCACTGGTATTGGTCTCGGTCTGCTCCAGCCCCTTTTCAGCAAGATCGGTTGCCAGCCTGGCGGTTTTCACCCCGATGATCCAGGGAGCGCTGAAGATAGCCGTCTGGGCTGTCACCCCGAATGAGGCATTGAACTGCGATCCGAATGTAACCGGCACCTTCACCCCCGGCTGACCGATAATCTCACCGGGAAGGAGCGTGGTCATCAGCTTCAGGTTGTCATTGAGACCGACACTGCCGCTTACTGATGGCAGTCCTGCCGAGACAGCCTCCAGGTAACTTTTGTCCGATGCCAGCAGGTCATACCGTGCTGACACTACACTGCGGTTATGTTCAAGGGCATACTCCACCGCCTGGCCTACGGTAAGCGAGAGGGATGCCGGCACCTCCTGGGCCGTCATGCTGACGGCACCGGCCAGTATAATCAGGCAAACAGTTGCAATTGTTTTCTTTTTCATGTAACTCTGATTGATTTTTCTGTGCTTATAATAATGCTGTGTGTTCCATTGAATCAATAAGGTCAACCCCTTTTGCGGTGGAGATGCCGCGCATGAAGCTGACCATGACGTTCCTCATTATCTCCCTTCGCTCAAACATATCCGAAGGAAAGAGCTCCTCGTCACCGGCCATCGCAGCTACTCCCCGGAAGGCCCTGCTGAGGATCTCGGTGTTGAGGGTCTCCCTGAATATGCCCTGCCTGATTCCCGTCTCAAGGATTCTCAGCCCGGCTTCATGATCAGGATGCCCGCATTTTTCCTTGAGTCGCCTCAGCACCTGGCTGTGATACCTCTTCAGATCAGAATTGATAAGGGGATTCATTGTTGCTGCATGATCCCTGCCCATGCGTATGATGGCAAAAACTGCCGAAACAACATCGGGCGAACTTTCAAGTATGGTTTCGATCTTCTCCCTCTGCTTCAGGATCATTGAGTCAAGCACGGCATAAAGTAAGGAATCCTTGTCAGCAAACCTCTCGTAGATGGTCCTCTTTGACATTCCCAGGTGGCTGGCTATCATATCCATAGTCACAGCCCTGATCCCAAACTGGCGGAACAGTTCTGCCGCACCCGCGATGATTCTTAAATCGTACTCTTCTGCCTGATTCATTGACTTGACGGAAATCGGGTGCAATAATCAGAAAACTTTTTCGGTTTTGCAAGTTTTTTTCGTCAAATAATTGTTAAATACCGACAGGAGGCGGGAAAATGCCGGTGAATGGCAGAATCGGGGAGTAGGGAGTAGGCAGTAGGCAGTGCCAGTCGGCAGTCGGCAGTCGGCAGTCGGCGGTCGGCAGTGTCAGTCGGCAGTCGGCAGTCGGCGGTCGGCGGTCGGCAGTGCCAGTCGGCAGTCGGCGGTCGGCAGTCGGCGGTGGCAGTCGGCAGTCGGCAGTGCCAGTCGGCAGTCGGCGGTCGGCAGTGTCAGTCGGCAGTCGGCAATCGGCGGTCGGCGGTCGGCAGTCGGCAGTCGGCAGTGCCAGTCGGCAGTCGGCAGTCGGCAGTCGGCAGTCGGCAGTGCCAGTCGGCAGTCGGCGGTCGGCAGTCGGCAGTCCGCAGTCGGCAGAAGT
>CAYPKP010000064.1:0-16387 GCA_964411345.1 uncultured Rikenella sp. | reverse complement strand
CACTACTGCCTGCTGCCTATTCCCTGCTGCCTAGAACGACTGCATCTCGTACAGCTTCCGGTAGATGCTTCCCGGGTTCCGTATCAGCTGATCATGAGTGCCGCACTCGGCTATGCGTCCCTCCTCCACCACCACTATCACATCGGCATGCTGGACGGTGGAGAGGCGGTGGGCGATCACCACCGACGTTCTGTTCTGCATCAGCTTGAGCATGGCATCCTGCACCAGACGTTCCGACTCGGTATCGAGGGCAGAGGTGGCCTCGTCAAGAATGAGTATCGGAGGGTTGGCCATGATGGCCCTGGCTATGCTTATCCTCTGCCGCTGGCCGCCGCTGAGCCTGTTGCCCCCCTCACCCACGGTATACTGGTACCCCTCCGGCGATTCACTGATAAAATCGTGAGCATTGGCAATGGTGGCGGCCCTGACCACGCTGGGCCCGTCCGCCTCCCCGTTGATGGCAAAGGAGATGTTGTTGTGAAAGGTGTCGTTGAACAGTATCGCCTGCTGACTGACAATACCCATCAGGCTTCTCAGATCCTTTATGTTCAGATCCCGCACATCGATGCCATCTATCAGCACTGCTCCCCTGTCGGGGTCAATGAACCGTGGTATCAAATCTGCCAGCGTCGACTTGCCGCCGCCGGAACGGCCAACCACCGCCACGGTCTGTCCCTTCTTTATGGTCAGGGAGACATCCCTCAGCACCGGCTCGTGGTCATAGGCAAACCATACATTCCTGAACTCGATGCTCTCCCTGAACTCACTGATCCTTATCGCATCCGGCTTCTCCGTTATCGTCTCACCGGCGTCAATGACCTGGTTGACCCTGTCGATGGAGGCCATGCCTCTCTGTATGTTGAACCAGGCGGTGGAGATGGCCTTGGCCGGCTGGATGATCTGGGAAAAAACCACCACAAAGGCAATGAGCCTGTCGGGCGAGAGGTTGCCGGCACCCTTCAGCGCCAGGATACCGCCGTAGTAAAGCACTATCAGCAGTACCACGGTTGCCAGGAACTCGCTCACCGGGTGAGCCAGGTAGGCCTTTCTTATCACCCTGCGAAAGATACGGGCATATTTCTCATTGGCAGTCCGGAACTGCCCTGACATCTTCTCCTCGGCGTTGAATCCCTTGATGATCCTCAGTCCTGTCAGCGTCTCCTCCACCACCGAGAGCAGCCGGCCCAGAGCCTGCTGTCCCCTGAACGAGGCACTCTTGAGTGTACGGCTGATTCGGGCTATGGCCCATCCGCTGAGGGGCAGCAACAACAGTGCAAAGAGGGTCAGCTGGGGGCTGGTTATCACCAGGTAGACCACGAAGATGATCACCGTAAACGGATCGCGGAACAGCATCGAGAGGGATGACATCACCGAGATCTCTATCTCCTGCACATCATTGGAAACCCTGGTCATAATGTCTCCCTTGCGCGCCTCGGAGAAATATGAGAGGGGAAGCCTCAGTATCTTGTCGTATATCTTCTTGCGTACGTCCCTGACAGTGGATGCCCTGAGGCTGGCCATGCAGTTGTTGGCCAGAAAGACCAGCAGGTTCTTGGTGAAGCTGGCGACAGCAAAGATAATGACCACCATCAGCAGGGTCCTCATCTCCCCGTGCTTCTCTATTGATGATGAAAAAAACCAGTTGGCCCAGTCGTTCAGGTAGCGCATCGAAAATGAAAAGGCACCCGGATGGGCGGCATCAGCCACCCTGTTGAACAGTATCTGAAGGAAGGGAACTATCAGGGTGAAGGTGAAGAGTGCAAAGAAGGCGCTAAGAATATTGTAGGCCATATTCTGAACCGCAAGCCATTTGTATGGTCTGAGGTACTGCAGAAGGATCCTGACGCTCTTCATGCCCTCGTCTCAGAAACCGGTATAATTAAACGGAGTGACCGCCTTCATCTCCTCCTTCAGTGCCACGCTCACATCCAGGCTGTCGATGAAGGCACGGATAGCCTCCCCGGTGATCTTTTCATTGGTCCGCGTGAGTGCCTTCAGGGCTTCATAAGGTTTGGGATATCCCTCCCTCCGCAGAATGGTCTGCAGCGCCTCGGCCACCACCACCCAGTGCTCCTCCAGGTCGCTGCTGATCCTTTCACGGTTGACGATCAGCTTTGAGAGTCCCCTCTTTATCGATTTCCATGCTATCAGTGAATGAGCCATGGCTACGCCCACATTGCGTATTACCGTTGAGTCGGTCAGGTCACGCTGCAGCCGTGATACCGGCAGTTTTGCCGACAGGTGGCTGAACAGGGCTGATGCTACTCCCAGGTTACCCTCGCCGTTTTCAAAGTCGATGGGATTGACCTTGTGCGGCATGGCTGAGGAGCCCACCTCGCCGCTGACGATGGTCTGCTTGAAATAGTCCAGGGAGATGTAGCTCCACACATCCCTGCATAGATCCGTCAGTATGGTGTTTATCCGCCTGAGGCTGTCAAACAGTGCTGCCAGCCCGTCATAATGCTCTATCTGTGTCGTTGTCTTCTGTCTCTCCAGTCCGAGCCGCTCCGCGAGGAACCTGTCGGCAAAGCCAACCCAGTCGACCCCGGGATATGCCACCCTGTGGGCATTGAGGTTGCCTGTTGCACCGCCGAACTTGCCGCTGTACCTGGCAGTCATAAGAGTAACCATCTCATTGTCAAGCCTCTCCCTGAAGACTGCTATCTCCTTGCCGAGCCTGGTGGGTGTTGCCGGCTGGCCGTGGGTACGGGCAAGCATTGGTATCTCATCCCAGTCGGCGGAGAGTGATTCAAGGGCATCGCGCACTGATACAAGAGCAGGAATCATCACCTCCCTCATCGCATCTCTTATGGCCATCGGAATGGCGGTGTTATTGACGTCCTGTGATGTTAGGCCGAAATGCACAAACTCAGCCCATCGCTCCAGTCCCAGTGAGACAGCCTTCTCCTTGACGTAGTATTCCACGGCCTTGACGTCATGATTGGTGACCTTCTCCTTTTCCTTTACTGACTCGGCATCTGCGGGAGTGAATTCACGGAAGAGTGATCTCAGCTGCTCTCCCTGGTCTTCAGGGAAGCCCTCAAACTGCGGCAGGGATGCCTGTGAGAGTGCAATGAAATATTCCGCCTCGACCATTACCCGGTAGCGTATGAGCCCGAATTCAGAGAAAAACGGGACCAGCTCCCTGACCCGCTCACCGTAGCGGCCGTCAACAGGTGAAATAGCCATCAAACGGTCCATATTTCTGTTTCCTCTCCGTGATTAAATGTAAGAATCAAAAAACAAAAATACTATTTTGTACTGGTGTAAAAAAATTGAACCTTTGTATTTCTCTGCAGAAGGGTAAAACGGGATGGAAAAAGTAAGGGTTTCAGCAGTAAGGTATATCAACAGTTATCCCTTCATGATAGGTCTTCGCGACGGTGAGGTATCGTCCGCGATTGACCTGGGTGTATGCCATCCCTCCGAATGTGCTGACAAACTCCTGGCCGGGGAGACCGACCTCGGCCTGATACCTGTTGCGATGCTGGCTTCCATGGACGAGTATCACCTCGTCGGTGACTACTGCCTCAGCACCAACGGCGAGGTACGCACCGTGCTGCTGGTGAGCAACACCCCCTTTGAGCAGATCAGCGTGATCCACCTCGACTTCCGGTCGAGGAGCTCTGTCGCTCTCTGCCGCATTCTGGCAGCGCGGTTCTGGCACCGCCGGTTTGAGTGGAGGCCCACTGATGAGTCCTTTGACATAAGGGCCATGGCTGCGGGCGAGGGAGCCGTCATGATCGGCGACCGCTGTTTTGAGTATGCCCGTTACTTCTCGCTGAGGCTTGACCTGGGCCTTGAATGGAAGAGATACACAGGGCTGCCCTTTGTCTTTGCATGCTGGATCTCCGCAAGGAAGCTGCCGGAAGAGTTCACCGCTCTCTTTAACAAGGCCCTCGGCGAGGGTCTGGAGCGAAGGAATGAAGCCGTCTCTTTGCTTGAGAAAGACTCTGCGGCAACGCCGGAGGAGGTCATTTACTATCTGAACCACAACATAGACTACAGGCTCGACGACAGGAAGCGCGAGTCACTGAATACTTTTATCGCTTTTATAAAAGAATTAAAGCTAAATCCATGAAGAGAATCACTGTCACAGCCACCCTCATTCTGTTAATCACCTTCGCCTTTTCAACAGGCATGAGGGCACAGTCGGGGCCCGATACAACCACCCTGGTGTACAAGGTAAAGATAGACAAGATGATAGCGGCGCCGCTGTGGCGCAGCGTCAAGAGGAGTTTTGTTGAGGCTGATTCGCTCAATGCCGACTTCATACTGCTGCACATGAACACCTACGGGGGTCAGGTTGACATTGCCGATTCGATGCGCACGCTCATTCTGAACCACCCTATTCCGGTGCTGGTCTTCATTGACAACCAGGCGATCTCCGCCGGCGCCCTGATAGCCGTCGCTGCTGACAGCATCTACATGAGGCCCGGCGCCAGCATCGGCGCCGCCACCGTGGTAGACCAGACAGGGCAGAAGATGCCCGACAAGTACCAGTCGTTCATGCGCGGCATGATGAGAGCCACGGCTGAGGCACACGGCAAGAAGCCGGTGGTGAAGGATGGCGATACCACCTGGGTATGGCACCGTGATCCGGAGATAGCCCAGGCGATGGTTGACCCCTCGATAGTGCTGAAGGGCATCGTCGACACCGGCCAGGTACTGACGCTGACGGCACTCGAAGCCATCAGGTACGGATTCAGCGAGGGAGAGGCTGAAAATATTGAAGAGGTGATGGAGCTGGCAGGCATCAAGCGCTACAACATCAAAGAGCTGAAGCTCTCGGCAGTCGACAGGATGATAATGTTTCTTGTAAACCCGGTTGTATCAGGACTGCTCATCATGCTCATCATCGGAGGCATATATTTCGAGCTGCAGTCGCCAGGGGTAGGCTTCCCCCTCGCTGCTGCAGCGGTGGCGGCCCTGCTCTATTTTGCCCCGCTCTATCTTGAGGGCGCCGCGGAAAACTGGCATCTCATCATCTTCATCCTGGGTATCATACTGGTGCTGCTCGAGATATTCGCCTTCCCGGGCTTCGGTGTCACCGGCGTTCTGGGAGTGATAGGCATAGTCACCGGACTGGCGTTTGTCATGATTGACAAGATCGTCTTCAGGTTCGGTCCCTCGACGGACGGCATCAGGGAGGTGCTGGCAGCCTTTGCTATTGTGGTACTGGCGGCATTTGTCTCATTCTTCCTGTCGCTCTGGCTCTCCAGGAAGCTCTTTGCTCCCAACAGGCTCTTCGGCAGCCTGGCGCTGGAGACCACGGTGAACCAGGCCGACGGCTTCGTCAGCTTTGACAAGGTGAAGCTTCATTCGCTGGTGGGCAGCAGCGGCACGGCCCATACCGTCCTCCGGCCGTCGGGCAAGGTGATGATCGACGGTGACGTCTACGCTGCAGTCGCAGAGACAGGCTTTATTGCCAGGGGTGCAGCCATCACTGTCAGAAGAGAGGAACAGGGTCAGCTTTATGTTGTCGAAGCAGGCAATGCCTGAAGCAATGGATGAGATAACAGTCAGGCACTATAAGAGAGGTGACTTCCCCTCCATCATGGAGATATGGACAGCCACGGAACTGAGCAGGCCTGAACGGGGCGACGATGAGGCTGCGGTGGAGCGCAGCATTGAGATCGGCGGAGTCATGCTGGTGATGTGCGAAGGCCCGGGAAAAGAGATAATCGGCACCTCATGGATGACATACGACGGCAGGCGGCTGCACCTGCATCACTTCGGAATAGCCCCCCGCAGACAGGGCAGGGGCCTCTCCCGCCTCCTGCTGAAGGAGACACTGAAGGTGGTGAAAGAGAAGAAGTGCCAGGTCAAACTGGAGGTTCACAGGAGCAACAGGAAGGCCATTAAGCTCTACAGGCAGGCGGGATTTGAATATCTTGGTGATTATGACGTATATATCATCAGGGATGTTCAATCTGTTGAAACATAAAATGTTAAAATAAGCTTAAAGAGATTTTCAAATAATCGTTTCAGGATTTTTTTAGTATCTTTGAAGAAACCTATCCTGGAGATAAACATGGCACGAACTATTACTTTTTCGCAACTGAGGAAGATCAAGGACCAGCTGCCTGACGGTAGCATCAGAAAGATAGCCGACAAGCTTGACATGTCGGAGGAGACCGTCAGGAACTACTTCGGAGGCTGGAACTTTGACCGTGGGCAGAGTGCCGGGATCCATATTGAGAAAGGACCCGAGGGGGGTATTGTCACAATAGAAGACACTACAGTGCTTGACCTTGCAGAGAGCATGCTGTCACACTGATTTACCGCGCATGAGAAACCACAGAAAGCAAAAGTCCTTACTTTTGCTTTTTTTATATCCTTCAATTGACAACAACGTTTCCGATGATGAAAACCGCCCTCACTCTTACCCTTATTCTGATAATGACTGCAGCTCCGCTGATGGCGCAAGGGCAGACGTCAATGCCGCGGCTTAAGTATACTGAAAACGAGACCCTGACATATGATGAGGCCATCAGATTCTATGCCGGGCTTGACACCCTCTGGCCTGAGGCGACCCTGCTGGAGATGGGCATGACAGATGCAGGCAGGCCCCTGCACCTGTTCATAATATCGGGCGACAAGGTCTTTGATCCCCAGGAGATACGCAGAAAGGGAAAGAGTATTATACTCATCAACAACGGTATTCATCCTGGGGAGCCCGAAGGCATTGACGCCAGCGCACAGTTTGCTGCCGATATCCTGTCTGACCGCAACGGCATGAAGAGATACCTCCGCAACTCTGTTGTCGCAATAATTCCGGTATATAATATCGGTGGCACCCTTGCCAGGAGTCCGTACTGGCGTATCAACCAGAACGGTCCCGAGGAGAAGGGCGCCCGGCGCAACAGCCGGTTTCTGGATCTGAACCGTGACTTTGCAAAGCAGGACTCGCGTGATGCGCGGGCTTTTGCGGAGATATACAGCTACCTCGATCCCGATGTCTTCCTTGACACACACACCACCAACGGCTCTGATCACCAGTTTACCGTGACCCTCATTGCCACCCAGCCTGAGAAGATGCACCCGGCGATGGAACAGTTCTTCCGCAACGAGATGCTGCCGGATCTCTACGGCAGTATGATCACCAGGCACAACAATGAGATCGTACCATATGTGCAGTACACGGAGAGAGGTGAGATAAAGGCAATCATCGGGTTTGATGAGCATGCCTACTACTCAACGGGATATTCCGCACTCTTCAACTCCTTCGGCTTTATGACCGAGACACTGGTATACAAACCCTACGCTCAGCGGGTGGAGGGTACGCTTCAGTTTATCACCGAACTGGTGAGGTACACCGCAGAGAACAGCAAAAAGATACTCGGGCTCAGGCAGGAGGCAAACCGGCTTACACTGTCGATGCCGGGCAGGGATTATGTGATCAGCCGGGAACAGGATTCGACCAGGTGGGACCTGATAGCCTTCCACGGATACAGGTACGAGGAGACCACCTCTCCCATCACGGGCCGCAAGACAGGCCTATACAACCATGACAGGCCCTATACCGACACCATCAGGTATTACAACTATTTCAATCCGGCCGTGACCGTCAGGGTACCCGAAGCCTACATTGTGCCTTTTGCCTGGGAGGATGTTATTGAACGTCTCCTCGCCAACGGCGTGCAGATGCGCCAGTTGCAGAATGACACCACCCTCACCCTTGAGACCTATTACATTGAAAGTTATGAACCGGCCAGAAGAGCCACACAGGGACACTACTTCAACAGCAAGGTGAAGCTGCGGACCGTGACACAGGAGGTGCAGTATTTCAGGGGCGACTACATCATACCCCTCAACCAGAGGGCTAACAAGTATATCGTTACCATGCTTGAGCCGCAGAGCGAATCGGGCTTCTTTGCATGGAACTTCTTTGACTCATTTCTTGAAGGACAGGACTGGTACTCGGTATGGGGCTTTGAGAGTCACCTCAGGGAGCTTCTGGACAGGGACCCGGTGCTGAGGGCTGCCTATGACAAGGCTCGCAGTGAAGATCCCGAACTGGCGGCAGATCCTGTCAAACAGTTGCAGTGGCTGTACCAGCACACTCCTGCTTCCGAGCTGGAGAAGAGGACCAGGTTGTATCCGGTGGGAAGGATCATGAGCGGTCTCAACTGATATTACCCTCAGGAGAAATCAGACACTCTCTTCACCTGCGTACCGGCAACCAGTCTGTCACTGCAACGGCTATTACCTGGCAAAGATATCGGGCAATCTCTCACCCTGGCAGCCCGGTGATCAGGTTGTCACCGCGACTGACATACCTGGCAAAGATTTCGGGCAATCTCTCACCCTGGCAGACCGGCAACAAGGCTGTCTCCACATCTGAAATTACCTGGCAAAGAAGTCGAGCACCGTCTCACCCTCCAGCCTGGCGACGAGGTTGTCACCTTTGAAGACAGGTCCGACGCCGGAGGGCGTGCCGGTGAAGATGAGATCACCGGTTTTCAGAGTATAGAACCTTGATACATAAGATATTATCTCATCAAAAGAAAATATCAGGTCAGAAGTATTGCCGCTCTGCCTCATCGTACCGTTTATCTCCAGGGTAAAACTGATATTCCTGATATCGGCAAACTTTTCCTTCGGAACGAAAGTACCCAGCGGTGCCGATCCGTCAAATGTCTTTGACAACTCCCATGGGTGTCCTTCACGGGAGAACCTGCTCTGCAGATCACGGGCAGTGAAATCTATCCCGACTGTCAGGGCATCGTAATATCGTCCGGCGTACCGCACTGCAATGCCCTTGCCCAGCTTCGAGATGCGAAGTACTATCTCCGCCTCATACTGCACGTCGGAAGAGAAATCAGGAATGAAAAAAGGTTTGTTCTTTTTCAGAATCGCAGAGTCGGGCTTGAGAAAGATCATCGGTTCAGCCGGCACCGGACGTTTCATCTCGGCAGCATGCTTCCGGTAGTTCAGTCCTACGCAGATAATCTTCATGGGGTTGTCAGGCTTTGCCGAACGACCGCAGTTTGATCGCGGTGATAACCTGCTTGGTGTTAAGCGGGAAATCACCGTTCATCATCCATGAGTAGTATGAAGGCTCCTCCCTGAAGACCTGCTCCACAGGCTTGCCCTTGTGCTTGCCGAAGTTGAACACCTCCGTGCCCCCTTCATTGAAGACAATTCTGCCGGCGAGATCAGCATTGTTGTTGAATGCGCTGAAGGCAGAGAGCTTTTCGATGTCGTTCTCCAGGTCAGGATATCTGTCGAGCTGTGCCTTCAGTATCTCATAGGTAGCCGCAGTGTCGGCTTTGGAGCTGTGTGCATTTTCCAGCTCCAGGTTGCAGTAGAACTTATAGGCGGCGCTGAGTGTTCGCTGCTCCTTCTTGTGGAATATAACCTGCACATCGACATACCTGTGGCGGGCAGGGTCAAAATCGACATTCACCCTCAGGAACTCTTCACAGAGAATGGGTATGTCAAACTTCATGGAGTTGAAGCCGGCGAGGTCGCAACCCTCAAGGAATGATGCTATCTTCCGGGCCACATCCCGGAAATGAGGGGCGCCGGCCACGTCGGCATCGGTGATTCCGTGTACGCGTGTTGCTTCCGGGGATATCGGGATGCCCGGGTTGAGTCTCATGGTCAGCCACTCTTCCGCTCCTCCCGGTGACACCTTGAGAGCGGCAAACTCGACGATTCGGTCAGTAGCGATGTTTACTCCCGTGGTCTCGAGATCAAAGACGACCAGGGGTTTCCTGAGGTTAAGTTCCATATCGCAACCCTTCTCAGGCGTTGATCATCATTGGCATCAGGAGCATGAGAAGATCCTCATCCTCATTGCCGGCCTCCGACGGAAGGAAGAGTCCTGCCCTTGTCGGATCGGCAAGCTCAATGATGACATCCTGTGATGCTATGTTCGAAAGAATCTCAATCAGAAACAGAGACTTGAACCCGATCTCCATGTCGTCACCCTCATAGAGACACTTGTGACGTTCGTATGCCGATATCGAGAAGTCGACATCCTGTGCTGATACGGTTATCTGGTTAGGCGTTAGCTGAAGCTTCACGAGGTTGCTGGCCTGGTTGGAGAAGACGGAGACCCTGCGGAGTATGTTGTACAGTTCCAGCCTGTCAACACGCACCTTGCGCGGATTGCTCTTGGGGATGACAGAGTTGTAATTCGGGTAGTTGCCTTCCACAAGACGACAGACCACCTTGTAGTCAGCCAGGGTGAAAAAGGCGTTTCTGTCGTCAAACTCAACCGAAACGGTGCCGCTCTCCCGGGGCAGAATATTCTTAAGGAGTGAAGCAGGTTTCTTGGGAAGGATGAATGAGGCATTGTCCTCGGCCCTGGCGTCGCTCCTCTGGTATCTCACCAGCTTGTGTGCATCGGAGGCTACGAAGGTCAGCTTCTCGGTCGATGCCTCAACCAGAATACCTCCCATCACAGGGCGAAGCTCGTCATCGGCAGTGGCAAACAGTGTTCTGGATATTCCTGACAGCAAAACATCGGCGGGGAGGTTGAAACCGAAACGCTTCTCAGCCTTGATCACGGGCAGCACGGGAAAGTCAATGCCGTTCTGGCCCACGATGCTGAAACGGCCATTCTCGGAGTTAATCACCACGGCCATGGTGTCAGTGTTGATGTCAAAGGTGAGCGGCTGCTCGGGGAACTCCTTGAGAGTATCAAGCAATATCCTGGCCTGCAGCGCAATGGTTCCGCTGCCGGTGATATTGTCAAGCCTCATCCTTGTGATAAGGGTCGACTCAAGGTCAGAGGCCGTGATCTCCAGATCGTTGCCACTGATATTGAACAGAAAGTTATCGAGGATCGGCAGTGTATTCTTAGTGCTGATCACCCTGCTTATTGCCTGAAGATGACCCAGAAGTTCCGTGCTTGATACAACAAATTTCATACTGTAAGTTTTTATAGTTACCTCACTTTGCACCCGTTCATTTCTGCAATTCACTGATTAAGTGATCAGTCCGCTTTGAGAACCGGCTTACCAATATTACAAAAAAATATCTTTCCCTCAAACAAATTTATTTCACTCTCGTGTAATGTCTCCGTTTGAGCCAGTTATAAGCTACTCCGGCCGTGATAATCAGAAGCACCGGCACTACAGTGTTAAGCAACTGCCACAGCAGTCTCTGGCTCCTGATCCTCGACTGGTCAAGTAGTCGCGGCTTTATCTCCCTTGATCTCATCTCCGTCAGGCCGTTGTCTTCAACCAGGTAGTTGATACAGTTTACAAGAAAATCCTTGTTCCCGAAGATCTGATTTGTAAACCTGTCGAGCCCGAGGGTCAGCGGTTCCGGCACTCCTCCTGACCAGCTGATGTCATTGCGTATTATGTCTCCGTCGGCAATTACTATCATCTTTGTAGGCTGGCTGCGGGTTAAAGGCTTCCTGCCCTCTTCCCCGATGATGCTCTCCGTCATCCTGTTTTCAAAGACTGAGCTGAAGATACCTTCAAGCAGCAGTGCCACGCTCTTCTCTCCGGCATTGAACATCTCTGGCGGCATGCGCTCCTCAGCCTCTTCGAGCGATATCAGTGCCGGCGGCGTTACAGTGCGGGTTTCACCGGAGGTAGTGAGGAGTATACTCTTTCTTATTGCCGGATCACGCCCGACAGTATCAAGAGTACCGGCAAACTCAGCTTTTACCCTGTTAAGGTTACGTGTTATGGGATGGCTCTGCGAGGGACGCAGCAGAGGGTAATAGACCCACGGAGCGGGGACATACTGTGCCTCTCCCCCGGGATTGGTGATCTTAAGAGGGATCAGCATGCAGTCGGCATCCTGGATGATGACCGGGTTGATCCTTGCCCCGTACCTGAAGAGCATGTCACTGAACGAGAGAGGCTGATAGAGAGCCACTGTAGCGCCGGCCGTCAGGCTGTCGGCATTTACTGCCACCTCTTCCGCCAGCCACATGACGCGGCCTCCGTTCATGATGTACTGGTCAATAATATACTTGTCTTTCTCATCAAACCGCTCCTTCGGAGCCGCAATGACAATGGCGGCGTAATCATCAATGATACCGGGCTTGCCGCCTATCACACCCCGGTCTATGTTATAGAACTTGGCAAGCTCAAGTGTCAGGTCCGCCACGCTTATCTCATCAAGCTCACCGTGGCCCTCTATGAATGCTATCCGGTGCACGGTATCCGCCGTGGCGGCTGCCACCGCCCTGATGATCTCATATTCCAGTCCTTCCGTGGAATGGAGCAGGTTCACCTCAGCAGGTAATGAGGGGTTGTTTCTCAGGAAATTGACGGGGATCACTGTCTCACCGGAAGTGACGGTGAGTGAAGGAAAGATCCGTTTTTGAGTCCTGCCGCCCTCGCCGTCGGAGGCCATAACGTTCACAGGCATAAGCCCGCGGCTGATCAGTTCACTGTGGAATTTCTCCCTTGTCGCAGCATCGGATGATGCCGAGGGATTTGTGAAGTCGTAGGATATCCTTCTTCCGGAGGCGATGCGGAACTCGTCGAGATACTGGGCAGCACTGCGTCGCAGCTTCCTGAATCCCACAGGCATCTCTCCCTCGAGGTACACCTCTATCCTTACATCGCTGTCAAGCTCTTTCAGTATCTTCCGTGTAGGCTCGGCAAGGGTGAAACGGCGGTCTTCCGTCAGGTCCGCCCTGAGGTTCAACAACGACAGCAGCAGGGCTGCCGCGGCCGTCACCGCGATGATCAGCAGCGGCTTCATCACCTTGCTGCGGCGCAGAGACAACCTGGCGGCCTCATTGAAGAGCACCGTTATAAAGATGAAATAGGCGATGTCACTTATGTCAAGCACACCCCTGCTGATTGATTTGTAATGTTCGTTGATGCCTGTCCGGGCTATCTGTTCACCTGCAGAAGAGAGACCCGGAAGCAGAGACAGGGAGTCGAAGCCGGTAAACATAATAAAGGAGAGGAGTGCAGCCAGGATGAAGGCCACAACCTGGTTCTCTGTCAGTGATGAGGCAAAGAGCCCGATGGCAGAGTAAACGGCTGCAAGCAGCAGGAGACCTATGAATGAACCCGCTGTGCCTCCCCTGTCAAGGTTGCCGGGTGTCTCTCCCAGGACCCATACTGAGATGACAAAAAGGGTTGCCGGCAGAAGTGATATCAGCACCAGTGCCACTGATGCCAGGAACTTACCGTAGATAATCCTGCCGTCTCCCACAGGTCTTGACCAGAGCAGCTCTATGGTTCCCGACCTGCGCTCTTCTGACCAGAGCCGCATGGTAACGGCAGGCACCAGGAACAGGAAGAGCCACGGCGAGATCACAAAGAGGGTATCAAGTCCCGCATAGCCGCTGTCGAGCAGGTTCCACTGACCTGGCATAATCCACATTATGAGGCTGTTTGCCAGGAGGAACACTATCATGACAACATACCCTGTCAGGGAACTGAAAAAAGCGGTGATCTCTTTTCTGAAGAGAGTGAACATAACAAAAAGTTTGCTGCAAAAATATTCAAATCTTTCAAGGCCTCAGTGGCCTGCGCGCATTTTTGACATCAGTGACCTGAGTCCCGGGATAATAAAATCCGGTTATCTTCTCATAGCTCATATTTTTTTCAGCCATGGCCCTGGCTCCGTCCTGGCACAGTCCCACACCATGGCCGTAGCCCCTTCCGGTGACCGTCAGGCTGTCTCCCTCCGGCATCATGGTGAAGAATGCAGAGCGGAGGCCGAACCGTACCCTGATCTCCTCACTGTTGATGTTTTTGCCTGCCGCTGTCCGGTTCATAATCCTCACCGGTTTGATGCCGGCAGGTGAATAGAGAGCACTCTCCTCTCCGGGCATCACACCTCTTGATCTCAGGAAGTCATGCCAGTCGGTGAGGGCTATCCTTTTCACCCAGGCCGCTGATGCCGAATAGCCGCACCAGGGGTCAGTGATGCTGACAAGGTAAGGGTGCCTTGCAACCCAGACATCCTCAGATGATGCAGTGACGCCGCCGCAGTTACCGTGGAAGGCTGCCTCAATCAGCACTCCCTGGCCGTCCGTGATCACCTTACCCGCTGTTGAGCGGCAGGCCTCTGTTATCACGCTCTCACCGATGATACCCGGGTAAACCTGGCAGTGGGTGTCGTCACACAGATCAAAGCCGTCAAGCTCATGCCTGTCGATGGTTCTGTAGGCATAGGTACGTGCCACCACCGCCTGGGCCTTGAAATATTCTGGAGGCCCGGCCCGGCCCGCCTCCGCACGCACGACACCGGGAAGGTAATCTTCAAGCTCGGTAATATTGAGTACCAGCAGTGATCCGGGATAGGAGCATATCATGAGGCTGCCGTCGAGAGTCTTCAGGGCCTCGGCCCTGGCAGGGGCTCGCATGGTGAAGAGAGCACCGTCAGCCAGGGGAGTGAACCGGAGTGTATCAGCCACCCCTGATATTCCGGATAAGGTACTGAAGATTACCCTCTCGTCAAAGAGGGTCACCGCCACCGTCTCACCGGGTCCTACGGTGAGTCCGCCAGGCGCTCCCCGGTCAAGGCGATACTCTCCCTGAAGGGGTGTAAAGACAACCGTCAGGGGTTTGGTACGTGCAAAGATGCGTACCGTCACCTCAGCACCGGCAGGAACAGCCGTCAGAAAAATCAGCATGGAGATGAAAGCCCTGATCATGTCTCAATGCTCTCCCGCTTCATATGTGTCACCATGTCGGAAGCTATTCTTGCCGAGGCACCTTCTCCTCCCAGTTTCTGCCTCAGCTCTTCATAATCTCTCTTAATAGGCTCACGCCTCTCACCACCCCGGATGATCTTCTCCAGCTCGCGGCGCAGTCTATCCCTGTTCATCTCTCCCTGTATAAGCTCGGCAACTGCTTCCCTCCCCATTATCAGGTTAACCAGGGAGATATAGCGCACCTTCAGGAATAACCTTGCCAGAGCGTATGTCAGTGAGCTGGTCCTGTAGCAGACCACCTGCGGCACACCGAAGAGTGCGGCCTCGAGGGTGGCCGTCCCCGATGTCACCAGCGCGGCTTCGGCCACTGACAGCAGATCATATGTCCTGTCGTTGACGATGCGCACCGGGTTTGTCCCTATAATGCCTTCATAAAGTGATGCCGGCAGGTGCTCCATTCCTGCCACCACAAACTGGTATTCAGGAAAAAACGAAACCACCTTCATCATTTCCGGAAGCACCTTTGCTATCTCCTGCAGCCTGCTGCCGGCCATCAGCAGTATCACGGGCTTCCCGCCGAGGCCAAGGGATTCCATCAGCCTCCCGTGCTCCGGAGTCTTGTGGCGCCAGGCCTCTGTATGGTCAATGAGAGGGTTGCCAAGGAAGTGGGCCCTGTAACCGTGCTTCCTGTAGAATTCTATCTCAAACGGAAAAATGATATAAAGTCTCTCAACATATCTCTTCAGCTGTTTCACCCTGCCTTCACGCCATGCCCAGAATTTCGGTGAGATGTAGTAGTAGACCCTGATGCCCTTCCTGCTGGCATAGCGTGCCATGCGCAGGTTAAATCCGGGGTAGTCGATCAGTATTACCACATCAGGCTTCAGTTCATCAATCTGCCTGCGGCAATCTGCAAAATTCCTCCGCACCTTCCGTATGTTGACCATCACCTCCCAGGCACCCATGAAGGCTGTCTCGCGGTAGTGTCTCAACACCCTTCCTCCCGCCCTGGACATGAGGTCACCGCCCCAGCATGGGATATCTGCGGCCGGATCAGCCTCAAAAAGGTTTAGTATAAGATTTGAGCCGTGGAGATCACCCGAGGGCTCTCCGGCTATGATGAAATACTTCATATCAGAAAAGCTTTATCCCGAAGACGGCAAAAGCCCATATTATAGTAATGCCAAGCACCCCCTTGGAGGCAGTCAGCATGTCCAGCCTGTTGAAAATGAGGAAGATGATTATGTTGGCAAAGACGGAGACACTCATGACCTCCGAGACATTGCCTGCCTCTGCTATCCTGTCCAGGTAACCGCTGAACGAAAGACCTTTACGGGTAAACAGGAAGAAGATCAGGAATGCTGTAACCGGGATGATGATCCCGCCGGCGACACCTGTAATGACATTATCGAACCGTTCCCTGAACCTCATGTCAGAGTTTGGATTTCAGTGTGCTGAGAAAGCCGTGGGCAGTCATATCGGTAGTCACCGGCACCACAGCCACGTATCCGTTCTGAATAGCCCAGTCATCGGTATCCGAGGCTTCCGGCTCATGGTTCATGAACCTGCCGGTAAGCCAGTAGTAGGTCTTTCCTGCGGGATCCTTCCGTTTTTCGAACTCCTCCTGCCAGCTGCCCAGCGCCTGCCGTGCCACCACCATGCCTTTTATCTCTTCGGCGGGAATGGCAGGAATATTGACATTGAGACAGATTCCCTCGGGCAGCGGCTCCTTCAGGAGGAGGGTGCATATCTGCCTGATATATCTGTCACAGGCTGAAAAGTCAGCCCTGG
>CAYPKP010000063.1:0-16426 GCA_964411345.1 uncultured Rikenella sp. | reverse complement strand
GAGAGGTGCAAAGGTGGAACAATAACAAGAACTTCGGCTTCTCAGTGCGGTGTATTAAAGACTGACGGTAATAGAAGAGTTATGTCAGGGAGATATCTTAGAAAAACAAAATTAATGAGGTCATATTATGAAAATGAAAAAGAGTATCTATTACAAAATGAGGCTAATCCTACCACTGTTTGCCTTAGTTTGCCTGTCAGATTGTAAGAAGGAAAACCTGGAAGAATACCCTGGTACAGTAACCGACTATGACGGAAATGTTTACGTAACAATAAAAATCGGCGACCAGGTCTGGATGGGTTCAAACCTCCGTGTTACACATTACTCTGATGGCGCTGAAATCCCCCTCGTGACAGGCGAAAGCGCATGGGAGAACATGGGCAATAACAGCACTGACAAGGCATATTGCTGGTATGATAACAATCAGGCGGCTTACGCGGCAGACTGGGGTGCTCTCTATACATGGGCAGCTGCCATGAACGGAGCCCCGGGAAGCAGCAGTAATCCCAGCGGCGTGCAGGGAGCATGTCCGACAGGTTGGCATATCCCAAGCCATGATGAATGGAAGGAACTTGAAGATTACCTGGGTTCGGAGGGCTATGCTTTCAATGAAGGTACTGTCTTGAAAGCAACCAACGGATGGGATGATGATGATGGCGAAGACGGTAACGGCACAGATGACTATGACTTTGCCGCCCTGCCCGGTGGCAGCAGGTCGACTAACTATGGGACGTTTAGTTTTGGGGGCCGTTCCGGATACTGGAAGAGTGCAACGGAATACAACAGTACTGATGCTTATGGAGTACATATGGGCAATTACCGTACTGATATTTTGTTCGGTTCATATCTGAAAGGGAACGGGACATCAGTACGTTGCGTAAAAGATTAGCCTTCCCTAGGTACTTCCCACATGTATACCTTAATTTGAAAGAGATGTTCCAAGACTATCGCAAAGATCAGGGAAACAAGCCAAATAAAAAGCATAAGTAACCAAATTTGAGCCTATGTAGGTTTATGTGCAAACGAGTAGCTGCCGGCTCCAGACCGGTTGGTTCCCCTGGCAGCTGCAAATTCATTTTCACCCCCTGCTCATGAGGGCATAGATTGGAGAGTCATTAGTCTGGAGGAAACCTCTGGAAAAGCGGAAAATGAAAAAGTAATTTGTGCCTTATTCGCCCCGGCAGCTATATTGGCTGTCGGTTGTGAGAAAACCGAAGAAATATCCGGTGATTCTTCGATGAAGATAATCAATGACTGTGACTACGGGGTTAGAATCTATTTCGATAATATCAATCTGGGCAGGGTAGAATCCGAAGATGAAAAAACCTGGTCTGTGCCGTCAGGCAATCATACCGTTAAAGCAACATGCAGCTTTGCAAACGATTATGAAGAAGACTTTGACTTTATCACCGGCATGACAACCACCATACGCCTGGAGCTTCAGAGGAAAAGCCGGCAGGCTCTGATGCCCTACGTGATAACCTGTCACTGAGACTGGAACAACCTGCCGCTAAATAACTCCGGATCAATACTAAATATCAAGCCTGCATTATTAATCTGCCCTTTTATTCCGGTTTCATGTTGCGTAAATTGAATGAAACATGAAGACCAATAAATGCCATGAAACCATTAAGTATTGTCAGGGCAGCAACTGCAGCAG
The DNA here is from genome assembly GCA_964411345.1 of uncultured Rikenella sp. GTDB lineage: Bacteria > Bacteroidota > Bacteroidia > Bacteroidales > VadinHA17 > SR-FBR-E99. Next base: position 14,766 of record CAYPKP010000063.1, on the reverse strand, counting down.
TTGCACTGGCATTGACCTGTCAACTGGCCTGCGGGCAGGATCCGGCAGTTCAGACCGTTGACTCCGGAGACAAGCCGGCGATGTTCGTTGAAGGCGACGGACAGGCACACCTGGTCTACACCAGGGACAATAAACTCTGGTATGCTACTAAAACCAGGTCGGCAACAGAATGGCAGATCAGGGATCTTGGCTCATGCTCAGATATAAATGATATAGCTGTCACAATGACCCCTGACAGGAAACTCCATGTGGTGTGCGCCAGGTATAATAATGACTGGAACGCCGACAACAGGGGCAGGCTCATGTATGGAACAGTTCAGCCATCAGGAGATTTCAGCATGAAACAGATACGGGCTTCACGGGTGGAGTTTGAAAGCCTGACGCTTGACGGAACATCCGACGGTGAGCTTTATCTTGCATATATACGGGGCAGTGCCCATTCACCCCATCCGATAATGATCAGACATACTTCGGGCGGAGAATGGCAGGAAGATGTCCTGGTATATTCACAAGGTTACAACTCCGTTGACCTCGTCGTCGACAGCGACAATAACGTCCATCTCAGCTTTTATGATCTCTCAGGCGGAGGGATACTGTACAACTTCCGCACCGGTGATGAAGCCGGACCAATAGAAAAGATAGAGCCCGACTGGGCCGGAGGCCAGATGGAAACCATGGTGACCTCTGTCACCGTCAATAGTCTCAATGAACCGTTTGTATCATACGTGGGAAGTATCGACAACGATTACCTGGAGAACTTGAAATACGCCTGGAAAAAAGACGGAAAATGGTATTACGAGAAGGTCGATATCGGATTATCAACAGGTATGCCCAATAAAATTATCATAACCCCTTCAGGAGTACCCGGTTTCGGATACATACACAACCCGTCCGACCCAGACCAGGTGAGATATTCCGAGAAGGAAGGAGAAACATGGCAAAGAAAGATTGTTGAATCGTACACCGGCTGGACCACTGAGATCGAAACGGAAACGGATGATAACGGTTATATCCATATGGCATGGTATGCCGGAGATGTCAGGTACGCGCTCCTGCAACCTTTGGTGCTCATAACTTCTGATCCGGACCTGCTCGACTTTGGTGTGCCTGCCACAAATGAATCCAGGACACTGGCACTGACACTGAAAAATATTTCTGACCGTACGGTTGCCGTAGACAATATTGCAATCAATGATCCGCGGTTCAGCTTCAGTACATCATCCTTCTCCCTGCAGAGCCAGGCCGAGCAAACTGTACAGGTCACATTTACACAGACCGGCGCTGACGGTATCAGCTCTTTCCTGCAGGTCTGCTATGACGGAGCAGAGAGTAAGGTCATTGAGATACCTGTGACTGTAAGACGCACAGGCCCTGCACTGGCGACCGACCCCGGGAACGTCAGCTTTGTAAATGTGCCGGAAGAGGAGCTGGTTTCGCAGGTTATCACCCTGACGAATGCGGGCAACTCCAGCCTGGAGATATCAAAGATAGAGCTCAGAAGAGACCTGCTGCCCGGAATGCCGGTGCCGACGGACTTCAAACTGGTTGAACCACATTCATGCACTGTGCTTGGGCCCGGAGAGAGTTGTGCATTGACAATTACTTTTCAGCCAGGATTAGTATCGTCAGAATCTTATCAGTACACTTATCTGAATATCGCATCCAATGATCCTGAAACACCGCTGAAAAAGATCACGGTATCAGGCACAATGGCTGTGCCCTCGATCTGGATCCAGGAGACCAGCCTTGACCTGGGTTATGCTGCCATTGGCCACACTGTGGAAAGACAACTGAGGGTCTCTAACTGGGGCGGTGAAGAACTGCATGTCACAAGCACACCCGTTACAGGCACAAATGCTGACCAGTTCTCATGTGTCAACACATGTAACACTATCGGTGGCGGAGGGATCTGCAACCTGACTGTCAGAATGACCCCGACAGTCGCGGGAGATTTCACTGCAACCTTAACCGTAAACTCCGACTCATACTCAATTTATACAAGATCCGTTAAGATCACCCTTACAGGAACAAGCCTTGAAAAAAGGCTGGAGCTTTCCCCTGCAACTATTGATTTCGGGCAGGTCGAAGTTGACGGCAGCGCAACGCAGACAGTGACTCTGAACAATCCCGGAGCCAATGAGGTGAAGCTGAAAGGTCTGCTGCTAACCGGAATAAATCCCGAGGAATTTGGTTACGATGAACAAAGTTGCGCATCCATTGCTCCGGGTTCAGGCTGTAATATACTTGTCTCATTCAATCCGCTGTATGAAGGAAACAAGAGCGCCGTGCTGACAGTTCTGTCTGACGACTCCGACCAGCCGGAGCAGCAGGTCATGCTGACGGGCAACACAGGCGTAACAGTCGTCAACAGCCTGGCGGGAGACCTCTGGAATGAGAGCTCATCTGACCATGTGAACAAGGCTAATGTCACTATATATGCCGAAGGGAGCGCGACGGCAGTCTCCACCCAGGCCCTTGACGGGACATATTCATATAAATTCACGGATCTGACGGCAGGAAAATATACGGTAAAGGCTGAGCCCGACCCCGCGGCCTTCCCGGGCATGATCGTGACATACCTGGGAGACAAGCCTTTACTTGCCGAGGCCATCTACGCTGATGTGGCCGGAGAGATGACCGGAAAGGATATCCATCTGCTGAATGTCCCGCCGCCGGGGACCGGCACGGGCACCATCGGCGGAAAGATGGAGAGCGGATCAGGCAAAGGGGCCGGAGTCAATAACACTGCAGGGGGAGAGAAAGGTGACCCTTTGGCCGGCAGCAGGGTCTTCCTGAGAGGTGCGGCAGACGGAAAGATCAAAGCATTCGATGTCTCCGCCTCTGACGGGTCATTTGAATTCACCGGTCTGGCGAACGGCACATATCTGTTTCTTGCAGACTATCACGGACTGCCAATGAACAGCAGCAACCCTCAACTGGTGATAGGCGATGCTGAAAGGAACATTGATATACTGGTCACGGTTTCTGCTGACAAAATCACGGTGCAAAAGATCGCAACCGGCATCCGGGATGTTATTGCAGGAGATCTGATGATCTACCCCGTGCCGGCATGTGACCGGATCTCTGTTCTCATCCCTGATATGTTTGTCATTGACGGAGGATACAGTCTGATTATCCATGATTATGCGGGAAAAATCATTTCATCAGGGAGACTCGATATTACTGGTGGCAATACTGCTTCTCTTGACGTGGGTCACCTGGCGCCCGGCATATACATCATTGAGATCTGCAATGAACATAAGAGCCTGAAGCAAAGAATAGTCATCTCAAGGTAACAGAATAATACACGGATAAGTCACGGGACTACTCTGCGAGTCGTCCCGTGATGAGCATTGATGACCGGTTCTGACCTCAAACTGACAATGAAGTCCGCATGCATATGATCCGGGCATTTGTATCCTTGCCGGCCGGCGTGCTTCTGATATTGGGTTTTTGGTAAAAACTCCGTAATTTTACTGTTCCCCGGGAACCAGGGGGCACCAGGTCCGGTTAAACATGCCTTAAGTATGATCTATTTCATAGTTGCGTTAGTTCTTCTCTTCCTCCTGTCAACGGTTATCATCTACAACGCCCTCATCAGGAAAAAGAATGATGTCGAGAATGCCTTTGCCTCAATCGATGTGATGCTACGCAGGAGGTACGACCTGATACCTGAGATCGTCGACGCCGTCAAGGCATACATGACCTACGAGAGGGAGCTGCTGACCGAGATAACGAAACTGAGGGTGCAGGCACTGTCAGAAAACCTCACGGACGAAGACCGGGTTATCATTGAGAACAGGCTTGGCAAACGGCTCGCTGACCTGGTCATTGCTGTCGAGAACTACCCTGACCTGAAAGCCTCTGAGAACTTCCTTCACCTGCAGGGCACCCTCAACGAGGTTGAGGAACAGCTGGCTGCATCGCGCCGGGCATTCAACGCCGCTGTTACCCTGTACAACAACAGCATTGAGACCTTCCCCTCAAACATCGTCGCATCCATGATGAACTACAAAAGAAGAACCCTGTTTGAGATCCCGGCAGAAAAGAGGGAAGAGATAAGTGCGAAACCGCCTGTGAACCTTCAGTGAATGAGGCGTGAGGAAAGAGAGAGCCAGGCCTTGCCAGAACCACCGGAGATATGAGCAGATACGGCAACTTCAGGGAATTCTACGAAGACCAGCTTCGCCCGGATCTGGAAGATATTGACCGGCGCCGGAAGGAGGTCAACAAACGTGCAGTGACTATCCTGCTGATTACTGCGGCAGCAATAATAACAGAGCTGCTCCTTATCCCCGGCGATACCGAATTCCCCAAACCGGTACCCATAATGTTCACCTTCATCGCCGGCATGATTGTTACCGGCATCTTCAGCAAGAGCTTCCGCAGGGAGTACAAGGAGAAGATCATTGCCCGCCTCGCAGGCTTTGCCGATGAAGGATTGATATATAATCCCGACGGCACTGTCCCTCAGCATGAGTTTACCAGAAGCAAAATCTTTCCCTACTCCTGCGACAAATACTCCGGCGAAGACCACTTTTCGGGGAAAATCGGAAGGACGGAGATAGCATTCTCAGAGGTAACCGCCAAACACAGAAGCAACTCCGGATCCGGATCTTCACAGAAAGATGAATATAACACCTTCTTCAGGGGGCTCTTTATCATCGCCGATTTCAACAAGCACTTCAAAACCCATACCGTCGTGCTGCCTGACACCGCCGAGAAACTCTTCGGCAGCTTCGGGCAGAAGCTTCAGGCCATGGCGCCCGACCGCGGCGAGCTCATCAGGCTCGAAGATCCACGGTTTGAAAGGGAATTCTGCGTCTACGGCGATGACCAGGTGGAGGCAAGGTATATCCTCACGCCGGCACTGATGGAACGTATTCTGGCCTTTAAAAAGAAATGGAACACCAGGGTATGGCTCTCCTTCCTCGACTCCAAAGTCTATATAGCCATAAGCATGTACAAAAACCTCTTCGAGCTGCGCACCTTCAAGCCGGCAGCAGACTACCCCTTCCTCGAGGAGAGCATGCGGTTCCTCATACTCCTGACAGAGATAGTCGAAGATCTTAACCTCAATACACGGATCTGGACAAAAGAGTAGTCTGTTTCATTTATTTTCCCATTTTCTATACATTTAACATATTTTAACATTTATGCAATATATCACTGATATAGTGTGCTTTATATCATTATAAATGTGCCAGTCTCATAGTGAACATACCGTATTTGTATTATTTTATTATTCTTTTTTTGAACATTTTGAAACTGCCTGATGTTTTACAGACAAAATTGACAACAACAACTAAAACTCGAACATCATGAAAAAGCAAACTTTTACTCTCGCGCTGATCGCCCTGATGGGGATCTTTATATTTACGGGCTGCGAAAAAGAAGCAGAAGAAGAGATGAAACCCGTATCTGACATGACAATAGCAGAATATGCTGTATCTGACAAGAACTTCTCCATCCTCGTGGAAGCTCTTGGAAAAGCCGACCTGGTGAACGCACTCAACGGTGCCGGCAACTTCACGGTCTTTGCTCCGACTAACGCAGCATTCACCGCTCTCTTCAACGATCTTGGCATAAGCGGCATAGCCGATCTCTCCAAGGAGACTCTTGCTCCGATCCTTCTGTACCATGTCCTGGGTACCGAAGCCAAGTCATCAATGATTACTTCAGGCTACTATAATACTGTGAGCCCTGCCCAGAATGGCTTCCTCAGCCTGAAAGTCGACGTTGCAACAGGTGTCAAACTGAACATGAATACCAATGTTACAACAGCAGACGTTGACGTTAAGAACGGCGTGATACATGTGATCGATAAAGTCCTGCTGCCCCCGACGGTTGTAGACCAGGCACTGGCAAACGACAACTTTTCCATCCTTGTTCAGGCTGTAGTAAAGGCAGGACTGGTTGACGTCCTCAACGGCACAGGCCCCTTCACGATATTCGCCCCGACAAATGCAGCATTCGAGGAACTCTTTGCAGCACTGAACATCTCAGGCATCGCTGATCTGACTGCCGAACAGCTGATACCTATCCTTCAGTACCATGTCGTCAGCGGCAACGTTCTCTCAACACAGCTTTCAGCAGGCAACGTGGAGACTCTCAATGGAACCATCACCGTCTCCCTCTCTCCTGCCCCCGCCATCAACGGCAGTTCAAACATAATTGCAACTGACGTGCAGGGATCCAATGGCGTGATCCACGTGATCGACAGTGTTCTCCTGCCCTCCTAATGCAATAATTGGTGATCAGTTTTTCAGGAGCGGCGCGCATAAAGTGCGCCGCTCTTTTTTGTTTAAAAAATTATCACAAAATGAATACAAAGCATTACTTTTAACCTCAGAACAACTCATGCCATGGACCGTTATACCATAGCCGAACTGGAGAAGCTGACCGGCATCAGGGCAGGTACAATCCGTATCTGGGAACGCCGCTACCGGATCATCAAGCCGCACCGCACCGATACAAACAGGAGATGGTATGATGACGACGACCTTGTAAGGATAATCAATATTTCCATTCTCTACCGCCATGGTTTCAAGATCTCAAGGATTGCTTCCATGTCCGGCGCGGAGATCGCCAGGGAGGTGGCCCTCCTTACCCGGGAGACATCGGATACCGATACCCAGCTCGATTCACTGGTCGTTGCCATGACCGACTTCAATGAGCAGGCCGTGAACGAGATCCTGATGCGGTCAATAATAAACAGCGGATTCGAGGAGACTTTCGAGAGGATAGTCTTCCCTTTCCAGAGACGGGTGGGAGTCATGTGGCAGACCGGATCAGTCGACATCGGGGCGGAGCACTTCATGTCAAACATCTTCCGCAAGAGACTGATAGTGGCCACCGACACACTTCCCACACCCGATGCGCCGGACAGGAAGAGAGTCCTGCTTTATCTCCCGGAGAGCGAGTGGCATGAGATGGGGCTGCTTTTCTATGCCTTTATCGCCAGGAAGGCAGGCCATGAAACTCTCTACCTCGGCCAGGCGACACCCTTCAACGCCATGTCCGATGTGGCCACCCGCTGGAATGCTGACATCATCATAACAGGCTCTCTCACAGGACTGCCGTACGACAGGCCGGAGGAATACCTTAAGAGACTCAGTGCTGTATTCAGCAACAGGAAGATACTTGTAGCCGGTGCCCTGGCAACAGCAGCCAGGGGAAAATCATCTGCCAATGTTTTTGCCGTCAACACGGCCAGGGAACTGAAAAGCCATCTTTAACCCGATATAAATGAAAAACATTCTTCCGGCTCTTCTTGCTGCAGTATCAGTCACTATGTCGTCAGGCTGCACCGGCAGCCATGACCTTAACAACTGGCCAGAAGGGTCAGACCCGCTGGAGGTCGGCACCCGTGTTACTGAAAAGTTCCTTTCCTCACCTCATATGATCAGCCGATATGCAACTGCATCCGAAGCCACCGGGCATATCCATTATGCCGAGACCTGTACATGGCTCGGCGGCCTCTGGTTTGCGGATGTGACTGACAACGGCGACCTTCGCGCAAGGCTCGAGGATCGCCTTGTGCTTCTCTACGGCGAGGAGAGGTATCTGTTGCCTCCCCCAATCCATGTTGACAATAACGTCTTCGGAGCTGTACCGCTTGAATTATACAGGCAAACAGGGAAGCAGGAATACCTTGACCTGGGCCTCTGTTACGCTGACACCCAGTGGACCACCCCCGACAGCGCGACTGTTGCCGGGAAGGAATATGCTGACAGGGGATACTCCTGGCAGACCCGCATCTGGATTGACGATATGTTCATGATCACCGCTGTTCAGGCCCAGGCATTCCTCGCCACCGGTGAGGTCAGATACATTGACCGGGCTGCACACGAAATGGCATTCTACCTTGACACCATACAGCTTGAGAACGGACTCTTCCACCACTCACCCGAAGCTCACTACTCATGGGGCCGCGGCAACGGGTGGATGGCTGCTGGCATGACGGAGATGCTGCGAGCCATGCCGGAGGATCACCCTCTGAGACCCCGCATTATGGAAGGATATATTAAGATGATGGCCACTCTGCTGCAACATCAGGCTGATGACGGCATGTGGAGACAGATCATCGATGACCCGGAGTTCTGGAAGGAGACCTCATCAACAGCCATGTTCACCTATGCCATGATCACAGGCGTGAAAAACGGATGGCTTGACGAAAAAGCCTACGGCACCTCAGCCAGGAAGGCATGGCTCGCGCTGGTGACATACATCAGTGACGATGACAATCTCACTGAGGTGTGTGAAGGAACAGGCACCGGCAGTGACCTCAGCCACTATATGAACCGCCGTCGCATTGCCGGAGATCTTCACGGTCAGGCACCCCTGCTCTGGTGCGCCGCAGCCCTGTTGCGGTAAAACACCGGAGACGCCAGCGTACCTCTGCAGAATTGCTAACTTTGTCTCCATGGAAAAACTGAACCTCTTCTTTGCCCGGATTAAGGAAATAAACTGGTGGCAGAGACTCTTCAGATGGAGAGGAATACGAAACCTCAGCTTCGACGCCTGGGAGGAGTTCCGGAGCCTGGCCCGCGATCTCGACAGGGAACGCAGGGAGATGGATGAGTTGCGCAACCGGATGACGGAGATGACGGCCCGCAATGAAGGCCTGTCACAAAAGATCCGTGATGTGGAGGTCCATTCAGTGCGCAAGGACTCCCAGATCGAAGAGCTCAACGGTCGTCTCCGCGAACACTCCGGCACCATCAATGAGCTGACACGTAAGGTGGCCGCCTTCGAGGCCTCGAAAGAAGAAAACTTCAAGAACTATAATGAGAGCATTGCCCGCCTCAACCAGACCAAGGAGAGCCTCGAGGCCGAGCGCAGAAGACTTGACGACGAGAGAGTAAGAGCCATCGAGGAGCATAACGAGCGGATGAAACGGCTATGGGCCGAGCATGAGGCCGACGTGAAAAACACCATCATCCGTATCTGCGATCTCAACCATGTGAACTACATCGAGAAGGTTCCCTTCAGGGGTAACCCCGACAACACCATCGAGATCAGCGGCGAATATATCATCTTCGATGCCAAGAGCCCGGCAAATGAAGACCTCTCCAACTTCCCGGCATACATCAAGTCGCAGGCTGACAACCTGAAGAAATATGCCAGCCAGGACAACGTGAAAAAATCTATCTTCCTGGTTGTGCCCACCAACACCATCAATAAGCTGAAGCAACTCACCTACAGGCTGGGCGACTATGATGTCTTCGTCATCACCAAGGACTCCATCGAACCGGTTATCCTCTCACTGAAGAAGATCGAAGAGTATGACCTCGCCGATAAACTGAGTCCCGAGGACCGCGACAGCATCTGCCGCATCATAGGCAAGTTCGCACATACGGCCAAGCGACGGATACAAATTGACCAGTTCTTTTCCAACGAGTTCATGGATATTGTCCTCAAGAGCCAGAAAGAGCTGCCTCAGGATATCCGCGAGCAGGTCATCGAGTTTGAGAAATCGGAGAAGCTGAACCCGCCAACGGAAAAACGGGCCAAGATCATATCAATTGATGAGCTTCAGAAGAAGGGCGAAGAGATCGAGGCAGAGGCCCGGGCCCGAAAGCTGAGGCTGCCCGAATCAGGGGAAGAATAAATTGCCGGATTATGCGCACAGAAAAGGATTTCCTGGGAGAAAAGGAGCTGGATGACGATGTGCTTTACGGCATTCACTCTGTCAGGGCACGTGAGAATTTCCCCGACAAAACCCCCTTCCATGAGGAGTGGTACATGGCCATGGCACTCACCAAGAGAGCCTGTTACCTCACCGCCGGCGCCTTCTTCTCCGAGGCTCAGAAACAGTATGACCTTGAGAAGCTGAATATCAGGGCTGTCAGTCCGGATACCCTCGGAGCCCTTGCTGCCGCCGCCGCCGAGTGCGAAGCGGGAAACCACTTTGACGCATTTATCGTCCCGGCCATATCCGGAGGAGCAGGCACAAGCATCAACATGAACGTCAATGAGATCATCGCCAACCGCGCCCTTCAGATCACCGGCCGGCATCCGGGCGACTATGATCACATTGACCCCATTGAAGATGCCAATATTTTCCAGTCGACCAACGATGTGGTTCCCACTGCCCTCCGTGTGGCAGCCATGAGGCTGCTTCTGGAGCTTGAGGAGGTCATCAATGAGCTGCGCGGTGCCACTGAGGGGCTCGAGAAACGCTACCGCAACACCCTGCGCACAGCCTATACCCAGATGCAGGAGGCCGTACCGTCAACCTTCGGCCGACTCTTCAGCAGCTACAGCGATGCACTCGCACGCGACTGGTGGAGAGTGTCAAAATGCCTCGAGCGAATAAAGGTGGTAAACCTCGGGGGGTCAGCCATTGGCACCTCCATTGCCATCCCGAAATATTTCGTGGCCGAGGTGGTGCAACGCCTGCAGCAGCTGAGCGGAATGCCGGTCACGCGGGGTGAGAACCTCTCCGACGCCACCTCCAACCTTGACACCCTGGTGGAGGTTCACGGCATCATTAAAGCCCATGCCGTCACCATGGAGAAGATGGTCAGCGACCTGCGCCTGCTGGCTTCTGACATACACGGCACTCATTCGGTGACCATGCCCAGGAAGCAGACCGGAAGCTCAATCATGCCCGGAAAGGTCAATCCGGTTATTCCGGAGTTTGTCGTCAGCTGCGCGCACCGCGTATACAGCAATGACCAGCTGGTGGCCGGACTGTCAGCACAGGGCTGCCTTGAACTGAACGCTTATCTGCCTGCAACAGGCCATGCCCTGCTCGAGAGCCTGAAGCTGCTGACAGCCGCCGGCAGAGCGGCCGCCACCCACATGCTGAAGGACCTTGGTGTGGATCAGGGTGCCTCGGAGACGGCTGTGATGTCCAGCCCGTCGGTCACCACGGCCCTCCTGCCACTGATAGGCTATGGTAAGGCTGCCGAGATGGCCTCCCTGATGAAGAAGGAGAAGATTGACATCTTCGAGGCCAACGAAAGACTGGGATATGTGGCACCGGCGAAACTGAAGGAGCTGCTCAGGCCTGAAAACCTGGTGCAGGGAGGATACCGCCTGAAGGATTTTCTTTAATGACCGTACTATGAGAGCCAGAGGAAGAGATGCAAAACCCCATGTGGGTATCTTCGGAAGACGGAATGCCGGCAAGAGCTCGCTGATCAATGCCCTGACAGGCCAGGATGTCGCCATCGTCTCAGAGATAGCAGGCACCACCACCGACCCTGTCAAAAAGAGCATCGAAGTGCACGGACTCGGCCCCCTGATATTCATTGACACCGCAGGCATAGATGACACCGGCGATCTCGGCCGGCTGAGGATAAAAAAGTCGCTGGCAGCCCTCAGGCTCATCGACCTCGCCATACTGGTACTTACCGGCAACCGTTATGACAGCTACGAGGCTGAGCTGGTAAAGGAGTTCGGGGTTCTTGACATACCCTTCGTGCTCGTTCATAACAAAAGCGACATCGAACCGCTTGAACCCTCGTTCCGCAATGAGATAAGAAACAGTACCGGCAGGGAGATCGTGGAATACTCGGCTCTCCATCCTGAAAAATACAACCCCTTGCTTCTCACGGTGATCAGGGAGACCATGCCTCCCACAGCCCTGAAGAGCAGGGGGCTGATAGGCGACCTGGTCAGCCACGGCGATATTGTTCTGCTCATCACCCCCATCGACATCGAAGCACCGGAGGGAAGACTGATACTGCCGCAGGTGCAGGTGATACGTGATATCCTTGACAACGACTGCACCGCCATAGTTCTGAAAGAGAGGGAGGTGGACGCTTTCCTCCGCCGTACCGGCATCAGGCCTGCCCTGGTCGTCACCGACAGCCAGGTATTCCTCAAGGCTGATGCCTCCATACCGCGTGACATACCCCTGACAAGCTTCAGCATAGTGCTGGCACGGCAGAAGGGCGACTTTGAAGCCTACCTGAGAGGGACTCCGAAGATCGGGGAGCTGAAGGACGGCGACCGTGTGCTGCTGCTGGAGTCATGCACCCACAACGTATCATGTGATGATATCGGAAGGGTGAAGATACCGCGGTGGCTGACAAATTTTTCCGGCAAGAAGCTGGAATTTGACGTTGTGGCCGGCCTGGATGCATTCCCACGGCCTGTAGAGGATTACGCACTGGTGATACAGTGCGGCGGCTGCATGGTGACCCACCGGCAACTTGTCAACAGGCTCCGCGATCCGAAGAAACATGATGTCCCCATCACCAATTACGGCATGGCGATAGCTTATGTTCACGGTATCTTCCACCGTGCCACCGAACCCTTCACCGGCAAGACACACAAGGCCGGAGATCTGCTGTGACCACACCCGCTTCATTGAATTGATCAGGCCCGGAGATCCTTTTTACCCCCGATACTCCGTCACAGAAATAGGAAGGCCGGTGATCTGCCATGACCACCGGCCTTCCTGATTTTTCATTGTTTATTAAATCTCCTCTTCCGTTCCTTTAAGGTATTTATCAAGAAAGACCAGGATTTGAGAATAACCTTTGATCTCGTTCTCCTTCTTCATAAAACCGTGTCCTTCATCGGGGAAGATGATATACTCCACCGGTACACCGGCGGCTTTCATTGCCTCCACCATTTCGTCAGACTCAACCTGCAGCACCCTGGGATCATTGGCTCCCTGAAGCACCATTACGGGGTTTTTGACATTTTGCCCGTGGAAAAGAGGTGAAATATTGTATAGCCTGACAGAGTCGGCAGTGAACGGATCACCCATCTCTGTGTAAAGGGCATCGCGGAATGAGGCCCAGTATGGCGGTATCGACTTAAGGGTGCGCAGCCAGTTCGTGACTCCGAAGAGGTTGACACCCACCTTGAACTCATCAGGAGCTGAGGTCATGGCGGCCATCGTCATGAAACCGCCATAGCTTCCGCCAATGATGCCGATCTTTGCCGTATCAATGCAATCAAGACTCTGCAGCCACTTCTTCCCCCAGATGCAGTCCTTCAGGTCCTTGTCGCCATGGTTCTGGTCATCCATCTTATAGAATGACTTGCCGTAGCCGCTGCTGCCCCTGTTATTGACGGCCAGCACGGCATATCCGTGGTTTCCGAGATACTGTATGATGGGATTGTATGATACCATCGACTGCCCGCCGGGACCGCCGTGTACCCAGACCAGGGCAGGCACCCTGTTCTTCTTTGTTGCCATAAGCGGCTGATAATATATGGCAGGTATCTCCAGTCCGTCGAAGGAGGGATAACGGACAACCCTGGCATCAATGAGATCATCCGGATTGATCTCCGGATTCAGGTTATCAGTCAGCTTCTTCAGCTCCGTGCCGCCAAACTCATAAAGGTAGATGTCACCCGGTGTTTTGGAAGTCCCGAGACTAAGTAAAAGATATTTCTCACTCTCTGAAATCATCAGGTTGTTTAGGTTGGCACCGGGAACCTCCGGATAGGTGACTTCCTCTCCTGTGGTCAGGTCCATGATTTTGATCTGGATCCTGGCATCCTCATTGATGCCTATGATGCGGTAGGTCTCATTCTCACTCAGCCAACCTCCCATGACATCCCAGTCGGTTTCAAATATCACCTCACGTTCACCGGTGGCAATCTCATACTTAACCAGGTAGGTGAACTCCCTACCCGCATCCGTGGTATAGAAGAAATAAGCTTTATCATTTGTGAAGCCTGAAGCACCGTAATTTCCCGGTTTGTCCGGTTCCGACACCTCGGTTGTCTGGCCTGTCATCCTGTCAAGCAGAAAAAGCTGGTTCTCGCTCGTGGTTATCGATTTTACCAGCGCAAGCATCTCACGGTCCCTGGTTGCACCGGCATAATCAAAGCCCTCCTTGTTTTCCCAGATAATCTCCTCTTCCCATTCCCCGACATTCATTCTGTACAGGTCGAAAAACTGAGGGTCACGTTTGTTCGATTGAAAATACATAACCTTCTTATCCTTGCTGAACCCGCTGAATGATGCTTTCACTGCATCGCCGGGAGTCAGATCATCAACTGTGCCGTCCTCGTTCAGCAGGTAGATATGATCGTTTTCGTTTCCTCCCTTGTCGGCTGAATAGAGGATCTGATTCGTTCCGTGAACATAATTGACTGCAAAGAGCGATTCTGTTGTTGAATTGGTAACCTGTCTCTTTGATCCGTCGGCAATATTTATCTCAAAGACATTATAGATGCCTGTCTCATTGCTTGAGACCAGAACCCTGGTCTCATCAGGTGAGAAGGCTGAAAACCCCGTGTTTACATTCTTGTAAAACTGGTCTATGGTGTACTGCGTTACCTCCTTTTTGCCTGAGCATGAAGCCAGCAGCACCAGAGAAATGATAATTAAGATCTTTTTCATAAGCTGGTTTTCAATTATTTCTCAAGTGGTTATTTTCTTACTCCATATTTCACCCGTGCGGTTTCAGAATGCGGAAACGAACCCGGCGCTCAGCTTCCCGTAGGGACTTCCGCTGAAAACCCGTGTGTACTCTGTCACCAGCCTCACATTGCGCCTGATAAGGTAGCCGGCGTGGAAGGTGGCAGACCGGTAGTCGAGCAGGTCAAGGTCTGACTCCACCCAGTTGAGCAGGCCGGTAAGGTACCAGGTGCTCATGTCACCCTTGGGAGAGAAGATCACCTCTGCAAAGCCGCCCTGTGTCATCAGGTCCTGCCTCATCGGCTCCTCCGGGTCTATGAAGACATCGGAGTCAGTTCTCCATACGTACTGCAACCCGATAATCAGCTTTTCATTGAAGTCGAGCACCAGGTCGGGACCGTACATCCTGACGGAGTTTACAAAATCGC
>CAYPKP010000062.1:0-16750 GCA_964411345.1 uncultured Rikenella sp. | reverse complement strand
CACATCAGCCCACAGCCCCCCCAGAGTACTGTAGATAAGGGATACTGAACCCGCCAGCAGTATTCCGGTGAGGAAGGATGTTCCGGCGAATATGTTGAGAAGAATCGCTATCGCTGCCCATTTGGCACCCACGTCAAAGATCTTTATGATAACACCCGACCAGGCTATCAGCTGCTGGGTATTCAGATTGTAACGTGTCAGAAGGTATTCCGTGGGCGACTGTATCCCGGTTGCTATCCTGAGCCTGGCCCAGCGGGGCGCTATCAGGTGGGCTCCCAGGAAGGTTGCCGCTGCCACGGCGCACGCCCACCAGACATAGATTGTAAATCCGTGGGTATAGGCAATACCTGCATAGGCGACGAATACCGCCCCGCTGTATCCCGAGACGTGATGAGAGACGCCCGAGAGCCACCATGGCAGTTTTCCCCCGGCAGTGAAAAAGTCGGCCGAGTTCTTCACCCTCATGTAGGCCCAGAATCCTATGGAGATCAGCAACAGGAAATATAATGTCAGGACAATCCAGTCGATAAGCTGCATATCTGTTTCTTTTATCTGTTTCCGTTTCGCACCAGCGAAAGCCATGCCAGTGCATATCTTCTGCCCATTGCTCTCTGGGAGGGCCCGTCAAAGTGGACATTGTCATCCTTTGGCTTTGTGCCGAAGGAGCGGACAAGGACCATGTTGGGATCCTCTTCTGAGATGGACGAAAGGATATCATTGATCTGAAGGTATTCCAGCCTCTTCTTTTCAATCCCCGGGAATATTCCGAGCTCCCCGGCTACTATCGGCAGCTCCGGATCCCCTGCCAGAGTGCGGAAAAAATCAAAAAGAGCTTCCGTGTTCTCCCGGTATTGAGGGATATTTGCGGCGTTGGCGTCCGATTCTCCCTGGTGCCATATTATTCCCATGACGGTACCGTATTTCATTGCCCACCTGACCTTGTCTGCCATGTTGCTCTTGAGCCGCACGCCGTTATATACCGAATCACTCAGCCAGTCAGCCGTTGAACTGCCTCCCACAGCGCATGGTATCAGCCCGACACATATGCCTTCATCAATCTCCCCTATCACTGTCCTGGCAAACGCCATTCCCGGCCCCAGTCCCGTCAGCGCCGGCTGGTACTGCTGCAACGGTTCCTTTGCCACCACCCACCTCTTATCGGGCGTCACTGAAAAGATGCGCGGATGAGGTACGGTATCGGAGGGTTCCACCCGGCCCCTGCCTGCCATGTTCGACTGTCCGGCCAGCACAAAGAGCCACACGCTGTCAGCAGGAGGCATGGCTTCAACATATTCCGTGGAGCGAGGGAAGAAGAGCGTCCGCTCATCCTGCGCTGATACAACACTGGAGGCAGCAATCAGCGCAAGCAGTAACAATACCCTGGTGAGACCCTTCATGCTACAGTGTCCTGTTACCTGTAAGCCTTCTGTGAAGGAGCATCAGTTTCCTGTTCCTGATCATATTCTGCTGCTCAATCTCCGTCTCATAGAGGAAGCCCCTGTTCAGCCTGGCAAAGCGCCTGTCAAGTTTCTTCGTCTCCGCCATCAGTGTTTCCAGTTCTGCAACTACACTCTCCTTATCATCAAGGGAGAATCCGGGTGCATTGAATCGTGCCTCAGCCTCCTTGAATTTCAGGTAGTGCAGCCTCACGTCGAGCATCAGCCTGAAGTGTTCAAACTCCTCCTTGTTGCTCTGAGGCTTCAGGCTCCTCATCTTTGACACTGCCTCCTCCACGGTCTCCCGCATGACGGCTATCGAGGGCGATGTTGCCGGTTTGCCGTTGACAATCAGTTCCGGGGAGATGGTGAGTATCTCCCACAACAGTTCTCCCCCTGCTTCTGCCAGGCCGAAGCGATTCCGGGCGTATCTGACGACAAACGCATGAGGATCAATAGGTTCAGGACTGTTAAGCGCCTCGGCGCAGGAGGCCAGCAATATCCTGAAGCCCGACAGTGGCCAGGTGTTTCTTACCTGCTCCATGTCAGTCACCTCGTAGTTAACATCCCAGGTAAAGCCGTAGAGGCCTGATGTTGACCAGGATGTCATCACAATGCCGGTATATCCCGCCTCCCTGGAGTATGGAATGAAATCGCGCTGATTGTTGAAATGCTTCTCCCAGCAGGTGACATACGAGTTATCAGGGTGGCTCCTGACGGAGGGTGATCCCCAGAACTCCAGTCCCTGGGTCTGCAGGGCGGCGATGTCCCCGAAATAGTTGGTCTTCCATCCGTAATTCCAGTCTATGAAGATCGTCTCTTCAGGCATCTCTGCAGCTGCCTCCGGGTACTTGAGGAGTATATCGGCCCACATGACCGGCCTCTTGCCGAGGCTTATCACTATGTCGCACATCATCTTCATGTAATCGACAAACAGCTTCGACTTACCCTCCGTGGCTGCCTTGAGAGAGCAGGCGGGGCAGTGCCCCAGGAGGTAGGTCTCATCTCCGCCGATGTGGATATAGTCTGACCGGTGCATTGAGGCCATATCTGCAAAGAGATCGGCAAACAACAGACTGTCAGCCTCTTCCTTCAGCGGACAGAGCTGAGATATCTCCTTGCGGTCTTCCTTCAGCTCACTGTACCTGTCGTGCCGCAGGATATACTCTACATGTCCGAAGCACTGCTGCAGGGGAATAACATCTATGCCCAGGGCCTCACAGTAATCGACGAACGATCTCACCTCTTCGCGGGTATATGCCAGTTCATTGGAGATGGTTGCATTGTTCAGATATGGATATGATGCCTCCCACTCCATCACCAGTGTGTTCATCCCGAAGGCAGCCAGCTCATCCGCCAGCGCCTTCAGTGCATCCATGGTCATCACCTGTATCCTGAGATCGACGTGAAATCCCCTGACTGTAAACTGGTTATCCTCCATAATTGGAATCACCTTTGCCTGCCCCTCCTGCTGTACGCCGTTACGGCATCCTGCAACTATTGTCAGTGCCACCATGGCCGCAATGAGTGACACTCTCATTTTTTTCATACCTGAACATTTCTTCATGCTGCGGGATCTGTTTGTTTTACATAAGGCTCACGCCTTCACCTGTGATGGCGATGCGGGTTTTATTCCCGTTGCTTTCCCTCAGGATAACCGAGGTGCCACCCCTTCCGGTTTTAAATCTCACCTTTGTCACGCTCCCTCCGCCCGATGACGGTACAACCAGGATATGAGATCTCACGCTCCCTCTCCCCCGAATATTGAACGATGCTGTGGGAGCTTTTTCGGAGCGGCCCCTGATGCTTACCAGACCGGTGCCGGCCACAAAACTGCCCTCTCCCGAGGTGTCTGTGGCAAAGATTTCGGTCACACTGTCAGTTTTCATCCTGAGGGCTTTCCCTGAGGGGTCGGGAGTCACCTCCGATGGCGGGAAGTGCAGCAGTATCTCATAGCTGTGTTCGCCTTCCGTTTCGAAAAGGTCACTGATCACCGCAAAACGGTCCCTTACGATGGTGATGGTCCGGCTCCAGTGCACGGATGCATTTGTTGCCTCCTCCTTTGGCGACACCATGGTGAGACTGGAAAGCTCCTTTCCGGGTTTCCATTCCGTAATCCTGTTGGGGGTCTCTCTCCTTGGCACCCAGAGCTGTGAGGATGATGTTGCCTCCTCTGTCACCCCGTCTATCACAACACTGTTGTGTGCCCTGGTAGTGCGGTACCATGACACCAGCGCAGGGTCATCATAGTTACAGCAACCGCTCTCAATGAGCAGGGGCGAACCGTTATTCCACAGCTCAAATCCCAGTCTGCCTGCGTGGGCATGGGCACCTATCACCGAAGCCGGATTGGCAATAAGGTACCAGCCTGAAGGGCCGCCCTCCCTCAAAACTGCCACCTGTGTGTCCGGGAAAAAGTTTGATTCCTGGTCTTCTGCAACTGCCATCGTCCCCAGAATATCGCTGATTGTGGCCAGAATGGGCCTGACCGGCATCTCATAGGAATCATTCACCTGTGGCACGGTTCCGTCAGGCCTCTCCACGGCTGCAAGGTAGAGTGCCATTTTCCGGAGCATGGGCAGGGAGTTGACCGGCGGCTCAATGCCGTTGGCCGTGCAGAGCAGGAAGGCATCCCTGAAGAGATGGGCCTGGAAGGGATAGTAGCCGAACATCTGCTCCACGTTGCCGCCGTCAGCATAAAAGGCATTTGCCAGGTGATGATTCAGAATGATCATCGCCTTCCTGCGAAGCTCGGCTGCATCATCAAGGTGAGGGAAGAGCACCCCCAGGTAGAGCATCGCGAGTCCGCCGTGCGACTGGTGATTGAACTCATTGAGTTTTGCCTGGCCAAACCCGGTCAGAAGGATGTGAGCATGCTCCTTCAGTGTTCCGGCGATCACTCTCTTCTCCTCATCCGTCAGGCCCTTTTCTCCGAGATACCGGCACCATGACAGGTGGATTGATCGCCATGCCACCTGCATGTCGCGCCAGTTATAAGTCGTGCGGTGCGAATCGGGCAGTCGCGGATTGTCCGTGATCCACTGCCTGATGATACGCATCATATCATCGAGATACGACCTGTCGCCAGTGAGATGGAACATCCTGGCGAAAGATGGAAGGAAATAGAACCTGTTGAGCCAGACGCTCTTTTCAATCTCGCTTTTCTCATATTTCTGCCATCCGATGGGATCACCGTATACTTCTGACAGCACTCCCCCGCGAATGGCGGCGACGATCGTTTCGTCATCCTCAGAACCAAGGAGCTCCATCTGGACGAATTTGCCCCCCTGGTCCTTCGGAATATAGTCGCCGAAACTGTAAAGGGGGACATACTTCAAAAAGGGAAAGAGGGGTTTCCCCTCCTCCGCGGAGTTGAAGAAAAGGCGGCTGAATGCAGCTGCCGGTGCTGCGTTAATGGACAATCCCCCCAGTGCAGCACCGGCAGTGCCTGCAAAAATGTTTCTGATGAATCTTCTTCTTCCCCTGCTCATCCGATAAACTTACAAATTTTCCTCTTCTCCGAAGGAATCCCTGTCGAAATAGAAGCAGCAGTCGGGATGCCTCTGCAGCACTGAAGCAGGGCAGGCAGTTGTTACGGGTCCGTGGATGGTGTTATGTACGGCCTCTCTCTTGCTGCTACCGGGCACCACACAGAAGAGGTGCGATGCTCCGAAGATGACAGGAATGGTCAGTGTCAGTGCCTTTTCCGGCACCTCTTCCAGTGTTGAGAAACAGCCCTCGTTGACCTGCTGCATGCGGCACGACCGGTCGAGTGACACCTTCTTGACGATGAGGGGATCACTGAAGTCTGCCACAGGCGGGTCATTGAATGCGATATGGCCGTTCTCTCCTATACCCAGGCAGATGATGTCCAGCGGCGCTTCAGCAATCAGTGCCGAGTATCTCTCTGCTTCCTTAACCGGGTCTGCATTGCCGTTGATCAGATGAACACCCTTCAAATTCACTCTCCTGAAGAGCCTTCGGGTCAGATAAATGGAAAAAAGCTGCTCAGCCCCGCCGTTGAGACCAATATACTCATCCATATGAAATGCTGTCACCCTGCCCCAGTCTATGATTTCTGATTCAGCAAGATAATCGAGCATCTCATTCTGTGAGGGCGCAGCGGCAAATACCATCCTCACCTCATCCTTAACCCCGAGCAACCTGGCCATACAGGCTTCAACATCCCTCCCTGCCGCAAGACCCATCTCTCCCCTTGTAGGAAAGACATTGACGTTAAGGTGTTTATATCTATTAATCTTCATTGCTGTCAAGCATTGGTTCGCGACCCTGAATGTCAGACCAGGGTCCGGGAAATTAATAAATGCGGCCTCTGCAGGTATTTGAAGAAGCAGACAGGCGATCTGTCCGGAAATCCAATCACTGTGGATCGCCTGTCCGTTCTTCAGCCCTAAAACTAACCTGCATTGCTGCCGGACGGATCATAGCGACAGGTAAACGACATCCGCCGTGACATGAATGACTCCGTTTGTCGGTTCCAGGTTCGACGTAATGATCGTCCAGCTCTTTTTGGTACCCTGGTTAATGACTCCCTGGTAACTGGTATTGTGCGAAAGATACATCACCGATCCGCTCTCTGTAGGATAGGCAATCGGGTTGTTGCTCTGCAGCAGGGCCGGATCAGTAAAGATCACCTTTTCGTTGACAATGTGGTATTTGAGAACTGTCTCCAGGGCACCGACAGGTATGGCTGCGATGTTTGCAAATCCGTTCGTCTTCATGTATGCCCTGAAGGCGCTGTTCCTGGGAATGATGAATGTCCGGACAGTTGTTCCGGAGTAGAGGCTCTGCAGGCCGGTGGCAACGATTGCCTCCTCCATCAGTGAGAGTGAGTCAGTACTCTGAATAAACTCCAGGGCAGTCATATTGAGCTTGCCGCCGGGGTTTCCGTATTCATATTCGTAGTCAGGCTGAATCTCGCACGAAGCAAGCATCGCTGAGACGATGAGCGGCACGAAGAGCATCTTCAGCAGCCGCATCTTCCTTGAATTTGTATTATTCTTTTTCATAGTAGATTTCTTTGATTATTCGTGGCAGCATTGCTAGTTGTAGAAGGGATTCTGCGCCAGGTTCGGGTTCTTGTTCAGTGAGTTCTGATGCACGGGCCACTCAAGATTGGCCTCACTGCTGAGGCCGTTGATGGGACCCATTGTAGATATGGCCCTGCCTGTTCTGACCAGGTCGAACCAGCGATGACCCTCGAAACAGAGTTCAACAGACCTCTCATGCAGTATTGCCGATTCAAGGTCGCCATACATGGCAATGGCATCAGCCTCAGTATCGAAAGGAACAAGTCCTGCCCGGGTCCTGATGGTATTCAGCAGTGACAGTGCCTCTGCCTTGTTGGCTTCACCTCCTATCTGGTTGAGGGCTTCTGCTCTCAGCAGCATTATGTCGGCAAGCCTGGTAAGAACAATGTTCTGTTTTGCAGGGGTGGAGACCTCATCACTCTCTCCTCTGCCGAGGTATTTCCAGATGGCCTTCGGGTCAGCGGGGACCATATCGTAAACAAAGTCCTCCCTCAGGTCGCCCTCCTCGATGGATTCCTTCCATCTGACAGACGGAGTGTAGATTGCATATGAACCGATGGCGTAGAGGATTCTCAGGCCGTTGGTCTCGGTGTCATTGTAGCCTACCTCAAAAATGCTCTCCTTGGAGTAGCTTGCAGAGAAGATCTTACCCCAGTCTGCGATGGCGACAAGGCTGTAGAGCGGATTCGACATCACAAGGGACGAACTGGCTACTGCCTCCGAATACTTGTGCCTCCACATGTATACCTGTGTAAGAAGTGCATTGGCACTGCCTTTGGTGAACATGATACGGTCATTGTTGCTGTTGAACTTGTCAACACAGTTGGCAGCTGCATATTTCAGGTCCTCTTCAACCTGATCGAGAATTATCTCTTTGCCGGTCTTTGAGATGAAGATATCCTGGTCACCGGAGGTATAGGGTTCAGTAATGAAGGGAGCGTCGCCCCATACCCTTGCCACATAGAAGTATGCCAGGGCCCTCAGCGCGCGTGCCTGTCCCAGGAGCTGCTTTCCTGTTGCATTGTCTTCCTCGTAAACATCAGGGATGTACCTGATGGCATAGTTGGCCCTGCTTATCATGCGGTAGAGAGCCGACCAGTCAGCCGAGGAGGCTGTGGCGGTAAGGTTGTTCGAGAGGAGTGTAAGAGACTCCCCCGTCTGTGCAGTCTGCACATTGTCAGCCCTGCCTTCACCCCAGTAGCAGAAGTTGTAACTGAAGACCGACTGTGCGGCGTCATAGATACCGTACACACCGGCCTGGGCATCGGCAGTGGTCTTGTAAAAGCCTGATGCTGAAAAGCTGCTGACGGGATCCTTGTCAAGAATATCTGTACATGCTGTCAACTGAAGCAGTACGATGGCGAATATTGCTGTTTTGATATATTGTAGTTTCATAGCCGTCATTATTAGAATTCCATGTTGATACCGAAGATTACCGTACGGCTCATCGGGTAAGCACCCTCGTCGACACCTATCTGAAGCCCGTCGTAGGAGTTAACCTCAGGATCATAGGCAGTATAATGCGTAAAGGTCAGGAGATTCTGTCCCGTAACATAGGCCCTCAGCCTGCTGATGCCTGCCCTGGAGGTTATCTCCGAAGGTATGGTATAAGAGAGGGTAACGTTTTTGAGGCGCATGTATGAACCGTCCTCCACCCAGCGGTCGGACACCCTCAGATACTCATTTCTGAGCGGGTCATTGCGGGTTGGTGCCGGATAGTTGGTGACATCACCCTGCTCTCTCCACCTGTTGAGTGCATCGGTGGAGACGTTGTTATAGGCAAAGACCCAGTTGCGCATGTTGTTGAGATGGCTGTAGATATCATTGCCGTAGCAGAACTGCAGGAAAACGTTAAGTGAAAAGTTCCTGTACGAGAAATCGTTGTTGAGCCCGCCGGCAAAGAGCGGCTGGGCATTGCCGATAATCTGCTTGTCATCGTCATTGATGACGTTGTCATTGTTGAGGTCATCCCAGATCGGATCTCCGCCCTTGAAAGGCTTGCCGCTGGTGGATCCGAAACGAACATCGTTGACGTTGTCCTCATCACGTGCATAGACGCCGAGGAACTTCCATCCGTAAAATACCCCTATTGGTTCACCCTCCCTTAGGATGTGATAGGTGCCATTCTGAATGAAGCCGTTTGTAAGCACATCCTGCGGAAGCGATACGACTGTGTTGCGGTTGAGGCCCAGATTGAAATTGGTGGTCCACTGGAATTCGCCGTCGAAGTTGTGAGTGATGACGGAGAACTCCATCCCCTTGTTTGAGATATCACCTATGTTCCTGGTAAGAGAGGTGAAGCCTGTAGTCTCAGGTATGGGGACGGCAAAGAGCAGGTCGGACGTGTTCTTTATATAAAAGTCGCCGATAAGGGTAACACGGTTGTTGAACATGGCCAGATCAATGCCGAGGTTGTACTGGGTGGTTACCTCCCATTTGAGTGCCTGGTTGGGCATCACTGTCGGAGCTGCCCCTGAGTTGGTGAGATAGTTGGTGCCTATGGCAAACTCGCCTCCTGATATGTAGTTTGGTATCGATTCGTTACCCGTCTGTCCGATGCTCAGCCTTATCTTTCCGTCAGTCAGGAACCCGAGGCCGTCAGCAAAGGATTCGTCGGAGAACCTCCATGCTGCCGAAGCCGAGGGGAAATACCCGAACCGGTTTTCGGAGCCGAACCGTGAAGAACCGTCAGCCCTGATGTTGGCTTCAGCAAGATATTTGCCCTTGTAGTTCCAGGTTAACCTTCCGAAGTAAGAAAGCATGGCGTGCTCATCGGTGGTGTTCACCGACTGGTTTGAGATGGTGCCGGCACCGTTGAGGGTACGGATGTTGTCACTTGCAAAGTATAATCCGTTGAGGCCGGTGGTCTCATTCTTCCACTCCTGCATGCTGAATCCGGCAAGAGCCGAGAAATCGTGACCATCACCGAATGTACCGTTATAGGTAAGATAATTCTCATTGGCCCAGGTAATATTGCTTATGGCTCTCACGGCACCCCAGTTGTAACCTGCGCGGTAGTCAACAGTGGTTGGATAGAATTCATCCTCCTTCATCGAAATGAAGTCGACGCTCAGGTTGGTGCGGAACTTCAGTCCCTCCATGATATCATACTCCAGGTACTGATTTCCTATAAGCCTGTTGGTGGTGTTGAGGTGGGTACACTCCACCGCCATGCCCACCGGGTTTCTCTTGCCGTTGAAGTAGTATATCGGGGAGCCGTCAGGGTAGGTCAGTGAATAGACCGGAGGCCTGACCAGTATCGACTGAACGAGGCTCAGGTTGCCCGTACCCCCGGCATTGATCCTGTTGTTCTTTCCGTTGGAGAAGGATATATTCTGGCCGATGGTCACCTTGTCAGATACCTTGAAGTCGGTGTTCAGCCTGGAGGTTATCCTTTTGTAGTTGGATGCCAGGATGATCCCGTCCTGGTTCAGATATGAGGTACTGAATGCATATTTGGCATTATCATTGCCTCCCTGTACCGACAGTTCAGCCTGGTACTGCCATGCCTGCTTGTACATCACGCTCTGCCAGTCGACATCCCCGTTGTTCATCGGGTTGAGTGAGTCTATGGCCGTCCAGTGAGGCTCCGAAGGGGTTGTGGCATTGTTGTAGCGGTCGAGGTTTGCATAGGAATCGATAATTATCTGGCGCCACTGCTGTGCGTTGAGTACGCCGAGGTGGCGGGTGATCTCGCTCATGCCGGTAAAGACATTGAGGTTCACGGTAGCCTTTCCCTCCTTGCCGCGTTTGGTGGTAATAAGGACAACTCCGTTTGCGGCCCTCGATCCGTAGATGGCGGTGGAGGCGGCATCCTTGAGCACCTCAATGGATTCAATGTCACCGGGGTTGATATCTGACAGCGGGTTCAGCCCGTGCATGTCGTACCCGTTAAGAGTGGTAAGAGTGCGTGATTCCACCGGCACACCGTCGATGACGTAGAGTGGATCGTTGCCCGAGTTGAGGGAGGAGTAGCCTCTGACCCTCACTGTTATTCCGTCGCCGGGGGCACCCGAGTTGGATGTCACAAAGACCCCCGGAGCGCGTCCCTGCAGTGCAGAGAGAACATCCTTTACAGGTGTGTCCTCGATGCTGGAGGCGGTAATTGAGGAGATTGATCCGGTGAGATCCCTCTTCTTCTTGAAGCCATAGCCCACGACCACCAGCTCTTCGATCATTGTGACATCGCTCTGCATTGCCACATTGATCACTGTCCGTGCACCTACAGTCACCTCCTGCGAGGCATAGCCCACAGAGGTAAACTGCAGTACGGTGTTGTTTGACGGCACATCAATGCTGTATGATCCGTCGGGGTCCGAGGCCACTCCCGTGGTGGTACCCCTGATCACAATGGTCACTCCCGGCAGCGCCTCACCTGTAGTAGCGTCGGTGACCTTGCCCGTGACCTTTTTCTGCTGGAGGGTGAGTGAAGCTGATGCGGAAGCGCTGAGAGTCATCAGTGCTGTAAGCATGATCACTAACCCTGACAGCAGAATCGCTTTCTTCCGGCCCCTATCTGACCGGAAGATCACGTTTGCTTGCTTTTTTTTCATAATTTTGAGAGTTAAGGGTTTGTTTCAAATCCTGACACAGACCAGCTCCCGGGAAGTATCCTCAAGTCTGCCCGGGGGCGGTTTTGTTTTTCGGCTTTAGTTAATTCACTGTTATATAATATATTAACGAAACTGGCTCTGTCCCACAGATCAAATCTATGACATAAAATCTGAAAAAGCAAACGTTTGCGTAAATATTTGTTATAAAACATGATTTTTTAACATTAAGGCCATTGCATCGCATCAGCTGCCAGGATATCTAAATGTAAGATATCATACATATTTAACTATTATTCTGTTATTTAATATATATGTATATGCTACGGTTTAATTTTTCTTTATCTTTGTCTTGCAGATCAAACGTTTGCATTTTAAAATTGAACTAACTTTATGCCATGCCCGGCGCAAGAGTAACCATAAAGGATCTGGCGAAGAGGATGAACCTTTCCGTCTCCACCATCTCCAGGGCGCTGCACAACCACCCCAGCATAGGAGCCGAAACCACCAGGGAGGTGTGGCAGCTGGCCAAACAGCTCGGATATTTTCCAAACTCCGTGGCTTCAAACCTCAGACGCAGGAAGACAAACATGATCGGGGTGATCGTGCCCCGGATAGACATTACCTTCCACTCATATGTAATAAGCGGCGTGGAAGAGATCGCCTACAAGCTGGGGTACAACGTCACCATTTACCAGTCGAGAGACTCCCTTGAGAGAGAGATAGCCATCACTTCAATCCTCCAGACAAACATGGTGGCAGGAATAATAGCATGTCTGGCCCTCGAGACCCGGAACTGCAATCATTTCTCAAGATTCAACAGCCTGAGGGTGCCTCTGGTCTTCTATGACAGGGTGAGCAACGACCTTGAAGCCAGCAAGGTGATAATAGACGACTTCGATGCCGCATCCAGGGTGACGCAGCACCTGATTGATACGGGCTGCAGGAAGATAGCCCATATAGCCGGCTGCCAGACAACCTCCATCTTCGCCTCCAGGCTCGAGGGATACAAGGCTGCCCTTCTCAGGAACAATCTCCCATTCGACCCTGCAATGGTCTACTGCACCACAAACCTTACCTATGAGGAGGGAGCCAAAGGCGCCAGGAAACTCCTGAAGCTGCCGGAACTTCCTGACGGCATCTTCTGTGCCAACGACTATACCGCTATCGGGGCAATTCAGGCCATCAAAAAGGCAAACCTGAAGATCCCTGACGACATAGCCGTAGCAGGCTTCAGCAACTACCCGGTCTCAACCATCATCGAACCGGCCCTGACCACCATCGACGACCGTGCCTTCGAAATGGGCAAGACCGCTGCACGGATGCTGATCAGGCAGATAGAGGAGAGGGACGCAAACATCGCTTCCGAAACCATCGTCCTCAAAACTGACCTGATAGTCCGTGAATCAACAAGGAGAGAGCAGACACTGCACACCTAACCTCCTGAGCCATCGTCCGGAAGAAGGTTCCCTCCTGCCCCTGACCTCATTATTTGGCCTGCAGATGCACCTTGTTTGATTTTTTTTCATACTTTTACGCCGCTTTGAGAAAATTTGCACACACCTATATAAAATGTGTAATTAAAACCCAGACTCATGAAAAAGATTCTCTTTGTTTTTTCAGCTCTGCTGGTAACAGGGACACTCGTCGCCGGGGGACTCGTTACCAACACCAACCAGAGTGCACAGTACATCAGGCTGCTCAGCCGCAACGCCTCAACCGACGTCGATGCAGTCTATTATAACCCTGCCGGCCTTACCAGGCTTGCACCCGGATTTCACTTTGGAATCAACAACCAGACCATCGGTCAGGGCAGGTCGGTAATGACAACCTATCCCTACCTGCACGGCGCCCCCGACAGGGAATTCGCCGGCACCGTAAGCGCTCCCTTCTATCCGAGCATCTATGCCGCGTACAATACGGGAAAGCTGGCTTTCTCTCTCGGCTTTAATCCTGTCGGCGGCGGCGGCGGCGCCACCTATGACGAAGGACTGGCAATGATTGAGATGCCCATCTCCGACCTGGTGCCTCTGCTCCAGTCACAGGGCGCACAGGATTACCGCCTGGAAACCAACTTCGTGGGATCATCCATCTTCTACGGCTTCCAGGGCAACGTCTCCTACAAGATAAATGAGATTCTCTCCGTCTCCGCAGGCGCACGCTATGTGATGGCACGCAACACCTACGAGGGCAAACTCGAGAATATCGAACTCAACATGGGAGGCACATGGCTGCCCGCGAGCACGGTCTTCACCAACATAGCAACCCAGTTGTCAAGCATTGTGGCTATCCCTGAGACTGTGGCACCAATCATCGCCGGCGGTGGTGGCGACTTCAACCTCGCCCAGCTGGAAGGTGCCGGATACCTGACAGCAGCACAGAGGGCAGGCATTGAGGCCGGCCTCGCTGCCATAGGCGTCCCGGCAGCCAATATACCTGTCATGACACTTAACCAGATCAGCGGTACCATCACAGGCGCCACCCCTGCACTAAACACCCAGATAGCCACTGCCACTGCCACATCACAGGTCATGGGGAACCAACAGGCCGACGTCCTTCAGACAGGCTCGGGCATAACCCCCATCCTCGGCGTCAACCTGACACTGGCAGACATCGTCAACGTCGGTATAAAATATGAATTTGCCACCAAACTGAGGGTCATCAACCAGACCACCTCAGATTTCACCACCGGCATCGACCCCTCAACGGGAGACCCGATAACCATGTTCCCCGACGGCGCCGAAACCATAAATGACATGCCTGCCATGCTGGCCGTGGGAGTGGAGGTAAGACCGATGGACAGGTTCATGCTCACCGGCAGCGTCAACTACTATTTCGACAAGCCGATCGACTATGACGGCAGCGCTGACAGGGATGTCAACATGATCGACAAGAACTTCCTGGAATATGCCTTTGGCCTGGAATTCGGAGTCACGAAGAACATTTTCGCCAGCGTAGCCTATGCCGGCACACAGACCGGTGTCAACCTGAACTACCAGGATGAGCTCAGCTACAGCCTCAACACCAGCACCTTCGGCGGCGGACTTGGATTCCGTATCACCCCGATGATCGACCTGAACCTCGGTGGTATCTATACGATCTATCAGGAGGGAAGCAAGGCCATGAGCCGTCCCATGACCGGCATGAGTACAGTGAACGTACCCTTTACCGAAACTTACAACAAGGATACCTGGGTTGTCGCCGTTGGCGTCGACCTCCATTTCTGATACTGACCAACCTATGAAAACCAGGAGGGTGTCATGAACGACACCCTTCTTTTTTTGCCCCTTCAGAAATCCTCAGGACTTGCACATGAGCACGCTTCTTCCAGGCTCCTTCAGCAGACCTCGGAATCTCCACAGGAGCACCCTTCTTCCCGGCCCATACAGAAAACCTCGGGATCGCCACAGGAGCACCCTTCTTCCCGGCCCATACAGAAAACCTCGGGATCTCCACAGGAGCTCCCTGCTTTTTGCCCCCGGAGAGCATCATACTATGACTGGAAATTACCTTCCCGCGCCGGCAGAACGGATTCATTGCCTGATACCCCTGGCATCAGATGATTCAGCCTTCAGAAGAGATGAAGAGTATATTACACCCAGCCCTTTGAAATCACTCCATAAATAATTAACATTGTGGCTTGTTTTTTCAAAGAGATGAAATACCTTAACGACAGACATGTCATCTGGCTTGTCTTACTCAGGATTGCCATAGGGTGGCATTTTCTTTATGAAGGGCTGGTGAAAGTCATTGACGGCAACTGGTCTGCCAGAGCATACCTGCTGGATTCGCGGGGGCCTCTCTCATCCCTGTTTCACTCCATGGCCTCCAATGAACGGATACTCTCCGTGACCGATTTCCTGAACGAGTGGGGTCTGCTGCTCATCGGGCTGGGCCTGGTACTCGGTATTCTGAGTCGGTGGGCTTCATATGCGGGGATGGTTATGCTGCTCTTCTACTATCTGTCACATCCCCCCTTCCCCGGCATAACCTACTCGATGCCCACAGAGGGCAACTATTTCATCATTGACAAGGTTGCCATTGAGTTTTTCGCCCTGGGTCTCCTCTCGCTGTTTCCCACGGAGCATATAGCCGGGGTGGCGCGATTTTTCAGACGAAAGGATCAAGACTATGAATGAAGAGAAAAAGAGCAAAGGGGCCGGGGGCAGGAAGATCTCCAGGCGTGATGTCTTGAAGGGACTGGCTACCGTTCCCGTGGTTGGAGCTGTTGCCTACGGTGCCATAAGCAAATCGCACTATGAGAGAAGGATCAACCGCCTCATATCGGAGGAGCTGGGCATGTCCCCTTCAGGGGATGACTATACCCTCCCTCCTCCCGGCAGCGGGGAGATAAGGATCGGGATCATAGGATTCGGCATACGTGGCAAACAGCTGGCACAGGCGCTGGGCTTTGTTCATCCAACACTTATAGACGACTGGAGAACTGCAGCTGCCGCGGACGATAATGATAACCGCTACGGTGATTTCATGGAGCAGCAGGCCCTGAACGTGCGTATCACTGCCGTATGCGATATCTTCGACACCTACGGTGAGATGGCCCGGGTGGCGGCAGGAAACCTGAACCGTGAAGGTACTGAAGCCACGATAACTGACATGCCCCGGCGCTACCCGGACTACCGTGAACTCATAGCCTCTCCTGACGTCGATGCGGTAATCATAGCCACCCCTGACCACTGGCACGGGCCCATGACCATCGAAGCAGCAAGGGCAGGGAAGCATGTATACTGCGAAAAGCCGCTCACCTGGACTGTTGATGAGACCTACGAGGTGAGAAAAGCTGTCAGGGAATCCGGCATCGTCTTCCAGCTTGGTCATCAGGGACGTCAGACCTCGTCATACATCAAAGCCCGTGAGGCCCTGGAGAAAAATATGCTGGGAAAGGTGACACTTGTGGAGGTTACTACCAACCGAAATGACCCCAACGGTGCATGGGTTTACCCCATACATGAGGATGCCGGTCCCGACACCATTGACTGGAAGCAGTTTATCGGGCAGGCACCGTGGCACGATTTCAGCCTTGAGAGATTCTTCCGCTGGAGATGCTGGTGGGATTACAGTACGGGACTGTCGGGTGACCTGCTGACCCATGAATATGATGCCATCAACCAGATCATGCAGCTGGGGATACCTCACTCAGCCATGTCAACCGGCGGGATCTATTACTTCAACGACGGGCGTACCGTACCCGATGTCCTGACAACGGTGTTTGAGTTCCCGGACAGGAACATGTCACTTCTCTATTCTGCCACCCTGGCCAGCCAGATGTCCAGGGGCAAGCGGATCATGGGTCATGACGGGTATATGGAGATAGGTGACACCATCACCATCTATCCTGATGCAATGTCAACAAGATATGCTGACCGGATAGCCGAAAAGGTGATAGAGCCGGGCAAGCCTGTCTATTCCTACTTCCCGGGCAAGAAGAGCGTTGATGCGGTCTCGTCTGCCACTGAAAGGTACTTTGCCGAACGGGGGCTGCTCTACACCTATCTGGGCGGCAGAAGGATAGACACCACTCACCTGCATCTCAGGGAGTGGCTTGAAGCCATCAGGAACGGCACTCAGCCGGGCTGCGACATTGACCAGGGATTCCAGGAGGCCATGACCGCCCATATGGGTACGCTCTCATACAGGCACCAAAAAAAGGTTTTCTGGGACGGGGAGAACGAAAAGATCATCGTATAGATCCTGA
>CAYPKP010000061.1:0-16806 GCA_964411345.1 uncultured Rikenella sp. | reverse complement strand
GGGTGGTCTTCAGCCTCTACCTGCTTGAAGGATATGATCATACGGAGATAGCACAGATACTTGGGATCTCGGAGTCGACCTCCAAGACACAGTATTCCAGGGCAAAGATAAAACTGAAAAAGATACTAGCTGACATGAAGAGTTATGGATGAGCTCGAGAGACACATACTGAACAACCGGGAGGGTATGGATATCCATGACCCTGACCCCGGACTGTGGCAAAGGATAGGGGCTAACCTGCCGCGGGAGCGCAGGCCGCGGGAGCGCAGGCCGCTGCAGAGCTACCTGCTGCGTGCTGCCGCGGCACTGATCGTCGCTGCTCTCTGCACGGCTGCGATACTTACTGCCGTCAGGACGGCCGGCAAGCTCAATGACCCGCAGGTTGCGGAGGTGAGGGAGACGCGGCAATACTACGACAGCCGGATACAGTCGCTCTACCGCGAGGCTGAGCCTCTCCTTACATTCAACCCGGAGATCGGCAGGGAGCTTAATGCCGGAATGGATGAGCTTGACAGCCTCTCCGAAGAGATAATAAGTGACCTGAGTGACAACATCGCCAGCAGCGAGGTGGTGGAGGCGCTGATAAGAAACTACAGGCTCAGGATAGAACTACTTGAAGATATGCTATATCTGATGAAAGAGAATCAGACATTACCAGAAAAGAGACCGGCAGATGAAATATAGGAACATTCTCACTGCATTGCTGCTGCTGCCCGCAGTGGTGAGCCTCAGGGGGCAGCAGATATCCGACAGCAAGACGCTGATGAAATCGTTCAGGGCAGGCGCCGATGCTGCGCTGGAGGTGACCAATAAGTACGGAGACATTCACGTCACTCATTCGCTAAACGACTCAATCACCGTCAGGGCTGAGGTGACAGCCTCTTCCAACACCGGAGAGAAGCTTGACGCCATGATGTCGGACGTGGAGATCAACCTCTCTGTGGCCGGTGAAACAGTCAGGGCAGTGACCTCCTTTACGAAAGGGATAACCCCTCTCTTCGAGAGTCTGAAGGGACTGACAAAAAACCTGATAAACTTTGACAGCAGGCTGAAGATAGATTACTTTATCGAATGTCCGCCCCGTACCGAGTTGCGGCTGACAAACAGTTACGGAGACATATACCTGGGTGATGAGACCCGGGAGCTGACACTGAAGCTTTCCAACGGCAACCTCGATGCAGCGGCAGTGGAAAAGGCCAAGCTGCTGGAGCTCATCTTCTGCAAGGCGAACATAAGGAGTATTGATGAGGGCAAGCTTACGCTCTCATTCAGTGAACTGAGGTCAAGGGAAACCGGGGATATCAGGGTGGCTTCAGTATCATCCAAGGCATGGATCGACCGGTGCGGTCATCTCGACCTGGACTCAAAGCGCGACGACCTGAATATCGGTGCCGTTGAGGTGCTTACCGGCACCAGCCATTTCAGCGACATTATTGCCGAAGTGGTTACGGGTGAGATCAACATGTCCGCCAGGTACGGCAACCTCTCCTTTGAAAGGATAACCCCTGAATTTACCCTCATCGACCTCCGGACATCATATGCCGACACGGACATTGCCCTGGGGTCCGGATTGTCCTATAACCTTGAGATACGGCACACAAATGCCTTTGTATCACTTCCCGGCTTTGAGCCGCAGCCTGAGAGAACGGAGATCAGTGCCGAAGACAAAATCTTCATGACCACGGCTTCAGCAGGTTCTGATCCGGACCGTGCCAGGATAAAAATAGATGCCACCAGGGGTGAGGTGCGGATAATTCAGAAATAGTTTTTTCAGAATCTGTGCAACCCGGGTTGAAGTTTCAAGTCCTTAGTAAGGAAGAACCAAAAAAACAGGGAAATGAAAACAGCAGCAATCACCATGGCAGCATTATTGGCTGCATTAACATCATGCACTGCACTATTTGACTGCATTGAGGGCAACGGTGACCTGAAGAGCGAAGAGAGGTCAGCCTCCTCCTCATTCACTGCGATTGCCAATACCACATCCTTTCACGTCATCTATGTAAAAGGTGAGGCACATGGCATAAGAGTGGAAGCTGAGAGCAACCTCCTGCCGTACATTGAGACAGATATCAGCGGAGGGGCACTGGAGATCAGAACTGTCCCGGGCAGCCACTGTCTGAGATACAACACTCAGCCTGTCATAACCGTCACGGCTCCCATGATAAGCGAACTGGTCAATGCCGGCTCGGGTGACATGGTTGCCGGACCTCTTGAAGGTGAGGAGGTGAAACTGATCGCCAGCGGCTCGGGTGACATCACTACCGGTGGAATATCCGGTGAAGATGTTACTGTTATCGTATCGGGTTCGGGCAATGTTGCAACAGAAGAGATCGTTGCCACATCAGTCAAGGCTACTATGTCGGGCTCGGGTGACCTGGCCGTTGGCGGTGAGGCCGCAAACGCAAGGTATATCTTATCCGGATCAGGACAGGTTGTCGCGGGAAACCTGGTTGTCGAAGAGGCGATCGTGACCATTTCAGGGTCGGGGTCGGTATACACCACCGTAACTGAAAGCCTGGATGCGGTTATCAGCGGCAGCGGCAATATTTATCTCAGCGGAAATCCGCAGGTAAGCCTCACCCGTACCGGATCGGGGCGGATCATCAATCTGTAGTCTGTCAGCGGGACTGTCAGAGAAACAAAAGAAAGGGATACGGCAGTGTCGGATCCCTTTCTTAATCACTTTATCAGGAAGTCTGTCAGGTCAGGTCGATCTCATTGCCATCGCGGTCGAAGAACTCATACTGCAGGAAGTGGTATGACGGCAGTGGCTGTACCTTTATGCTGACGCCGTATTTCTTGTTTATCTTGCCTATCTCCGAGAAGAATCCCTCTCTCAGGTAAGCTGCAACGAACGGGTGTGTCCGCAGCAGGAACCTGCGGGTCTTGACCTTCTCTATGATGCTGGACAGTGTACGTTCTATCTCGTCGGTCAGCAGAACCGGAGGTGCAACTCTTCCCTCACCCCTGCATACGGGGCACTTTTCATCAGTGCTGATGCTCATCTCGGGCCTGACCCGCTGCCGTGTTATCTGCATCAGTCCGAACTTACTGAGGGGAAGTATGTTGTGCTTGGCCCTGTCTTCGCTCATCAGCTCCTTCATTCTGTCGAAGAGAGCCTGACGGTTTTCACCTGACTGCATGTCAATGAAATCGACGACGATGATTCCCCCCATATCCCTCAGTCGCAACTGGCGGGAGATCTCCCTTGCTGCCTCGAGGTTTACCGAGAGGGCATTGGATTCCTGGTCGGTGCCTGATTTCGACCTGTTGCCGCTGTTGACGTCTATGACATGGAGTGCCTCGGTATGTTCTATGATAAGGTATGACCCTCCCCTGAAGGAGATGGTCCGGCCAAAGAGTCCCTTAATCTGCCTGCTGATGCCAAAATGGTCGAAGATCGGGAGTTTCTCCCTGTATAACCTTACTATCTTTTCCTTTTCAGGGGCTATCTCCCTGATATAGCTTCTTACTTCGCCGGCTATCACCTCATCATCAACGATGATGCTGTTGAAGTCGGTACTGAGAATATCCCTGAGGATGGTGGTTGTCCGGTTCATCTCGCCCACCAGCAGGCGTGGCGATTTGACATCACGGCGCACGGCATAGAGAGCCGTCTCCCATCTGTTTACCAGCTCTCTGAGCTCTGCATCGAGGGCGGCTACCTTCTTTCCCTCGGCCACGGTACGTACAATGACACCGTAGTTTTTCGGCTTGATGCTCTGTATAAGCATCTTGAGGCGGTTGCGCTCATCGTTGTTCTCTATCTTGGATGATACTGACACCTTGTCGCCGAACGGCATGAGCACCAGGTTTCTTCCTGCGATGCTCACTTCCGACGCCAGCCTGGGACCCTTGGTTGAGATGGGTTCCTTGGTAATCTGAACTATGACTGTCTGACCTGCACTCAGCACATCGGCAATCTTGCCGTCCTTGTCAATGTCGGGCTCAGGCCTGAACTTTGATACAGGGGTCGTTCTCAACTTCCCCTGGGTGGCCTGGGAATAATATTTATGAAGGGTTTTAAACTGTGCCCCCAGATCCAGATAGTGCAGAAACGCATCCTTTTCGAAACCTACATTGACAAACGCTGCATTCAGTCCCGGCATTATCTTCTTTACCTTTCCAAGGTAAATATCGCCTACGGAGAATTTGACGTTGCGCTTTTCCCTGTTTAACTCGACAAGCTGCTTTTCCTCAAGAAGTGCTATGGATATCTCAGAATCGTTTACGCTGATTATTAAATCCTTGCTCACATTCCGGAATTTGTTTGTTTGCAAACAGCCTTTTTAATAGCAACTAACCTAAAAATCAGTTGATTTTTAGGTTAGGTCTCAGAAATAAAGACTGTGCATTATATGCTATTTCTTCTTCTTATGCCTGTCTTTGCGCAAGCGCTTCTTGCGCTTGTGCGTCGCCATCTTATGCCTTTTTCTCTTTTTTCCGCTTGGCATAGTTTTACTTCTTAGCGTTCGATTTGACTTTGTTCACAAATGTCTTGGCAGGCTTGAATGCCGGGATATTGTGTGCAGGAATAATAATAGTGGTATTCTTGGAGATGTTCCTGGCCGTCTTCTTTGCACGTTTCTTTACGATAAAGCTGCCAAAGCCCCTGAGATACACATTATTGCCGGCAACCATGGAGTCTTTCACCGATTCCATAAAAGCTTCAACGGTCTTCTGTACGGTCACCTTCTCAATACCGGTGTTCTTGGCAATTTCGTTTACAATGTCTGCTTTTGTCATTTTGCACGAATTTAAATTCAACAAATTATTTTGATGTTCTGTTTTTTTCAATGTGCAAATATAAAATATTATTTGTCAAATATAGTTGATAAAGATTTTTTTCGCTCCGAAATTGCTGATTTTTTGACATCTATAGAATCAGCCACCCCGAGGCAGGTGATTCTTTACCCTCGCCGGCGTCTGCAGCAAGGGCTCTCTTAAGCGTCAAGGCTCACCCTCTTATTTTTTTTGTAACTTTACCGTCTCCATCAAAGAATAATATTATAAGAGGTATGTCATTCAATAAAGTAATACTTGTAGGCAATGTCGGGAAAGATCCCGAGATCAGGCGTTTTGAGAATAACAGCAAGGCTTCCTTCTCCCTGGCCACCAGTGAGACCTATACTCCCAAGGGCGGCGACAGGGTAACGCAGACCGAATGGCACAATATTGTAGCATGGCGGAGGCTTGCAGACCTGGCTGAGAACTATATCCGCAAGGGCTCCCAGATACTCGTAGAGGGCAAGCTGCGCTACCGGTCATATGACGACAGGGAAGGTGTAAAGAGATACGTCGTTGAGGTTGAGGCTGATGTGATTCAGCTCCTCGGCCGCAAGCCCGACGGCGGAAACCAGCAGTCGTCAGGCGGACAGAACAGCCAGGGCGGCGGCGGTTACAACCCGCCATCCCAGTCCGGGGATGACATCAGCGATGATCTCACAACCCGTGACCCTGCCGATGATCTTCCCTTTTAGCAAACCAAAATCCCGATTTTGGAGACACTATTGTCAGGTTTTATCTGCGGCATGATGCTGCCTGTGGCTTTCACCGGAAGCATTTTTACTCTGGTCCTCCAGATTGTCCTGCTTATTATGCTGATTTTTGCCTCAGCCTTTGTCTCCGGATCGGAGGTAGCCTATTTTTCGCTTACACCTTCCGACATTGAGGAGCTGGAGCACAGCAAGAGCAAGAGGGCATCGACAGCCGTCAAACTGCTCTCCAGGCCGGAGAAGCTCCTGAGCAGTATCCTGGTGACCAACAACATAATCAACATCGCCCTGATAATTCTCGCGGCATTCATCAGCGCACGGCTCTTTGACCTGAGCAACAATCCCATCCTCTCATTCATAATCGAGGTGGTGGCGATCACATTCCTGCTGCTGCTCTTCTGTGAAGTTATGCCCAAGGTCTATGCATCACGCAATCAGCTGAGCTTCGCACTCATCATGGCTCCCACGCTGGCGCTGGCATCACGTATCGTCAGTCCGCTGGCATCTGCACTCTCATTCTCCTCCTTCTTTGTAAAAAAGAGATCGCGTCCCAGGGACAGCAGCATGGACATCAGCGATCTCTCCACTGCCCTGGAGCTTACCTCCTCGGAGATAAAGGATGACAGGGAACTGCTGAAGGGGGTTGTGCGTTTTGGGAACATAAGCGTCAGCGCGGTGATGTGCCCGCGTATTGACGTGACAGCCCTTGACATTAACAGAGGGTTCTCCTACGTCATGGCAGAGGTGACAGAGTCAGGCTTCTCGCGCATTCCCGTTTACTCGGGGTCATTTGACAACGTAAAGGGAATACTCTTTGTCAAGGATCTCCTGCCTCACCTGGGCAAGCCTGACACCTTCAGGTGGCAGACGCTGATAAGGCCTCCCTACATGATCCCTGAGACAAAGAAGATCAGCGAATTGCTCAAGGAGTTCCAGGAAAAGAAGATACACATGGCCATTGTGGTCGATGAGTACGGGGGCACCAGCGGCATCGTCACCCTTGAGGATGTGCTTGAGGAGATAGTGGGTGACATCACCGACGAGACTGACGAGGAGATGCCTCTTTACCGGGAGACGGGTGAGGGGAAATGGATATTCGACGGGAAGATACTGCTGAACGACTTCTACAGGATCACCGGCACGGATGACGAACACTTCTCCGAGATCAGGGGTGACTCCGAGACTCTTGCCGGTCTTCTCCTTGAGCTTCTGAAGGAGATACCTCTCAGGGGCAGGGTCATCACTGCCGGGGGCTTCAGGTTTACCATCGAGAATGTGGAGAAGCGCAGGATAAGAGAGATAGGTGTTGAAAAAACAGGTGAAGATCTATGAGACAGACCGTTGCATCATTAATGCTCATTGCCGCACTGCTCCTGGGCGGCTGCCGCCAGGCTTCCGTACCGCGGCCGGCAGGCTATTTCCGCATCGATCTGCCGGAGAAGAGTTATCTCCGGTTTGATTCTCCCTGCTCCTATTCCATTGAGTACCCGGCATACGGCAGGGTCAATCCCAGGCCGGCAGATGCTTCCGACACCTGCTGGATGGACATCGAGTTTCCGGGTTTCAGGGCCATGATCCACCTCTCCTACTTCGACCTCGCCGGCAACCTTGCCACCCTCACCGAGATGTCGCGCGAGCTGGCCTACAAGCATACCATCAGGGCTGATGCCATAGAAGAGAAGCTCTGGTCAGACGACTCCTCACGTGTATACGGCATCCTGTATGACCTTAAGGGCAATACCGCCTCTGCGGTGCAGTTCTTCGTCACCGACAGCACCAGGCATTACCTGCGGGGGTCACTTTACTTCATGGCTCAGCCGAATGAAGATTCTCTGATGCCGGTTATCAGCTTCCTCCGGGAGGATATTATCCACCTTATTGAGACCCTGAGCTGGAGGTAACCATGGGCTGCATCACCAAGCACTATCTGAACAGGGAGACCATGCTGGGCGTCTGGAAGATCGAGGAGGATCTGCCAACCCTCCTTGAGATGGTGGAGCTGGGCCCGGAAGACAAAAAGAGGTACTCGGTGTTCCGCAGTACATCCCGCAAGGTGGAGTTCCTGAGCGTCAGGGCCCTGCTGGCAGAGATGCTCGACAGAAGCGCCCGGATAGTCTATAACAAGAACAACAAGCCCTTCATTAAGGACGGGTCGCACTTCATAAGCATTTCACACTCCAACAAGCTGACAGCAATAATTCTCAGCACCAATGAGAGGGTTGGCATTGACCTGGAGTACATGAGGGTGAATATCAACGCCTTTGCATCTCGGTTTCTAAACAAGAGGGAGAAGGTCACACGGCGCTGGGCTGACAGGACCTACCATCTCTATATCCACTGGTGTGCCAAGGAGACCATGTACAAGATATGCGACAAGGAGGGGATAAACATTGTCAATGACATTACCATTGAGCCCTTCGACGTGAAGGAGTCGGGTGAGATCCGGGGGTATGTGAAGAATGAGCGGATAGATGATCAGTTTACGCTCTATTATTCGAAATATGACAATTACACGATTGTCTGGACGAAGAAAAAGCATGAGAGTTGACATTCCATGGAGGGAGAGAAAGGTAGTTGCGCAGCTCATTGACCCTGACAGGGCCGGAGAGGAGACGCTGGCGGCGGCGGCAGGACATGCTGCAGAAGCCGGCGCAGATCTCTTCCTTGTCGGCGGGAGCCTGACCTCTGTCAGTGTCAGCAGTGTGATCAGGAGGCTGAAAGAGCTCTCAGGGAAGCCGGTCATACTCTTCCCGGGCGACCTCACGCAGCTGACGGACGAGGCAGACGCTCTCTTTCTGCTCTCGCTCATTAGCGGCCGCAATCCTGAGCTGCTTATCGGCAATCATGTCATTGCCGCCCCGTATCTGAAGCATATGCGTGAGAGGGTCATTCCCGTGGGGTACATGCTCGTCGACTGCGGCAGCAGGACCTCCGTTGAATACATGAGCCAGACCTCTCCACTGCCGTACGACAAGCATGACATCGCCGTTGCAACAGCTCTTGCCGGTGAGATGCTGGGCATGGCGGCGATCTATCTTGAGGCCGGCAGCGGTGCTGCCAGGCCGGTGGCTCCTGCCATGATAAGGGCTGTGCGGTCAGAGGTGAGAATACCGGTCATCACCGGCGGAGGGCTTGACACACCCGGAAAGATAGAAGAGGCATTTGTTGCAGGCGCCGATATGGTGGTGACGGGGAACGGATGTGAACGGGACCCGATGCTGATATATGAGGCGTGCCGCATCAGAGACCGGCTAAACCACCGGACGGTGACTGTCTGACCTGCATTGCCAGGTTGATATCCATGGATATACACCCATAAGTTCCCCGGTGGGTGCTGCCGCAGGCTCTACCTGAACAGCTCATGCAGCGGGTCGCCACTGGCTGCATTCGGCAGCGGTATCCTGCAGAGTATCGACAGGGTGACGGCAATATCCCGGGTGCTGACACTGCGTGTGACAGAGGACTTGCTGGCCGTCCATCCGAACCATATCAGCGGCACATGACTGTCATATTCATAGGGGGAGTTGTGCCCCGTGACATGGTCGGTCTTCTCCACCCAGCCCGGATTGAGGGCGATCATTACATCGCCGGACCGCTGCTGGCTGAAGTTGTTGCTCATCTTGAGCAGCAGACCTGCCGAGAAGTCGCTCATCTCGAACGAAGAGGTGGGCACCGCGGCTGCTATGCCCGAGAACTGAACCATGAAACGTGCCACACGACTCTGGATCTCGCCCAGGCTTATCTTTGCATCTTCTATCAGCGGCCTGTTGAGATATATCTGGTTGTCAAAGAACCCCCTGACCCAGTCGCCCGTGCCGTAGATGGCATTGAGGTAGCTGCGCAGGAGCTGCAGCGACTGATTGACCCTGAAGTAACCCGACGGTATCCGGCTGGCAGCCAGCAGCGCCGGTATCTCCGAGATACCGTGGGCTGAGACGAAATATACCAGCACATTCTTCTTGCCAAGTGACCTGTCGATCTCCCCCAGAATCCTGCTGATGTTCCTGTCGAGTCTCACCAGTGCATCCGAACTCTCTACTGACGAGGGGCCAAAGCGGTGTCCGATCTGTTCTGTGGCCGAGTATGTTATTGCCAGGTAATCCGTCACATCATCCTGTCCCATCTGCTCATTGCTGATGAGCCTCAGTGCCAGATCGGTGGTGAAGTCGTCGGCGAAGGGGGTTTCACGTAGGATGGAGTAATCCCTCTCTGTCCTGAGCAGCCTGCCGTTTGTTGAGAGCTTCTTAAGGTCATAGGGGAACCAGCTCTGGCCGTTAAACCCTTTTTCCATCTCGCTGGAGTCAGGCTGGCATCCCGGGTAGAGCGCCGGGTCCAGCAGCGGTGCCCATGGCTGGTTAAGATACTGGCCGGGCATCATCATTGCGTTAAGGTCCATCAGCCAGGGCGGTAACTGCGGACCGTAATAGTTGCTGCTCATCCAGGTTCCGGTACGGTCATCATACCAGAAGGCGCCGTCAGCAGCATGGCCTGCCGTAAGTATGGCTCCCATCTCCTTCATGCCGATGCCGTAGACCTTTGACACGCCGCAGGATGACATCTCCAGCTCATCGGCAAAGGTCGATGAGAGAAGGTTCACCGGGGAGAAGAGTCCTGTCTCAAAGGTGCCTCCTACGGCCGCGGCTTCGGGGTCCTGCACGCAGTATATTATCTGGTCATTGAAGGGATGGAACCATGAGTCGGAGGTTATGCCGTGCTGCGCCGGGGTAGCGCCGGTGGAGATGGTCGCATATCCCGGTCCTGCCTGTGTGGAGAGATAGTCGAGCGAGACATTGCGGTAGTAGGTACCCTCGTTGACCAGCCTCTTCAGTCCGTCGTCCGGCAGAGTATTCCATATGCGCTCCAGCTGATCAAAACGAAGCTGCTCGACGACAATGCCAATCACCAGCCTGGGTTTCTCCGGAGGTATATAGGCAGACTGTGCCATGGCGAAAGCAGAGAGGAGAGACAGGGACAAGAGCGTAAGTACCTTTTTCATGTTCAAAGAGTGGAATGCAGGAATTAAGCCCCAAAAATATCAGTTTTGGCTTTAACTGCAACAAGAATGTAACAAAGATGTCAACTCCGGGGTCACTTCTGCTGCTGCCTGCTGATCACTGCCCTGGCGCGTACCGTGGGGCCATACGGCTCTTTTCTCACGGACACAATATACATTCCCGTGGAGAGGCCGCTGAAGTTGCACTGCAACGGCATTCCGGCATAGGCTGATGTGCGGTATCTGGAGGCGACGGAGCCCGTGGTGGTGATGAGGGTGATTGTCACCTCACCGGCCAGGAGCTGCGGTGTCATGATTCGGAATCGTCCGTCGGAAGGATTGGGCCAGATGAGCAGCCCGGAGACGGGAGGGTCAGGCCAGCTCTTATTCTCTTTCAGCAGCTGCACATCCACTGTTAGGCCTGCATCCCAGTCGTAAAGCTCTGCCTCCAGCCAGTAAGGCTCGTATCCAGGGTAGTAAAAAATGATGCTGTACCCGTCCGGTGCCGGGTACCTGAAGTAATAGCCGGTAAGGGTGTCGGCATAGACGTGGGAAGAGTCGGAGTCGTGGTCTTCGATAAATATCCTGGCAGGAAGCGGATCACCTGTTTCGGCGTCTGTGACTCTTCCCCTGATGCCGTGGAGTGCTTCGGCCAGGAAGCGCAGCAGTGACCTGTGGTTCCATTGCCAGAGGGCCTCAAGGTTGGAGCCCTGGGTCATCTTTATGTCATCGATCTCGATGGTCACCTCGCGTCCTCCGAGACCCCAGGTGACGAAATCCTGTCGTCCGCCCCTGACGGTATACCACTCCCAGCCCCGGGTTACGCCGTTGTCAAGGAAAGTCATGTAGCCCTTCTCGGCGTACCTGTGTACCGTATCGGCATAGCGCCTGCTGATCTGGCTGAACCAGTCGTCGTCAGCATGCAGCCTCGTCCATTTGTCCCACGGATAGTTGACCACCTCAGCGCCGGAGTGCAGGTTGGCAGACAGAACGAATCTCTTCTCCTCCAAGAATCTGATCATGTCCAGCGTCTCCTTCTGCAGCGGCGGAGGCGAGGCCACCTCCGGATCCGGGAAATTGCGGTTGAGATCATACCCGTTGCTGTTGGCCCTGACAGGGTAGATCATGGTGTCACTGTGGCGGTACATCCCGTCAGGGTTTGCCAGCGGATTGATCCATATCTCGAGCCCTGACGTCAGTTCCGAGGCGAGGCCTTCATTTTCGCTCTCACAGGCCAGATACTCTGCCAGCCTCATTAGCAGCACAAATCCGGCCGGCTCATCACCGTGGATGGTGGAGCTGAGCATCACCTTCGGCCTGGGCTCATCATCAGGCTGGCTGTCTGATATCTTCAGGGCCAGTATGGCCCTTCCCATGATGCTGAACCCGATGGTGTCAAGGGTGCACAGAGCAGGCCACCTGTCGGCGATCTTGTGCATGATGGTATCATAATGCTGCCAGGTGGGATAGGACTGCCACATCATTGCCTCAGCTGCCGACCCGGCGGTGAAAAAGCCCTTGCTGTCCGCTGGCGGGACAAGCCTGTACTGTGTGCCCGAGCTGATAAACTCACGGGCAGTCAACGGTGACAGGCAGAGTATTGCTGCGGTGCCGTCGCACGATGAAACAGAAAAACGTGAGGCAAGTGCTGTCATGGCGTCGAAGCCCGGGTAGGCAATCACCACTTCAGCCTGTCCGTACTGTTCTATGGCGTTGAGTATGTCATCTCCCCGGGAGGGATCCTGGCCATAGCCGCTGACGCCGCCTGCAAAGAGAAGTAATAACCATATGAGCAGCAGGTATCTCACCGGTAACCGTTATACATTAAACCGTATGTGCAATATATCTCCGTCATCAACCACGTAGTTTTTTCCTTCCACCGACAGTTTTCCGGCCTCCCGGCAGGCATGCTCCGACCCGTGCGCAATGAAGTCGGCATATTTCATCACCTCGGCCCTTATGAAACC
Organism: uncultured Rikenella sp.; assembly: GCA_964411345.1. Classification (GTDB taxonomy): domain Bacteria; phylum Bacteroidota; class Bacteroidia; order Bacteroidales; family VadinHA17; genus SR-FBR-E99. Next base: position 4,348 of record CAYPKP010000061.1, on the reverse strand, counting down.
CCGTTCCAGGTCGGAGTGTATCACCCCGGCAGCCTGCGGGGCTGTCATCCCCGAGGTAAGGGTCCAGGCCCTTATCTCCTTGGGACCGACGGTAAAGAAGGTTAGCAGGTCAAGCATCTCATAGGCAGCCCTGACGAGCTTGTTTACTCCCGGCTCGTCGAGCCCGGCGTCACTAAGAAACTCCATCCTGTCAGCTGCATCGCTCAGGTTGGCAATCTCCGCCTCCAGGGCGCCGGCTATCACCAGCGGTGTTGCACCCCTGCCGGCAAGATACTCCCTGACGGCCGAGACATATCCGTTGCCGCCGACGGCGGAGGCCTCGTCAACATTGCATACGTAGAGCACCGGCTTCATGGTGAGAAGAAAGATGTCATCAACATATCTCTTCTCCTCAGGCTTCACCTCCAGCGACGAGGCATTCCTGAAGCCCTCCAGGTGCTCCCTGTAGCGGGTCAGAACCTCTATCCCGTGCCTGGCATCCTTATCACCTGTCCTGACGGCCCGCTCAAGACGCTGTATCTTTTTTTCCACTGACTCCACATCCTTGACCTGCAGTTCGAACTCAACATTCTCAAGATCCCTGACGGGATTGACGGAGCCGTCAATGTGCGGCAGCCTGTCGTCATCAAAGCATCTCAGCACATGTATCAGGGCATCGGTGTTCCTTATCTCTCCCAGCAGCCTGGCGCCGGAGCTGTCACCCTGCCCCCTGGCCAGTCCCGGGATATCCACGATATCCACCGTAGTGTGCACCACACGCTCTGTCGGCTGAAGTTTCTCAAGCTCATACAGCCGCTGGTCCGGCACCTGTATCACGCCCAGGTTTGCCTTCACACCCGTGCCATAGGTGTCGGTCTCACCGCGGGTGTTGGATATGCAGTTGAAGATCGTGGTTTTGCCTACGCTCATAATTCCTATAATGCCGCATTTCAGTGCCATTCCTTCCGGATTTTTGTTTCCACAAAGGTACCAAAAAGCGACAAGCAGCCACAAGCCGCATCACCGGGGCCGATAGATTTTGCTATTTTTGACATCTGGTTTAAACCAATGATGCTACGGTACGTCTTACTGTTAAACGGCTCCGGCCAGAATAATGTTACAGATCACCGAAGATGATATAAAAAAGATCATCCATTCGGATGGCAATAAGGCTTTCCGTATGATAGTGGACAAGTACGGATCAAAGCTCTACTGGCATATCCGCCGGATTGTCATAACCCATGACGATGCTGACGATGTGCTGCAGAACAGCTTTCTCAATGCCTGGAAGAACCTGGGATCATTCAGGTTTGAGAGCTCGATCTATACATGGCTCTATTCTATCGCCACCAATGAGGCGCTGACACTGCTGAGAAAGAGGGAGAAAGAGAGCAGCGTCCCGATTGACGACCTTGAGAGTCTCTTTGCATCGTCGGCGGAAGGAAGCAGTTACTTCGACGGCGATGAGGCATCCGCCAGATTGCAGAATGCCATCATGAAGCTGCCCGACAAGCAGCGTGCAGTCTTCAATATGAAATACTTTGACGACATGAGCTATGAGGATATGAGTGGCGTCACAGGCACCTCGGTGGGTGCACTTAAGGCTTCATATCACCATGCCGTAAAAAAAATAGAGCAGTTTCTGCAGGACGATTAAACCAATGAGGCTGACTGACGTCAAAGAGATGTTACAAGAGCCACAGGCAAGAGACAGACAAACAGTTACAGGCAGCACATCTGATTAAAGGTTGCCGGCCGGGAAGCAGAGAAAAGAAAAGAGAGTGTGATGAAACTCAATGATGAAATAAAAAAGAACAATCCCTTCAGGGTGCCGGAAGGCTACTTTGAGACCCTGACAGAGAGAACGATGTCAGCCATCAGCGGCAGCATGGAGGAGGAGAAGGGCGACGGAGCAGCGGAGACTCCCGTCAGACGCCTTAATCTCAGGCCTTTCCTCGCCCTGGCTGCAGCCGTCGCAGGCTTCGCCCTGCTGGCCACCTTCACGGTGAGGCTGGTGTCAGGCGGTATGGAGAGGGGCGCAGATGAGCTTAACGGCAGCCTCTTTGCCGATCTTGAGGCTGAGCAGTTCGAAGTATATATGCTTGAAAATGAGCTGATGGAGGCGATTGCCGAAGAGTCAGCCCCGGAAACGGATGTGTCGGGATCAGAAGTAACGGGTGCCTTCCCGGACATGCAGCAGGCAGGGGAAGAGATATCTTCCGACGCCATAATTGATTATCTTCTGATGGAAGATGTGGACCTGAATGATATATATGAACTTTTATAACAACATCATGAAAAGAATCCTTCACGCAGCAGTCATCGTAATGCTTGCAGCTATCACCGGTGCAAGCGCCCAGGGACAGAGAATGGGCCAGGGCCAGGGCCCTGGCCAGGCTGACAATGAGAGGCTCACAGCCTACAAGATAGCCTTCTTCACGCAGCGTCTTGATCTCACCCCGGCTGAGGCAGAGAAATTCTGGCCGCTGTACAACAAATTCTCAGACGAAAAGAGCAGCCTGCAGGCTGAGAGGCTGTCACTGATGCGCAATGCATCGCAGAATGCGTCGAAGATGAATGATGCCGAACTGTCGGCCGCGGCTGACAGGCTGGTGCAGACATATGCAGACGAGGCCACCCTGGTCTCATCGTTCAACAGGGATCTCAGGAAGGTGCTGCCTCCGCTGAAGGTAATAAGGCTTTTCCAGATTGAGAACATGTACAAGCAGCAGCTTCTCAGGGAGCTTAACCAGAGGAGACAGGGTCAGACAGGGATGCAGCCCGGCAGGGGACGTTTCAACCAGACCGAGAGCCCCGACCTTTAACGGCTGGTGATAATATCTTAGCGATTCTTCGCTTCCCTGATAAAATCCGGGAGGGCAGACAGCGACACGGTTGTCTGTTCTCCCGTTTTCATGTTACGGACCGTGGCCTGAGAGGCTTTAATCTCCTCGCTGCCGGCGATAATCACCAGGGGTATATGCTGTGCGTCAGCATAGCTGAACTGCTTCTTCAGCCTGACGGCATCGGGGAATAGCTCCGTGGCTATTCCTGCCCCGCGCAGTGCTGCGGCAATCTTTATCAGCTCCGGAAGCTCTTCCATACCGAAGTTGATGACCAGTGCTTCGGTAGAGGCGCCGGTCTGCTCAGGAAAGAGTCCCAGATGGAGCATCACGTCATATATCCTGTCAGCACCGAATGACACACCCACGCCTGAGACGCCCGGCAGCCCGAAGATGCCGGTGAGATCGTCATAACGTCCTCCGCCGCAGATGCTTCCGATGGCCATATCGGCTGCCTTGACCTCGATAATGGTCCCGGTGTAGTAGTTCAGCCCGCGTGCCAGTGAGAGGTCGAGTTCCACCCTTGCCTGTGACGGCTCCATGCCCAGATAGGAAAACAGCTCCTCCATCTCGGCCAAGCCCTTCACTCCTTCCGGTGATGCTGCTATCTCACGCTTCAGTCCGGCCATCTTCTCTTCCGCTGATCCCCTGAGGCTGAGGAACGGGTCAAGCCGCTTGATGACGTCAGGAGTGATGCCACGCTGCAGCAACTCCTGCCTGACACCCTCACTGCCTATCTTTTCGAGCTTGTCAATGGCAACGGTGATGTCGGTGATCCTGTCACCTGCCCCGGCTGTCGCCGCAATGCCGGCAAGTATCTTGCGGTTGTTGACATTTATTACGACATTTATTTTCAGGTCACTGAAGACGCGGTCAATAATACGTATCAGTTCAAACTCATTCAGCAGCGAATTGCTGCCGATGACATCAGCGTCGCACTGGAAGAACTCCCTGTACCTTCCCTTCTGCGGCTTGTCAGCCCTCCAAACAGGCTGTATCTGGTATCTCCTGAAGGGGAAGCTGATCTCGTCACGGTGCTGAACCACATAGCGGGCAAAGGGAACTGTAAGGTCATACCTCAGGCCCTTTTCCGAAAAACGGGGTGCCAGGGAGAGGCTGTCAGCGCCGGCAAGAGCTGACGGTTCAAGGCCTGAGAGGAAGTCACCCGAGTTGAGTATCCGGAATATCAGCCTGTCTCCCTCCTCGCCGTACTTTCCAAGGAGGGTGGAGAGGTTCTCCATGGCAGGTGTCTCCAGGGGCAGATAGCCGTAGATGGAGAAGGTCCTCCTGATAATATCGAAGATGTAGTTTCTGCGCAGCATCTCTGCCGGAGAGAAGTCGCGTGTTCCCCTTGGAACTGACGGTTTCTGGGCCATGTCGGATATATTTCCCGACAAAAATAGAAAAAGGTGCGTAGGATAGGAAATGATTCTTCGGATCATTTCCCCGAGGGGGGGTCAGTCGGCAGTCAGCAGTCGGCAGTCAGCAGTCGGCAGTCAGCAGTCGGCAGTCAGCAGTCGGCAGTC
>CAYPKP010000060.1:1908-17145 GCA_964411345.1 uncultured Rikenella sp. | reverse complement strand
AACTCCTACATAACCACCAACAAAGTGATCAACTGGAGCCATCAGTCGAAAAAGACACGCTTTCGTATCAACGTGGGCGTGGCATATGGAAGCGACGTGGACCTTGTTGTTAAGGTGCTTGAGGCAAGCGCACTGGAGCACCCGCAGATTGACGACAAGGAACATATAGAGGCACGGTTTGTGGATTTTGGCAATTCATCGCTCGACTTTCAGCTTCTCTTCTTCAGTGACAACGTATTCAGGATAGAGAAGACAAAGAGTGAGATAAGGAAGATCATAAACCGGAAGTTCATTGAGAACAGCATTACCATACCTTTTCCGCAGGTCGATCTTCATGTCAGGGATGTTCCGGGTACTATGAAGGGGTGAGGAAACAATACAAAGTATAATTTGTTATTTTGGGGCTTGATTTTGATAATCCGGCAGGAGGTGCAAATTGAACAGGCAAGTATTGGTGAAACATTGTAAATGTCCGATGTGTACCAGGATTAATAATATCTTACAATCAGCTGTATGGAAAAAGACAATGAAGAAGTCCAGTCTGAATCAGGTGAAAGGATAGATTCCATTGATACGGTCCTTGAGTTATGGTCGCGGACCTACAACACCGAGGGCAAGCCCGACTGGTCACATATCCTCCCCTATTACGACAATGATATCCTGTTCAGGGATTCTATCCAGGAAATCAGGGGGATGGAAGAATTCAAGGCAATGACTGAACGATTGACACAGCGTTCAAAAGACCTAAAGATGAAAATTGTCAATGCCACCATGGACGGTGATATCATCTTTCTTGAATGGGAGATGACGCTCAGCTTCAAGAAGTATCCTAACTCCGTGATGTACGGTGCCAGCCGTCTGAAGTTGAATTCAGAGGGAAAGATTATCGAGCAGCGCGATTATTACGACCTGTGGGGAGATATCTTTGACAATATACCGCGGTTCGGGAAAGCCTACAGGCGGTTTATGATCAAGAAGTTTGGTTGAACATAGAGGCTGAAAATGTGTGTTATCAGAATAAAGAAGCAGCTCAGGTATCACGTATGTATGAAAAATAAAAAGTTTGCAAAATATTTCAGGGAATATGAGGTGTCCAACATATCTGCGATGATCAGGAACAACCGTTCCGAGCCGAGGGTATGCACCGAAGATTTTCACAATAAACTTGTTGTAATAACCGGTGCCACCTCCGGCATCGGTTACTTTACAGCCAGAAAGTACGCTTCACACGGTGCCGACTTGCTCTGCATCAATCGCGATAAAATTAAATCAGAAGCCCTGCGCCAGCTAATAGAGAATGAGTTTGGCGTGAAGTGCGATTACAGGATTGCCGATTTAAGCAGGCTTGAAGATATTCGCCGTGTTGCCGGAGAGTTGTCAGAGCTGGAAACCCCCATCGAGGTGCTGATACACAATGCAGGCACCTACCTTACAAAAAGGGAATTGACTCCGGACGGCATTGAAAAGGTCTTCGTGGTTCACTACCTCTCCTCCTTTATTATGAATTTCATCCTGATGAATAAATTAAAATCACAGGAGAGAGCCCGGATTATTCTTGTAGGTTCAGAGGGGCATCGTTTTGCAGCATGGGGGCTGAGGCTTGATGACCTTAACTGGGATAAACGCCGCTACACGGGATTGAAAAGCTATGGTTCGGCCAAGCTGGCGCAGCTCCTGTCAATGATCGTTTTTGATGAGCGCTTCAGGGGCTCGGGCGTGACAATAAATACGATGCACCCGGGGGCCGTTAAAACGGACACGGGGCAGGAAAACGGACCGCTATACAAGTGGTACAAAAGGAACTTCCTTGATAAGACGCTGAAATCGCCTGAATTATCGGCTACGGCACTGTATTGGCTCGGAGTTTCAAAAGATGTTGAAAACGTGAGCGGAAATTTCTTTAATTTAACCACCGAAGAAGTGCCGGCGCCACCAGCCCTTGACAGGGAGGTCGCTTACGAACTATGGGAGAAAACCCTGGAGATGACGGGGCTGAATGAGACTGACCGGTAAAAAACCAGAGAAGGACTCGCCTGGCGAAGTTGTTCAATAAGGAGTGCATGACTGATAATAAATACGATGCAGTTGTTGTTGGTGGCGGAGTTGCCGGCCTGGCTGCCACCACTTACCTCACACGGTCAGGTAAGAAAGTCCTTCTTATTGAAAAAAACAGCGAGTGCGGAGGCCTGGTTAATACCTTTGTCAGAAACGGATTTCATTTTGATGCCGGGGTAAGGGCGCTGCTCGACGCAGGGATAATATATCCGATGCTCAAGGATCTGAATATCCGTCTCGATGTGGTAAAAAGCCCGGTCTCTCTGGGCATTGAAAATGAAATCATACATATTGAAACCCTCGCCAGTCTGTCAGAATACAGTGAGCTCCTGAAAAAATTCTTCCCGGCGAGCGGCAGTGAGATTGACGAGTTGTTGAGTGTTATCAGACGAGTGATCAGACACATGGATGTACTCTACGGCGTAGAGAATCCTTTCTTCAAAGATCTGATACGCGACCCCGGCTTCATTTTCACCAAACTCTTACCCTGGTTTCCCAGGTTCCTTCTGACCGTCAAGAAGATAAACCGCATGAATGCCCCGGTCGAGGATTACCTGAAGACCATCATTAAAGACAACTCACTGAGAGACATGATCTCCCAGCATTTCTTTAAAAACACGCCTTCATTCTTTGCGTTGAGCTACTTTTCACTATACCTCGACTATTTCTATCCCCGGGGGGGGGTGGGCAGGCTGGCGGATGTACTGAAAAATAAATTGCTGGAGCTCGGGGGAGAGATAAGGACCGAAACAAAAATCACAGGGGTCTTTCCCGGAGAGCATTATGTAGTTGATGATAAGGATACCCGCTATTATTATAAAAACCTTGTCTGGGCTGCCGACCTGAAGACGCTCTACAGGAAAACCGAAACGGAAGGCCTTTCCCCGGATACCATTAAGAAGATAGGGGAGACCAAAGCGACGATGCTTGCAAACAGGGGAGGAGATTCTGTTTACACTCTTTTTGTGGAGGTTGATGAGCCCCCTGAAAGTTTCGGGAAGATTGGCCACGGGCATTTCTTTTATACTCCTGTGAGGCAGGGATTGGGAGAGACACACCGCTCGGAACTGGATGACCTGCTGCGTAATTTCACACAGGCCGGTAAAGATCAGATTCTGGCATGGATGGACAGATTCACCAGTTTAAACACCTACGAAATATCCATTCCCGTGCTTAAGGATCCCTCAATGGCTCCTCCCGGCAAAACCGGACTGATAATCAGTATACTTGCTGAATATGACCTGTTCAGACTTGTACGCGACGCAGGGTGGCTTGAAGAGTTTACAAGGGAGCTTGAGGACCGGGTCCTTAAGATATTATCAGGCTCTGTTTACCCGATGTTAAAAGATAAGGTCATTGAACGTTTTTCTTTCACACCCTTAAGCATCGAAAACAGGGCGGGCAGCTCCGAAGGCGGGCTTACGGGATGGGCATTTCAGAGAGAGATGCCGGTGATCAATAAGATACAGCTCGCCGAGGGTGCGGTTCTTACGCCCATACCCTCCGTTTACCAGGCCGGGCAATGGGTTTACAGTCCCGGCGGTGTGCCGATGTCTATTCTCACGGGAAAGCTGGCAGCTGACAGGATCCTGAAGAAATAAATGAACAAGGGCTGCATGAGGCATCATTCATAGTGTGGGTCATAGAGCCTGACGAATAAAATTCCCGGTTCCCGGGGTTACTTTCATGAGGGGCAGCAGAGGAGGCAACAATAATTGGTTAATCAAATGACAGTTGAAGCATATATAGGATCATTTCCGGCGGAAGTGCAGGATCTGTTGAAGCAGCTAAGGACTGCCATCCTGGAGAATGCACCGGGAGCCGAGGAAACCATCGCCTATCAGATGCCGGCATACCGGCTGAACGGTAAACCGCTGGTCTATTTCGCAGGGTTCAAAAATCATATTGGATTTTATGCGACGCCGACAGGACATGCAAGATTCGCAGAGGAACTCTCCATCTATAAAAAAGGCAAAGGATCAGTACAGTTCCCGTTGGATCAGCCATTGCCTTTGGATCTTATAGTACGGATCATTAGATTCAGGGTCGGGGAGAACCAATCCGTAGAAGGTCATTAAAGCTGTTACTGATAAGATAAGTTTAAATGAGATTAACAGATTTAGGAATTTCAGAAGAGCTTTCTCAGGAGTTGAACAATCCGGATCTCTCAGGATTTACCATAGGACGGGTCACTCAGGAACACCGTGAGAGATATGTTGTCTCTGACGGAGAGCAGGAGTATGATGCCGAGATAACAGGTAACCTGCGTTATTCGGCTGCTTCCAGGGAGGAGTTCCCGGCCGTGGGCGACTGGGTGGCAATGACGGTTTATGAGGGAGGCCAGGCCTTCATCAACAAGATCCTTCCCCGGAGGTCTCTTCTTGCCAGAAGAGCCGTGGGCAGACCGGGTGAAAGGCAGGTCATCGCTTCAAATATTGACGTTGCCTTCATCGTCCAGGCAATCAGCAACAACTTCAGCGTCAACAGGCTGGAGCGGTATCTTGCCATATGTCATACAGCCGGCATCGAGCCGGTGCTGGTGCTGAGCAAGATTGATCTCGTAACGGAGGATGAGATCAATGCCGCCCTGAATCAACTTGAGACGAGGGGAAGGCAGGTGAACCGTATCCTCCTCAGCAACACCACCCGCGACGGTATTGGAAGTATCCTGAGTTACATGGGAAAGGGTAGGACCTACTGCGTGATCGGCTCATCGGGGGTGGGCAAATCGACACTGATCAATAACCTCCTGCAGAGGGAGGTGCTCAGAACCGGGGAGATAAGCCACAGCACCAACAAGGGGAGGCATGTGACTGAGCACCGTGAGCTCTTTGTGCTCGGGAACGGAGCTATTGTCATTGACACTCCAGGCATGAAAGAGCTGGGTATTACTGATGACGGTGACGGAATCGCGGCAACATTTGAAGATATCCATGAGCTTGCACAGAGGTGCAGGTTTCCCGACTGCCGTCATATGGGTGAGGCAGGATGTGCGGTGGTGGAAGGGGTGAACAACGGGAGTGTCAGCAGGGAATCTTACGAGAACTATCTGAAGATTCAGAAAGAGCAGGAGCGGTTTCAGACTACCGTTGCAGAAAAACGTAAGAAGGAAAAACAGTTCGGGAAGCTTGTCAAGACCTATTACAAGATTAAGAACAGGAGCGATCCGGAATGAATCCGGAATCCGGCTGCAGTGTGCTGCCCGACTCTCGTCCGGCAACCACTGACACATTTTTCAATGACATCAGAGACATATACGTCAGTGCAATTACCTGCCTGATACGACAAATGCCCCGGTTGCAATCTGGTCTTCACATGCCACTCTCAGGAAGTAGAGACCTGACGAAAGCCCTTCAGTCCTGATCGTTGTTGTGCTGTCATCAACGGGCACCAGGCTCACGAGGCATCCGCCTGTATCATAAATGTATGCAAAGGCTTCCTTGCAGCTGAGTCCTGTGACACTGATATTCAGATAATCCTGAGCCGGGTTGGGGTAGAGGGTCAGCGAAAACCCGTTTTCGACGATCTCTTCTACTGCATTAAGTGTTCCCCATATTTTTTCGGCATACAACGGATCATCGATGAAAGGGTTGCGGTTGCCCTGGTATTTGTATACCTCGTTATTACGGTTTCGTTCCTTGAGGCTGACAGTGTCAGCCCGGTGCCAGGCAAGCAGCATCGCCATCGCCCAGGGCTCCGGCTCCGCCCCGTCGGTCATGTCACTGCCGGGCCACTGGCTGTCTTCGCCAAAGTATCGCGTGGCCATATAGAACAAGGTACGGGCCAGGTCGCCCTTGTACTCGTCAACGGGTTCAAAGACAGAGCCGTCATAGCCTGCCACCGAGCAAGGACCGACCATGCTGCCGTTGGTCGATCTCCAGGAAGGTGAGGATGTTTCACCGTAGGGCAGGTTGCCTCTTTTGTTGTTAACCCAGCCGTCAGTCGGGTAGATATGGAACAGATCGGTATACATGGGCAGCGCATCGTTGAACCAGCTTTTGGGAAATGAATGCTCCCTGTTGTAGCAGTCGCCCTCACTGTCGTAGTTGCCGCACTGCCCGCTGAAAAGGGTATAGACATATGCCGGAGTGCCGTCGGGAATATCGGAATAGATATCCCATATTGTCACCCCGTCGCTTCTGACGTCGGTGGTGGAGAAACATTGCCACAGGTCACTGTATTCCAGCTGAGTATGTTCGTCGATGATGTCATGAAGCGACTGCTGCAGAGCTCTTCCCGTGAGGTCAGAGGCGCTGTTGTAGTATCCCTCCGGCGGCTGCCCTGAGACCTGATGCGTGAGGATGAACAGCAGTAACAGCGATGGGAGGCTCTTAAGCATATTTGCGATTGTCGATTTTGCGATTGTCGATTTTGCGGTGCAGGGATTGTCGATTGTCGGTTCTTCGATGCGCGAAATGAAAACTGCAATTTTCTTAAAGAGGTCTGCTGAACCTGAAAATCTGAAATAACTACAGGGTTTCTAAAATCATTTCTCCGCCACCAGCACGTTGTCAACCTCCCAGGTGGTTGTGCGGCCCGTGCCGCCGTCATACACCCAGGCTATCCATAGCTGGCTCCCGTTGAAGGCAGAGAGGTCAATCTGTCCGGAGCTGGCAAACTGGCTGTAGCCAGTGGCATTTGAGACTGGCAGGGTGAAGCTCTTCTCTGTCCAGGTAAAGTTCCATGGGGTGGCAGACCCGTCATAATCGGTGGAGAGATACAGCTTCATGGTAGCTCCGTTGTCATACCCGTCAGCGCTTTCAAAAAGCAGGTATGGCTCTGTTGCCAGGGCAAGGTTGATGACCGGTGCAATCATCCAAGTGATCACCGAGGACTCTCCGGAGTTATAGGCTGTGGCCTGCACCCACTTGCGGGAGCTGACCTCGTTGCCGTACCATGTCTTTGTTCCCGCCTGCGGGTAAGTTTTCCAGCCGGCCAGCGCGCTGACATCGGCATACCTGGCCAGCGTAGAGAAGTCCTGTGTCAGGTAGACAGTACCTGCACTGCCGCATCTCTCACCGGTCATTTCGTTTTCGGTGTCGTCTCTCAGCAACAGCTGCACGCCGTTATATTCGGATACAACCCCTTTTATGAAACCATTGCCTGACGGAAGTGTCTCAGATGAGAAAGTGGCGTCAGCACGGGTGTAGACCTCCAGTTCATCAGAGCAGTCAGTAAGTATGTTTTCCCCGGAGAAGGTGCCCGGTTCTGCAAACTGCACATTCTCGATAACGACATATTCTGCCTGGTACTCCCCTGAGAGAATTTCGCCTATGGTAACCGTCTCAGGTTCCGGCGGGGGCGGGGTCAGGCTGACAAGCGAGGTCTGGTCAGCGATGCTGATGTCACCGAACTGCAGCAGTCCATTGTAGACTGTGAATGAGACGCCGCGACACTTTATTTTGACTTCGGAGTCACGTGAAAAGGTGTTGTTCCCGGTGACTGTCAGGCATATTCCCGCGGTGGAGTCCTGGATATAAGCAACAAAGTCAGGGATATTCCCAAGCTCAGGGGTTAGTGTGATGATACCCTGTATGTAAACGTTGGTATCGACGGTCACTGTTCCCTGTTCATGCATCATCCTGAGCTGTCTGATGGTTATGTAGTCTATCTGCGGTTCCGGAGGCGGGACGGGTTCTCTGCTGCAGGAGGCGGTTGCAATTACAGAAGCTGCAAGTATTATCTGAAATATGGTTTTGATCTTCATATCCGTATTTTATTTCCCTGCCGCCGTGACAGCTATGTTATCAATGCGGTAGGATGTGCTTTCGGTGTTGCTGCCCGTGTATTTGAACGCAATTACGGCCGATTTTCCGGCAGCGACAGGCAGGTTGACGTTTCCTGAGTTGATGAATGTGTGATCCGGGTCGCTCTGCAGGGCCATCACTGCCGTCAGGGGTGTCCATGTGGCTGTGGCCAGATTGTTGCCGTTGTAGTCAGTGGAGACCAGCAACTCCATAGGCAGGTTTGGTTCTGTATGTGCCCAATAGGCTTTGGCTGTCTGGAAGGTCAGCACCTTCTGTGTTGAGATGGTTACCGGCCTCGTGATGAGCCATGTGACCATGGAGGCCAGGTTTGAATTGTATCCCGTTGCCTGTGCGTAGCTGTTTCCGCTGAAGACCTGGGCAAGCCAGATTCGTCCGCCGGCAGTGGCGATGTTCTGCCATCCGCTGATGTATATTTCGTCATTATCACCGAAGCTCTCAAAGTCCTGGCTGAGGGTCTCGACAGGCGTACCCAGGGGTTGTTCCACCACACCGCACCTTGTTCCGGTCATATCCACCTCGTCAAAATCACGAACCAGGAACTGGTAGGTTCCGTTGAAGATCGTTACTATTCCGGTGATGGTTCCGTTTCCTGACGGAAGTATCTCGCCTGCTGCCGCGGAGTAGCCGCTCGTACGTACAATGATGGTCTTGTCGTTGCAGTCCTCCAGCGTCCGGTTCTCAGTTACCTGCTCAGTAGCGTTGGCCCATGTGAGGCCTGTCATGGCATCGGTAAACTGCACTCCGTCGAGCCTCACCAGCCTTCCGAGATAGGCACTGCTTCTTGCCTGGGTTACAGTCACCGCAGCCGGGTAGGTGGGATTGCCTATGGAGAGCTTCAGACATTGCTTGTCCATATTCATGCCTCCGACCCTGACGGTGCCGTCATCCTGGTAATAGGGCACTCCTCCCAGCTGCCAGAAGTTGCCGTAGTCGCCCAGCCAGAGGCCCTTGACGTTGACGATGACAGAGTCGCCTATGTAGAGTCCGCTGGTCGCATCAAACAGCAGTCTCAATCCGCCGGTGGCATCTTCGATGTATGCCTCCTTGTAGAAGTTGCCGTCCTTCTTGTCGCTGGCGGTAATAATTCCGCGCAACGCCCAGTCGTTGACAATCTCCACGGGGTGACGCTGGGTGTAGTCTGATATGGCCAGCTGATCGGCATAGAGCGCCCTGACCTGCTGCACGGTTACTATCTCCCCGGGAATGAACGCCTTTTCCGGGGGCGGTGTTTCATTGTTGTCGCTGCAGGAGACCGCAAGAAGCAGCAGGGTAACAATTGCTGTAAGTCTGTATATCCGTCTGATTTTTTTCATGATCTGTTCCTCCTTCACCTTTTAGTACCTGATACTGAGATTAATGAAGTAGTTAAAGCCGTTGGCGTAGTAGATCCTCGGCTGGAACAGCTCTGGCCTTTCAGGGTCATATCGGTACTGTTCATAACCTCCCGTGATCACCTTACGGTTATCAAGTACATTGCTGAGGTTGGCGCTGAGAGTGATGTAGATCTCATCCACCCTCCATGATTTTCCCACAAAAATATCTACCAGGAAACCGGGATCGGCCTTCTGCTGGTAGTCCCAGTAGGGATAGTAACCGCTGTCGTCTCTGGTGCGTGTGACCGGATTGAAATCAAGGTATATGTTGTCATAGTAGCTGCCGGTGATGCCCGCCCACCAGAACCTTGAGGAGTTGTATTCAACTCCCAGCGCCAGTGCAGTCTGGGGTGTTCCGCTCTGCCTGAAGTACTGTATCCAGACCTCTTCATTGCTGAGCACCTGGCTGTTGTTGTCCTGCGTGATGGTGATGTCGGGATTGGTGATCCAGAGGTACTGTCCGAGCGATGCCACGGCGTTAAGCGTCAGCTCAGAGGTGATGCCTACCTCGGCACCGGCCTCGATGCCGTAGTTCTCTTTCCCGATGCCTGTCATGGCATAGTTGACAAGAGTCCTCCACTCGTCGTGGTAGAAGCTTGTCACCTCGGTCTGGTTCATGAAGCGTGTATAGTAGGCAGTCAACCTTCCTTTTACAACGGGTGAGCGAAGCACGTAACTTACATCACCGGAGAATATCATCTCTTCGCGCAGCTCAGGCGTGAGCGTATTGCGTGTCCTGGGTGAGAGGAAGCTGTTTCTGAAGAGTGGAGGATTAGTTGTCAGGAGGGTGTTGAAGAGTATCATATGGCGACCGGTGAAGCGGTAGTCACCTCCTGCCTTGACACCCCAGGTCGGAAAATCAAGTCTTTCAGACTCTCCGAAGGAGTTCTCCGGGAAGAGTCCCTTACGCATGAGTCCCTCGCGCCACATGGTTGTATATCTTGCGTGGGCACTGAGATAGAGCTTGTAGCGGTTGCCTGAATATGTGCCCGTGCCCCACAGGGTGGCACCGCGCTGAAAGGCATAATAGCTGTTGCCGAAGGTCTCACCTTCGGTAACAGCGTTGTCAGGATTATTCAGGTCGTTCTGGAAGGCTTCAGGATTATTGGGGTAATCCCTCTCGGCAAACTGATCAACATCAAGCCAGTAGTCGCCTCCGAGGAGATCACTGATGACGTTGAAGTTGTGCCCGCGGTATATGTCCACCAACAGGCCCCCGGTAAGATTCAGCCCTGTTGTGATGTCCCATGAGGCACGACTGTTGAACTGAAACTGGGAGAGGTCGTTGCGGCGGTCCTCAACGATGTATTTGGACCGGTTGCCGGTTAGGGTGTTGCCCTCAACTCCTCCTTCGTTATATACTGTGTAGATATTCTTCCTGTTTGCAAAATAGAAATGGTCCCAGTCGATATGGCTGACTGACGGATCGGACTGCCAAGCATCAGTAATCCGGTTTATGTCAGATTCATCGTAGAAATAACCGGGCAGCTTGCGGTAGTAGTCAGGTCTGGGGTCGAGCACGTCATACCAGTTGAGGGCTGTATATCCGCCTTTACCGAACCAGTATCCGGCAGTAGTCTGTATGTCAAGTTTGTCAGAAGGATTCCAGATATGGGCCAGGGTCAGCAGCGGCTTGTTGCTGCTTCTGACGCGGGCACTGCGGATCTCGCCGTTCTGGTAGCCCCAGTAGGGATTGTAGTAGTTGTCTCCGGCGAGGTCATAAACCTCCTGTGTGGCACCACCGCCAACGCCTCGCCGGTACATTGCGTCGAGGGCGGTCAGGTTAAGGCTGTGACAGCTGTTGATCTTCTTCTCCACCGACAGGAAGAAGGAGTTGGCGTCATAGAAAGTGCCCTCCTTGTAACCCTGTTCGCCCCAACGCCTCGAGTAGCTTCCGGTCACGGCCCAGTTGTTGTTCAGCAGTCCGGTGCTGTATGTAAGCATGGCCCTGTTGGGATAAATGCGGTTTGAGCGTGAGTAGACGGCACGGATGCCTGATCTGTATTCGGAGGCCCTGGTGTTGATACGTGTGGCACCGCCCACTGGTTCAAAGAGAAAGCCGATCGGTTCAGGCCCGGAGCTGACCATGGAGCTGCGCATCACGTCGTTCAGTCCGCCCCAGTTCGACCAGTATGGTGCGCCTGATTCAATATCATTGACGACAAATCCGTTGAGGCTGACATTCTGGTAGTTGTTGTCATAGCCCCTGTTCCTGTACATGACCTGTCCGAACGTGTAGGCCGCCGTACTCATGAAGATATCTG
Source organism: uncultured Rikenella sp. (assembly GCA_964411345.1). Taxonomy (GTDB): domain Bacteria; phylum Bacteroidota; class Bacteroidia; order Bacteroidales; family VadinHA17; genus SR-FBR-E99. Next base: position 5,685 of record CAYPKP010000060.1, on the reverse strand, counting down.
CCGAAGCGCTGAGGACACCCTGTATCGACTGTGTCTCAAAACCGTCTTCTGAAAAACCCTCCATGATGCTGACGGATCCTATGTCCATCATGAATCCTGCGATTTCAGGGAGGGCCACATTTCCGATTTCCGTTGTCTCCCCGGCTGTCACCGTGACGCTGACGATAGCCTGTTCATAGTCGGCCATGTTGATAAAGAGCATCTGTTTGCCATCATCCACTGCGACAGCAAATGAGCCGTCATCGCCGGACTTTCCCAGTTCACGTCCTGAAGCATTGGTTATAAGGGCTCCCGCCAGGGGAGTGCCACTGTTTTTGCCTGTTATTGTTCCTTTCACGGTGCCCTTCTGGGCCATCAGGGTGCCACAGGAAATTATTAACAGTAAAATTAAGGTAATCAGTCTGTTATGTTTCATGGTCAGTTTAAAAGAAAGGACTGAAAGATAAGGCTTTTCAAGGAGATGACAAAAGTCCGGAGCCGAAAGTCTCCCTACTCCGCCACATCCTATATTAAAACTGCGGACCTGGCTCACCGTAACGGACTTCGACCGACTGAGACAGATGGCGGTGTATGCATTGGAAGAGAGGATAGCTAAAAGTTGAATGGTTGATACAAAACCGGCAGGGGAAGCGGGTAAAAATGTTAAATTTGGTCGTTAAAATATTCAGAAATGAGGGTAAGGGTATTCATAATCATATTGTTGTCAGCATGTTTGTCTGCTGTTGAGGCACAGCAGCAGATGAGGGCAGGGCTGATAGCCTTCTACAATCTTGAGAACCTGTTTGACACAATTGATACTCAGGGTGTGCTGGACGAGGAGTTCACTCCGGAGGGGCCTAATAAATGGAGCGGCAGCCGTTACCTGGAGAAGCTGGACAATATGGCCCTGGCCATCTCGAGGATAGGTGAGGATGATGGCTGGAGCGGGGGTCCTGCAGTGCTGGGTGTCTCCGAGATTGAAAACAGATCCGTTCTTGAAGATCTTGCTGCGCATCCCTTGCTGAAGGAGTCCAACTACCAGGTAGTACATTATGATTCTCCTGACCGCAGGGGAGTGGATGTTGCGTTGATGTACCGCCCGCGGTTCTTCAGGGTGACCGCCTCTGCAAGTCCGTCGCTGGATCTTGTCAATGAGGAGGGAGAACCGGTCTATACCCGTGATCAACTGGTTGTTTCAGGCATTTACGACGGTGAGCCGATGCATTTCATTGTAGGACACTGGCCTTCCCGCTCGGGCGGCGAGCTCACCAGCCGTCCGCGCCGCATCGCAGCAGCGCAGCTCTCCCGGAGGCTTGTTGACAGTCTGCTGGCCATTGACGGCAATGCGAAGATTTTCATAATGGGCGACTTCAACGATGACCCTGTTGACGAGAGCCTGAGGGATCACCTGCGGGCATCAGGGAGGCCTGAAAGGCTCAGGGAGGGGGAGTTGTTCAATGCCATGTTCCCTCTCTTCAGGAAAGGGATAGGATCACTCTACTATCGTGACGGAGTAAACCTGTTTGACCAGATAGTCATAACACCGTCACTGCTGGGCAGTGACTACTCATCTTACAGGTTTCATCATGCACGGGTATTCAATGCCTCCTTCCTTGTCCAGAAGGATGGTCAGTACAAGGGTTATCCGCTGCGTTCGTTCGTTGGAACGGTCTGGCAGGGAGGGTACAGCGATCACTTCCCGGTCTACGTCATCATCGTGAAGAATAACAGTGTCACTCATTAGCCCGGGAGTTACACCCTGGCCGGCACCGGAGAGACAGCGGTACAGCCGATAAACCGCGCAAGAATCCCACAGCCGGTTTACCGGAAAGCAACGGTACCGGAATTTAGCCTGTTAATAGCACCATTGACCGTTCGTGTGTGGCATCCCCTCGGTATTTTTCAGGCGAACTGTTACGGATTGATTCTTACTCCTACGGGCCTGTGGTCTGAAAGCACCTCGCTGTAGTCGGGATAGCAGGGACTGGCCTTTATAACCACCGTTGTGTCAATATCTGCGAAAAGCTCATTGGTGACGAGAATGTGGTCTATATGGCTTGGCCAGGAGGGGTATGACCACCATAGCTGGCTTCCGGCAGCGATGGCCATGTCCGCAAAGGAATAGCCCGACGGATCATCGATGAAGTTCAGGAAGGGATTTTCAGTGGCACTGGCAGAAGTTATCTCGTCGTTATAATCGCCCAGCATCACTACGGCATCATCTGCTCTCTGTCGGTCGAGGTAATCCTTCAGCTGCTGTGATGCCGAGCGGCGCCGGCTCTCATTGTCTGATCCGCCGCAGCATTTCAGGTGCAGGTTAATCAGCAGCAGTTCCCTGCCGGAAGCCTTGTGTCGTATCATTATCTCAAAGGGAGGCCTGGGAAATGCATAGCTGTCATCTTCAAACAGAGTGCGCGCACTGCCCGGAATGATTTCCATTTCGGCATTCTTAACCAGGTATGCAAGGTTCCAGTCGTCGTTGTCAATCGGGTAAAAGGCACCGGTCCATCCGGGCATCAGTTTCACCAAACGGTTGAAGTCGGCCTGTGAGGCCACCTCCTGCAGTGCAACTGCGTCGGGGTCAATGGCCTTGACCAGCGCGGACAGTGCTGTCACGCTGGTGTATCCTGCCATGGGGAAGCCCTGCACGTTGAAAGTCATGATATCTATGGTGGCAGAGCTGCCGGGAATGACGCAGGCGGCAAACAGGGAGGCATCATCGGGTGACGGCGGATCCGGGATCCTGCGGCAGGATATTGCTGTTGTTGCCAGTGCCAGGATAAATATCCACGGGAGATGATGGAGACTTTGACGAGACATAATCTGCAAAATTGATAAAATAAAAGATAACCGGCAATAGCAGACATGAAAACCGCCCCGTAAAGCCGGAGCGGTTTTTCAGTGCTTGGTGAGAGTTAATGGATTATTCCTTTACAAATCTCTTCATCACGAATCCTTCCGCAGTTGTCACCCTTATGAAGTAGAGACCCCGGGAGAGGTGAGTCAACGAAATCTTCACGATGGTCTCATCGTCGCATCTGACGGCAGCGACCTTGTTGCCGGTGACATCAAAGATCTCTATCAGTGTCGCTCCCTCGAGCCCTGCAGCGGTTATCTCATCAAAGGCAGGAACAGGATAGATCCTGAACCGGCTGCTGAGGTTATCCTCTATTCCGGTGGCAACGGTAAATACAATTGTATAGGTCTTTGCTGCCGACTGGTCATGGGAGGTAACCAGAACCGTGGTTGTGCGTGCGGCAGCATCGCCAGTGAGCGAGGCGGCAGGGGTGACAGTCACTGTGGCACCTGACTCTGCCGGTGTGGCGGTGACCGTCGGAACCGTGGTTGTCCCCGCAGTCAGGGAGACGTTGTATGTCATCGTTCCTGCAGCAAATCCCGTGACGGTGGTGCCGCTCACCTTCAGGTCACTGAGGGTGGCGTCGGAGGAGTAGACGACAAGGTCGGCGTAGTTTCTCGGGGCAAGCTGGGCATCAGCATTGTAGACAGTTGCAATGCCGGTGACGTCAGCCATGTACGGAATGATCTTGTCATTCAGATCAGTTCCCAGGAAGATGGTACGGAGGATTGTCTCATCAGAACCCACGCTTATTGTATAGTTTTTCTTCTCCTGGAAGGCTGCCGTGCCGTTGGCACCTGTGAATTTCACACCTACGATCTTAACCAGCTCGGACTCATAGTTTTCCTGGCTGGCGGTGAAGTCAGCCACGGTAACCACCTGCGGAGTGAGCGTGTTGCCTGTTGACGATGCTGCCCCCGGGTCACGGTAGGGAATGAACT
>CAYPKP010000060.1:0-1808 GCA_964411345.1 uncultured Rikenella sp. | reverse complement strand
GTGACAACCACGCTGGAGGTTCTTTCAGCCGGTTCTCCCGCCAGGTTGGAGGCGTTGGTAACTTCGGCAGTAGCATTGGGGTCCGTGGTCGTGCAGGTAATCACCGGCGGGTCAGTCACGCCTGCCTCAAGCACGTATGTATAAATTGTATTAGCAGGGTCAAAGGATGGTATGGAGACACCGTCTACTTTCAGATCCGAAAGGGTGGCATCAGAACCCTGAGGGAGATAGCCGGTGACCCTGACGTCATCAACCTCCCATGCAGCCGACTCTGTTGCAGAAGAAACATACTTGAAGGCTACATAGAGACCATCAGAATAGGCATCAAGGCTGTAATCTCCCGATGTTGTCCATGCAAATCCTCCCGTCGAAAGTGTGAAATTGGAAGTGATGTCTGTCCAGGTTGCGGCTGCAATATCTGCAGCAGCATAGGTTCCGCTGAAGTTCGTTGATACCAGAACCTGCAGGTCCGGACCAGGGTAGTTTTTTGCGTTCATGAAGCTCAGTACGTTCATTTCAGAGGCGCCGAGATTTATGAGCGGTGATATGAGCCAGTCCTCGTTCTCCGTGGGGCCCTCAGAGTAGCCGTTCATGTAGGCATAGCCTTTGCCGGAATATGCAGCCTGCACCCACAGCTGGTCACCGGTGATGCTTACCTGTGTGAAGGGCGCCAGTGATCCGGCCGTTTCAAAGTCGGCGAACAGCAGAACATCCGGCGGGCGTATGGTGTAGAGATCCACCTTTACAGTTTCTGTCTGCCTGTTTGGTGTGTCCTCGTCATCTTCGGCCACGACATAGATGTCATAGTTTGTTTTGTCTGCCAGGCCGGTTATTGTGGCTGAATAGGTTCCGCCTCCGGTGGTGACATCTATGGTGCCGCTGGCGACAGGCATGATGTAGCCGTTGCCGTAGCCGGCAACCACCTCCTCAACTGTCGGTGCGGCAGCCCCGTCGGGCACAACCACATAATATGCCTTCCCTGCCTCGTTCATACTCACCTCCAGGTCAGCCTGGGTGGCATCAATATTAGCCACGGCCGGGTATCCTGATGTAAAAACCGGCGGATTTACATCAGCTGCAGCGACAAGCTCGATATCGCCAAGGCTTGTGGTGGTTGTGTAAGATCCTGTCAATGAAGCAACTATTGTATTTGATAGTGTCCTGACTTCTACCATGTCGACAGTAATACTTTCCGGACAAAGGATAGTAAAAGCTCCGGTTGTCAGATCTGAAGAAGAAGCTGAGATCAGGGTGCCACTATTATAACAGAGTATCACATATTTATCTGTAAGTGGCAGGACAGTGCTGCCAACCAGCGAACCGGACAGAGAAAAGGAAGCAGTTATTTCTGTTGCAGCTGGAAGAGTAACAGAATTATTGTTTGAGGTATACTCTGGGCCTATCCTGTCACGATATATTGCAGAGGTTGACGCATTTGAGCCTCTTTCATATGGAATCCAAAATGTGGTTCCTGTTGAAGCAGAACCCAAGGCGAGAGGTCCTGAAGCATATGCGTTAGTTGAAATATAAGTTCCAGATACAGCATCCCAACAGTTGTACTGGTTTGATCCGCTGTAAAGCCGGTATCTCACGTCATCTGTTGAGTAGTCACTTAAAGTTACCAGGACAGCACCTTGTGATGTGGCACTCGAAATATCAACATGGCTTGGTCTGACTGTCACAGAGGCTGTTCCGTCGGCAAGTAAGATACCGGGGATCAGGAGTCCTACTGTCATTAAAGTAGCGTAGAGATTCTTCATAAGCCGATATTTTTTTGGTTCTTTGGTTGCGATCAAAGCTTAAAGTTA
>CAYPKP010000059.1:13909-17943 GCA_964411345.1 uncultured Rikenella sp. | reverse complement strand
GCTGACCGGACTATTCACATTGAGAATCACTGGTGCCGGCAGTCTCCCCCGGCACACAGTGCGGGCTATCTCCGGGGAAATCAACAAGGGCCGTTGCCGTGAGGAAAATTTTTGTAAATTGCGCCGTTTTTCGGAGAGGTGCAGGAGTGGCTGAACTGGCTCGCCTGGAAAGCGAGTGTACCTCAAAAGGGTACCGGGGGTTCGAATCCCCCTCTCTCCGCAACGATTAAATGAATCCCGCCCCCGGCGGGATCATTTGTTTTACCGAAGACCCGAAGAGAGATTGCTCTCTGAAGGGTCAGAGGGAAAAGAAATGAGGACCCGGAGGGTTCATTTAAGCGTTGCAGGAATCCACCGAAGGGATCACGAGCCCGCAAAGCGGGCGAGTAATCCCAGGCAAGAGTGACGCTTGCCAGCATAAGCGGAGGGGCATCCCTCTTTTTTTTAAAAATCACCCCGCCGTTGGATGCTTTTCATTTTTTTTTATTTTTGTCCTAATTATTCCTTTAATAATCTAACGTGATGAAAAGAGTTCTTGTATTTATGGCATTCGCAGCCCTGCTGCTTATGGGCACAACACAGATTTCACAGGCACAGACCGATGAGTCTGCTGCACCAACACAGCAACTTACCGAACAGACAATGGCTACCACTCCCGTGGAGGCCGAGACGTTGATCCACAAGGAGATCAAACGCCTCTTCATCGAGGGCGGCGCCGGCTTCATGGGTGTTATCCTCCTCTGTCTCATCCTCGGACTGGCCATAGCCATCGAAAGGATCATCTACCTGAACCTGTCGACCACAAACACGGACAAGCTGCTTGAGAAAATAGACAAGGCTCTCCGCGAAGACGGCATCGACGCAGCCAAGGAGATCTGCCGCAATACCCGCGGACCGGTGGCAAGCATCTTCTACCAGGGCCTCGACAGAGCCCACGAGGGAGTGGAGATGGCCGAAAAATCAGTTGTTGCCTACGGCGGCGTGCAGATGGGTCTCCTCGAGAAAAACCTCTCGTGGATATCTCTCTTCATCGCCATCGCCCCCATGCTCGGGTTCCTCGGAACAGTCATCGGGATGATCAAGGCCTTCGATGCCATAGAACAGGCAGGAACAGTATCCGCCACCATCGTCGCCGCCGGTATCAAGGTGGCCCTTATCACCACCGTCACCGGCCTTATCGTTGCCATCATCCTGCAGGTCTTCTATAACTACCTGCTCTCGAAGATAGACGGCATATCAAACCAGATGGAAGATTCATCGATCTCACTGATAGATATGCTGGCCAAATACAATCAAAAATAAGCCGCCATGTCAGAAAAAACGAAAAAGCTCACCGTCTATCTTTCGTGGGTTCTGATGGCGCTCACGCTAGTCTTCGCTGTACTCTTCTATTTCGGAGGCGTGGTGGAAGGCACTGACGGAACACGCTACGAAGAGCCACTGATCACCAACTCTTTTTTACTTTATGTATATATACTCATCGGCATTACCGTGGCCCTCACCCTCTTCTTTACACTGAGAGCACTGGTGCTCAATCCGAAAGGACTGAAAATGACGCTCGTGGCACTGGGCATAGGTGCAGTGCTGGTGGTCATCGCAGCACTGCTGGCCGATGACACCGTGCTCAACCTGCCGCACTACAAGGGCAAGGGCAATGTGCCGAGAACACTCAAATGGACTGACATCGGACTGTACGTGGCTTACTTCCTCGCAGCCCTCGCTGTCATTGCGATACTCTATTCAGAGATATCGAAGTTTTTTAAAAAGTAACTGAACGGTCCGCCGCAGGGCGGAGATAAATTTTTACCAAATGTCAAGAAGGTCTATACCGGAAATAAATGCAGGCTCAATGGCTGACATTGCATTCCTCCTTCTTATTTTCTTCCTGGCTGCCACCACGATGGACTCAGATACGGGACTGATGCGTCAGCTGCCCGCCATCCCCGACCCCAACGTCCCGCAGGATATTAATAAGATCAATGACAGGAACATCCTCGAGGTAAAGGTCAACAAGGACAACCTGCTGCTGGTTGAAGGTCAGCTAACCGAGTTCAGCCAGCTGCGCGAGATAGCCCACGACTTCATCCTCAACGCCAATGATGAGCCCAACATGCCTGAGAAGGAGATCATCAATATCCCCTACTTCGGCGATGTGCCCGTCACCAAGGCGGTCATCTCCCTCCAGAATGACATCGGCACAAAATACGGCGTCTATATCGCCGTACAGAATGAGCTGATAGCGGCAAGGGCAGAGCTGCGCGACGAGCTGTCGCGCAGGGAGTTCGGGATGCCCTATGAACGACTGGATGAAGACAGGAAAAGCGCCATTGATGACTACATCAAGGTGCCCATTTCCGAAGCTGAACCTAAAAGGATAGGAGAGTAATATGGCAAAGTTCGTCAAAACAGGAAAGAAAACGACCAAGGCCCTCAACACCTCGTCGCTTCCTGACATCGTCTTCATGATACTCTTCTTTTTCATGGCCGTAACCACCATGAGGGAGACCGATGTCATGGTCACCGTCAGGATCCCCGACGCCACGGAAGGAAAGGTCCTTGAGAAGAAATCCCTGGCCAGCTTCATCTACATCGGCGAGCCCCTCGAAGCCTTACAGGCGCTGTATGGCACCGAGCCAAAGATCCAGCTCAATGACACCTTCAAGGACATCGATGATATCCAGGATTTCATCGCACAGGAACGCGAGCAGCTGAATGAGGCCGACAAAACCAAGATGCTGGTGGTGCTGAAGATCGACAGGGATACCCGCATGGGTGTCGTCACCGACGTCAAACAGGCGCTCCGGCGGGCCAGCGCACTCAAGATAATGTACGCCAACACCAACGTTGACAGAATAGTGCTGCAGTAAACACGGGCGATCACGGCGGGAAAACCGTTATCCGGGCAGTAACCGCAGTACAACCGCCAGGCATGATACAGGAAGAGGGTGTCTCAGAAGGGGCACCCTCTTCATTTATAAAAACATGCTGTTAAACCTTTTTCAACAGCATATTATTAAGAAACTTTAACCTCCCGGGAGCCTTATTTGATGGCAAATTTTGTACTTTGGAGCCCTATTTGTTCGATAACCCGTTAACAATACCTGAATGAAGAGAGTTCTCTTCCTGGTTTTCTCTTTTGTCATGCTGACTCAGGCATCCGCGGTCACCCCCAACGGACCATGCCCGACGAATAACACTTCAGCCGCAGTCAGTGCCGCCGGTATCGTTGCACCGCAGGACAGCATCGGCAAACAGATACTCTATAACGGCAGGGTCTGGAGAAACCTTCATCAGCATATTGACGGCACCCAGTTTCTCCTTTCACCCGACTTCCTCCACGGCTCGGTGACCATGAACGGAATAACCTTCAACGGCAGGGAACTGATGCTGAAGCTGGATCTGATGAACGATGAGCTGCTGATACTGACCGACAAGGGCTCAACACTCCAGCTCAACAAACAGATGGTCGGCCGCTTTGCCCTGACACATGACAAACAGCAACTGCAATTCAGAAACCTGGATGCCGACAGCCTCCGTGACCTGAAGGGATACGTCAATGTCATTCATGAAGGCAAGACAGCACTGTACGTAAAATATAAAAAGGAGATAAGGCTGAGGGATGGCCCGGGCGACAGGGACACCTTCATACAGACACAGAGAATATACCTGGTCAAGGACGGCATCGCCCACCAGGTCAGGAACAGGAAGAACATTGTCAGGCTGCTGAAAGACCGCAAGGCGGAGGTGAAGGATTTCCTCAGAACCAACCGCGTGCGTTTCTCAGGAAGCAATCCCGGCACCGTGACAACGCTCCTCGAATACTATGACACACTATAATGACCCGTCACCCGGCGTGAAAAGAACACTCCTGATACTGACCGCCTGCCTGTTGTCACTTCACGGCCTGACAGCCCAGGAGCGCATTATCATCGACTGGGATTATGAGGGGATGTCATTCAGCGAATTCGCCGTCAGGACGGAGAGCATCCACCCGTTCAAATTCTTTTACAAGGATGAGTGGGTCAGGGATCTGC
>CAYPKP010000059.1:3753-13809 GCA_964411345.1 uncultured Rikenella sp. | reverse complement strand
GGCAACCCGGCGGAGAGGAACAGGCCGGGTACGGTGGTCGTCTCCGGATATATCACTGACAGTGACACCAGGGAGCCTGTGGCAGGCGCCACGGTATTTGTCAGGAAACTGTCGGCAGGCACACTCTCAAACCAGTACGGATTCTATTCCCTCACGCTGCCCAGAGGAATACACACCGTGCAGTTCTCCTTCGTAGGGATGAAGGAGACCCTGGTTGACCTCAACCTTTACGGTGAAGGTGAGATGAACATCGAAATGAAAAGCACCCTCATACCCCTGAAGGAAGCTGTCGTCTCTGCAGACAGGAGTGTTGCGCTGCAGAGGCCTGAGGTGGGCATGGAGAAGATGACCGTGGCAACCCTCAGGCTCACCCCTGCCAACATGGGTGAGGCCAACATCATCAACAGCTTCCTCCTGATGCCCGGCGTACAGTCCGTCGGCGAGGGCTCCGCAGGATTCAACGTCAGGGGCGGGTCGGCCGACCAGAACCTGATCCTGCTTTACGGCGCCCCCCTGTACAACTCCTCACACTTCTTCGGATTCTTCTCCGCCGTCAATTCAGACATCATAAAGGACGCCACTCTCTATAAGGGAGGCATCCCCGCCAGGTACGGCGGACGCACATCGTCAGTGCTCGACATCGGAGCACGCGACGGCGACAGGAACGCCTTTGCCGGCAACGCCGGGATAAGCCCGGTGACAACCCATCTTATGGTCGAGGGACCCATAATAAAGGACACCCTCTTCTATCTCCTTGCCGGGAGGACAACATATTCCAACTGGGTATTCAAGGTCTTTGACAATGAGTTCCTCAACAAGAGCAGGGCTTCATTCTATGATCTCAACGGCAGGCTGAGCTATGACATAAACAGGAACAACAAGATAGACCTCTCATCATACTTCAGCAGCGACGCCTTCAGGTTCAACTCCGATACAACCTACCTTTACAACAACAGCATCGTCTCCCTCAGGTGGAGGCACTTCTTCAACAACAGGTTCTTCTCGGTCTTCAGCCTGAACAACAGCCGCTACAACTACGACATCTCCAGCGAGAGCCTGGTCACTGAGGCCTTCCGGCTGTCACACATGATCAACAGCACCGGAGCAAAAGCCGACTTCAACGTTTACAGGGGCCGCCATGAGATCAACTTCGGCGCTGACGCCGTTTTCTACGCAGTCTCGCCTGGCGATTATCAGCCCACGGGCGATTCGTCGCTGATCGTCCCTTCCACCATCCAGAGGGAGAGAGCACTGGAGTCCTCACTCTACATAGATGACAACTTCAAGCTGAATGATCACCTGTCGCTCACCGCCGGCATCAGGCTCTCATCATTCCTGGCCTTCGGCCCGCGGTCCGTCTATCTCTATGACCCGTCTTACTCCAAAGGGGTGTCCACCATCATCGATACTGTCAACTACAGATCCGGTCAGATAATCAGGCTGATGGGAGGTCCCGAGTACCGCCTGTCGCTCAATTTCAGACCCACAGGATCGAGCTCATTCAAGCTCAACTACAACAAGACAAGGCAATATCTTCATCTTCTCTCCAACACTGCCTCCATCTCGCCAACGGATATCTGGAAGCTGAGCGACTATCACCTGAAACCCCAGATATGTGACCAGATTGCTGCCGGTTATTACCAGATGATGTTCAGAGGCAAGCTGGAGGCCTCCCTGGAGCTCTATTACAAGAAGCTCCGCAACGCCGTAGAGTTCAAGGGCGGAACCCGGATTGTCATGGAAGAGAATATGGAGCAGTTTCTTGTGGATGCCCGGGGCAAAGCCTACGGGGCAGAGTTTATGATCAGGAAAGAGGAGGGCAGGTTCCTGTGGAGCATCGGCTACACATACGCACGCACCTTCCTTCAGACTACCGGCAGGTACAGCGACGAGATCATCAACGGCGGCGAATGGTTTCCCGCCAACTATGACAAGCCCCATGACCTCTCCGTAGCCTTCAATTACCTTGCCTCGCGCCGCATCAGCTTCTCCTCCAGCTTTGTATACAGCACCGGAAGGCCCATCACCTTCCCCATCGCCAGCTACCGCCTCGGCGATCTGTCACTGATCCACTATTCTGACAGAAACAAGTACCGGATACCCGATTACATGAGACTTGACATCTCGGTGAAGGTGACAGGAAACCTCAGATCACGCAAGATCGCCCATCCCTACTGGACCTTCTCGGTGTACAACCTGCTCGGACGGGAGAATGTATACTCGGTCTATTTCAGAAATGAAGACAACATAATAACAGGATATAAACTATCAGTCTTCGGCAGGGCCATTCCTTCCGTGACGTTCAGTTTCGACTTTTAGAATGATGAAATTAACAAACTGCCTGATATTACTCTCACTCATGATGCTGTCAGCCGGCTGCATCACCCAGTTCATCCCCGACACGGATGAGACCGAGGAACTGCTGGTTGTTGAAGGAGTGATTACTGATGAGGCGGGCATTAACAATACTGTCAGACTCTCAAAGTCACAGCCCCTGGGGAGCTTCAATGCCTATGTCCCGGTGCCGGACTGCCAGGTTAGGATAGAGGATGACCTGGGTAATATCTATACGATGCACGAAACCGTTCCGGGAACTTATTCAACCTGGCCGTGGGAGTTCCAGGGAGAGGTTGGACGGACATACACCCTTCACATCGATGCCGGCAACAACTTTGAGACCCGCTACACATACATGTCAGCGCCGATGGAGATGAAGCCGGTGCCCCCGATAGACTCCGTATACTACGAGAAGCAGCCGATGCCGGGTACAGAGGGGAGCTCACATCCTGAAGAGGGATGCCAGATCTGGCTCAACACCCTGGACCCTGAAGGATCATGCAAGTACTACAGATGGGATTTCACAGAGACGTGGGAGATCCTGCTTCCCTATGATGTAACCAACAACAGATGCTGGATAACTGAACAGTCAAAGTCGATAAATATTAAGAGCACCTCTTCTCTGACACAGGACAGGATAGAAAAGTATCCCATCAATTTTGTCTCCAATGAGACCGACAGGCTGAACATTAAATACAGTATGCTGATAAACCAGTACTCTGTCACAGAGGATGAGTTCGGTTACTGGAAGAGACTGCAGAATATCTCCGAGGATGTTGGCGGACTATACGACCTGATACCCTCTTCCATAACCGGCAACGTCTTCTGCGTGGAGGATCCGGCACAGAGGGTGCTGGGCTATTTCAGCGTCTCGGCCAAATCATCGAAGAGGGTGTTCGTCTCAGAAAACTTCAAGGGCATGCCCGACCTCTATGCCAAATGTGCGGCAGATACAGTACCCTTGGGCACCACAATTGAAGGTCTTGATGACTATCAATGGATAATTATCGTCAGGTCCCCTCCGACTCCCGAACCGCATTATATAGTCCTCACAAGGAATAAGAGATGTGCAGACTGCACTGTGAGAGGAACGAACATAAGACCCACCTTCTGGGACGATGACCAATTGTAAGAGACGTGAAGCAGCATACGATTCCATATATCAGACACCTTCTTCTCCTTGCCATTATCGTTATGGCGAATCCTCTCCACGGTCGCGGCGGCTTGAGTCCAGCCGGAGAAAGTCATGAAAGGCAGAGCGCCGCCGGCCAGGATTTTTATATTCCGGGCCCTGCCACCGGCAGCCACTCCGGTGAGAAGGTCTTCGTCCACACCGACAGGGAGATCTATATCGCCGGCGAGAACATATGGTTTAAAGTGTACCTGCTCGATGCTCAGACCGGTAAGCCTGTCTCAACGAGCAACATCGCCTATGTGGAGATCCTGAATTCTGAAAACCGCCCGGTGATGCAGAAACGAATCATCCTGGAGGATGGATGCGGGCCTGGTGAGGCACTCCTGCCTGACACACTGACCTCCGGCAGCTATATGCTGAGGGCATACACCGGGGCGATGAAGAGGTTCATGCCCTACGGCTGCTTCATGAAGAGAATCGACATCTACAATGCTCTGAGGACGGAGACTTACCCGGGTCCGGAGGGAACCGAAGGGCAGACTGCAGGAGAGCGGACAGCAGACCCGGAAGCAGCCACCCGGCATGAGCCCGGCGGACCGGGAGAAACCACGGAGGCAGATAACGGCAGGGTAGACTTAAGCATCTCAGCGCCCGACAGCTGCGGTACAAGAGAGAAGGTCATTCTTGAATTCGATTTAACGGATAACGGCTCGCCACCTTCCGGACCGGCACGGCTGAGCCTTGCGGTGGCACCCTCAACCGGCAATCACGGTTGTGACATTGCCGTCTGGATGCACCAGGAGTCTCCGGATGGGGGCCTGCAGACTGGGTCCCGCGATGAGAGACTGCGAATGGAGAATACGGCCGGAGGCATGCCGACAGGGACCCTCAGCTATGATTTTGAGAAAGAGTATCATTTCATCCAGGGCCGGCTTTTCAACAGGAACACCCAGATGCCCGACAGCGGAAAATATCTGTTCCTCTCAATACCGCGGAAAAATGCCGTCTTCTTTTACTCCCGGACAGACGCCGAAGGCCGCTTCAGCTTCAGCGTCCCGACAGACAGGGTTACCAGGGAGCTGATAATACAGCCGGAGGTGGTCAATCCTGACAACACCATCAGGATCGAATCCTCCTTCTCGGAAGAGTATCCCGCCTCCGGGCCGGCGGCCGGAACTTCAGTTCACGGGTCACCGAAGCTCGTATCCCTGATGAAGGTCAACTACCAGGTAAACAGGATATATGAGACTAAAAATACGCTTCCGGCACCGCCTCTGGCAGCTGTGGAAAAACCGGTGAAAAGCTTTTACGGGATCCCTGACATCAGGCTTGACCTGGATGATTTTATCAGGCTGCCGGTGATGACAGAGGTCTTCTACGAACTTGTACCGGGGGTCACCCTCAGGGAGAAAAGAGAGGGATATGAGATAACCGTCGCCGATCCCTACTACGACGTCGTCTATGAGCAACCGCCCATAACTTTTATAGACGGGGTGGTTGTCAGTGATCCTTCTGTCATCGCCGCATTCGATCCGGACCATGTTGAGCGGATTGATGTGATCAGGGACCGCTATGTTGTCGGCGACTATCTCTTCTTTGGCCTGGTGAACATCATAACCTACGACGGCGACTACAGCAGGGTGACGCTTCCTGACCATGCCGTGAGGCTCCCCTACCGTGTTGCCGATCCTGTCAGGATATTCTCCTCACCTGACTATTCCGTCGATGAGAAAATGCGCGACCGGACACCCGATTTCCGTAACACACTTTTCTGGGAGCCCTCACTCACCCCCTCGGCTGATGGCAGGTACCGTGCTGAGTTCTGGTCGTCCGACGTTCCCGGCGTCTATGAGATCAACCTGCAGGGCATCACCGCCGACGGTCAACCGGTATCATTCCGGAAGGTCTTCACAGTGAAGTAACAGTAAAACCGATACCTGCCTTCCACCAACCGCTCACGAGCTCGCTCGTTTTGCTCTCTCGGTTCGAACGCTCTTTCCCTTCGCGTTCCCGCCGCCCTCATCATCAGCAAGCACGGATCCCCTGAAACAGAAAAACGGCCATTGCAGCCGTTTTCTCCTGTGATCCCGGGGCGACTCGAACGCCCAACCAACAGAACCGGAATCTGTCATTCTATCCATTGAACTACGGGACCGTTCCAGGTGCAAAA
The DNA here is from genome assembly GCA_964411345.1 of uncultured Rikenella sp. Classification (GTDB taxonomy): domain Bacteria; phylum Bacteroidota; class Bacteroidia; order Bacteroidales; family VadinHA17; genus SR-FBR-E99. Next base: position 8,167 of record CAYPKP010000059.1, on the reverse strand, counting down.
GTACAGCGCCGAAGCCGATTTTCAAAACTTCAGCAATAAATCCGGGAAGATGATGATCCGAAATTCGATACTTCTGCCAAAAATTGGAGGTCTGCCTTTGATCCTCACGGCTGCAGAGTGATGACCGCAGGCCTCACTGCAGCCGTTTCGCCATCAGATAGTCAGTCTGGCATGGCAGGTTGCCGGCGCGCGGGAGGATTGCCGCTTATGGTGGCAGAGGCATCTGCACAAGAATCGCCGCAATCATTATAATCCCCCGCGGGGATTTCTGCCAAACTTTTCCTAATTTCGCACCCCATAAGCGCAAACCACAGAGCCGAAATGAAGGAGTACAACTTTTCAGAGATAGAGAAGAAGTGGCAGGAGTACTGGGAGAAGAACAAGACTTTCAGGACCTCAGACGATCTCACCAACCCCAGAAAGTTCTACATCCTTGACATGTTCCCCTATCCTTCCGGAGCAGGACTGCACGTGGGCCACCCCGAGGGCTACACCGCCACCGACATCGTGGCGCGCTACAAGCGCATGAAGGGCTTCAATGTGCTACATCCCATGGGATGGGATGCCTTTGGTCTCCCCGCCGAGCAGTATGCCATACAGACAGGCACACATCCTGCCGTCACCACAAATAAAAACTGCGACACCTTTCGCCGGCAGATAAAGGAGCTGGGGCTGAGCTACGACTGGGACCGCGAGATCAACACCACCGATCCGGCCTACTTCAAATGGACACAGTGGATCTTCCTGAAGCTCTACAACACCTGGTATGACCATCAGGCCGACCGCGGGCGACCCATAGACGAGATGCCCATACCACCCGATGTCATCAAGGCGGGCGATGAGGCAAGAAAAAAATACATCGACTCAAAAAGACTGGCCTATTATGATGACGCCCAGATATGGTACTGCCCTTCCTGCCGTATCGTCTGCTCCAATGAGGAGGTGCTGACCGACGGCACGCACGAGAAGTGCGGCAACAGGGTCACCAGGAGAAACCTCAAGCAGTGGATGCTCCGCATACCATATTACGCCGAGAGACTCCTCAACGGGCTGGAGAAACTCGACTGGCCCGAGGGTATCAAAGAGCAGCAGCGTAACTGGATAGGACGTTCAACAGGTGCTGAGGTCGATTTCAAAGTCGAGGGCAGCAGGGAGATAATCACGGTCTATACCACTCGTCCCGATACACTCTTCGGCGCAACATACATGGTGCTCTCGCCAGAGCACCCTCTTGTCGGTAAACTTACGAGTCCCGAACAGGCAGAGGCTGTCAACGAATATGTCAGGGCTGCATCGCTCAAGTCAGACCTTGACCGCACCGACCTTGCCAAAGAAAAGAGCGGTGTCTTCACAGGAAGCTATGCTGTTAACCCGGTGAACGGCAATAAGATACCTGTCTGGGTGGCAGACTACGTTCTGATGGGATACGGTACCGGAGCCATCATGGCAGTGCCGGCACATGATGACCGCGACTTCGAGTTTGCGAAGAAGTTCGGGCTGGAGATTACATGTATCCTCTCCCCCGCCGTCAACGACATGGAGCAGAAGCGCCGCATCATCTCAGGCAATGAATGCTGGACAGGTGACGGCATATATATCAACTCTTCTGACAGTGAGAGAGGCATCACACTCGACGGGCTGAATGTCGAAGAGGGAATAGCCGTCATCACCAGGTGGATAGAGGAGAGGAACCTTGGAATACACCGTGTCAACTACAAACTGCGCGACTGGCTCTTCAGCCGGCAGCGCTACTGGGGTGAACCCTTCCCCGTCATACACTGGGAAGACGGAGAGATTACCGTACTCGATGAAAGCGAGTTGCCGCTGACACTGCCCGAGCTGGAGATCTATGAACCCGGAGAGAACGGTGAGTCGCCACTGTCCAATGCCGCCGACTGGCTGTATGTCACTGACAAAAACGGACGCCGCGGCAGGCGCGAGACCAACACCATGCCGCAGTGGGCAGGCTCATGCTGGTACTACCTCAGGTTCATTGACCCGAAAAACGACAGGGAGATATTTGACAGCGCCAGGGAAAAGTACTGGATGCCGGTCGACCTTTACATCGGCGGCGCAGAGCATGCCGTCCTGCATCTCCTCTACGCCCGCTTCTGGCACAAGGTGCTCTTTGACCTGGGCATCGTCTCAACCGACGAACCCTTCATGAAGCTCTTCAACCAGGGCATGATCCTCGCCTTCGCCTATGAGACCTCCACTGGGGCCAAGGTATCATCAGACCAGGTCACCGAAAAAGATGGCCGTTTCTTCATAACTGAGACAGGAGAAGAGGTCAGCCAGATAGTGGCAAAGATGTCAAAGAGCCTGAAGAACGTGGTCAATCCTGATCATGTGGTCAAGAATTTTGGTGCCGACACCTTCCGCCTCTTCGAGATGTTCCTGGGGCCGCTCGACGCCCAGAAGCCGTGGGACGAAAAGGGTATCAAAGGACCTTCAAATTTCCTGTCAAGAACATACCGGCTGCTGGCCAACAGTGAGAACATAACGTCAGGCGAGGAAGACCCAGAGGTGCTCAAGGCTCTTCACAAGACAATAAAGAAGGTCACCGATGACATCGAAAGCCTTGATTTCAACACCGCCATCTCGGCGATGATGATCTTTCTGAATGTTGCACTGAAGAAGGGCAAGGTAACCGCCGCCACAGCTGACGCTTTCATCAGGGTGCTGTCGCCCTTCGCCCCCCATCTCGCCGAGGAGCTCTGGCAGCTTAACGGCCACACCGGCACGCTGGCCTACGAACCCTGGCCCGAGGCAGATGAGGAATACCTTAAGGAGGAGGTCTTCGAATGCCCGGTGTCTGTCAACGGCAAGATGAGGTTTAAAATAGAGCTTCCCGTTGACATGTCGCGGGAAGAGGTTACCGCGAGGGTGCTGGCCGACGAGCGGGCAAAAAAGTGGATAGGTGATGCCACCCCGAAGGTAATTGTAGTCCCCAACCGTATTGTCAACATTGTTGTATGAGATTCACTGCTCTTTTGCCGGCGCTTATTGCAGCCTCACTCCTTTTTGCGGTCTCCTGCACACAGCCCTCTGCTGCAGAAAAAGCTGCCGGAGCATCCAAACCCGTTACAAATGCCAGCGCTGGTACTGCAGACACAGCCTCAGACAGTGCAACCGCAGCAGTGGCTGATTCAGCATCGGCTGATTCAGCACCGGCGACAGCCTCCGGAGCAGCCACTGCCGACATTACGAACCCGGCTCCTGCCGGAGCTGACGACACTGCAGCTGCACCCTCCGCCGCCGCCACCTCGCCTTCAGGCATTTCAGCCTCACTGCCGGCACGGACAGAGGATCCGGACCTGATCTTCGGCATCCCGGTCGACTCGTACAATATTGAGACGGGCAGGGTGAGGAGAAACCAGTTCATCTCCACCATCCTTGCGGCCCGCGGTATCCCGTGGAACACCATTGAGGAGCTCCTGAGGACTAACCGTGAGACCTTTGACCCGCGCAGGGTGCGCACCGGAAGCACCTGGTCGGCCTTTATCACGAAGGATACCCTCAGCCGGACAGACTACTTCATCTACAACCACGACCCCAGGGTGACATACGTTTTCAGCCTGAAAGACACACTTGCCATCTACCGTTACGATGCCGAGATCACCCGCAAGCTCAGGTACTCGTCGGGCACCATAACCACCTCCCTCTGGGAGACGGCAATGGAAAACGGGCTCAACCCCAATCTCTCCGCCGAACTGTCGGAGATATATGCATGGACCATCGACTTCTTCGGGTTACAGAGAGGAGACCGTTTCAAGGTGATCTATGAGGAGGAGTTCATAGGCGAAGAGTCGGCAGGCATACGAAGAATTCATGCAGCCCTCTTTGAACATTCCGGCAATGAGATCTATGCCATACCTTTCTGGCAGGACAGCACCTACTCGTTTTATGACACCACCGGCGCCAGCCTGAGGAAGGCCTTTCTGAAGGCGCCGCTGCGCTATTCGCGCATAAGCTCCCGCTTCTCCGGTGCCAGGCGCCATCCCATACTGAAGATAGTGCGTCCTCATCACGGGGTCGACTATGCAGCACCAATCGGCACGCCGGTTGTAGCCATCGGCGACGGCAGGGTAACCAGCACAGCCTATGAGGGAGGAGCCGGAAGGATGGTGCGCATCACCCACAACAGCGTATACTCCACAGCCTATCTTCACCTGTCGCGTTACGGTCCGGGAATCGCACCTGGAGTGTATGTGAAACAGGGACAGGTGATAGGATATGTGGGAAGCTCGGGACTCTCAACGGGTCCACACCTCGACTTCCGGTTCTACCGCAACGGCAGTGCCGTTGACCCGCTGAAGGTGGAAGCCCCGCCTGTGAACCCGGTGGCTCCGGAATCGATGGAGGAGTTTCAGAAGATCGCCAGGGGCTATATGGAGTTGCTGGCCACAATAAG
>CAYPKP010000059.1:0-3653 GCA_964411345.1 uncultured Rikenella sp. | reverse complement strand
CTGCCTATTCCCTACTCCCTGCCTTTTAACAGCCTGCTGATCACCTCCGGGTAGTGCCTGTACTCCAGCTCATGAACCCTGGCCGCCAGAGTGTGAACATCATCATCCGGCAACACCGGGCACCGCGCCTGGAAGATGATGTCGCCTGAATCATACTGTTCGTTGACATAGTGGATGGTTATGCCACTCTCACCGCAACCTGCGTCAAGCACCGCACGGTGAACCCTGTCGCCGTACATGCCCTTGCCCCCGAACCGGGGCAGAAGCGCGGGATGAATATTGATGATGCGACCCCTGAATGCCTCAATTACGGCGGAAGGAACCAGCCACAGAAAACCGGCGAGAACAACCAGGTCTGTTCCCCTCCTCTGAAGCATCATCAGCACCTCCCCGGTATCATAAAACTGACTTCGGTCGAAAAAAAAGGCATCTACCCCAAGTGCCGCAGCCCTCTCCAAAACCATGGCCTGAGAACGATTCGACAAAACGAGGGTAACTTTTGCCCGATTATCGTTCGAAAAGTATCTTATAATGTTTTCAGCGTTCGTTCCGGTTCCGGAAGCAAGAATGGCTATATTCTTCATTATCTGTCACTTAATGCACTCAGCGCCAGGGTTCCCCGGCGCTTAAATTTAATGCTTATCTTGCTGTTAACCTGCATGTTAGACTTACCGGCCTGCAAATTTCCGATAAATTGTTTGAAAAATATGGTACAAATATATTTCTTTGCGTAGTTTTAAAAACGAGTATTAACATAAATTTAATTGTTATGTCTGACATTTCTACTAGAGTAAAGAAGATCATCGTTGAGAAGCTTGGCGTTGATGAGGCTGAGGTCACTCCCGAAGCACACTTCACCAATGACCTTGGTGCTGACTCTCTTGACACTGTTGAGCTGATCATGGAATTTGAAAAGGAGTTCAACATTGGAATTCCCGATGATCAGGCAGAAAGCATCAGCACAGTCGGCGAAGCCATTAAGTATATTGAGGAGAACGCAAAGTAGTTATCCTTGATAACCTGATATGAGGCGGGTAGTAGTTACCGGAATGGGGGCATTGACCCCTATCGGCAACACACTTCAGGATTATTGGAAAAGTCTTGTTGATGGTGTAAGCGGCGCAAATCTCATTACTCACTTTGATACTTCAAAGTTCAAGACAAAGTTTGCCTGCGAGCTGAAGAACTACGATCCGGCCAGTTTTTTTGACAGGAAAGAGTCGCGCAAGATGGACCGCTACGCCCAGTATGCCATGGTGGCAGCTGCGGAGGCGGTAGCAAACTCCGGTCTTGATCCCGATGCGGCTGACAAGGACCGCTCAGGTGTCATCTGGGCATCGGGCATCGGCGGCATTGAGACTTTCCTGGAAGAAGTAAGAGGGTATGTCCTGGGTGATGGCACTCCCCGGTTCAGCCCTTTTTTCATTCCCAAGATGATCAGTGACATTGCCGCCGGCATGCTCTCAATCAAGTATGGTTTCCGGGGGCCCAATTTCGCCACCGTCTCTGCCTGTGCTTCATCTACCAATGCCATAATTGACGCCTACTATTACATTCTCCTGGGCAAGGCTGACCTCTTTATAGCCGGGGGCTCGGAGGCGTCGGTCAATCCCCCCGGCATCGGCGGCTTCAATGCCATGCAGGCCATGTCGACCAACAACGAGGAGTATCAGACTGCCTCGCGGCCGTTCGATGTCACCCGTGACGGGTTTGTCATCGGCGAGGGCGGCGGCGCCCTGATACTCGAAGAGCTGGGTCATGCCAGAGCCCGCGGAGCTACCATCTACGCCGAGGTGGTGGGCGCAGGCCTCACCGCCGATGCATATCACATCACCGCCCCGCACCCTGACGGCATGGGAGCACTGAACGTGATGAAACAGGCCATCGAGGAGGCAAAGCTGACGCCTGCAGACATTGACTACATCAACGTCCACGGTACCGCTACCCCCCTTGGCGACATAGCTGAAACCAAAGCCATCGTCAGGCTCTTCGGAGAACATGCCTACAAAATGAATATCAGTGCCACCAAGTCGATGACCGGCCATCTGCTCGGCGCTGCCGGTGCAGTGGAAGCAATAGCCACTGTCATGGCCGTGGTTCATGACACTGTACCTCCGACCATCAACCTGAGAAATCCTGACCCTGCCATCGACCCGAAACTCAACCTGACGCCAAACAGGGCAGAGAAGAGAACAGTCAGGGCTGCACTCAGCAACACCTTTGGCTTCGGAGGACATAATGCCTCTGTTTTGATCAGGAAATTCGAAGAATAGTGTTCCTGCTCCACAGGAAAAAAAACAACACCATGGTACACGACAGGCGGGAGTTTCGCTCCGGCCTGAAAAGTATCCTCGGCTTCCGCCCCCGGAAGCTGAGGCTCTATGAGATGGCATTCATACACCGCTCGGCTTCCTATACCCTGCCTGACGGAACGAGAATCAACAATGAGAGACTGGAATACCTTGGTGATGCCATCATTGACAGCATCATCTCAGACTACCTGTTTCATCTTTACCCGGATGCCTCGGAGGGACTCCTCACAAAGACCAGGGCACGCATCGTAAACAGGGAGACTCTCAACGAGCTGGGCGTTAGCATGGGACTCGACAAACTGATAGTGTCACACCTGGCACCGACCGACTCGCCACGCAATCTCTACGGCAATGCTGTCGAGGCCTTTGTGGGAGCACTGTTCATCGACAAGGGCTTTAAACGCACACGCCGTTTCTTTATTGAGAAGGCACTGATTAAAAATTTGGATCTCAAGTCATTGCTCGACAGCGAGACCGACTACAAGAGCCTCATCATGGAATACTGCCAGAAAAAGAGGCATAAGATCCATTATACCTTCCGCGAAAAGAACGGTGCGGGAAACCATCCCCTCTTTGCGGTGACGCTGGAGATAAATGGCAAGGTTGCAGGCAAGGGTGAGGGTCCCACAAAAAAAGAGGCAGAACAGGAGGCCTCCATGGTGGCCTGGAACATGGTAAACAGCAGGGAGAAATGAACCGGGGAAAGAAGATTACCAGACACATTATCCCCGCCGTGGATGTCCCGCACTTCCTCTTCCTGGGAATCGCCTCCGCTGAACCGGACTACCGCATCTCGGTTATGCTCAACCGCCACCTGGGTGCAGGGCTCCGCAAATGTGACAAGGATGTCACCACAGTTGCCGAAAGCGGAGAACACCGCTTCTCCTGCTTCGTCTCGGAGACACCGGCAGTCACCCTTGTCTCAAACCATGGCGAGGGAGGCATCCTTCTGCACAAACTGAGGAAGATCGACTTCTTTCTTGTCATCGCCGGAGCTCCCGACCAGAACAGAGCGGAGGGCCTTGCCAAAAGCGTCAGGGAAATACCCGGGGTAACGGCAGTATTCATATTCAGCAGCCGATCGGTCAACGACCGGAACGTCTCCCTGCTGGCAATATAGGATATTGCGGGGTCATTGCCGCTCAACGACCGGAACGTCTCCCTACCGGCAATCCAGATTGGCACCGGGTCAGTAACGGTCAACGACCGGAACGTCTCCCTACCGGCAATCCGGAATGGCGCCGGGTCATTAACGCTCAACGACCGGGCGAAAAACGCCCGTTACATTCCGTTCTGTCAGGGCATGTTCGTGACTCTCACCCTATGGCTATCGCCCATGCC
>CAYPKP010000058.1:0-18066 GCA_964411345.1 uncultured Rikenella sp. | reverse complement strand
GGGTTGCACCCCGCCGCAAGGGACTTATGCAGCCAGGGTGAAAGAGTACTGGGGTTGCGCCCCGCCGCAAGGGACTTATGCAGCCAGGGTGGAAGGATCTTATTTTTCCATTACCGCCTTCAGGGCAGGCATGTCATAGCCCGGGGGAGGACTGAGCCTGGCATTCAGGATCAGGGTGTCACCTTCAAAACTGCCTCTTATTTTTATATGATGAGGGCTCTCTATATACCTGATTATCATGTCAAGGGTGCTGTCGCTGCTCCACTCGTAGGCTGCTGCGATGAGATTATGTTCCGGGCCTCCCGGCCTTCTGATAAGGTTGGGACCCTCCAAATCGGTCTCTGAAATCAGCCATCGGCCCCTGCCAAAGGGTATGAGCTTTTCTTCTCCGGTCAAGTTCAGTGACATCAGACAGCTGTCGCCTGAAAAGACCGCAGAGAACGAACCCTTGCTTTCCGGGTCATTCCAGGGCAGAAACCTCTTACCGGTAATCTGTACTGCCATGGGGGAGTCAGGCCTGGCAGCCGGCACGGTCAGCGCAAGGGCTGAAAGACGGGTTTGCAGCAGACCGAGTGTCTCACTATCCTCCGGCAGAGGGCCGTCATGCATGGCAGGCAGGATATGATCCCATACAAGGTTGATCTCATCCTGCATGTCGGGTGACTCACATGTGATTGCCACCACGGCATCCTTCTCCGGCATGACGATAATGTACTGTCCGAAGGCTCCGTCAGCCCTGAAGGCATTGTTTCTGCAGCGCCAGAACTGGTAGCAGTAGCCCTGCATCCAGTCGCTCTTCGCCTTCACCTCCGGTGGTGCGCCTGGTGCCTGGTCGATCTTGAAGCTGGTGGCTTCTTCAACCCATGCGGCAGGAATGATCTGCTTCCCGTTCCACATTCCCTTTTGCAGATAGAGAAGGCCGAACTTCGCCATGTCCTCAGTTTTCAGCCTCAGCCCCCATCCCCCTGAATTGATGCCTTCAGGACTCTCCTCCCAGTCGTAACCCACTATTCCCAGTGGCTCAAAAAGCCTCGGCCGGAGGTAATCGGCTATCTTTTCACCTGTGACCCTCTGCACTATTGCCGATAGCATGAATGTTGCCATTGAGTTGTAAAGAAACTCCGTTCCCGGCTGCTTCACCACCGGTGTTGCCAGGAAGCCTTTCACCCACTCACGGTAAGCGTTGGTGACGGCCCCGGTAGGGTCAGGAGACTGCCCGGCCGACATTGTCAGCAGGTCTTTGACGGTCATGGCCGCAAGATGCTCAGAGACCGTATCGGGCAGCTGGTCGGGGAAGAATGACACCACCCTGTCATCAACGCTGAGCAGCTTTTCCGTGACGGCAAAACCGACGGCGGTGGAGGTGAAGCTCTTGCTGGTGGAGTAGAGGGTGTGCTTCAGGTCGGGCCTGTAGGGGTCCCACCAACCCTCGGCTATCACCTTGCCATGGCGCACTATCATGATGCTGTGAAACTCATGCCTGTCTGCCGCTACCGAGTCGAGGAAGGTGATCAGGGCAGCAGAGGAGACCCCCTCGGCCTCCGGGGTGCTTCGGGGCAGTGAGGTTGTGGCAGGGTCGTTGTTTTTGCATCCGCCTGCAACTATCAGGAGGGCGAACGCCGCAGCAAGGGAAAATAGACGGAAGTTTTTCATCGGGTAGCGGTTACAGGTTTAACAATCGACTGTTGACACCCAAAAGTAGAACATATCAACCAATTTCCCGGTAATAAGAAAATGTTTTGTCCCGAATTATCCAGCTATCCGCGATGCAAAGTGTTGCATTTCCGTGGCGTAACTGTTCCCCGGTCGAGGAATCCTGTCCTTGAATAAGCAGTTTCGGCAGGCATTACTGCCTGTTACCTTCCGGATCCCCTTCCTCTTTTTTCTTTTCCTTAACCTCACTGGCAGTGAAACCCAGCTTCTCAATGGCCCTCTTCAGAAGCTCGGGCTTATTCTTGTCGTTCTGGTACTGAACGGTGACCTCCTTCGTGGTCAGGTCACATTTCACATCCTTCACCCCTTTTTCGAAGGGGATGTTCTTCATGATTGTGTTCACGCAGTTCTCACAATCAATGCTTGTCTCGAATTTTACAGTTGAGATCTCCTTTTTTCCTTTCTCCTGGGCGCTGAGGGCAAAGGAGGTGAAGATAAGGAGAAGTGCTGTCGTGATAATCTGATTCTTTTTCATCTCTGTATATTTCATCTGGTTAATTGGCAGAACGGATCCTGCATGAAAATCAGGAGTCGCCTTCTCAGGCGTGATATTTCCCATGCAAGGTTCATTCTATCCGGTTTTACTCTTTTCATTTCTCTTTTCAGGTATCTCAGTTCTGCGGCCGGTCAATCGCGAACCTGAAGCCTGCATACAGCTTACGGCCGTGCACCGGTCCCCAGATCATGGTGGCATCAAAATAGTCACCGAAGGGATTTTCTGCGGCGATGATGGCATCATGTTGTCTTGATCCCGTGATGTTTTCGCCGCCGATGTAGATGCTCCATTTGCGGAAGTATTTTGTCACCTGCGCATTCATTACTGGGTATGCGCTGAAGTAGTCATGCCTCTGGTAGGGCTCGGGGTTCGCCATCGTCGACGGGATCCTTCCGGGTCCGTTATACTGAAGCGTCCAGTCAAACTGCCACTTCCGCATGCGCGTGGTATATGATGCCGTGAGCAGTCCCTTCCATCGTGATGAGAGCGGCTTCTCGCGCAGGTCGCCTCCAATGGTCTGCCGCACGTCGTTCCACCTCCACGCTGCCGTGATATCGAGTCCTGTCAAAGGCTGCACCTGGGCCTCAAGCTGGATGACATTTGAAAAAGATCTGCCGTCGAGGTTATAGAACAGCACCCGGTCAATATCAGTGTCGAGGTCAGTCACGATCTGCTTTTTGAAGCTTGTACGATACACCTCGCCGGTCAGGCGCAGTTCTCGACCCCCAAGCGGGACATAACCGGTGAGGTTGATGCCGGCGTTCCATGCCTCCTCTATATCGAGGTTATCCCCAATCTCTATCGTCCGGCTGCTGGCAAGGAAGTAAAGGTTCTCCGCCATGACATGCACCGTACGGTATCCCTTTCCTGCCGAAGCCCTTAGTGTCATCCCGGGAGTCAGCTCGTAACGCAGGTGTATCCTGGGGGTGAACTGCGCCCCGTGATTGCTGTAGAAGTCGTACCGCAGCCCGGCGAGCAGGGTCATCCTTGCCGAATCGGTATATGTGTACTGCAGAAAAACTCCCGGAACCGATTCAACAGTCTCGTGCCACTGGTCGCTCTCACTATGTTGTATCAGTTCATCATATGCCATACTCAACTCGTCGTAGTGATCGTACCGGTAACTGAAGCCCGCATCAACGGTATGCCGCTCTGCCGGGAAGTACTGGTAAAGCAGGTTGGTGTAATAGCTCTTCTGCATTGCATTATACAGGTTATACCCCATCCATGAGTTCATGTCATGCAGGGTAAAGCTCTGTATCCATCCCAGCGACATGTTGTCCGAGGGGCCAAACACGCCTCCCAGCTTTGTGAAGGCTTCTGCTCGCTCAGTACCGATATTTATACCGTAACCGTTATCCCAGGTGCTGGCACTGTTGCGGTCATAATCAAACTGTCCGCCGATGCGTTCCTCCTTCATATATTTAATGCCGGCACGGAAGGTGAGGTTAGTGCTCAGATAGTCCCACCTGTGCAGGAAACTGTACTGTCGCACGTCAGGTTCATCACGGAAGCCGTCACCGTTATGGTCGGCCGCACCTGACTGGGTCTCCCCGTGTGCCAGCAGCATGGTGCTCCAGTAGTCGTTTAGCTTCAGGGATGCATTTGCATTGGTCTCTATCTTGCCGGCATCACTCACGAATCCGTTCACGAAAACTATTTCGCTGGAGGCCGGTTTCTTGTACTCGACATTGATCTGGCCTGTGATCGACTCGTTGCCGTTGCGCACCGAGGATGTTCCTTTGGAGACCTGTATCGACTCCATCCACGGGCCGGGGATGTAGCTCAGTCCGTATGCCGCACCGAGGCCGTAGATGGAGGGTATGTTCTCCGTGAGTATCTGGACGTATGAGCCTGCCAGTCCGAGGAGCTGTATCTGCTTGGCGCCGGTAGCGGCATCGGCATAGTTAACGTCAACCGAGGCGTTGGTGACAAAGCTCTCGGAGAGGTTGCAGCATGCTGCCTTGCAGAGCTCTGCAGCCGTTATATTCACCGTGGCAATCGTAGCTGCCCTGTCGATGTGTGTGCCCGGAGCACGACCCGTTACGGTGACCTCACCGATCAGGCTGTTTTCGAGAAGAATGATCTCGACATACTCTTCACCGGGTTCAATCCTGACCGTGTCAGGAGTGTATCCGACGAAGCTCGCTACAAGACGGTCGTGGTCCCTAATTCTTCTCAGGCTGAAATATCCGGCATTGTTGGTGGAGGTGCCGGTGGTGGTTCCGGCCCAGACGATGTTTGCACCGGGGACGCCCACACTGTCAGGGGCGCCTCCTCCGGCGACGATCACCTTGCCTTCTATCCTGCCCTGGCCAAAAAGCGAGGCAGGGATTATAAATATCAGAATTGTCAATATTTGCTTCATAGGGAATAAATTAAATGTGTACTTGCTTTAGAGTCCTGAAGAGAGGCTTTGAGAGAGTCTCTCTGCAGGTTTCCGTGTAACATTATACTGACACGCTGTAATCAGGTATCCGTATTATGTTGTCCCTATGAACAAGTCAGGATCTTATCTGACAGTTGACGGTTGTCAGATCGCGAACGTGGTTGAATGGCCGGTCGGCGTAAGATGAGCGGATGTTATCTGCAGGCTTGTCATCCATGACAGCCACCACAGAAGCCAGCATGAACCAGGGGATGATCTCATTCTCCAGTTCCGAGCGCACAAGCTCGTCTGTCACCACCCTCTCGGTTTCGTGAGAGCAGCAGTCATCAGAAATAAGCATCTCCGGAGTGCCGTGCCGGTGATTCACATCCGCATCCTGATGACTGCAGCAGTCGTCAGAGATCAGCATCTCAGTGAAGCCGTGCCGGTGATCCGTATCGGTGTCATGATGACTGCAGCAGCAGCTCGTCTCTTCGCTGCTGCCTGCCATGGTGGCGGTGACCGTTTCGGTTCCGCAGTGGAGGCAGGAGTGCCGGACAAGGGTATAGCCCAGAGTGCCTGAGAGCATAAGCATCATCAGCACTACTGACAGGACGGGAGATATGTTTCGCATCCACTTCACGACTGCAAATATAACAAAAGAATCAGGTTCAATGTTTACCTGAAAGAAGCAGAGACGCTGCACGCAACGTCTCTGCCGAAGATTGGAATTCCCTTTTCAGGATGTCCCGACAGCTCTACTTCAGTGGCGGAATAACCAGCACCTGGCCCGGATAGATGAGATCCGGATCCTTGAGCATTGGCTTGTTGGCTTCAAAGATGACCGGGTATTTCCTGGCATCTCCATAGACCTGCTTCGCGATCTTCGAGAGGTAGTCGCCCTTTTTGACAGTGTAGAACTGTTTTTCGGGCTCCGGCGGTGCTACCGGCTCCGGGGTTATTACCAGCAGATGATCCTCAACGGCTGAGATGCCGTCAACGTTGCCTGCAGTGACGATGATTTTGTTCTTGTTGGCCCAGGTGTCAACCTGGCCGGTCAGAATCACTTTTTCATCGTCGACGGCAACCTTTACCTTGCTGACGTCAAACCCGAACTTTTTGATATGTTCAGCGATAAGTTCCGCTTTTTCCTCTTCTCTTTTCTCTTCCGACTTGAAGAGCTTCGAGCCGGCGTTCTTGATGAATGAAATTAGTCCCATAAATGTCTGGATGATTAAAGTACTTCAAACGTTATTTTCACATTAACCCGGTATTCGGTGATTTTGTTCTTCACTACCACCGCACTCTGTTCCTTTACGTATACGGAGCGTATCTCCTTTACCGTCTTGGCTGCCACCTTGACTGCGGAAGCCGTTGCTTCTTCCCAGCTTACCGGGGAGGAGGCAAGAATCTCAATTACTTTAAGTACTGCCATAATTTGTTGTTTTTTGGTTAATAATAAATATTCCGGAATAGCTGTCCTCAATCCAACGAACCTGTAAGGTAGTAAAAAAAACCGTGGTTTGCTAATTTTCCGGTTAATAATTTAGCCGTTCTGACTACCGGATATTCAATACCTTTTGTATATTTGGCTCAGTGTTAACCTGATCTAAAAAATCACAAAAAAACTTGATTATGGGAATTGTGAAAGAATTCAAGGAATTTGCCGTCAAGGGCAACATGCTTGACATGGCCGTTGGTATCATCATCGGCGGGGCCTTCGGCAAGATCATTACCTCACTGGTCAATGACGTGCTTATGCCGCCACTGGGTCTTCTCCTGGGGAAGGTCGACTTCAGCAATCTGAAGGCTATCCTTCAGAAGGGGCAGGAGGCGATAACTGAAGGGGAAGCAGTGGTTCAGCCTGCTGTATCGGAAGTGGCAATCAACTACGGTGTCTTCATCCAGACCGTCCTCGACTTTCTGATTGTTGCACTCTGCATCTTCTTTGTGATCAAGGCCATGAATAATCTCAAGAAGAAGGAGGAAGCAGCTCCGGCAGCGCCTCCGCCACCTCCTGAGGATATTGAGCTTCTCAAGGAGATACGTGATCTTTTGAAAAAATAGTCTGTCATACAATAACAGGCAAGAAAAATTGTTTGCATATTTGCAAACAGTTTGATTATGGCAAGAATAAGGAAACAATACTGGTGGCGCAGGTTCTTCCCCGACAGGGGCTGAGACGGCAGGCGCTGCAAGAGATAATTGAAAGAGGCTGCGGTGGATAACTGCGGCCTTTTCTGTCTGTCAGGGGGAAAAAGAAGAGCCGGCCTCAGGGGCCGGCTCTCTTACTCCGGATAGTGCCAAAAGAACCTGTTTCTGAAAGATCATTGGATGTAAAAATTGTACTCGTAGGACAAACCATTTTCACGCAACCACCTGCGAAGTGCCTTGGCGATCTTTCTTTTCCGGAGCAGGACGATTCCTATTCCTTCCGCTGTTATCTGATAATAGGTCTTCATTTTTACTGCCGTGCTTCAAAAGTCACATGCCCTGTCAAAACTCACAGCTAATTTACATCAGCAGGAGCCGCTGGCAATGTTCATTTTGATATACAGCGCCCGGCTGTTGACAAACAACAGTTTACCTTACACATTTTGCCGTGCTGACAGTATGGATTGCAGCTGCAGACTGACTGCCCGGTTACCGCATGTACCCCGGTGCCGGAAGAAGAGTGTCGATGGCTGCCGGAGCCGGAAGAATGGCGCCGCCGGATGCCGGAGCCTGGAGAAGAGTTCCGCTGGCCGACGGATGCCGGAAGAATGGTGCCGTCGGATGCCAGAGCCTTGAGAAGAGTGCCGACGGATGCCGGAGCCTGGAGAAGAGTGCCGATGACTACAGGTAACGGTCGGGGCCGGCTACCGGAAGTCCTTCAGGTACTTGTAGAGTTCTCCGTCGGTTGAGAGTATTATTGTTGTAGTTGTATCAAAGGTCATACGGAAGGCTTCCATCGACTTGACAAAGGCATAGAGGTTTCTTGATGCCGGAGTCTGGTCATAGGCCTCGGCATAGATAGCCGCCGCCCTGGCATCGGCACGGCCCCGGATCTCTTCAGCCTGCCTGAACGCCTCGGACTGTATGGTCTTCAGGTCACGCTCCTTCTCCCCGTTGATCTTTGAGGCTTCACCCTGTCCTTCCGATCTGAACCTCTCGGCAATACGGTACCGTTCGCTCTTCATCCTCTCATAGATCTGGGTCCGGACCTCCTCAACATAGTTGAGCCTCTTTATGCGGACGTCGAGGATGACAATACCCAGGTCACTCACCTTCTCATTGGATGACCTGAGGATCATCTTCTCTATTTCGAGCCTTCCTGTCTGGATGTCAGAGAGAGTGTCTCCCGCTTCCTCCCCCATCTGCCCGGAGGAGATGGGAGTTCTGTTTGTGGAGCGGACAATCTCCTCAAGGTTGTGTCCTGCGATATAATCACGTGTCTCCCCGTCCAGGATGTCAGCCAGCCTCGACTGAGCACCTCTCTCATCGGTGAGCCTCTTGAAGAACTGGAGCGGGTCGGTAATCTGCCATCTGGCATAGGCATCCACGAATATGAATTTCTTGTCCTTGGTAGGCAACTGGTTGGGGTCGCCATCCCACTCCATATAACGCTTTTCGAAATAGTTGACCTTCTGGATAAAGGGCATCTTCAGTTTCAGTCCCGGGGTTATCTTTGGTTCTCCAACAGGCTTTCCGAACTGGGTTATGACAACCTGCTCCGTCTCCCGCACCCTGTAGATACACTCCAAAAGAAGAAAGAGTCCTACTGCAACCAGGGTGAGATATATTATGAGTTTTGTGTTTCTTGCCGGCATGGGTCAGTTGTTTGAGGTGAGTTGCATCTGCAGCAGAGGCAGCACGTTGTTGCCGCTCTCGTCGGTGATGATCTTGTGCCCTAGTTTTGGCATGATCTCTGTCATTGTCTCGAGATAAATCCTTCTCTTGGTTACCTCCGGGGCTTTTATATACTCCCGGTAAAGAGCATTGAACCTGGCTGATTCTCCCAGAGCATTATTTACACGTGCGGTGGCATAACCCTCGGCGCGCTGTATTGTCTCTTCAGCCTGGCCTTTGGCCTTTGGTATCACCTTGTTGTATTCAGACCTGGCCTGGTTTATCAGTGTCTCCCTCTCCTGCTGGGCCTGGTTGACATCGTTGAAGGCATCTTTTACGGGGTCAGGAGGATTGACATCCTGCAGCACCACCTGCTCAATCCTTATGCCCAGTGAGTACTCGCTGCACAGCTCCTGCATCTTCTGGTGCACGCTGGAGGCTATCTCTGCCCTGCCGACCGTGAGCACTTCGTTGACAGTACGGTCACCCACTATCTCCCGCATTGATGCCTCGGAGATGTCACGAAGGGTGGTGACCGGCTCCCTGACCTTGAAGAGATACATGTAGGGATCCACAATGCGGTACTGTACAATCCACTCCACATCTGCCAGGTTCAGGTCTCCGGTGAGCATCAGCGATTCATCAACAGTACCCACCTTGGTATATTCAGACCGAATTCCTGCCTCAACAGTCCTGAAACCGAACTCCTGCTTCTGCTGCCTCTCGACAGCAACCTTGTAGAGCCGTTCAATAAGTGGTACCTTCACGTTCAGTCCCGGCTCAACCTGCCGTACGTATTTGCCAAAGCGTGTGATGACACCCACCTCCTCGGGGCCTATGGTGAAGAGCGAGGTTACCAGCAGGAAAAAGGCTATCACGGCGATGGCGGAGTAACGGATATATAGTCCGTTCTTACCCTTGAGGGAGTAGTATCCTCCCGGTTTGCGAAATGTCTGTGTTGCCAATATGAACTTTTTTACTGGGTTATAATCTTTATCGTTCTTCCTGCCGTCACCTGGTCATTGAGCTCCATGTTGTTCAGCAGGGCAAGCTCCGCCCACATATCCTGCTTCATGCCGAAGTAGCTGAAGGCGCTGGCAAGGGTTCCGGTGCGCTGGACCTTCCTGACAGCTATCCTCTGGGGCTTGACGTTGATACGGTAAGTGTCGGTGAGCCTGGCGAAGGTCTTCATTGAAGACTCCATGGTACTGACATAATTGTTGAAGTCGGCTTCGGTTGATACGCCGTGGAAGACGTAGATCAGTGATCCGTACTCTATGAAGTAGGAGAGGACAGAGTTGGTGCTTACCGCACCTGTCGACTGGTCCTTGGCCTGCTGCATGGAAAGGGTTATTATTGCAGGTAGGCCGTTGACGGTTCTCCTTTCTGCCCTCTGCAGCTGAAGACCGTAGGCAGCCAGTGTGCTGTCGACAGCGGTCTGGAGCGTCTTCTGGTTTGCAAGGGTGAACAGCAACAGGGCACGGCCGTCCTGAGGCTGCACGGTGACCTGTGTGGGGGCGTTGGTAAGCTCCCACCCCAGGGGATAGGAGAACTTGAATTTCAGCTCCGGATGGTAGAAGGTGTTGTCATCGGTGTATCCCTGTTTGGGGTCTTCACCATATATGATTCCGTCAATCAGTTGAAGGTATGAATCGGTGTTGACCTTGTATGAGGGCAGCTTCAGGCTGTCCTGCCACGCCCTGCTTTGCTGCATGACCGCATTGTAACGGTCGCCCGGGTCGGGGTGGGTGGAGAGGAAGGTGGGTACTCCTCCCTGTGAGTGGGCCATATTCATCTTGTTGAGCACGTTGAAGAAGTCAGCCATCTTTGTGCCGTCATAACCCATCTTCGAAGAGTATTCACAGCCAAGGGCGTCGGCCTGACGCTCGTCGTCACGACTGAAGCTGAGGAAGAGAAGCTCCATCCCCTGCATGGCATACTGGGCATAGTTGGCAAATTTCTCGGAGGCGATCATTCCGCCTATCAGAAGCAGTGTGCCGAGCTGTTGTTTTGTCTGCTGACTGACGGAATGGCGGGCGGCAACGTGCCCCATCTCATGACCGAGCACCCCCATCAGCTCAGCCTCGTTGTTAAACTGTGCCAGGATGCCGCGGGTAAGATATATGAAGCCGCCGGGAACCGCAAAGGCATTTACCACCGGAGAGTCAACAACCTTTACATGGTATTCCAGGTTGGGCCGGTGGGATATCTTCCCCATCTCCGTGCCTTTCGCCTGAACGAATGCCTGCAGACCGGGATCATCATAGACCCCGAATGTGGCCAGCACCTGCGGGTCATAGGAGATGCCGAGGGCTACCTCCTGGGCTTCCGACATGAGCATGATCTGCTTCTTCCCGGTGACGGGATTGACCGCGCAGGATACTATGAGCAGCATTGCTGCAGCGAGCAATACCAGTCCTGACAGGATTTTGTTTCGTCTCATTTCTGTGTTATATTACTTTTGTGGTACGATCGGCTTCGGTTTGGCTTTGCCTAAAAAAAGGGTTAATCTTCAAATTTAGCAAAAAATAGTGTCAAAAACAAAAGCCGCCCCGGGGTGGAGCGGCTTTTATCATTTCGTATTAGTCCCGATCACTCTCTCAGTTGGCCGTGAGGCTGAAGTTCACCAAAGTCCTGTTACCGGCAATAACATTCACCCCCTCGAAGCTTACCGTGTCAAATCCTGTTTTGGTGGCTGACACCTTCCATTCACCTGCCGGTACCCCCATGATGGCATAGAAACCCAGGGAATCAGTAAAGGAGGTGGCCAGAATGGTGTCCTGCTCAACCCATACGGCAGCATCCCTGATAGCTGCATTCGATCCGTCAGCGACCGTGCCCCTTATACAGCCTGACTTTGCCATGTTAGCGGCTCTTACCACGGGCTTGAAGAGGAAGCCATTGTTATGGCTCAGGTTGCCTCTGAGGATGAATGACCTTGAAAGGTCTATGTCGAGGAGAATCTCTGAAAGACTCCCTTCAACGACCTCCAGGGCAGGGTTCAGGTGGACCTTTATACCCGTCTGGCTGCCGCTGGGCACCTTCAGACTGTGAATATCATCGGAATCCTTCAGTTTCAGCCCTGCCTCATCTACATAAAGCCTCACCATATCATAGCTGCCTTCGGGTATCTCCAGGTCAAGCAGTGTCTCGGTGACCCCGTTCCTCAGGTCAATAAGGTCAATGGTAACAGGTTCTTCAGAGAGTGTAATATACTGATATCCGTCGCTGATTCCGTCGCCCACCTTCTTGAGCTCTATCTTGACTATTTTGACTGTCGCCGACTCAATGCTGCTGATATCAAACGGAGCGTCTGTCACTTTCAGTACGAGCCTGCCCTGCTGGTCTTCTGTCTTGTATGACTGGCTGCATGCTGTGGCTATGAGCAGTAGCGCTGCTGCTACCAGGATTGCTGTGAAGTTTTTCATAATTTGCTGTTTTTTGTGGTTTGACTACGGTGATGCAAGGAACAGAAGAAAGATGAAGTTTTAATGAATTTTATCTCCGGAAAATCCTTTCAAGTATTGATCGCCGGCGTTTTCCGGCCTCTTCGAAGAGCACTTCGTCATCATCAAAGAGATCTATCAGCCTGTCAAAGAAGGTCTTCTCCCTGAAGTCGGGACAGAGGAGCGATGCTTCAAGCTCCGGTGGCAGTTCGGGGAATGGCACATTTATCTCTTTCATCAGCTCCGGGTTCTGCTCAGCCTTCTTCAGTGTCATGGCCACCAGCGGCAGTGCCAGGGCGCTGCCTGAGCCGTACCTGCCACTGTTGAAGTGTACCGAGGGCGTTGAGGCACCCACACGGCTCACTATCACCAGCCCGGGATTGAATGCCGCAAACCATGCGTCGGCATAGTTCTGTGAGGTTCCGGTCTTGCCTGCCAGAGGTATCCTGACACCGTAGACAGTGTGAACCGAGGCGCCGGTACCCTCACGGATGGCTTTCTGAAGCATGGCGCCCATGAGCAGGCTTGACCTCTCCGACAGGGCTCTCTCTTCTGGCTGTGCAAATTCGTTCTGCCACAGCGTATTACCTCTGGAATCAGCAATTGATTTTATAAAATGGGGATTAACCGTCATCCCTCCGTTTGCAAATGATGCATAGCCCAGGGCTACCTCCAGGATGCTTGCCTCGGCTGTTCCCATGGCCAGAGCAGGGGTGTTGACCAGCCGGAAGGTAAAGCCCATCTTCTTCCACTGTTCTTCCACCTTGTCAAACCCTATGAGCATGAAGAGGCTGAAGGTGGGTATGTTCATCGACTGGGCCAGGGCACCTGCGAGGGAGTATTTGCCACCGAAGGAGTGGTTGTAGTTTTCAGGACTCCAGTCCCGGAAGTCGGAGAGGGTGACCGAGTCATTCTCGAGATAGCGGCACGGTTCCATCCCGTCTTCGAGGGCGGCGGCGAAGATGACAGGCTTGAAGACTGATGCGAGCTGCCGCCGCGCCAGTATCTGGTCATATGGCTGCGACCGGTGATCGATGCCACCGACCCACGCCATGACGGCACCCGTTGACGGATCGAGGGCGAGCAGTCCCGCCTGGAGGGTGGTCATCATCTTCCTCAGGCTGTCGGGGATATCCTTCAGGGCTCTCCTGCCTGACGATGTGCCGTACTGCTCGTCGAGCCGCTTCTGCATCCGCGTCATGTGCACGGCAAAGGCTTCATTCGCTGCCTGCTGCAGCGGCAGGCTGAGGGTGGTTGTGATGATCAGGCCCTCTTTTTCAATATCCCACTCCCTGCTGCGGAAGGGGGTCAGGTCCTTCAGGATGCGCCCGGCCTCATTCCTGACCCTGACCATGAAATAGTCGGCCGGACCCGCAAGATCAATCTTGCTGTAGTGAAGCTCCAGCGGCAGTGCACAGAGGGAATCAGCCATGCGACCGTCAAGGTAAGAGTATCTCTCCATCTGCCGCAGCACCACATTCCTGCGCCGGAGGGCATTGTCGGGATGGAGGCGCGGATTGTAAAGGGTGTTGGCCTTGAGCATACCTATCAGCACCGCAGCCTCCTCTCTTTTCAGTTCGGGGGTGCTCTTGCTGAAATATCTCTGTGAGGCTGCCTCGATGCCGTAGAGGTTCTCCCCGAAGGCAACGGTGTTGAGGTAGAGCGTCAATATCTCCTCCTTGCTGAAGACCTTCTCTATCCGCTGTGCCAGCAGCGCCTCCCTGGTCTTGTTCAGGAAGAGAGAAAAGAGGGCGTAATCACGCCTGCCGTACATGTTCTTGGCCAGCTGCTGGGTGATGGTGCTGCCCCCTCCTGAACTGCTGTCGCGGAAAAGGATTGTTTTGAAGATGACCCTGAAGAGACTCCTGGTATCAATGCCGGAATGCTCACGGAAACGTACATCCTCAGTAGCCACCAGGGCCTCCTCCAGGTGAGCGGGGATCATGCCATACTCTATGGATGTCCTGTTCTCCGAGAAAAACTTGCCGATCAGCTCTCCTTCGGCCGACAGCACCACGGAGGCTGTCGCATTCCTGTAATCAATCAGTTGCTTTTTGCCCGGCAGCCGCCCGTAGAGTCCTGCATGGACGGAGAGGATGAATGCTCCCGGAATAAGAATAATGATGCCGGCAACAGTCAATGCTATCTTTCGCCTGCTCCTCATCAGCCGGAATAAGTATTGGTATTTATCTTGATCATTGCGTAAATTTAGCTTAAATTGTATGGAAAACTGAAACAGTGCTGTCAGCCTGTCAAACCTGACGGATTTTTGTTACTATGGAAGAGAGGATCCTTTACAGGATACATATCACCGGGATGGTGCAGGGTGTAGGCTTCCGATGGAGTGCCGCCAGGGAGGCGTGGAGGAGGGGCGTAACCGGTTATGTGAAAAACATGGCCGACGGCAGTGTATATGTCGAGGCTGAGGGCGACAGGGAGCAGCTGGCCTCCTTTGCTGCATGGTGCCGTAAAGGCCCCGGCATCGGATATGTTGACAACGCCGAGGTTAGCGAATCAACTGCGGTGGGGTACGCGGAGTTTCGCATTGAAAACTGAACCGACCCGGGATGTCAATGCCGAAAACCGGAATATCTTCAATTTTGGTACATTGGTCAAAAGGGAACCGATGAACATCAAAATTGATTAGGTGTTGTAAATAATAGGTCATAAATTTGACCTTACAAATGCCGGTAACGAGGAGCCGGATTGGAGAGTGGCATAATAATTGCACTTCTTAGCGTATTTAAGCAACCTATGGATAAAGGAACTATCGGAACAGATCCGGACGTTTTTAACGACAAGGCTATCAGGAAGGTAAGCCCCAGGCGGTTGTCCCTGCAGGACAGCGGGCTGATGCACCTTTTTGAGGAGCTTGACGTTGAGGTACGTCAGCATCTGATAGATTACCTGGACCGTATGGGCCTCATCTCGGAATCGGGAGTTCTCGTCATCCCGTCCACACGTCACTACTTCTATGACGCCGATGACATGAAGGGTATAAAGACCGTTATCACCCTCAAGCAGCTGAATCATATCAGGGAGATACGTGATTTCCTGAAGCAGATCACCGGACTTCTGCCAGCAAGGAGCAACTTCATAGGTTGTTTTGTTGACAACAGGTCACAGAACGGCTATTCCGACAAGGAGAGCTACCTGGAAAAGCTGGAGAGGGAGAAGGCTGAAGTCTATGAGAACGGCATTGAGTCCAGAATCCCCTTCGTCAACAGGATGTACAACTTCATTGATGCCAAGACCAACAGGTACCTGACCAAACGTGCAGTGACAAGCCTGCTGAAGGAGGTCGGGCTGGAGCTTGTAAGCATGACGGAGCTGAACGGTCTGACCTATTTCCACACACAGAAGAACAAACCGGCAGCCTAGTTGCCAGGCTTCTTCCCCTGTCTTTCGGTAAATTCTGCACAACCTTATTTTCACTGAGGTTGCACCTGCACATCTAAATGGTGACGGGCGTAACTACTGTTCCGGCAGGAAGAGGGCGTTGAAGAGCAGCTTGTATGCACCCTGTGTCGATGCTCTGAACTGCGGGTTAAAACTGTAGAGAACAAGCTGACCTTTACCTTTTTTAAGCCATATCATCGCCGGGACGCCGGCCAGCAGCTCTTCCTTCTCGCAGTAACCGCTCATCAGAATCTCCCTTTCAGGGAAATGTCCGATGACCCTGCGGTCCATGTCAAACCGTGGGACAGAGGTTCTGAAGAGGGGATTGCCCCTGTAGAATACGCCTGTTGAAGGGGGCATGCCGGAAGTGAGCGGATGATCCTCCTTCAGCTCCAGGCGCACCAGGGCGCCGGGGATGCTGAGGCCCTCCCTCTTTGCCTGATCGGCTGTGTTGGCAAAGGGCAGGGTGAACTCCTCGGCGGTGCCGTCAACAGTCATCTCCAGAAGACCTGAGAAGAGATCGGCTGACTGTCCCCATGCGATGACACTGCCGCCGTTGCTGATGAAGAGCAGCAGCTTCTCCATTCCCTTTTTGCCCATTCCCTTCTGATAATCAGGGTGGTAGCTGCTCATGTATGCACCACCTTCTGAGCCTGGCTTGCCGTTCATGAGCGTGTTCTTCGGGGAGTTGGGGAAGATGATTATGTCGAACTCTTTTCCGAGGTCAGCGTCGGCAAATTCACCGGGGCGGATCACCCTGTAAGGGATTTTGTAAGTGTCAAAAAGATATCGCGTCCATCCGGCGTCCATGTCGTGGAAATAGGTCTCCACGAGGGCAATCTTCGGTATCTTCACCTCTGAAGCCGGCAGTTTGCCTGTCCCACCCGCATAAACCGGTTCCGTGCACGCCTCTCTTGCGATGGCTCCAAGGGTTGTTGCATCACCGCCGCTGATGACGAAGCTGCCTTTGCCAAAAACCTTGCCTTCAAGTATTATCTCACTCTCAAGGCGGCTTACCTTCATCCCCTTCTGAGCGGCCATGAAGGCAGCCATGAAGCTGCCGTTGCTGGTTGCCGGGAAGATGGCGGGCAGCCTGAGTGAGCCCTCAATGGGCGCATAATCTTCTTCAATGAGAGCGATTTTGCCTTCAAATGCCTGATCACGCGTGGTGATCTCATATGATGTCAGTCCCCTGTGCAGCGGCAGTGACCAGCTGGTAACGTCGTACGGTCTTATCACCTCTCCGTCGGGGGAGTAGTGCCTTACCGGAAACTCCTGGCTCTCCATCACCTCCTTTACAAAAGCCCTGAAAGGCTGTGCCAGCGGGTATACAAAGTCGCCTGCCTTGAGATTGATTCCGTCAAGCGTATGGTCAGCCGTAAGCCGGTATCCGTTCACGCCGTGCTCCCTCATCAGGTTGACGAAGCGGATTAGCTCACTCTGGTCAGCCTGCCCCGCAGGCACCACGTAATAGAATGGTGGTTCAGTGCGACCTCGTTCCACCTCCCTGCGGCAGATATCGTTCCTGAAGCGGAGGATGTCGCTGCGGTGCAACGAAGCTGTCTTGAGTATGGAGAAGGTCGATTCGATCTCGAGCCTGACGATGTCGCCCAGACGCCACCACCCTCCCGTCCAGGGCACGGGGAAATTGATGCTCTTGTCATACTCCGACAGACCCTTGCCGCTGGCCTGCAGCTCATTGGGTTCGATATAAAGCGGTGATGCAAACTGTACGCTGGCAGCTTCTGTGAGCATGCCGATAACGTTTTTCCAGATGCATGTCTCGGTGGAGCCGGGCCAGTACATGTCAAAGATGGTCTTCTGACCGATGCCTGTCAGGCCGGCACCGGTGAGGTCACGAAGCATGTTGGTGCCGAAGACCCCGGTCCACGACCATAGTTCTCCGTCAACATTTTGGGCAATGGGATCGTGTGCCGGAGGCACGTAATAGCGGATGCCCGTTGAGCCCATCTGGTGCTTCTCAACCATCACCTGCGGAAACCAGTCGAGGTTGTATATGCGTGCTATCGCCCTGGTGTCTTCCTGTGTAAGACTGATAAAATCACGGTTGTTGTCGTGACCCACATACTTGTGATAGACCTGAGGCATCGACGCGCCTTCATACTGTGTGCCCCTGTATTTTTTATAGTTCTCAACGACAAGGTCCATGCCGTCAGGATTATGGCAGGGCACCATCATGTATACCACATCATCAAGGTACTTCTCTACCAGGGGATCAGAGGTTGTTGCCAGCTGATATGCGATTATGGGTGCAGACTGTGACGGCGCCACCTCATCGGAGTGCATCGAGAGGGTGGCCAGGAAGAAGACCCTGCCGTCAGTGATGTACTCCTGCCTCTGTTTATCGGAGAGAGAGGGGTTGAGAGCCAGCTCCCTGTTAATCTCACGGAGCTTCGGCAGGTTTGCAATGTTTTTCTCTGACGATATGAAGACTATGTACATCTTTCTGCCCATCGGACTCTCTCCAATCTCTTCCATTTTGACCATGGGAGAGGCCTTGTCAAGCTTCATGAGATAGTCTGTCAGTTCCTCATATGTAAAGAGGTTGTAGTCTGATCCGGGCACAAAGCCGAACTGTTTCTCGGGCTCCAGTGAGGAGAGTTGTGCCTCTGCGGGCCGGAGAGACAGGAATAGGGTGCAGATGATCAGCACGGCGACTGAAAAGGAACGGCTATTTTTCATGGTTCGGTAATGATGAGTGATGAGATTTCCGGGTCGTGTGGCTTGTGAGGAGAGAGTGCCATGGCCCGGAGCATTATAAACAACAGTGACAGGTTCACTTTCAGGATGCTTTA
>CAYPKP010000057.1:0-18099 GCA_964411345.1 uncultured Rikenella sp. | reverse complement strand
CACGAATTATAACATCAGTGCAAACGCCCCGGTCTGAAGGCACATCGCCGCCGGGATAGTCTATGCTGTAGTAACCGGGATCATAAAGGACGGGGTGACCTGTTAATTCAATGGCTGCCTCAGAAAGCTGATTATAAAAAGTGCTTTGACAAAATGAACTGTTTATTGCACTTGAAACCAGAAATGAATATAGCAGCAACGTTCTCATCAGGAGTGCAACTGAGGATACATTTCATTTAATATCATCTAAATTTAAGACGGAAATTCACGCAACACAAATCTTTTTTATCTGAGATAGTCCGGCATGACCTTCTGTCAACACAAAAAAGTCTCATCGCCCTGATCAGTTATTCTCTTTCCACCGGAGAGCCTCTCAAGGACCAGTTATGTAATTATCTGTCCTAATCAATGAAAACGAACGTTCTTTTTCTGTTGCAGATTGTGCATTTACCGACTATCACACCCTCATCGAAGAAGCCCGGTATCCCTTCCTCTCCTTCAAAACGTTCGCACATACCGCTAATAAAAGACCTGTTTCCGCATTCGCACTCAGGCCTCTCATCCCTTATCCCATGTCTGTGTTCACCTGTAAACGTAAATAAGCGCATCAGGTAGCCGCATCCGGCACATTCTCCCCATATTATGCCCCTGAAGTTCCATTCTTCGGAGCCGGTATGATGCTCAATCGTCAGCCTTAATCTTGATGAACGGCATGAATTACATCTGAACAAAGTGAACTTATGGTAGTCATGCGGGTGATTCTGGCCGTTAATACATTGCCTTGCATAATCACCCAGTTCTGAAATTATATCCGGATCATCCATGGACTAGTCTTTCAGGATTTAAAATATCTGATCTGCCAGTATTCCCAGAACCAGTCCCCCTATGATACACAGACCTGACAGAGTGATGAACACAATACCAACAAGGAGTACAATAAGCGGCTGGCTCTCCCTGATCTGTATGTAATACTTATCATAGTCAACCATTCTGGCTGGTATCAGGCTTATCACTTTATTCTCTATGCCTGAAATACTTTTCCCTTCTTTCAGCTCAAGCACATATTTCCCGGCAGGTGCTGAAAACCGGTAAAGTTCCATCCTGGCCGTGACGCCATTATTTGCGTTTGGCCTGAATAGAAGTGATGTGAGATTTGTTTTCATGCCGGTTGACCTGTCTGAGATTTCAGGTTTATATTCATCCAGCGGGGCTTTTCTGAAGAACTGACCCTTATGCCAAATTGAATAATTGCCTGATTTGTTCAGAACAAATTCCGCGGACTTTTGCGAATATGGAATTTCAAGGACAATGCTCCCGGAAAATGATCTGTGAACAAGCCTGATAGAGAATACCAGGCATACTATTCCAACTGGTATCAAACCGAAAAACAGGGTCTGCATTTTGTCTGATTTTTTCACCTTGTATCGTCATTATCCGGCTCGTAGATCATCTTACGGGTCATGCCCCCGTCGATGATGAGGTTCTCGCCATTGATAAAGCTGTTTTCGTCACTACTGAGGAACAGGCATGCGGAGGCAATGTCATCAGGCTTCCCCACCCTGGCGGAAAAGTGCTGCTTGTGATCGATATCCCGCAACCTGCCGTAGTCGCCCGTCTCTATCCATCCCGGGCTTATACAGTTCACCCTGATATGGTCGGCAGCAAGGGAGGCGGCAAGGGCATGGGTAAGGGCAACAAGACCTCCCTTTGAGGCCGCATAGGCTTCTGAATCCGGCTCTGACATCAGTGCCCTTGTGGATGCGATGTTTATTACTGAACCACCATCCTTCTGCCTCATCACCATGGCTGCCTCCCGGGAACAGAGGAAGGCGCCACGGAGATTGGTATTGATGACCTCATCCCACTCTTCAAGGGTGAGGTCACAGGGTGGCCTCCACCTGCCGAAACCGGCATTGTTAACCAGGATGTCTATGGTACCGTAAAGCTCTGCCGCCTTTTTGATCATGGCGGCAATATCTTCCGGCTGGCTTATGTCTGTCTTAATGAAGCAGGCATCACCTCCGGCAGAGGTTATCAGCTTTTCAGTTTCAGGGCCCGTGACCGGATCCTTTTCCGCTATGACCACAGTGGCTCCTTCAGCAGAGTATGCCAGAGCAATGGCACGTCCTATGCCCCTGCCCGCACCGGTGACTATCACAACTTTGTTCAGAAACTTCATTTAACAAACGAATTCAGAATGTTCCAGCTCAGGCATTAAGCTCAATATGTCCTGGACGTCACCAGCCTCCGATTGAATAATCGATCCCCGGAGCTCCTGCCGTACCCTCTTCTGTCCCTTCAGTGCCCCCGAAGGTATAGTAATCCATGCCCATTATCAGGAGCTGCGCCTCAGGTATTGGAAAGTGCAGCGGAGTGCCCGCCTGCAGCAAATCCTCCTTTCTCATCTGGAAGAACTGGATGCCCGGGCCTGAGGACATCAGCTCCACCATTCTCTCGTGATGTATCGCTGCAGCCACAGCCTCTGCAGTGGCCGGCACGGGGGGCAATCCCCCTCTTGTTGTGCGAGGTGAGGCATTGATAATTCCGGCTGCCTCCTGTAACCTGCCGGTGCGGGCAGCAGCCTCGGCAAGAAGATAGTCGTTCTCCACCTTCCTGAATTCCGGCATCGGCTCGGTCCAGGTATGGAGATACTGATCGAGTCTCTTATATCTGTAGCAGGAGAAATGGTAATAGCCACGGTCACGGCGGAAGGGACATGAGGAGAGGTACTGATAATCGGTGAATATTCTGTCGTCAACGCCTTCCGTGTGTGACATGACCGGATTCTGCACGAGAAACCATGTCTCTTCGTCTACCCATCGTGACGGCATCGAAGGATCCATCATGTTAACCACGTACATGTCGGTCTGTGTCCATCCAGAATAATTTGCATATGAATGATAGATGGAGTACCACAGCACATCATCAGCCAGCGGGGCAAAGTCTTTTTCAATGCCATTTGCGGAGTAATCATATACTCTGGCCCAGTCAGTCTGATTATCATCACTCTTGTTGCGGGCGCTGAACACAAGAATGCGGGCGGCAAAAGAGCTGGCCAGCCGGCCCAGTTCCTCGCTGTTCCATTGCTCTCCGGGGAGATATTCCGATGGCAGAGTAAAAACATTGGTGTTGCAGATATCAATGGCTTTCTCCAGACTTCTTAAGCTTTCGTTTATCATGTCCTTCCACGGAGAGACATTGATATGAACTGTCAGATCGGTCTCTTCCGTCACAACAAATCCTCTGTCGTAAGTCATCCCAAGATATCCCAGGCATAATCCCTGTACAAACCTGGCCACCGCTGTCATTCTGGCTTTCTCTGAGGCGGGAAAATCGAGCTCTGTATTTTTTAAGATATTAAGGATGTCATTCGCATCACTCAGGATTGAGTAGAGGCTCATGTAGAATGAACTGTTCTGGTAACTGTAGGGATAGGAAGCGCGATTGTTATAGGTAATGCGAGGTTCCGTGCTGATATCCCGCGTATAACCCCATGAACAGGTGCCGGCATCCGCAGCCACAAGAAGCGGCAGTGCCAGGCCGTTGTAGCTGTGTGTGGTCAGGAACCATCTGTTGATAAGACTGGCGGCACTGGCCTCTATTGTGGCACTCTGCGAAAAGGCTGTTTCAAAGTCCGGCCCATTCAGATCCTCTACTTCCAGGCTTGTGCAGCCGGAAAGTAGTATAAACAAAACAAGTGTTAAGCTAATGAATCCCGATCTCATTTTTGAAATACTGATATACAGACAAATTTACCTAAAAAAATAGATGTTCCAAACTGCTCTCATTACTGTAGCCACAGATGCATGGAAGGCCCGGCAATGAAAATCCGACCGGGATAGACCGTACTTCAAGAATACGAATTTATACCCATAAGAAATCCCGTAATGATTTCCATATTTGCCGGGGCATCCGTAAACGATTGAATACCGGGTTGTTCTAATAAGAGTCTCAGTCCCCGGATGCGAGTTGTTCATATGCAATAACAGTGTAGTAACAGAAATACAAAATAAGATGACAGAAAACAGCCATCCCGCCTCCGGAAGGAAGTTTATAATCGGCCAGGACTGGGCATCAGTCGTAACAGGGTTTATCCTCATACTTTTTGTTGTCATTACCGGATATGCAACCGGAACGCCCTCTTTCGGCGGCAAAGTCGGATGGAACAGCGGACAGGATCTGTCGGGGATATTCAGCTCATCCTCTCTCTGGTTGCCGGCTCTCTATACCCTGCTGATCTTCGGCGTAATATCAGTTCTGGGCATGGTCCTGAGCGGTGACTCACTGAAGAAATATCTTACCGGATTCCTCTCTCTATATCTTCTGGCCATCCTGGCACAATTCATCTCATCCTTTGCAGGATTTAAAAACCTCGGGCTTGAGACAGTGCTCTTCTCACTGCTCCTCGGCCTGGTCCTCGGCAACCTCTTCAGGCTTCCGGCATGGCTGAGAGCTGGTGTCCAGACGGAGCTTTACGTCAAGATCGGGCTTGTGCTGCTCGGAGCTACTATCCTCTTCAAGGATATCCTCACCGCCGGGTCATTCGGGCTGATACAGGCGGTGATCGTCGTGACGGTGGTATGGTATTTTGCATACTGGCTCTCACGCAAGATGAAAGTTGACGCTGAGTTCTCAACCATGCTTGCCAGCGCTGTCTCGATCTGCGGCGTCTCCGCCGCCATTGCCACGGCAGGAGCAATAAACGGGGATAAGAAGAAACTCTCATTCATCATCTCCCTGGTACTGATAATAGCAATCCCGATGATGATATTCCTGCCCATCATTGCACGGTGGATGGGCCTGTCGGATATTGTAACAGGAGCCTGGCTGGGAGGCACCATCGATACCACCGGCGCTGTTGTGGCTGCCGGAACCATTGCCGGGGAGACGGGACTGAAATATGCCACCATCGTCAAATTCTCACAGAACGTATTGCTGGGACTGGCAGCATTCGCCATATCAATCTTCTGGGCCTACAGGAAAAAGGATAACGGGGAGAAGGGAGAGCATGTGCCCCTTAGGATCATCTGGGACCGTTTTCCGAAATTTGTGCTCGGTTTTATCCTCGCATCCCTCGTCTTCTCTTTCATCCTGAGCCCCGAGACGGCTCATGCTTCCGGCAAAGTAATCAAGTCGTTCAGTACCTTCTGGTTCAACCTTGCATTTGTCAGCATCGGCCTGGAAACACGATTCTCCGACTTCAGACATATGGAAAGCAAGAAACCGTTCTACAGTTTCATAATCGCACAAACATTCAATATCATCTTTACCCTGGGAGTCTCCTGGCTGCTTTTCCAGATTATCAGCCCCAACTAAAGGTGATCCATGAAACTGTCACATTTGATTCCTGCAGTCGCCCTGATGGTAATTGCAGTTTCTTGCACTCATCCCGGGGCGAAGGGTGAGAATGTCATCATCCATACTGAGATGGGTGATATTCATGTAGCACTTGACCTGGAAAAAGCCCCTGTGACATCTGCAAATTTCCTCAGGTATGTGGATGCCGGACTGTTTGACAGCACCTGCTTTTACAGGGTGGTAGGAAAGGATAACCAGCCCGGTGATTCAGTGCACATTGCAGTGATCCAGGGTGGCAGGTATGATGATGAGGAGAGAGACGGGTTTCCCCCCGTCACTCATGAGACAACAGCTATGACGGGCATCCGCCACCGCAGCGGCGTCATCTCCATGGCAAGATGGACACCGGGCAGTGCCACATCAGAGTTTTTTATCTGCGTAGGCAATCAGCCCGACCTTGACTTTGGAGGCAGAAGAAATCATGACGGACAGGGCTTTGCAGCCTTCGGGAAAGTCATAAGGGGCATGAAGGTCGTAAGACGAATCCACTCTCTCCCTGCCCCGGAGCAGTATCTCGAAAAGCCGGTACTGATTATCAGGATAGCCCGAAAGTCAATCTGACATTTCCTGGCCCGCTCAGATCTTCAGGTCCAGCGACAGTGATATCGTGGAGATGAATGGCCTGGTTTTGTCGGCAGGCTTCCAACCCTGGAAGTTCGGAGAGAGGCTGACTCCGGGAGAAATCGCAAACTCAATTCCCGCCAGGAAAAACTGTCCGTCTTTGGCCAGGTTCCAGGGATCTTCCGCTCCCTCTTCCTTCACGGATGTTACATAGTCGTACCTTCCCAGAAGCGAGACTCTTTCTGATAACGGCACACTTCCGTTCATAGTTAGGGCCCTGTAATCATGTCCCTCAACCAGCTTGTGGTTTTTCCGGTAATGAAGAGCGGCAGATATAAGGCATCCCCTTCCCTCCCATGAAGTGATAAGCTCAGCTGTCTGCTGATTAATACCATCCTTTCTCATATTGTCGAAATACCCCCGCAGGGAGACATTTCTCACCGGAAGAAGCGTGATGCCGGCAGCCGCCTTGAAGGCGGAGTCAGCTTCCGTCAGCTTGTATCCTTCACCGTTCATCAGGGTTATGTCAGCAGAGATCCATGGAACTATCCTGTGGACCACACTCAATCCCAGGTCAGCAGATGCACCGAAACCGTACAGATCGTGTGCTGGCTTGTATATGTACCGGTAACCCCACTTCTTGTCAGCATGGTCATACTCGGGAAGAGGTATCATACCACCGGTGACGGTCCATTTCTCACTGTGGTACCTCAGATAGGCAAACTTCAGCATACCCGTGAATTTCAGGTTTCCGGCTGACGGATCAGCAACATCATAAACAATACGACCTGAAAGCGTTCGGGTGAAGTTGTAGCTGTAGCCCAGGTAGGCACGTCCCAAATCAAAGCTGCTGTGATTCTCCCCGTCAGAAAATGTCGTATTGAATCCTGTGAAAATCCGCACCTCAGCCTTGCCTGAGGGTTTGAAGTCAGATGTCGTCTGTCCGGTGAGGATTCCCGGAAACAAGACCGCTGAGAGCATTATTATCAAAATACTCTTTTTCAGTCTGACGCAACCGGAAGAGGGTATCCGGAAATATTTGAGTTTTTCCATAATCGTCAGCATTTAGGATTTCGTGTAAAGCCCTGTCGGCAGTCTGACTGCCGTCACGACTTCCCCGGCGAAAATAGCCAAAGAAATCATCCGGCAATCGACTGGCAGACCCCGCACAATGAAAATACGATTTTATACCCACAGTAAACTGCATCATAAGACTGAATGGCAGCATCCGCCCAAAGATGCAGGACCGGTTGCCGCGTCTCCGGTGATCAGATAATCAGAGAATATTTTGAGACTGATGCTGCTCTTTCTCCCCGAATTTGAGATATCTTCGAAACTGAACAGGTCATATATTTGCACTGGCAAAAGAAATCCTATCATGATCATTGACGGACATGCACATCTGGGAGGCGAGTACAGGGACCTTCCGTCCATTCTGAAGACCCTGGACGCAACGGGGACTGACAGGGTCGTTCTCTGCCCGGCCGATGCACCGAGGAAAAGGCCCATGCCGCTTCCCGATCCCCCGGTGAAGGTCCCGGGCAAGGAGCTCAGCTGGCTTGTAAACAGGTTCCTGAGGCAGGCCACCCGAGGCAGAAACAGACAACAGCATATCGAACTGGGCAACCGGGAGGTATATGAGATCGCCATGGCATCAGGGGGCCGGGTAATCCAGTTCTACTGGGCGGACCTGAGACAGGATCATATCGCCGAAGATATCCTGTCAAAAATCAGATCTTGGCAGATAAGTGGCATCAAGCTGCACCAGAGCTGCCATCCATTCAAAATAAAATCTCCTGTTTTCGCTGAGGTTGCAGAGCTGGCTGCTGCTGAAGGATTACCGGTATTCATTCATCCGCATTCAAAACGGGATGTGGAGGATCTTATAGCTTTCTCCGGAACTGTAAAAACATCTTTTATGGTGGGTCATCTTATAGGACTCGAGATATTCATAGATAAGAAAGAGAAAACTACGGATAACATCTTCTTCGACATTTCATGTCCCCCTCTGATCTCCGATGAAAGAATTTATCTGGCACTGAAGGAGTTTGGTGCCGGAAGGGTTGTCATGGGATCTGATACTCCGTACGGCAAGAACAATACAAAGCATATTATTGAAAGGATCAACAACCTCAAAATAAGTCAAAGGGACAAGGATATGATACTTGGAGAAAACCTGAAAAATATACTCCGGATCTGAAAAGACCTGCGGACTAACGCTCATCAGTCCCCATCAGACTCTTTTCAAGGAAGAGCCTGTACACCTCGGTTCCGTAATGAAGTGCCTCCACCGGGATTCGTTCATTATAATTATGTATCGTCTCAAGCAGCTTCTGACTGATAAGCACGGGGATGACTCCGTACACCGGAACACCGGCATTGCGGAAGTAGTTGTTATCGCTGGTGGCCGGGAAAAGAGCCGGCACCACACCGGCCCCCGGATACACCTCCTCAATGGATTCTGTGAGAAGGCTGTAAAACCTGTCAGGAACAGTGGGATATGAGCCCTGCGTCTCCTCTATGACACTCATCTCGATCTGACTGTTGCCAACCTTCTCCCTGAGGTGGCTGAGAAAATCAGGCGTCGAGGTCCCGGGTAACAGGCGGCAGTCGAGGTATGCCGTGATCTCCTGAGGTATCTGGTTTATACTGCACTCAGGCGTTGCCAGGTAGGTGATCGAAACTGTATTGGTGACGGTGGATGCCAGCAGCGGATCCTTCCTCAAGCCCCCTGCCACAATCGGCTTGAACAGCACCGGATGGCTTATCAGGAAACCTTTCAGTCCGCCTTCGAGCTTGCCCAGCTTTCTGAACATCAGCTTTGACATATCGTCGAACCTGATTTCAGGCCTGAGGCCTGTCAGGTTGTTCAGGGAGCTTATCATAAGCTTTGACGCATATTCCGGCGGAGGCACCGATCCGTGCCCGGAGCTCCCGTATTCAAGGTGCAGCCTTAGCCAGAGGGCTCGCTTCTCACTCAGTGAGATGGCAAACAGAGGCCTTTCAGGATCACCGGGAAGAACCTCCCTTGAACCTATCCCCCCCTCTCCTATCAGGACTGCAGCATTAAGCTCCGGAAGGTATCTGTCACTGATGATTTTCGAGCCGTTCAATCCATAGGTCTCCTCCCCGGAGACACAGAGAAGTGTAACATTCATGGGCAGATCTTCCGCACCGGCTCGCTCTACAAATGTGGAGAGTGCTATCAGCTGCATGATCACAGCCTGCTTCATGTCTATCGCCCCTCTTCCCCATACCGTGTCTTCGGCAATGGTTCCGGAAAAGGCAGGATATTTCCATCCAGCCTCATCACCTGGTGTTACAACATCAATATGATTAAGAAAGATGATGTTGGGCTTGCCGGAATCAAGCGGATAGAGTGATGCAGCAAAATTGTACGAATCAATCGTATCGGTGAAAATCCTCAGGTTTAGTCCACGCTCCAGGCAAACCCCTGCAAGATACTCACCGGCATATTTCTCAGTGCCGGAGACCGATGCGTGGCTGATATACTCGCTCAGCAGCAGAGCAGCCTCATAGCCCGGCTTTGACATAACGGTGTCAGCCTCCTGAGTGAATGCAGATATGGTTGTGCAGAGTAATGCAATAGCGATCAGCAGTTTTGAATTGAATGGCTTTGAGAAGGTTTGCATAATCTCCGCAGGTTGTTGACGGGATAAATATAATAGTATCCTGTTATACTTTCAATTTTATACCCGCCGGCAATGAAAAGAGTGTATCAGCAACAGCTCTCTTCCATTGCAGAAGCTCCGGTTGATTATCGGATTTCCCGGTAACATGGCAGACAAAAACCTTCTGCAAGTGACCGATTTTTGTTCTTTATTAAATAATTTAGCAGTCCGGACACATTAACTATGAGCAGAGGATTCGTCAAGGAAGGTGATCAGGAAGAGGTTCCGATGGTGCCGCAGCGGGCATATCTGCCGGAGGGCGTGCCAAACTTTGTCACCCGTAACGGGATGGAGGAGCTGCTGTCTGAGAAGGAGGCGCTGATCCAGGAGAAGGAGAATCTGAACATCACCAATGAAAATGAAAAGCGGTTGGCTATAAATTTCATCAATGCAAAACTACAGCTGCTCAATAACAGGATTGCCGAAGCCCGGATCGTCGAACCGGAAGAGCAACAGAAAGATGAAGTGACTTTCGGGGCTGTGGTAACTCTTAAAAATGAGGCATCTGGAAAGATCCAGACTTTTCAGATCGTAGGGGTAGACGAGGCTGATATTGCCAGAGGCAAGGTTTCGTTCATATCACCAGTGGCAAGGGCACTGATAAACAAAGAAGTCGGCGAAAGGATTACCCTGAAGCGGGACGGTGAAGACATCTCATTTGAAATAATGGATATAGCCTACGTCTGAACCTGATGCCGGCCGCGAGTCAATCTCCGTACCGGATCCCAAAACATGCGTACTTAACATCACTGACTCATTCGGACACGGACTGAATTGCAGTACATAATTCAGACCAAAACAAGAGGGTCTTCTCTGACTTATCTTAACTGATAGGCAAAGACGGAATTTTTATAGAAAGTGGGTACATAGATAACCCTGTTTTCTGAATCGTAACCGATATCTGCCGAGTTAATCCCCTGATCCCGGGTGTCAAGCAGGACCTCCTTGGATCCATCCGCCTTTACATAATATACAATACCGCTCCAGCAGCTGACAATGAATTCATTTTCTTTCACCATTTCGATTCCATCGGTGCTCCTGTCCATCCCCTCTGCAATGGTTGTCAGTCTTCTGTCATCATCCGCTCGCAGCAGGCTTCCGGCCGACAGGATATACAATTCCCGGCCCAAAGCCAGGAGACCATTTGCATTACCTATGTCATCAAGATAAAGGGATACAACTCCGTCCTGTATTCTGTGGACCTTTTTTGTCCTTGAATCGCTTACATATACCATGCCCTCGGAATCAACGGTAACATCATTCAGAAATGCAGATCCCTCAACCGGTATGCGCTGGACTATCGTACTCTTACCGATGTCTATAACCACCACCTCTGTAATGTTGGCCACATATAGAAGATTTTTATGAAGACCCATGCCCTTGGGAGCATCGAGTTCCGTAATCCATTCGTTATCAATGATCTGCCCGTCCAGTCCAACTCTTGCCAGCGAGCCGCGCCCGTCCTTCTCAGAAGGCGATCCGTCAATGTTTGCGACGTACAGAACGCCTGCATCTGCGTCATAGAGAACTGACTCAGGAACCTTTAGTGTCGAATCGGTCTGCCAGATCTTTTCCAGCGAGTGCTGGGCTGATAAATTTGCAGTAACAAAAATGACCGCTGCAAATAAAATCAGTTTCATGCTTGCTTTTTCCATCTGATCAGCTTTAGAATTTAACCTGTCAAAAAAATTACCTTACTGCAATTTACGCATATTTTTTTACCCGTCCGGGTGGTATAGGGGATTGGATTCTATCTCATCAAAAGTCTGAGCATCTTCTCCTTGAAGGTTGTATAGGGCGGGTATCGCAAGGGAATGTCAGTCAGATTTGATTTTGCCATCACCGATCTAACGTTTGAAAATGTCTCGAATGACTTTCTCCCGTGATAACTCCCCATTCCGCCCGGACCGCCCCGGGGTAAGCCTGTGTTGACGGCAAACCGCCGGACAGATCATCCGGTATTACAAGCCCTGCTGCAGAACAGAACCAATCTTAATGGCTCTTCAGTGTTGAAATATTCTTAAAAAAAATAGCTTTGCCGTGAATCATTTCACAGCCATGAAAAGAGTTCTTTATTGCATTTTTGTTCCGTTTATGCTGCTGGCAGTTCCCCTCAATTTGCTTGCAAGAGATGCGGTAAAACCCGTAAAACTTAGTTCTCCCCCGGTAATTGACGGCATCCTGGATGAGGAGGTCTGGAAAAACAATCAGGGCATCTCCGGCTTCAGGTCATTCATTCCCGATTTTGGCAAGAAACTTCCGTTCAATACCATTGTATGGCTTGCCTATGATGAGGAGAACATCTATTTCGCCTTCAGGTGTTACGATAATGAACCTGAGAAGATCAGGGTATCCGTGGATTCAAGGGACAAGATCAGACAGGATGACTGGGTCTGTGTAAACCTCGATTCATACAATGACCAGCAGACATTGTACTGTATCTACGCCAACGCCAACGGCATACAGATGGATACCAGGTTTGCTGCCGGGAATGAGGATATCGGTGTAGACCTGGTCTGGTACAGTGCAGGTAAAATCAATGATGACGGTTACACTGTTGAGATACAACTCCCGCTTAAAAGCATCAGGTTCTCAAACGCTGAACCGGTGATGATGTCTGCATTCTTTGAAAGATATGTAAGCAGGCTCTCTACCAACGTCTCCTTCCCCGAGCTCGATCCCGCCAAGGGATATGCCTTCTTCGGCCAGATGCAGCCAATTCAGTATGACGGGGTCAAACACTACAAACTGCTGGAAATTTTGCCCTCCGTTACCTATTCATACAAGGGAGAACAGGATGAAGGCAAGATGGTTACGACTCAGAATAAGCCCGATGCAGGGCTTACGGTCAAATATGTTATAACATCCCAGATGACCCTCGATGCAACCGTAAATCCCGACTTTAGCCAGGTGGAAGCTGATGCAGGACAGGTTGATGCCAACCTCAGGTACCAGCTCTTCTATCCTGAGAAAAGGCCATTCTTCCAGGAAGGCAATGAGAACTTCAAGATTGGATCTACAGGTTCATCTCCCATGGATCCTGTGGGCTCACTCGTCCATACAAGGAATATCGTGAATCCTATTGCAGGTGCCAAACTGTCAGGAAGAATAGGGTCAAAAAACTATATCTCGCTTCTTTACGCTGCAGACAGGATTCCCGATGCAGATAATGACCCGTATGGCAATTATTCACATTTCCCGGTAGTAAGATACAAGAGAAGCCTCCGGGATGACAGTTACCTTGGAATACTTGCCACCTCAGTGATAAACAGTGGCAGCAGTAATTACGTCGGCGGGGCAGACGGCAATCTCAGGCTGAACAAATCTACAATGCTTGAATTTCACTCACTGCTGTCATCAAACAGGGATGAAACTGAAGAAAGCAATTCTGAAGGGCATGCGCTCGGTGTGAATATACTGTCGGATCAGCGGAATATCACCTCGGCCTTTGCCATTAAGGAGATCAGTGAGAACTTTGTTTCACGGACAGGATATATTGACAGAACGGGTGTAACCATCCTGACAGGATCCGTAACCCCAAAACTGTATCCTGAATCTGACATCTTCAGGCGAATTGACTTCGGTATCTTCACCGGCCACCTGAGAGACAACATATATGATCTCTGGGAAACCAATAACTCATTGTCTGTTACAGGCTGGATCGGCGGTACGGTAAGGACCAGAATCCAGTACAACTATTCCACTGAGATCTACCAGGGCGAAAAATTCAATACATCAGGCTTGCAGCTGACCATGACCGGTACCGTCGGAACCAGGTTCGACGGGACCTTGTCATACAGAAGAAGGAATGCAATATACTATCCTGAATCCATCCAGGGATACGGTAATGTATTTGCGGGAGAAATAAGGTATCTCCCCCTTGAAAAGCTTCATACCCAGCTCTCCGTGACTTTCCAGGATCTCTTTGATGACTCAGACAGGGAGAAAATCTTTGATTACCTGCTGGTCAGGGGAAGGGTAACCTGGCAACTGAACAGGTACCTTTTCCTGAGAAGCATAGTTGAATACAACGATTACAGGGAATCGGTCAGCACAGATTTTCTGGCCTCCTTCACTTATATTCCAGGCACTGTCTTTCATGTGGGGTATGGATTCCTTTCAGAATACAGGGAATGGGACGGGATTGAGTACATCGAAAGCAACCGCCTTCACGAGATGAAAAGAGGATTTTTCGTAAAATTCTCCTACCTGTTCAGGTTGTAGTAAGGAAATCAAATAAAACGAACAACTGTTCCGGGAGGCAAGCTTAAAGCCACAGTCAACTGGAATTCACCTAACCTTGGCGCCGACAACAGCAGCGGCTTTACTGCCTATGGTACCGGATACCGCAGACCACCGGGAGAACTGACCGAGTTCAGGTACTGGACCGGCTATCTTACAACAAGCCCGGCCACGGGTCAGGGTAATTACTGGATGCGTTACCTGGGCTATGATATCAAGGGAATTGACAGGCACGAACAAGACCGGCAATAAAGGAAATACCAGAATGGATGAAAATCTGATATTGCAAAACTCATCCATAGAAAATACGCCTGTGATATGAGGAACAAAATTGTAGTACTTTAGTGAATATTAATATGATCCGTGGCATTATGGAGATCATACAGGTAACAACTGCTGCCGCTCTCAAGGATTTTATCAGGCTTCCGTACAGACTTTATAAAAATGATCCCGTCTGGGTACCCCCTCTCCTTTCTGAGGTTACCAAACAGTTTGACAGGAAAAAGAACCCAACTCTTGAACATTGTGAATACGAGCTGTTTCTCCTTAAAAGAGATGATGAGATAGTAGGACGAATAGCATCATTCATTGACACCATCGCTCTGCAGGAGTGGAATGAACCGGTGGGGCTTTTCGGTTATTTTGACTGTATAGATGACAGAGATGCCGCCAGAATACTTTTTGATGCAGCTGCCGGATGGCTGAGGCAGAAGGGAATGAAATCCATGAGAGGACCCTGGAGTTTCGTGTCCCAGGAGTGGGGGCTTGTGACAGAGGGTTTTGAGCCCTCGCCAACTGTAATGGCTCCGTACAACCCGGAATTCTATATAAACCTGTACCTGGAGTATGGGTTTGAAAAGGCAAAGGATCTTCTGGTATATTATATCTCTGCAAAAGAGGGTTACAAAATTCCTGACAGAATACTTACCCTTACTGATGATGTGGCAAAACGATACAAAATCCGCACCCGTCACCTTAAAATGCGTGATTATGATAATGAGGTTGAAAATGTTATCGAATTGTCAAATAAGAGTCTCGCAGACAACTGGGGATATACTCAGGTTACCCGAAAAGAGGCTGAGGCCATTGGCAGTGACCTGAAACAGATACTGCATCCCCGTGGTGTAATCTTCGCTGAGGATGCAAACGGACGTCCCGTTGGCTTTGCAATAGCAATACCTGACATAAACTACCTGATCAGGGATCTCAGGGGCCACCTCCTGCCTCTCGGCTGGTTGAGGGTGGCAAGAGGCCTTCCCCGGCTCAGAAGATACCGGCTCTTTGCCCTCGGAGTCCTGCCTGAATACCAGGGAAAGGGAATAGACAGCCTTATTTACAGGGCTCTTTACGAATCCCTTTTTTCTGAGGACCTGTGGCTCGAAATAAACTATGTGCTGGAAGATAATGCCCCGATGAATAACGCAATAATTAAGCTGGAGGCCAAACCACTCCGCAGGTACCGTATCTACCAGAGGAGGATATAGTCAGGCATTGCTTCCCTGGTAGTCTGGACTGAGCTCTTCTGTGAGCATATTCCGGACATGAACGGCACTCACTGCACGTCAGTGAATGAAAAAAACATATTGGAAATAGTGAAGGAATGAAAAATACCATCTTAGTCTTTTGCATTCTGTCATTTCTGATTTCATGGACGGCAAAATTCTTCTATTGTGCAGAGGACCTGGGATGGATTGGGCTATTTATACCCAGGGGTTTTCTGCAACTGCTTGCTTCCTATGGCCCTACACTTGCAGGTATTACGATATACTACCTTGAACACAGGAAAAGAGGTTTGATTGCATTGACGAAAAGCCTTTTCAGGATTGATATTCATATTAAATGGTACCTGGTTGCCCTGTTCTT
Source organism: uncultured Rikenella sp. (assembly GCA_964411345.1). GTDB lineage: Bacteria > Bacteroidota > Bacteroidia > Bacteroidales > VadinHA17 > SR-FBR-E99. Next base: position 2,383 of record CAYPKP010000057.1, on the reverse strand, counting down.
TGAGCTGGGTTCATTTATTCTTATAGTCGCCATCGCACATTTTACCGGATACAGGAATACCCCACTCCTTCCCGGGGAACTGGGGAATAGTTTTACTTCGTTTTTTATAAATACCATTACCCTTGCCCTCCTGACAGGATTGGGAGAGGAAATCGGCTGGAGAGGGTTTCTTTTGCCAAAATTACAATCAGGGTTCCCTGTTATACAGGCGGCAGTTATCCTTGCCCTGATAAACAGCCTGTGGCACCTCAGAACGGACTTGCTTGCTCTGTTGATGCAGGGTGATCCAAAAGGATTTTTATTGGGTTATATACCAGATATGGTACAGAGAATACTGATCTCGGTTCCTGTTGTTTTCATCATGGTGTACCTGTTTAACTCAACAAAGGGCAGCCTGTTCATCATGGTATTGTTCCACGGTTCCGCCAATGCATCCTGGGAGTGGGTAAAACAGGTAACAGGATTGTCCGAACCAGCCCACCTCCTCCCTTTATGGACTATATTTCTTTGGCTTACAGCACTTTATTTCATCCCGGCCCTGCAAAGGCAGATGAAAGATAAAAAGCTTGTTACAAGCTTGTTGTAATATAGACAACAAATCCCAAATACTTGCCTGATGATTTCGCTGATCCCGTTCAAAGGCAATTTCGGGCTGAGACCATTCCGATGCATGGCGCCGGGACAGCCACCGGCAAAGCTAATATCTTAGTGGTTTAAACTTATTATGATGTGCTGATGCCCTTAATGAATTACTGAATCAGGAACCAATTATCTCATCAGGATTCTAAGCATCTTCTCTTTAAGTTTTGTGTACGGAGGATAGCGTATCGGTATGTCAATTAAATTCGATTTTTGCATCACCGACCTCATGTTTGAGAATGTCTCAAACGACTTTCTGCCGTGATATCTTCCCATTCCGCTGGGACCAATCCCTCCGAAAGGCAGATGTGGAGAGGCGATCTGCATAACTGTGTCATTAACTGCCACCGATCCGCTCTGTGTCTTTGAAAGAAATTCCCCTGAAAGCTTCCTGCTGGTTGTGAAAATATATGCTGCCAGCGATTTCGGATTCCGCTTAATTACTGTATATGCCTCAGAGATATCATTGAAAGACAGAACTGGCAGGACCGGCCCGAAAATCTCCTCCTGCATGACCGGATCATCAGGACTTACCCCCGTGACTATGGTGGGAGCCACATAACATTCATCGGCATTGATACTGCCACCTGTAATGACTTTCCCGGTATTAACGAAGGATTCCATCCTCATCGTTTTTGCGGCATTTACCATCCGGCAATAATCCGGACTATTAAGTGGTTGGTCCCCGTAAAATCCATTGATTTCCTTCACAAGAAGCTCAATGAACCGGCTTTTGACTTTTTCATCTACATGTAGATAGTCCGGAGCTATACAAGTCTGACCGGCATTCAGGAATTTTCCGGAGACTATCCTTCTGGCAGCCAAACTGAGATTGGCATCTGCGGCAACAACACACGGATTCTTGCCTCCCAGCTCGAGCGTAAAAGGAGTGAGGTTTTCGGCAGCCTTCATCATCACCTTCCTGCCAACAGACGGACTTCCTGTAAAGAAGATATAATCAAACGGTAAATCAAGAAGATAATCGCTCAGGTCATGCTCACCTTCTGCAAATGCTACCAGCTCTTCGGGGAAATGACTGATTATCTTTGATATAACCTTAAGAGCATTGGATACTTTCTGAGAGATTTTAAGAACAACACAGTTACCGGCTGCAAGTGCCCCGATAAGTGGTATCATGGATAACTGAAAGGGGTAATTCCACGGTGAGATAATCAGAACCTGCCCGTATGGCTGTGGCTGTATATAACTCCGGGCCGGAAAGTTGACAATTGAAGTCCCGACTCTCTTCCTCCCGGACCATCTCCTCATGTTGCGCAGTATCATGTTGATCTCGGCAACCACGAATCTCGATTCCGTTCCCAGTACTTCAAAATAAGGTTTACGGAAATCAGTGTAAAGTGCCTCGCTCAGTTCATCCTCATGGCTCAGGACGAGTGATCTCAGTTTCTTAAGGTTTTCGATCCTGTAACTGATATTCCGCGTTTTACCGGACGCAAAAAATATCTTCTGCTTTTCAAGGATCTGCTTTATCTCGTCTTTATGCATAAGTGCCAGTTTGAAGGGAATATTTCCGTAAAAATAAATAGTTTGGTTGTCATAGAAAAAGTATAATGATTGGCCATATGGTTACAACCATCCTGACTTGTGACGCCCCATAAAATTAGTGCGGTTTTATTTTCTAACACACTGAATATGAACTACAAGAAAATCGGAAAATTGTTTTTTACTGCACTAACGCCTATTTTTGTACCATGCTTAGGGTCAGAAAGGTTAAGACAAAGTC
>CAYPKP010000056.1:7852-18313 GCA_964411345.1 uncultured Rikenella sp. | reverse complement strand
GCTGCTCACCTGGCTGTCACGCCTCATTGCGGCGATGGTCGCTTCCGCTACAGGGTGCCGCCGGTTTTCCTTGTTCCAGGCCAGCAGTGCAAGTGCCTGGAGGGTCTTGCCCAGACCCATGTCGTCGGCCAGGCAGCCTCCCAGGTTCTGGGTCTGCAGGAAGTGAAGCCAGCTCAGTCCCTCTGCCTGGTATGGGCGCAGCTCTGTTGTGATGGCCGCCGGGGGAGTCAGCTGCGTTATACGGTCGGGAAAGTAGAGTTTTTCGAGGCTGATACATGAGTCACACCCGTCGCCGGAGATGAGATCGCTAACAAGGGCAAAGTGCTGTTTATGGAGCATGAGGCTCTCATCACGGTCGCGACCCATCTCAAAAAGTCCCCTGTAGCGTGAGAACCACTCTTCAGGAAGGATGGCTACGGTGCCGTCAGGCAGTGTATACTCACGCACTCCGTCAAGAATATTGCGCCGCAGCCTGGTGAAAGGGATGGTAAAAGAGCCGATCTGCACCACTGCCCTGAGGTCAAACCAGTCATTAATCAGATCATGGCTCATATTCAGTGCGACAGGCTCCAGGCTATAATTGCGGTCGAGGCTCCCGGTGCGGACAGTAAGTCCCGCCTTTTCCAGCCGCAGCCGGTTATAGGCTATAACTTCAATCAGGTCGTAGAGAGGGTTGTTGCTCCCGCGTGTGTCACCCGGAGTCATGAAGGTGATGCCGTCTTCTGTGAAAAGCCCGGCATCATGCAATGCTTCAATACAGCTTTTCTCCCAGGCCGGGTCGCGATGCTTTCTTCTGAAGATAAATGTCCCCTCTTCATTGCTGAAGGTGGTGAAATGGGTCATCGCATCGCTGGAGAATACGGTCCGTTCATCATAACGGAATGTAAGTATGACAGCAGGATGACCGCCAACGGTTATCTCCAGGGTGATGAAGGCCTGCCTTGACGGAGTTTTCTCTTCAAGTGAGAATCCGGTGCCGGTGACCCTGTGACTGTTGATGACCGACAGCACAAAAGTGCTGAAATACTTCTCTTCCGTGTTATCGGGTATGCTGATACTGTCCCTCTCAAGAAAGGGCCTCAGTTTTGTGCCCTCAATCCCTGAGACAAAAAAGAGGGTCTGGTCTGATCTTATGACACATGGTTTGTTTGAGAGTATCTCCGTGGATGGCTTTCGCAGGTCAACAGGTTTCCCGTTGTGTTCAATAGTCAGGGAGTAACTGCTGCCCTCGCTTTTGCGGTCAAACCTGAAGACCGGCAGAGCTTCTTCAGGGGTAATGGTAAGCCTGTCTTCGGGATGCAGGGTGGTAATCTTCAGTTTCTGGATGTATACAGGGATCTCCTCGTTGAGCGCTATATGAAGGCTTTGATGGATGCGGCTCTCGATGTAGGGCTTGATATGCCTGTCAAACTCCCTGTCAGTGACCTGCCCGAGAAACTCCTTTACGTTTTTGTGCTTTGAAAAGAGTCTGTAAAGATGCCTGTCAGAATATTCATTGACCAGCCTGACAATCTCCCTCTCCTCATTGTCAAGTTCAGAGAGAGTCGTTCCGTCAGGAAACGGAGCAAGGGCTTCGGCAAGCAGATAGTACTCGCGACCATGATGTTTTTCAAGTATATAAGGCACAAGGAGAGTTCCCCAGCGTCGGTGCTGGGTAAGTATAAGTGCAAAGAGCCTCTCTCGTTCCCGGTTGCCGGGCAGGTTCATGGACGAAAAAATAGAATCTGCAATGTTTAAATTCTTCGGTAAAAAACAAAATGGCTGCGCAGTTTTTTTACGCAGATATCATAAGTTGAGGGTGATCCATTTCAATCCTGCGCCGGGCCTCATTTACCGATAATTTTAATATCTTGCCGTTCTTCTTTGCAACAGGAGATTAAGGTGGAGCATCCGTGAAAATTCCGCTCAAAACAGAGGCGGGGAGTTGTCTCAGGGATGTTCCATCAGGCCGGATTAATAATTAATACTGATGAAAAGGATACTTGCAGCAAGCTTATTGTTAACTGCCGCTCTGGCAGTATCAGCCCAGGTAACGCCCCTCACTGCAGGCTGGAGGGCGAAGAAGGCCTCGGAGGTGAAGGTTGACGGATGTCATCTTACTATGACAGACCCTGACTTTTCAGGATGGATCAACGCCACTGTCCCCGGCACGGTCCTGACCACCCTGGTGAACAACGGCCGTGCGCCTGAGCCCTGGTTTGGCATGAACAACGAAGAGATACCTGATGTATACAGGGAGGGTCGTGATTATTATACGTACTGGTTTTTCACCCGTTTTTCAGCCGAGACGCTCGACTCCACGAAACAGGTATGGATCAACTTCAGGGGCATCAATTACAGGGCGGAGATCTATTTCAACGGCAAAAGGATAAGCGATGACACCCATGAGGGCATGTTCCTGCGCCAGAAGTACAATGTCACTTCACTGCTGAACAGGAAGGATTACAATCGTCTTGCAGTGAAGGTCGAGCCGCCGCTTCATCCCGGCAACCCCAACGGAGGTCAGGGGGGCGACGGCATGATAGGGCGTGATGTGACCATGCAGTTTACGGCAGGATGGGACTGGATACAGCCTGTCAGGGACCGTAACACGGGCATTTGGGATGAGGTTACCATAGAAGTGACGGGTGACGTGGATATACGCAACGGATTTGCCAGGACAAGAGTACCCGGCGCGCGTCTTCCCGGCGAGCTGCAGGACCCGGCATTCGTGACATTCTCTGCTGATTTTGAGAATGTTACCGACAAAATGGTTGAGGGTGAGGCTGCCATAGCCTATATGGGCTCCATAGAGAAGAAAAAGATAAAGATAGAGCCGGGAACAACTGTCACAGTTGCCTTTTCGGAGATGAAGCAGAATGATCCCAGGATATGGTGGCCCAACGGTTTGGGTCAGCCGTCACTCTATCCGGCGGTAATAACATTTCACGACAGGGATGGCGCAACGCTTGACAGGGAAGATATAATGTTCGGCTTCAGGGAGACGGGCAGCTGGTTCGATGAAAAGACAGGTTCACGTGTCTTCACCATCAACGGTCAGAAGCTCTTCATCCGCGGCGCCAACTGGATAGCATCCGACGGCATGCTGCGCCTGAGCCGCTCAAGATACGACGCCGAGGTGAAGATGCATGCCGAGATGAACATGAACATGATCAGGGTATGGGGAGGCTCCATCATGGAGAGGCCGGAGTTTTACGAGGCATGCGACAAGTACGGCATACTTGTATGGCAGGATCTGTGGATCACAGGCGACTGCAACGGGAGGTGGCCTGACACCCTTCGAAAGGCGGAGACACAGGCGCGCCGACGGGAGTATCCTGACAACCATTCCCTGTTTATCAACTCGCTGGCTGACCAGGTGAAGATGCTCCGGAATCACCCTTCCCTCTACATGTTCTGCGGTGGCAACGAGTTCCCGCCGCCGCCGGAACTGGATGCCAGGATAAGAAAGACACTTGCCGGGCTCGACGGTACGAGGCTGTACTTTGATGAGTCTACCTCGGCAGATATCCTAAAGAATACCATCGGAGGCACAGGCGACGGTCCCTATAATGTCAGGGAACCCCTCTGGTTTTTTACGGAAAAGTGGTATCCGTTCAATCCTGAGATAGGCTCGGTGGGACTGCCAAACATGGAGTCGCTGAAAAAGATGATGAATGAGGCGGACCTGACTGTGCCCTCGGGCAGGGAGGTGAATGAGGTATGGCGCTACCATAAATACATGGGCTACGGTGATATGATCGGCAGACTGGGGGAGGCGACGGATCTGAAGGAGTTTGTGAAAAGGGCACAGCTGGTCAACTATGAGCAGTACCGTTCGCTGGTAGAGGGATATACGTCGCACATGTGGGACTGGTACACTGGTTTCCTGCTCTGGAAGAGCCAGAACCCCTGGCCGGCACTCAAGGGCCAGCTGTACGACTGGTACCTTGACCAGAATGCCGGATTCTACGGTTTCAGGCACGGGGCAGCACCGTTGCATCTTCAGTTCAACCCGGCAGACTCGGCAGTATATGTCGTCAATGCCACTCCCAGGGAACGCAAGGGTATGAGGCTGGATGCGCTGCTGACTGATGAGAACGGCAGTGAAATGTGGAAAGCTTCACAGGAGACCACCCTGCCTCCCAACAGCCACATTAAGGTTTGGGATGTGAATCCCGGCAGCAAGCCGGCCAGGGTCTCTTTTCTGCGGCTGCGAATAACTTATGTCTCCACAGGCCTGACGGTGGATGAAAACACATACTGGTTTCCCGGCGACGGAGACCCGAAGGCACTGATGGCCCTTGGCAAGGCAAAGATTGTGGGACAGATGATGAAGAGCAACCAGGGCAAGTTCACCGTTGACATAGCAAACAGCGGTGACGTGGCAGCCTTCTTTGTGAGAATGAAGGTCATCCGGGCCATTGACGGAAAGATGGTGACGCCTGTATTTTTCGACGACAATTACATTGTGCTGCTGCCGGGGGAGAAGAAGAGCATTGTCGTTGACGTGAACCTGCTTGAATCTGACGACCGCAACACCCCGCTCATGTTGCATCTGGAGGGGGTCAACCTGCCGGAGCAGACGATAAGGCTGTAGAAGTCTGAAGGTCTGAAGTCTGTAGGTCTGAAGTCTGTAGGTCTGAGGTCTGAGGCCTGAAGGTCTGAGGGCCCCGACACTCCCGACTTCATCGGGACAGGTTCGTGTACGGGGTTTCGGCTTCCTTCAGAAGCCTCAATCTGAAGGTAGAAAGTCCCTGAAGTACGTAAAACCTGTAAAGCGGGAAGTGCGTGGGGAACGGGATGCGAGACTCCGATGGAGGCAAGGCTGCTGATCCGGGTTCTTATGGCTTTTCTGTTATTCCCGTCAGCCGGTTCTGCTGATCTCAGACAGCCGGCGGTGGTCAATGATGATTATGCTTTTCTCAGCCAGCCTGACAATCCCTTCCTTCTCAAAGCTTTTCAGCACCTTCACCGCACCTTCGGTAGAGATGCCGGCAAAGTCCGCCAGCTCCCGCCGCGACAGATGTTTCATGATATCCTCCCCTCCGAAGTTCTCGGGAGCAAGCCTGAGCAGTACTGTAGCCATGCGCCCGTTGGTCTGCTGGTGAAGCAGGTGGTCGATGGCTGTGTACAGTCCTGCATTGTGTTCACAGTAGCGCCTGATAATGCTGAATCCAAATGAGCCGTTCTGTTTTACCAGTGATGCAATAGCCTCTTTCTCGATAAGAAAGCCGGTGGCCTCGGTGACAGCTACAACTGAGTAGTTAAAGGTGTTTTTGTTGAAGACGGCTGACAGGCCCACCATCTCTCCGGGAGAGATGATGCGCAGGTTATAGTCGCGACCGTTGGTGCACTCAATGTACTGCCTTGAGTATCCATTTACCATGAATAGGACGTAGGATGCAAATGCACCCTGTTTGGTGATGTTCTCACCGCGACGGAAGAGTATCTGTACGCGGCTGTCGCGCACCAGCTCCGTCTCCTCTGCCGTAAGCTCCGAGAAACAGGGGAGGGTTATGTCACAGACAAACTCCTTATCCGTTTTACTGATGGTCTTCATCTCTGAACATGAATGACAAATGTACAAATAAACCTCGTTTCGTCCACCGGTCTTTATTGCATTGCATATCAAGGCATTGATTATTCCGGGTTGATGCGTGTCATCTTTTTTGTTGTCCTGTTTCAGTCCCGGCAATGATGCATTAGTCTCCGGTCAGATCATATGCCAGCCTTATCAGAGTTACCTTTGCAGTGAATTTTAAGGAACGATGAATGAAACTTGCATTAACCGCAACTCAAACAGGAAAGTGGTAATTTTTTAATGCAAGTTCCATTCGACCAAGGAAACAGCAATAAAAACAACCGAATGAAAAGCAGAGTAGAGGCGACCTGGAAAGGCAATATGCAGTTTGAAACGGAAGTGAACGGGCACCACTTCATGATTGATGCCGACGAGAGTGTGGGAGGCGGCAATGCCGGTCCCCGGCCCAAACCCCTGATGCTTGCAGCTCTGGCAGGATGCACCGGTATGGATGTGGTGTCACTTCTTAAAAAGATGCGCCAGGAGATTGACTATTTCAATGTGTCGGTTGAAGGGGATACCACAGACGAACATCCGAAAACCTACTATAAGATAAAGGTTATCTACGAGTTCCGGGGAAAAGAGCTGGATATGGATAAGCTGGAGAAGGCTGTAAGCCTCTCTGAGGAGCGTTACTGCGGCGTATCGGCGGTTTACCGCAACGCGGGGATAGATCTGACCCATGAGATAAAAATTGTCTGAAGACTGACACTACTGCCTATTGCCTATTGCCTACTGCCTTATAAAAAGAACCAATTAGTAATCAGATAAATACAAATATGTTATACACAAACTTAAATCATGTCGAGAGTGCAGCGCAGCTCGAAAAGATCATCACGGAAAATGAAAATGTAATGGTATGCTGCGGGAGAATGGGCCCCATGTGTATCCCTGTATACGGTATCATGGAAGAACTTGAGCCGGTTTACACCCATGTCAGGTTCTTTGACATGGAGTTTGACAATCCTGAAGCACATGTAATACGCAATGCGCCGCTCACACGCGGGTTCATGGGATTGCCCTATACGGTTTACTATAAGAACGGAGAGATGGTCCATGCCACCTCAAGCATCCAGAATATGTCGCAGGTAAAGGGTATCCTCGACAATCACTTTGGCAATCACAAAGGATGATATGACAGAGGAGACGCATTTTGATGTCATTATTCTGGGAGGCGGACCGGCAGGACTGACAGCTGCGATCTATCTTTCCCGTGCAAGGGTCAGAACACTCCTGCTCACGGAGGGAACACCCGGCGGACAGATGACATTGACACATGAGATCGCCAACTACCCCGGTATAGAGAAGATCAACGGCTATATGCTGGGCTCGGTGATGAAGAAGCAGGCCACCTCTTTTGGCGCCGTGGTGAAAGGGAATGCTGAGATCAGCTCCTTCCGCCTTGAGGGTGCAAGGAAGAGTGTTACCACTGCTGACGGGCAGACATACAGTTCTGATGCGTTAATCCTGGCACCCGGAGGCCGGTCGCGCACCCTCGGCGTCCCCGGTGAGGATATATTCCGGGGCAGGGGTATCTCATACTGTGCTACATGTGACGGAGACTTCTTTACAGGTAAGGAGATAGTGGTTGTCGGCGGAGGCAACTCCGCCCTGGAGGAGGCAGTGTCACTTACCAGCTATGCCACGAAGGTCACGGTGGTTCATCAGTTTGACCACTTCCAGGCCTTTGAATATGCAGTGGAAGAGGCAAAGGCCAATCCCAGGATCAGCTTCATCATGTCATCAACCATCGACTCGTTTTACGGAGAGGAGAAGCTTGAGGGGGTGAAGATCAAAAACCTGGTGACGGGTGATGTAAGCGACTTCAGGACTGACGGGGTATTCATCTTCATAGGATATGTGCCAAACACAGAGTCTCTGACGGGCTTCGTTAACCTCAATGAGAGGGGTGAGATCATAACCAGTCCTGACATGTCAACAAACATTGAGGGTGTATATGCTGCCGGGGACGCTGCAGTAAAGCGTTACCGGCAGGTGACCACGGCGGTGGCCGACGGTACGGTGGCGGCACTGGCGGCTGCCGACTACCTGCATTCACTTAAAAGAATCTGAACAGAGTATAAACCCATAAGTTAGAGCATACAAACCTCCGGTATACGGATTTTGTTAACCGTTGGGTTCCGTCAAACCAATAGAAATTAAATAATCTGATGAAAATGAAAGGACTAATAATAGCACTGGTTGTGATAGCCATACTGGCGATTCTCGTTATGCGTTCATACAACAAGATGAAGAACACCCCTGCGGTTGCCGACAGTGATCTTATTGAACACCTTACTGCCCAGAACTTTGCCCATAAGACAAAGAGCGGGGTAGTGCTTGTCGACTTCTGGGCCGACTGGTGTATGCCGTGCAAGATGATGGCGCCGATACTGAATGATGTGGCAGCAGCCACGGAGGACAAGGCTGCCGTCTATAAGCTGAATGTCGACGAGCATCAGCAGGTAGCTGCAAAATATGGTATCCGCAACATACCCACCATGATACTCTTTCGTGACGGCAAGGAGGTAGAGAGGATCATTGGCGTGAAGCAGAAGGATTACATCATATCCAGCATTGAGAGAGCCAGGCAGTGACGGCGTTGTTCCGTCGCCTGGGACTTCAGAAGATCTTGTGTTAATTGGTTTGCAGGGCTGCCGGCAGAATGCTATCTGTCGGCGCCCTTTTTTGCCATCTCATAGTCGGGGGATTCGAGAAGGTCAATGAACCGTGCCGAAGGTCTGATGCGGCCGAAGGAATCAAGCCAGGCCTCTCTGGTCATGGAGTCCCAGTGGATGGCTCCGTGATAGTATTGGATGTTGTTGAAGATGCCCATGGCGGTAAAAAGCAGGAAGACTATGACCACTGCAACACGGAAGAAGCTCCGGCCGGCTGTCATTGCCATTGAGAGCAGCGCAGCTGCTGGTACTGCCATCAGTGCATAGCTGTCGATGAAGGCCCGCTGGCCGAAGCCGCCGCCGTACCACCAGCACCACCATGAAAAAATAATGTAGATATTCAGGGGTACGAATGCCGTGACAGCCAGTGCATGGGGCGATCTTCGGATCCATAATGCAATGATGCCGGCGAAGGAGATGATCATTAGCGGGGTATAGATGAAGAGCCCCTTTCTCCAGCTGAACAGTCCCTTCAGAATTGCCGGATCACCGAAGAAGAAGCGTTCGTCGTTTCCATATGAGAACCAAAGCCAGTGACCCGTCATCTCCTTCCAGTATAACATCTGTGGCATCCAGATGACAAGTGCGGTGATGGCCATGATAAGCAGCAGACCGTAATCCTTGAGAATGCCGGCAGCCCTCTCTTTCAGGTCCTGCCGGGAGACTATGCCATAGAGGAGCAGGAAGATTACGATGATGATGTTGGTCGGCCTGATGAGTGAAATCAAGCCCAGCAAAAGTCCGAGCCTGACAGCCGGCCATAATCCCTTTCCCGTGTTTTCTGCCTTTTCCGGAAGCTTTTCCCCGTTCGACCCTCTGCCGGATTCATGCCTCCTGAAAATATTCCCCCGGCCAGGCTTCAGGAAGGCGGTATTGAATCCGCCCGTCTTAATACCATGCCATTTCATTGAATACCATGCAAATGCACTGATAAGTGCAAAGTTGTATACATGTGCCATCGTGCCCTGGAAAAGAGTATACCAGTAGAGATTGGTGCCAAAGACGAAGGCGGCCAGCACCATTGCTGTTATTTTATCCGTGGCAAGCGTCAGCAGTATCCTTCGAAGATATGTCAGTCCTGTCAGAAGGAACAGCAATGCGGAGACAAGGAGGAAAAACTTGTATGGCTCACTGTATCCGCCGGCATCGGCTCCCGAAATGAGCGCGGCGGCATGGCCGGCAAGAAAAAAGGGTAGCCATACGATGGAGAGTCCCATGGTTGTTTTGATGACATATTTGTCCATGGGGCCTTTTTCCGGCCATACCAGCAGTTTATGGGGGCCATCATAGCCGTCAGCGAAGCTCAGGGAGAGATCATGATATATGAAAGCTGCAGGGAGATATGCATAATAGCTGATTGCATCCCACTCGATGACCCTTCGTTCATCTCTCCAGTGCTTTACGCTGAGCATATTTACCGTCATGAATATGATGATGAAGGCAACGGTCAGCGCTGACCGCCAGGCTCTTCCATGCAGTCCATGCCTTAACAGGTTGCCGGTAATGGCAACTCCGTCTCCAAGCCTGATCTTCTTGCCCTCCTCCCTTTTGCGCGGCAGGTAGGTTACATCTGTCTCGCCGTAGACTCTGTCTCTGTCGTGCAACGCCTTGAGCATCAGTTCAGTCTCAAATCCGAATCCTTTCTCCTTCAGGTTCAGCATCCGGTAGAGAGCCTTGCTGAACAGCTTGTACCCACAGGTCAGATCCGTAATCTTTCTTCCGGTCATCCGGGAGGCAACGGACGAAAGCAGCCTGTTAACTGTTACGGCGGGTCCGGCATGACCCCGATAGCGCATGCCGCTCCGGAACCTGGTGCCGCTCACAATATCCTTTTGTCCTTCATGGTACTCCGACAGCAGTACCGGTATGTAAGCCGGGTCAAGTTCGAGGTCTGCATCCTGCACCAGAATGGTATCACCCCTTGCCGCATCCACTCCTGCAGCTACGGCCCCTCCCTTACCGGTGTTAAGGCTGAGCCTTATCACCCTGATATCTGCTGCTTCAGTGCTGAACATCTCTGCCAGTCTGGCTGAGTCATCCGTCGAACAGTCGTCAACCACAACCACCTCAACCTTGCTCACGAAATCGGGCATCACCGTATTGATGACCCTCTCCAGCGTAAGGGTGATTGCGCCGGCTTCGTTGTACATCGGGATGATAATGCTCAGGTACAAGATGGAAGGTTAAAGGTTAAAGGCTAAAGTTAGTATAGAAATGCAA
>CAYPKP010000056.1:0-7752 GCA_964411345.1 uncultured Rikenella sp. | reverse complement strand
AAAAAAAAGAGACCGGTCGGGGTCTCTCTTTCATGCATTATCGGGTGATGCTTATTTCTTTGCGGGTGCTGGTGCGGGTGTTGTCGCTATGTTATCGCATACCCCGTCGTTATTTGCATCTACAAAGGCAGGACCTCTTCCGTTAAAGCGGCCTCTTCCCTGAGGTGTGCCGGTGGCACGGCCCATACCTCTTCCCTGGCCGGCCATTGCTGCTCTTCCCTGTCCGTTTCTCTGGCCCTGAGCGAGTCCCTGACCCTTGCCGGGGCCGCGATTGGCTGCTGCCTGGCTGGCACCTGCCGAGTAGGCCCTGCGGCCCGGCCTCGTTCCGTTGGTATAGTTGTCACATACGCCATCCTTGTCAGCATCGACATATGTGTTGCCCGCAGCGCGGCCCCTGCCGGTCTGATCGGGACTCTGCTGTGCTGTCTGTGCAGTGGCTATTGCAGTCATTGCAATGAATGCTGCTACCGTAAAAAATAGTCTTGTTTTCATGTTTAATTGTTTTTTGTTATTGCTTTTATTGTTTGTTTTCTGTTTACAATTACTCTGATGAAAACAATCACTAAAGGTTTAACGAAGGTGACAAAAAAGTGAAGAAATATTTTGTCACAACCTTATATTTCTGAGTCTCAAGGCATTCCATACCACAGAGACAGAGCTGAAGCTCATGGCGGCGGCAGCGATCATCGGATTCAGCAGTGGTCCGCCAAAGAGATGCAGGACTCCCATGGCAACAGGGATGCCAAGAATGTTGTAGAAGAATGCCCAGAAGAGATTCTGCCTGATGTTTTTAATTGTGGCGCGGCTCAGCCTCAGGGTTCTGACCACATCGCGCAGATCGCTTTTCATCAGCACGACATCAGCCGTCTCCATAGCCACATCTGTTCCTGAACCGATTGCTATTCCCACATCGGCCGTAGCCAGTGCCGGGGCGTCGTTGATGCCGTCGCCCACCATGATAACGCTTTGTCCGCCGTTTTTTAATTTCCTGATCTCTCCGGCCTTGTCTCCCGGAAGTACACCTGCAATTACGTTTCCTATACCTGCCTTTTCAGCTATATGTTTTGCTGTTGCGTGACTGTCACCGGTGATAATCATCACCTCCAGTCCCATTTCTCTCATCTGCCTCACAGCCTCGGCAGAGTCCTCTCTTATTGTGTCGGCGACGGCCAGCACCCCCAGGCATTTGCCGTCGACAGCCACATAAAGCACCGTTTTGCCTGCCGAGGCAAGGGATTCGGCTGCGCTCTCCAGTCCGGCAGTGTCAATCTTGCGTTCGCTCATCAGTCGCCTGTTACCGGCCAGGATATGCTTACCGCCGGCAGAAGCTTCCACTCCGTATCCTGGAAGTGCGGTGAACCTCTCCGGTGCCACGAAGGTTATCCCGTTTTCTTCAGCGTACTCTGTCACCGCCTTTGCGACAGGGTGTTCTGAACGCTGCTCTGCCGATGCTGTCAGTGTCAGGAGCTCTTCCCTGCCGAAGCCTGCAGCTGGCACAATGTCAGTGACCGCATGTCTGCCCGTCGTAATGGTACCAGTCTTGTCAAGCACCACCACCGATGCCTTGCGTGCCGTCTCGAGTGCTGCTCCGCTCTTTATGAATATGCCGTGCCTGGCACCTCTGCCCGTGCCGACCATCACTGCTACAGGGGTGGCCAGTCCGAGAGCACAGGGGCATGCGATTATCAGCACTGAGATAAGAACTGTAAAGGCAAGCCTGAAATCGCCCGTACCTATGAGCCAGCCCGAGGCTGAGAGCAGGGCGAGAAGGATGACCACCGGAACGAAGATTCCCGATATCCTGTCGGCAAGCCTCGCTATAGGAGCCTTGGACCCCTGAGCCTCCTCAACCATTTTGATTATCTGCGCCAGGGTGGTGGCACTGCCTACCCGTGTGGCACGGTACGTGACGGAACCGTTGATGTTGATGCTTGCACCAGTCACCTCCGAACCCGTGGTCTTTTCAACAGGTGCGCTCTCACCTGTGAGCATCGATTCATCTGCTGATGTCTCTCCTTCAGTAATGATACCGTCGACCGGGAACCGTTCGCCAGGCCTGACGATGAGTAGCTCTCCCTCTGCCACCTTTGCTGCCGGCACTCTCTTTTCCTTGCCGTCACGGATAACCGTGGCCAGTGGAGGAGAGAGGGAGAGAAGCTCCCTGATGGCACTGCCGGCCCTGGACCTGGATCGCGATTCCAGGTAACGACCTGTAAGTATCAGTGTTATGATGGTTGCTGCCGATTCAAAATAAAGATTGTGCACGTAGTGGCTGTTGCCCCCTGCAATACGGAATGTTGCATATATGCTGTACAGGTAGGCGGCGGCTGTGCCCATGGCCACAAGGGTATCCATACCCGGATTCCCCTTCAGCAGGGTCTTCGTTCCGGCCGTATAGAAGTGGCGTCCTGTCATTATGACTCCGGTAGCCAGAGTAAACTGCAAGAGAGCAAATACCAGTGGGTTTGTTCCGGGGTCTGTGAACGCCGGCAGCCGGACTCCTGCCATGGCCGCCATGGCTATTGTCAGAAGAGGTATGGTGAAGATGAGTGACCAGATCAGCCTGGACCTCAGCTTCTCCGTCTCCGGGCGCCTGGCCCTGCGTTCCTTCTCGTCATCGATGGCCCAGTAACCTGCCCTGGTGACGGCATCCATGATCTGGCCGGGGGAGGCGCGCTTATCGTCAAATTTTACTGTAAGTCGCTCCGTTGCCAGATTTACACTGGCAAAAGATATACCTTCAACCTTTGCGGCAGCCTTCTCTACATGAGCTGCACACGATGCGCAGTTCATCCCCTCTATGGCAAACGATTTTTCGGTCATGATATATTCCTTATAATAATAAACAAAGGTGAGGACAAAACGTTTACCGCCTACCGGTTTTCGTTCAGCCGCAGTTATGGGACGCGGCCCTGAGGGGTTGCGGAATCACTGTAGCCTCTTGCTGTCACTCATGATTATTTTTCAAAAATCATCAGGGAAGAAATCCCGCATTGAAATGTTATAACTATTTTGGCAACTCTTACATTACCGATGGCAGCAATACTACTGTTACTATTCTTTCTACTTTTCCCCCTGCTTATCCTGCGTCTGTGTCACAGGTACAGCTTTCTCAGCAAGATCGGGGCTGTGGTGATGGCCTATGTGGTTGGCTTTGTGATCGGAAACCTTGGCCTCCTGCCGGTGATCGACGGTCATGCCAGGGTTCAGGAGCTGCTGACGACACTGACGGTTCCTGTTGCCATACCTCTGCTACTTTTCTCGATGGACATCAGGAAATGGACCCAGATAGCCGGGAAAACAGTTCTCTCACTGCTTTTTGCCCTTGCTGCAGTAATTCTGGCAGTGGTCGCCGGGTTTTTTATCTTCCGGAACCAGGGTATAGAGAATCTCTGGGATGTCTCAGGGATGATGGTGGGCCTTTATACCGGCAGCACACCCAATCTGGCGTCAATACAAACCGCGCTGGGTGCCGATGAGACCACGTATATGGTCATTGTGACCTATGACCTTGTCATAGGGGCCGTTCATCTTCTGTTTGTCATGACCGTGGCGCAGCGACTCCTTCTACTGTTCCTGCCGGGATACTCTTACATAGACCCTGCTACGGGCAATGGTGTCGGACCCGAAAATGAGGATCCTTACTGGGGCCTGCTGAAAAGGAGGCGTGCGGTCTCCCTGATGAAGGCGTTCGGTATCTCCCTGCTGATCTTCGGCATCGGAGGAGCTGCATCACTCCTGGTTCCGGAATCGTCACAGATGGCTGTAGTCATACTGGCAATCACAACACTCGGCATCGGCGCTTCGCTGATCCCGGCTGTCAAGAAGCTGGATAAGTCTTTCGAGCTGGGTATGTACCTGATATTGATATTCTGCATGGTCATTGCCTCAAGGGCAGATCTCAGGAACATCGACCTTGTGGCAATGATGATCGCTGCCTATGTGGCCTTTGTGGTCTTCGGCTCCATGATTATTCAGGCTTTCCTGTCATGGATCTTCAGGATAGATGCTGATACCTATATAATAACATCCACGGCCATGATAACCAATCCTGCCGTTGTGCTGGCTGTGGCCGGTGCCCTCAGGAACCGTGAGATAGTGTTTTCCGGCCTGGCGGTATCGATAATAGGACTGGCCGTGGGCAACTATCTGGGCATCTTCCTGGCATGGCTGCTGGAGATGATCTGAAAGAGACGGTGCCTGAAAGTTGCAAGTGAGAAAGGTGCACGGATGCCGGCGCTGAAGAGAGCGACAGAGGTTATTCAGATAGTCATGATCATGTCAAAGAGGATGCGCGGGGAGTTATCCTTCAGCATGTCAATAGAGCTTTTATCGCGTGCAAAAAGGTACATCTCACTTCTGACAGAGACCCCGGTAAATTTTCTCATGCCGTTGAATACCGGGTCATTCTCCTGTGCGTAGAGCATGATCAGGGTATACTCAGAACCCATGCTGATGTTGTTGGCATGCCTGAAGAGAGAGTCTAGTGCTTCTGGAGAGCCGTCATGGGCATAGAGAAGGAGTGAGCGTTGCCGAAGCGGCTCATTGAGCATTATCGGATGGGGCACCTTCATGAAGTGCGACAGGAAGTTCAGAATTTTTGCCACCACTGCAATGCTGAAGTTCAGCTTAAGAACCTGGTAACTCTTGTAGGGGTGTTCATCCCACAGTGCCGTAACAGCCACGATCCTGCCGTTTTCGCGTGCCACCAGGAAGTTATCGAGGGATAATCCGTTGATATTGTCAAGGTAATTCCTGAAACGCTCTTCCGTGATCATGGGGGCAATGTCAAACCCTGATCCGTATTTTTCATACAGGCGGAGCAGTGCCGGGATATCACCCTCAGTGGGTTTCCCGATAGTGTACCTGTCATTCACCCGCATCCTGCGTATGGGAATGATATTGAAGATCCTGTTGGTTCCCATATGATGTGCTGACGGCAATCCTACCCTGCCGCTGGTAAAGACAAGCGAGCGGTTGTTGTTTTGCAGGAAGTTGGCGATAACCATGTCGGCGTCTGACTGAAGGACATGATCCTCTGCCGCCTTGATCAGCCTGTAGGCGGTGAGCCCGCTTCTGTAGGCCCTGTCCACCTTCAGATCGAGCATATATCCCACCTTGCAGGCTCTGTCGACCACTCTTGCAGGAAAGTGTACGACGCCCACCTGTCCGATGACGAGTCCATCCTTCTCGGCAACGAGGTGCCAGGCCTCGGGGTCAAGAAGTCGTTGCAGCGTGTTGAACCGTGGGGTACGGTTGATGATGAAGGTGATCATGCCCTTCTGTTCACAGTTCCTGGTGAGATCTTTTATCCTGCTGTCATCGGCATCAGATGCCGGACGGATGTTGAAGGTGCTCATGGTTTCGGCGGGGACAGGGCTGAATGGTTGTATGTACGGAGAGTGTTATGAGGAAAATCTCCCTGGTTTGTCATCCTGAGATCTGAGGGCATGTTGCATGACGCCGGCAGTTCAGTTGTTCTGTATCTCTGCGAAAAGGATCATGTAATTGTGTCCGAATTTTTTGGCACATTTCGGACAGTAGGCGTAGTGGACATAATAGTCTTTCGCCTTCTTTCCGCTTTCTGAGAGGTACTGATCCATAACCCGGATGAATCCGGGAACAGCGTTGTAATCACCGTCGAATGTTTTACTTATGAAGGTTCCGGAGATTGCCACATTCTTTTCATATGGAACATCTTTCTCTACCGAGATGAGGATATCCGACCTGAAAGCCGAGGGGTCATGGAATAATACCAGAGTATCGGCCTTGTCGGGTGATGCAGATCCGGAGGATTCAACCGACTGCCACATCCTGGTGATTTTCCTTGCAATCATGGGTGGAAAAGGAATGTGAAACAGTGCAGGAATGGAATCTTTAATGAATTTCTTGTTGTCCCAGACAAAAGTCTTCTCCTCCCATCTCTCCGGATGGAATTCAGGACAACAATCCTGGTTTTGTGCATGATTGTTCATATTTGTACAGGAATTAGCTCTTACCCCAAGATGGTTACTAAGTTAGGAAATCCGTGAAAATCCGGTTCGTTCTGCCGGAAAATAAAAACCTGTTCCGTCATCATAACGGAACAGGAGCGCGATGGTCTGCGGAGAGAGAGATTACTCCCTGCGGTCGTGATCCCCTGTGGTCGTGCCTGCAACAGACGTTACAGACACGCATGCTGCTCATGCTCTTCTGTTTTCATGTTTCCTCCTCATGAGCAAGCTCATTCGGCGTATCCATGAAAATAGAAGCCGAACCGCTTCATTGCGGTTCGGCCTGTAAAGTCTGTTGCGGAGAGAGAGGGATTCGAACCCACGGTCCAGTTACCCGGACAACGGTTTTCGAGACCGCCCCAATCGACCACTCTGGCATCTCTCCGGTAGAGCAACATCCTAAAGAGGTTGCGGTTGCAAATATAATCACTTTTTGGCGCAGAACGATGCCATTTTTTTGATGTAAGGTGAAACTATAATGTATAATTGTTTGTTGATTACATACATATTTGATTCTTAAGACTAAAATTCCATGAAAACTTCCGTTGCATTCCTGCTTCTCCTGGCAGTATCATTTTTTACAGCAGCCCAGGATCCTTCACATGAATATGACTCCACACTGGCGAAACAGCTGGGAGCTGACGATTACGGCATGAAATCCTATGTGCTGGTGATACTTAAAACCGGACCTGCCGACATTCAGGACAGGGAGGTGCGGGACAGCCTTTTTCTCGGTCATTTTGCCAATATGAGAAAGCTGGCTGAGGAGAAGTTGCTCGTGGTGGCAGGACCTCTGTCAGCCAATGAAAGTGATTACCGGGGAATCTTCATCTTTGATGTTGCCACCCCCGAAGAAGCTGAACAACTGCTCAAGGGTGACCCGACCGTTGCAGCCGGTATTTTCGAACCGGAAATATACGGCTGGTATGGCTCCGCAGCCCTGCCGGTCTACCTGGAGACGGCCGGAAAGATCGCCAGAATAAATCCGTAACCTGACTATCCGCCGGGGAAAAGCCATTGTAAGACTGTCCGGACGAGGTTGATCTGTTGACCAGCCGCTCATAAAGGCCGCCAACTAAGCGGCTTTTTTTTATTGTGTCAGGCATGTCCGATAGAAAATGATAGGTTTTGTTGATGACAGGCGGTTGTTTCCTGCCTCATCCACGTTCAATTTGTCAAATCAGTTTGTATCTTTCTGACCTGAACAATCATACCTGTCATGAGATGGAATCCCTGAAGCATATACTGGAAGCAGTAATTCTCCGGGTAGGGAAATACGAGATCATGGTGTCGAATCTGCTGATTGTAGGGCTCATTTTTCTGGCAACCAAACTCTTGCTCTGGGTGATCAGAAAGGCGATCTTCAGAGAAAAGGGTCGGGAGAGGATAGAAATGAGCAATGCATATTCGCTCTACCAGATCATAAAGTACCTGCTCTGGATCATCTCCATCCTATTTATGATGCAGACCCTTGGGATCAGCATCACCGTTCTCCTCGCCGGTTCTGCGGCACTGCTTGTGGGAATAGGTCTCGGGCTGCAGCAGACATTCAACGACTTCATCTCCGGTATCATCCTATTGATTGAGGGCACAACAAAAATCGGGGATGTGCTTGAGGTCGACGGTGAGGTGGTGAAAATTCAGGAGATAGGAATACGCACATCAAAAGGCCTGACACGAGACGACATCGTGGTCATTATTCCCAACTCCTACATAACCACCAACAAAGTGATCAACTGGAGCCATCAGTCGAAAAAGA
>CAYPKP010000055.1:8593-18319 GCA_964411345.1 uncultured Rikenella sp. | reverse complement strand
GACAGTTGTAGTCGGCAACGATGATCCTTTTAGCCAGGCGACGCATCTCCTCAAGGACTTTTACTGCCGTCTCCGGCTCAAACTGGTGCATCGCCAGGGTTGAGACGGCAACATCGAAACTCAAGTCGGGATAACATGAGAGGTCCGTTGCATCGAGCAGCTCGAAGGAGACATTTGCGATCCGGCGTCTCTGTGCCGTGCGGCGGGCGGTGCTGATCATATCATCCGAAAAATCGATGCCGGTGACGTGCCCTGCATGCCTGGCCATGGCCAAGGAAAGAGCACCCGTCCCGCAGGCTATGTCTATCACCTTCTCGTCCGGCTGTATCATCGAGGCAACGTGCCTGCGAAGCCCGTTGACCAGCGGATCGATGAAGACCCGGTAGAGAAACCCTTTAAATGAGAAGTCCATACAGTTGCCCTGATGGCGTAAAGATAATCTTTATTGCCCTCCCCTGACCCGGTGAGCAACCTGGCATAACACCCTGCCTGCAGGGGTGAGCTGTTTGCCCGCACGTTAACGGGAAACAGGGACAGGCCGGGGACTTCACCCTGTATCAACCGGGCTTAATTCACTGCTTCAGGACTCCTGTTTTATACTATTCCCATTCCTGTATCGTTAATTTAACTAACGAGGTACCCTTCAGAGGGGGGAACGAACATAAGGATTGGATGAACGGAGGAACGCAGAGGCCGGAATATGCCGGCCACGGAAATGACTATGCATATGCAGTGGCATCCGCTCTTTTCGGAGTGGCCGTCGGTGATGCGCTGGGCGTCCCTGCAGAATTTGAGAGCAGGGATGATATCAGTCGTCAGCCTGTGACCGGCATGACCGGTTACGGCACTTATGACCTCCCTCCCGGCACCTGGTCGGACGACAGCTCCCTCACCTTCTGTCTTGCCGAGGCACTGACACAGGGCTTTGATGTAAATGCCATCGGACAGAATTTTGTCAGGTGGCGCCGCGAGGGCTTCTGGACCGCACACGGTGAGGTATTCGATGTCGGGAACACCACCGCGGCAGCCATTGAGCGGCTGGCCAGGGGCATGCAGGCTGACAGGGCCGGAAGCGACGACGTGGCTTCAAACGGCAACGGCTCCCTCATGAGAATACTGCCGCTGCTCTTTTACATGTCCGACAGACCTGTGACAGAACGGTTTGAGATAACCAGGCAGGTGTCATCGATAACACACGCGCACATCCGTTCAGTGATAGCATGCTTCTATTACCTCGAGTTTGCCGGGCAGATCCTCGCAGGAACGGAAAAGAACAAGATCTACCGCAACATGCAGGCCGTAATTGCAGGCCATCTGTCGGCACTGCTGATCGATCCACCGGAGATAGTGGTGTTCGACCGCCTGCTGAAGCATGACATCTCCCGCCTGCCGGAGGAGGAGATCCGGAGCAGCGGTTATGTTATTCATACCCTCGAGGCCGCCGTCTGGTGCCTGCTCACCACCGGCAGCTACCGTGAGGCCGTCCTCCGTGCCGTCAACCTGGGCGGTGACACGGACACCACAGCTGCCGTCACCGGAGGGCTGGCAGGACTGCTCTACGGCTATGACGGCATACCCGAAGAGTGGATCACACAGGTCGCCAGGAAGGATGATATCCTGGACCTAAGTGAAAGGCTTGCCCACAGTCTTCAGCCAGCATAAAAATAGTTTGTTAGCTTTGGGAACTGTTGTATAAGATCATAACAGCCATGAGCAGGTTTGTGTATTCATTTTTCGTGATGCTCTGCCTCACCGCATGCGGCAGCAGCAGTGATCCCACGCCCCCGGTGGCCAGCGGCACACTGGAACGGATCGAAGGATTCCGGTCGCAGCATGTCACCCCCCGGCATATTGACATCTGGCTGCCCGAAGGCTATGCGGACGGTAAAGAATTTCCGGTACTGTATATGCATGACGGGCAGAACCTGTATGATGCTGAGGGTACCTGGAACAACCAGGCCTGGGATATCGACGATGTCGCCTCCCGGCTGTTCAGCACCGACAGCATCAGGGAGTTCATCGTGGTTGGCATATGGAACGGCGGCAAAACGAGGCACCCCGACTATTTTCCGCAGAAGCCTTTTGAACAGATGTCTCAGGAAGGGCGGGATACGGTCACCGCCCAGCTGCGCAGGGCAAGCCATGCCGGAAGGGTCTTCGCACCCCAATCAGACAGCTACCTGAAGTTCATTGTTGAAGAGCTGAAGCCCTTTATTGAGGATAGATACTCTGTTCAGACAGGCAGGGACAATGCCTTTATCGCCGGCGCCAGCATGGGAGGCATGATATCTCTGTACGCCCTGTGCGAGTACCCTGAGCTCTTCGGCGGCGCAGCCTGCCTCTCCACACACTGGGTTGGAACATTTGACACACTGAACAACCCCTTCCCCGATGCATACCTTGAATACCTCGGACGGCGCCTGCCGGCGCCTGAAGATGGGCACAGGGTCTACTTCGACTGCGGAGACCAGACGCTTGACGCAATGTACCCGACGATACAGAGGAGAGTCGACAGCCTGATGCGATCGAAGGGATATGATGAGACAAACTGGATGACCCTCTGCTTCCCGGGAGAGGATCACAGCGAAAGAGCGTGGAACAAAAGGCTTCACCTTCCGCTGGAATTCCTCTTCGCAAAACCCCGGAGCAAAGCAGGGGATACTATTTCGACAGGGATCTGATCACAGACGCGAGGGCCTCCTTCAGCCTGATCAGGTCATCAACATTCAGTTCTCCCTTTGCCAGCCGGCCGGCAAGCTGTTCGGGTATCAGCGATGCCTCCTCCTGCAGCTGCCTTCCTTTTCTGGTCAGATGAACAAGGACCTTCCTCTCATCCTCCTTCGAGCGCTTCCGCTTTATAATTCCGTCCTTCTCCATCCGCTTGAGAAGCGGAGTGATTGTGTTAGTGTTGAGTATCAGCTTCTTCGCTATGTCATTCACCGGCACACCCTCCTCCTCCCAGAGTATCATCAGCACCAGGTACTGGGGATATGTTATCCCCAGCTTATCCAGAAAAGGCTGGTATTCACGGGTTATCAGCCGTGATGCCGCATAGACAGGGAAACATAACTGGTTCTCAAGCCTGAGTTGTTCGTAAGCCATCTTGCATATTTTAATCAGGGCAACTGATCCGCAAATCTACAAAGTGTGATTCAATCGCCTCCGATATTTATCTGTGAGGGAATACCGGGAAATACTCCGGGAACCCGTCGTTCTCACTGAGCCTTCAGCACCTTCTCGATGCTGCCCTTAAGCTGTTCAGGCTTTGTCGTCGGCGAGAACCTCTTCACCGGTTTGCCGTTCCTGTCAATCAGGAATTTTGTGAAATTCCACTTCACCTTCCTGCTAAAAGTGCCCCTCAGCTCGTCAGTCAGGTATTTGAATACCGGGTGAGCATTCTCTCCGTTGACGTCAACCTTGGAGAACATCGGGAAGGTGACGCCGTAATTCACCAGGCATCCTTCCGCTATCGATTTCTCATCGCCCGGCTCCTGGTTGGCAAACTGGTTGCTGGGAAATCCAAGGATGACCAGCCCTTTATCCTCATACTCGTCATACAGTTTCTGCAGGCCTTCATACTGCGGGGTGAGACCGCACTTGCTGGCCGTGTTAACGACAAGCACAGCCTTGCCCCTGTACTGATCCATGCCTGTCTTCTTTCCCTGGAGACTCTTCGCCTTGAACTGGTAGAAATTCTTTTCCATGATATTCTTTTTTTTGTTTGTTGCTTTAGCTGCTTCTTTCGCGCACTCAGTACCCGGCTTCTTTATATCTGCCACGACTATATCGTACACGATGCAAATATAATTAAATTTTTTATATCGCAAGCGATATTTTGTTTTTTCTTTTAACTTTTTTTTGACCGTGCTCCCTCCCGGATGAAGATGCATGTCAGACTCACCGTGAAAAACCGTTTGATAATCAGCACGCCGATTTTAAGAAGTTGACAGCCGGCTGTATACTGGCAAAACATAATGCTATCTTTATGATCCGGAAATTTCCTTCAAAGAAGGCAGCTCTTTATGAAACGCGGACTGATATTGGCAACGCTGATGTTCCTGATGGCTCTGGCAGGTACGGACTGTTATTCTCAGCAGCCGGGGATAAGGTTATTTACTGCTGTTGACGGGTTTGCCCCGGCGTTGAAGATCGGCTTGAAGAAGGATCTCACGGACAGATATACCCTTCAGGGCTCGGCCGGCTTCTTTGTTCTGGGGCCCAGCCCGTTCTCATGGAACCTCTTCGGATCATACCGGCTTACCGACCCGGGAAAGCCCCTTGGCGTTCACCTTAACCTCGGTCTGCTCGACAACTACATAGAGGTCACCTCCCCCATGTTCTCACTGGGCATCGGAGGCGGCGCCGGCCTCTCATACAGGTTCCGCAACAACTCTGCCCTCACCTTCCGCCTGGGAATGGTGACCGGTCCGGCCATCGACACCGGGGAGCCCCGCTGGCTGACGCTGCCCAATTACGGAATTGAATATGACTTTCCGGTCAGGAAGAGAAGGTGAGCCGGGGCAGCATATTTCATCCTTTCCCACCTCAGGAACGACAGGCTGATTCAGTGCACCCTGAACCAAATGACTGATACTGTAAAACAGAGATTTATGTATCTTTGCATCATACATGATAATCGGTTTGCGTCATGCAAACATATCATTCCGGCCGGCACTCCTGCAGAGTCTGTTTCCGGATAATTCCGGCAGCTGTTGTTGTTGCCTCTCTTCTCACACTCTCATCATGCCACAAGGAGGAAAAAGAACCTGAGCAGCCACCAAAAGTCAGGCTGACAGTGATGGTAGGCCCGGGGGTGGAAGGCAATCCTGCCACAGGTGTCATTGTTGCTGACACCGGGATGATGATCAATTACGGATACAGGGCCATGGAGGGATACATAAACCTTGTCACAACTCTTGACGGCACCACGGTCACTGACCAGGGCACCTTCAGGATCACCAGAGACCGGGTGTTGAACAGCAGCGCCGAGCAGAAAATACTCTGGAAATACAACACTCCTGACGGGATTTACTATTCCTCGCCTGCCATCGACATTGATACAACGATATATTTCACATCAGGATACTACTCCGGATACCCTGGCACCCTCCATGCCCTCAGGCCTGACGGAACACTGAAGTGGTCGTACCAGCACACTGAGATACTGTTCTCACCGGTAATAGGTGATGACGGGAACATATATGTCCAGGATTTTCACAACAGGCTATATTCATTTACGCCTGCAGGAGTGCTGAGATGGACTTATGATCAGTTCGCCTACAGCCATTTTGAGAACGTCGGCCAGCGCTCTCCTGCCATCGGCTCAGACGGTACTGTTTACATAGCCGGTTGCGGCCTCCACGCGGTGGATCCGCTTGACGGATCAAGGAAATGGATTGTGCTTGACGGTTGCAGTGCTAAAGCATCCCCCTCCATAGGGCCTGACGGAACAATATATGCTGTTTTCAGTCAGGACCTTGTTGTGGCCATAAATGCTGACGGAACTGAGAAATGGAGAAACTCGTTCACCTTCGAATGGGAGATGTCATTTGCTCCTCCGGCAATAGGTGCAACAGGAACGGTTTATATACCTGCCGAGGCACTCTATGAAGGGGTACATTATTCGAATATATATGCCTTCAGTAGCTCTGACGGCAGTATCCTGTGGAAATATCCCGTTGAAGGGGAGCGCTTTGTCAGGGCTTCTCCTGTAATTGATGCAACCGGTAATATCATTGTTGCCACCAAGGCCAACGAGATGGATAATCCCGCCGGAGTCATTGCCCTGTCGCCTTCCGGGCAAAAAATATGGAGTTATACCATCGAAAATGTACATCTTAATACTGCTGATGACATCTATTGCACTCCGGCAATTGACAATAACGGGCTTATTTATTTCTCTGCCGAGACAGGCTTTCTGTATGTCCTTAACGGAACAGGTACACTGAACGGCAAATATGAGCTGCCTGCAGGTGTCAACTGGTCATCCCCGGCAATAGTCCCGGGCGTACTCTGCATCGGGGGGCTCTTTGGCCCCAACTATGAGGGAAGTCTTGTAGCCGTAAAAATTACGGCAACGGGATATGCCAATTCACCATGGCCAAGATTCAGGCATGACAATTTCAGCAGCGGAAGGTACTGCTGGTCCGGAAACTGATACTTCTGCACCAACTCTGCCAGTGGCATAAGGGATCATGACATGTTCAGCAGAAATTGCTTATTTTATGCCGCGTTTGATGTGTCACACCAAAAAAAATAGTACTCACTGTCCGGATTCCTGACCGGAGACAATAATTTCCTGATTTAATGAACGAAGCGGGCAACTTACGATCCGAGTATATCTCCAGGATAAACAAGACATTTGACTACATAGACTCTCACCTTGACACTCCCATGAACCTGGAGGAGCTGGCTGCCGTGGCCAGTTTCTCCAAGTACCATTTTAACAGGATATTCCACTCCATTGTGGGCGAAACACCGTTCCAGTTCATACAGAGGGTAAGGCTTGAGAAGGCCGCCATGCTTATGCTGACTAACAGTAGGATGACCGTCTCCGAGGTGGCACTTAAGTGCGGATTCCAGGATATATCGGTCTTTTCACGCAATTTTAAAAGCTCCTTCGGGGTATCCCCCACCCGGTACCGGGCCAACAAATCACAGAATAGCAATTTCAGTCAAACGGAAAGCAACAGGCGTCAACCCGAGGGGAAGGCGATCCCATATTTTTGTCCTGAATTACAAACAATAAAATGGAGGACAAATATGAAACTGAACAAAAACGTGGAGATCAGGGAACTCCCGAAGATGACCCTTGCCTATATCAGGCACATCGGCCCCTACAAGGGTGACGACAAGCTTTTTGAGCGGCTGTGGAACAGGCTGTTTGCATGGGCCGGTCCCCGTGGCCTCATTGGCGGCAGGGACTTCAGGTCACTGGTGATCTATCATGATGACCCGGGTGTCACCATCGAGGACAAGCTCAGGATGAGCGTATGCATAACCGTACCACCCGAAACGAAGGTTGACGGCGATATCGGAAAAATGGAGCTGGAGGCGGCAAAATATGTCATCGCCCGGTTCGAGGTCAACGCACAGCAGTTCCAGGAGGCATGGGACTGGCTCTACGGAGAGTGGTTTCCGGCAAGCGGCTACCAGCCCGACGAGAAGCCATGCTTCGAGATGTACCCCGAGGAGCCGAAGGACGGTCTGTTCGTGGTTGACATCTGCGTGCCGGTGAAGCCGTTGTAATACCGGGGCATTGAAGCCTGCCGGTGAGACCGCCATGCCCCCGGGCTGCACGGCTGCAGGTGAGACCGCTGAAATCTTTGATCTGAGGCCTGCCGGCAAGATTGAAAAAGGATTGCCGGAGGCCTTGCTGTTGATAAGGATTGAGGTCCTGTTAAATAATATGCTAATGAACAATTTGACTGCAAAAACCTTATTGATAATAAATACCCTCCCATGGCAGAACTGAAAACAAGGAAGAACGACGCAGATGTAACCGAATTCATAAACGCATTTGCTGATACTGAGCAGAAGCGCAATGACAGTTTCGGGTTGCTGAAGCTGATGCGCGAATTCACCGGCTTTGAGCCGAAGATGTGGGGGCCGTCCATCATAGGTTTCGGCCAGTATCACTACAAATCGGAGAGAAGCAGCCAGGAGGGAGACTGGTTCCTGGTCGGTTTTTCGCCCCGAAAAGCGGCTATTTCACTTTATGTATACACCGGTGCACCGGAGCATGAACACCTTCTGGAAGGGCTCGGCAAATTTAAAAGGGGTGCGGCATGCATCTACATAAAAAAACTGTCTGACATAGACCAGGACGCCCTCAAGAAACTGATGAGGACAACCATTGATTACCTGCAATCGAAACATGGAAAATAAAGAACAGCACTATGGACAAGGGAACAGATACTATGGTCAGTAACCTTCACAAAAACACCGGCAAAACTCTTGATGAGTGGATAGCCATCGTGAGTAAGGAAAAGTTTTCGAAACACGGCGAGGTGATTTCGTTTCTGAAGGAGAAGCACGGGCTGACTTACGGATATGCCAACCTCGTCGCTCACAAGCTAAAAGGCTCTGATTCAGGTTCGGCAGAGAACAAGGACGACCTCATTGAAAAACAGTACAAAGGCAAAGAGCATTACAGGCCGCTCTATGACAGGTTGCTTGCTGAGATACTCATGTTCGGCAATGATATTGAAGTTGCCCCCAAGAATGCTTACGTAAGCCTCCGCAGAAAAAAGCAGTTTGCGATGCTTCAACCTGCAACAAAGACCAGGTTTGAGGTCTCCCTTAACCTTAAGGGTCATGAACCCCAGGGCAGGCTGGAAGCCGTCACGGCCTCCAATGCAATGTGTTCACACAGGATCAACCTTACTGACGTCGCTGAAATCGACAGGGAGGTCATTGACTGGCTCAGGCTGGCCTACGAAAACGCAGGGTAGTATAGCTTCGGCACTGATATCCCTTACAGGGTATGTCAGCTGTTTGACCATGATAAGCCTGAGACACCCGGATTATCACCGGCAGATGGGGCAACGGTAACAACATCGCAGGGTACATCAGGTGAATCTTCTCCTTGCTCCGCGCCGGAGAAATTGGGCAAGCAATACCCTCCCATGCTGTCCTGCAAGATGCCTCATGTTTTTTTGCGGGACAAATGATTACTTTTGCTTCGCTGAAGAGGGATTCGCGTGGCAAGACAACAGTCAGCCGGATACCCGCAGAAACAAAATCCATATTGTAAACTTCTTACTATGATCGTACAGATAGGATTGCTGATACTGGGGTTTGTTGTACTCATCAAGGGTGCCGACTGGCTTGTCAACGGGGCCTCCTCGCTGGCAAAGAAGCATAAGGTATCCGACCTGGCGATAGGGCTGACTGTCGTTGCCTTCGGGACTTCAGCACCCGAGATGGTTGTCAATGTTTTTGCCTCTCTGCAAAAGCACCAGGAGATCGTCTTCGGCAATATTATCGGAAGCAATAACTTCAATCTCTTCGTAATCCTCGGCGTTGCCGGACTGATAACTCCGCTGGTTGTCCAGTCAAGCACCGTCAGGAGGGAGATACCTCTCTCCTTCATCGCAGTCATACTTCTCTTCTTTCTGGCAAACGACTTCCTTCTGCCTGACAGACAGGTCCTTTCGCGGCTTGACGGACTGATCCTGCTGGCCATGTTTGGATTGTTCCTCCTCTACGTCTACAGGCAACTCAAAGCTGATCCTGCAGAGATGGAGGATCTTGACCTGGTTCATTCCCACGGGAAGATCTGGCTACTGATACTTATTGGCCTGGCAGGCCTTGTCATTGGCGGCAGGCTTGTCGTCACCAGCGCCATAGAGCTGGCAACAGCCCTGGGTGTAAGCGAGAAGGTCATCGGTCTGACCATAGTGGCGGCAGGCACCTCCCTGCCTGAGCTGGCGACATCAGTGGTGGCGGCACTGAAAAAGAACAATGACATTGCCGTCGGGAACATAATCGGGTCCAATATCTTCAATATCTTCCTGATACTTGGCGTCAGTGCCCTGATACGGCCTCTGGGTTATGAGGCCTCTTTCAACACCGACCTTTATCTCCTCGGCATGGGGACTCTCGTTCTCCTTCTCTTTATGTTCACCGGGAAAAGGAAACAGCTCGACAGGTGGGAAGCAGCCCTTCTTCTGGCTGTTTTTATCGTCTACATGGTAAAACTGGTGGCCGGCTAGCTCTGCCGCA
>CAYPKP010000055.1:0-8493 GCA_964411345.1 uncultured Rikenella sp. | reverse complement strand
CTGGCTGTTTTTATCGTCTACATGGTAAAACTGGTGGCCGGCTAGCTCTGCCGCAATGCCTCATCCGGGCCCCGGGCAGTCCGGGCCCCGGGCAGTCCGCGACCTTGGCAGTCCGGGACCTTGGCAGTCCGGGACCTTGGTAGTCCGCGACCCTGGCAGTCCGGGCCCCGGGCAGTCCGTGACCATCTGCCGGTTCAGTCCCTGACACACCTTACGGAGAATCCCATCGGGGTGGACCAGTCTTCCTCTACTCTGGCATCGTCGGCATAGAGGTAATACATATAGGTTCCCGTGGGCGACTGTTCAACAACTGTAGAGGTCCAGAATCCGGCATACCTGCCAAGGTAACTTGAGCCTCCTGAAGCGTAACCTCCGGGCAAAGCACAGAATCCGTAATCATCCGAAGCTCCGGCATTCGGGGCTTCCCAGTGTTCTGTGCCCATCTCCTTCAGCTTCCCTCCTGCCATACTGAAGCCCCCGAGCAGGTCAATCAGGTCAAGCCACTCCTGCCTCGTCGCAACATGCCACCCCTCCGGCGCCAGACCCCTGGGATCAAGCACGGCCTGAGAGTTGTAGAGCTTGCCGTAAACCTCCCCTATCGCAGGGTCATTGTTGTAATTGATCCATGCGCCCTGTTCACCACCAAGGACTGTATTGAGCGGGTCACCGTTCCTGTAGTGCGTCACCGCCAGGTTCCTGTCGAGCCATTCCTGGTCGCCAATCCTGATGATGTTATAGACATTGCCGTCATAATCAGTAACCGTGGTATTTTCTTCACCGGGCTCCTTTTTGCATCCGGCAACAACAACCACACAAGCTATCAGAATAAATACCAGGTGGTTAAGGTTAAATCTCCTTTTCATAATAAATCTGTTTTCTGGATTGGTAAATAGTAATGATATCTGAGCATAGGATGTGAACGGCAAAAAAGCCTCATTATTCTATGGAAATTCGCCGTTGGGAGCCTGAAAGCCTTTATCCTTAATTAAACTATTTGATACCTGGTATTGTCTTACTTATTGTTAACGGAGTATTCAGCTTTGTTACACTCGGAATATTGCTTTTTAAACAGGCTTATTCCCATTGGTTGCTGATCATCCAGGGACTTTTGCTGACGGGGTGGATTGTATTTCAGATTTTCTTTCTCAGAATGTTTTATCCTCCGCTTCATGCCACATTTCT
Source organism: uncultured Rikenella sp. (assembly GCA_964411345.1). GTDB lineage: Bacteria > Bacteroidota > Bacteroidia > Bacteroidales > VadinHA17 > SR-FBR-E99. Next base: position 7,311 of record CAYPKP010000055.1, on the reverse strand, counting down.
GACCATTGGAATAGTATTCCTGGTTTGTGGATTAATCCAGAAGAAATGCAATACACGGTAAACCTGGTGACCGGCCACTCCTCCTGCCGCATGGCTTCACCCCGGCCCCCATATTTCACAGGATCATAATAAATGACGGGCAAATGTCGGGTAAAGTACCGTCAAAATATTTTCTGCATTGGCTTTTCAGTCGTAATATTGGTGAAGATTTGGGAACCGGCACAAAGAAACCTGCATGTACCGTAACCGGAAGAAAGCAATGATTGTTTACCGCATGCAAGTTCCATCCTGCCAATATGATAATAGTTGTTTGCCCGAATGAAACAATAAAATAACCAATCTGATGAAACAACCGGAATTAGGCAAGAAGATCACAGAACTCAGAAAGGGAAAAGGTCTCACCCAGGAAGAGCTGGTAGACAGGTGCAATATAAGTGTACGGACCCTTCAGCGAATTGAGGCAGGCGAAGTCACCCCAAGAAGCTATACTGTCAGGACTATCCTCGCGGCGCTTGATTACGACCTGAGCAGGATATCTGATGATGACGCTGACAGCAGGAGTTTATCTGAATGGTTTAAGGATATCTTTCTCATTGACATCGACCCCGACCGTTCAGGCGCTTTCATCACCAGACAGCTTAACACCGCCTGGCTTTTGGGACTGGTCTATTTCATCCTTGGATTCCTTGAAGCCGCGGCTGAGTATTTCCGCATGGAAGATGACCGGATGATTTTTGGCATCCCGGTTTATATCACCATCAAGATCGCTGTACTTGTCTCATTCTTTTTCTTCCAGCGCGGCTTCATCGTGGTTGGCCATATGTTCAGGAACTACCTCCTCAAGATCATGTCATATGTTCTGATCTTTGGCGTCTTCCTTATAATCTCATATGATATCGCTTCACTGTTCTATGATTCCATTGAGCGGGAATTTATCCTCGGAGCCCAGGCCCTCACCTTTGGCGGGATAGGTATCCTCTATGGGATCTCTCTCATGAAGCTTCAGAGATCATTCGGAAACGTTCCGGTCGTCGCAGGCATCTTTGAAATATTCGCCGGCTGCTTCTTCCTTACCATCATTCTGGCATTCGTCGGACATATAATGCTTATCCCTGCCGAATTACTGGAGATCGTGATCCTGTACAAGGCCGTCGAAATAATCAAATCGAAACAGCCAGGGAACGGAGCCGGCAAAATCTGAAAGCAACTGGCTCCTACTGGCAGTCATGAGGCTTCCGTCATTCCGGAAAAAGAGATGTAAAAATGAGAGCGGACATTGAGCATGCCGCCTTACGCATCAGAGTCTTAAATGGAGGATAAAGCCACATCACACACTCCTATCCATGGTCACATCACCCTCCGTCATGAACAATTTGATAAGAAAACACTTTCTATCATAGTAAGACACTATGAAGAAGAAACATACGAAAAAGCACGGCCCGCCCTTGCGTGGAATACTCGGGACAGGTTTTATTGTTGCAGGCATAACCTCCCTGTTCTTCGTACCATGGATTCTGGTATGGACCTGGATATTACCGCTGCCTGACACGGTTCAGGAACAGGTAAATGAAGCCATGGATCATGGATTTGACGGAATTATTGTGTATGTGGACCAGGCAGGTAAACCACCGGCGTTTTATGCCGCTGGCTGGCATGATCGAAAAAACAAAGTTCCTGCCTATCCGCAGGCCTTATTCAAGATTGCCAGTATCAGCAAATTATATGATGCCGTTGCAATCACCAGACTGGTGCACGATAACCGGTTGTCTCTTGATAAAACGCTCGCAGATTACTTTCCGGAACTTGTGGGAAGAATTGAAAATGCGGAGAAAATTACCCTGAGAATGATGGTGCAGCATCGGAGTGGCATTCCAAATTTAACAGACACCCCGAACTTCTGGGAAAACCCGCCTGAAAGCAGTAAAGAAGCGCTTGAACTGGTACTTGATCTGCCAGCTGACTTTGAACCAGGCAAAAAGTATAGGTACTCCAATACAAATTATTTGTTGATTACGGAACTCATAGACAGGGTAACGGGTTATAGCCATTTCCAGTACATCAGGGAGGAAATCCTGATCCCTCTCGGCCTGAAACACACCTTCGGTTCAATTCATGATGTAGACATGAATGAAGTAATGAGCGGCTATTACGTTGGCATTGAGGATGATTTAAAAGATGTTGATTATGGATCAATGGTGGCTACAGCAGAAGATGTTGGTATATTCCTGCGGGCTCTAAACGAGGGCTCCCTGTTTAAGGAAGGAGAACAGGAAATCTATTCCTCCGTTTACGAGTATGACCATACGGGATGGGTGCCTGGTTATCAGAGTATTGCAAGATACCACAAAGATATTGATACAGTTGTTGTTCAGTTTAATAATTCAAATGGACGATACAATTGGAATATAGCGACGATTGTCTACAGTCGCATTGTTAAAATACTGAGGCGCAAACAAAGCTCTTAGCTATTTTGATAAGTAATGGAAGGAAACGTTATCAGTATCGTGGTTTGCAGTCCGCTCAATTTTTATCGAGATTTGGCAGGAGAGGACCACCTGATCAGCTGCCATTGTAGCATTTAACCCTTAATGGCAGATAATGAAGTATCCACATGAAAGAAACCGGAAATATAAATACCGTCAGATGAAAGCAGCTGTGTATAAGAAGTACGGACCTCCGGAAGTCGTCAGGATAACAGAGGCAGAAAGACCGTCCCCCGGATCCGGTGAACTATTGGTGAAAGTCTATGCTACCACGGTAAACCGTACTGACTGCGGATTCCGAAGTGCCGGATACTTTGTGTCAAGGTTGTTCAGCGGACTGTTCAGGCCAAAATTCAGAATTCTTGGTAACGAATTTGCCGGAGTAATTGAAGCTGTTGGCGACAATGTCTCACTGTTTAATGTCGGCGACAGGGTATTTGGCTATAACGACACAAAATTCGGGGCACATGCAGAATATATGACCATTGCAGAAACAGATGCCATTACCACGATGCCCGATGACCTGACCTTTGAGCAGGCAGCACCAATAACAGAAGGTGCACATTATGCCCTGTGCGATATCAGGGCAGCTAAAATAAAAAGCGGACAGGATGTTATGATCTATGGCGCCTCCGGTGCTATCGGATCCGCCGCCGTCCAGCTGGCAAAATATCTTGGCGCAAATGTAACTGCCGTATGCAATACTCAAAATGTCGAAGCAGTAAGATCACTCGGGGCTGATCATGTAATTGATTACCTGACCCGGGACTATACTAAAATCCATCAGCAATTTGATTTTATTTTTGATGCTGTAGGGAAAAGCTCTTTCGGTAAGTGCAAGCCACTGTTGAAAAAAGACGGAACCTATATTTCAACTGAGCTCGGGAAAAACGGTGAAAATATCTTCCTGGCTCTTTTAACTCCGCTGTCTGGTGGCAAGAAAGTCAAGTTTCCGCTGCCTTCCATCAAGAAAGAGGATGTGGTTTTCCTGAAGAAACTGGTAGATTCGGGCAAGTTTAAGCCATTGGTGGACAGGTCCTGGCATATTGACAATATTGTTGATGCCTACAGGTATGTTGAGACAGGACAAAAAACAGGAAATGTAGTTATATCAGTGACTTGACAAAACCGGGTACCAACAGAGACAGTAAAGAAAAACCTTCGAAGAATCTTTTCACAGTTCATGAGGACTCCTCTATTGATAAAAAATAGAGATATTGCAGAGCAAACCCATGGCCCCGTCCCTTAACGCCAGGGCATATGCCGCAAACAGACCAGATATGAAACCAAAGTTGATTTTCCTGCTGCTTTTCTCCTGCCTGATAATTAATGCTTTTTCGCAGAGAGATTTTTCTGATTCGGATACAACCAAACTGGTGATACTCGGATCCGGCAATCCAAATCCTTCCCCCTTTCAGTCGGGCTGCTCAGTAGCAATCATAGTCTTCAATACACCCTACATCATCGATTTCGGCCCCGGGCTAATACGAAAAGCTGCTGCGCTGTCTCCGGCATACGGCGGCAATATCAGCGGCCTGCAGGTGAAGAATATCAAACGGGCATTTCTGACCCATCTGCATTCCGATCATACTACCGGCTACCCTGACCTGATCTTGACTCCATGGGTGATGGGGAGGGATGAGCCTCTTGAAGTATACGGTCCGGAAGGAATAAATAGCATGACGGAAAATATTCTCAAAGCATACGAAGAGGACATCAGATACCGGTTGTACGGATCCGAACCTGCCAATAACCAGGGGTGGCGTGTCAACAGCCATGAATTCATGAACGAAGGAGTTATTTACCGGGATGAGAATGTGGAAGTGGAAGCTTTTCCCGTTCCTCACGGATCATGGCCGAACTCATGGGGCTTTCGCTTTACAACACCGGACAAAGTCATAGTTATATCAGGCGACACCAGACCCTCGGAAAAGATTTTGGAATATGCCAGAGACGCCGACATACTGGTACATGAAGTATATTCAAAGAAAGGATTTGATACAAAGAACGAATCATGGAAAGAGTACCATTCTGACAATCATACTTCAACCCTGGAACTCGGTGCAATTGCCGGCAAAACAAACCCCGGACTGATAGTCCTTTATCACATCCTGTACTGGGGTGCCTCCGACCAGGAATTGCTCGACGAGATAGCCACAGTATACAAAGGGAAGGTGGTGGTTGGACACGACCTGGATGTCTATTAGTCAGCACAGCAGCCACAAAACGGGTGATATGGCTGTATTCCGCCTTGCGGGGTTATTGTTCAGTAATCACTAACTTGCGTATATGAAAGCATACTACTCAAAAGCATATGGCGATTCCGGTGTCTCTGCCTTCGGCGAACTGCCTGACCCCGTTGCAGGTCAGGGACAGGTACTGGTTGAGATAAAGGCGGTATCGATAAACCCGGTTGACTGGAAGATCAGGAGAGGTGATGCGAAGATGGTCTCCGGTTTCCGGTTCCCGCGCATCTTCGGTGCCGATTTTGCAGGCATCGTACGCGAGACTGGAACGGGTGTGACACAATTCTCAAAGGGACAAAGGGTTTACGGCTCACAGTCGATAATCCTTGACAGGCGGGGATCGCTGGCTGAGCTTCGCGCAGTGAAAGAGAGCAGGGTAAGGCTAATACCTGAAGGGATGTCATTCAAAGAGGCGGCATCTTTGCCCATAGCGGCTCTCACCGCCCTCAACGGTTTGAGGAGATGCGGTGTCGGAAAAAACACGGTGGTCCTTGTCACCGGAGGCACCGGAGGGGTAGGTCATTTTGCCGTCCAGGCAGCAAAAGCATACGGGGCGAAAGTAATAACCACCTGCAGCCCGGCCAATGCAGAACTGGCAATGAGACTGGGGGCGGATGAGACAATTGACCACAACACTGTCGATCTCTTTTCCCCGGGCAGGAAGTATGACGCAGTTTTTGATGCACATGGGCACATGAATGCATGGAGGGTTCACCGCCTGCTGAATCCCGGCGGCGCCTACACCTCCACCCTGTTCATCCCGCCGCCCTACCTGGCCATGGCAGTGACACGGCTGTTCCGTGGCAGGAAACTGCTTTCGGCAAACATGCGGGCACATGAAGATGACTGGCAGGAGCTGGAGAGGCTTTATAACGAGGGCAGCCTCAGGCCGGTCATAGAGAACACCTTCCCGCTGGAGCGGGCCTCGGAGGCGTTTGACCTTGCCATGCGCGGCGGCTTCAGGGGTAAGATAATCGTCACCGTCTGAGACCCGGAGCTTACCTCATCCCCGGGACGCTGCTCCCCGGATCTTGCCCTCCAGGCGCAGAGAAAGAAACAGCATCAGTGCCGTAACCGGTCATGCCGGTCACAGGCTGACCATTGCCCTGTTGCTCTTTTGTTCCGTCTGCATAATAATAAAACCAGATTGTTGGTACCAAAAAAAAGAATTTCGTTAAGACAAACCTTAAACAAGCATGTGCTGCTAAAGTTGCAGGAAATTGATTTCAAGGATAATCTCCTGCACCAACTGCCCGGGTTTGATTTTTCCTGCCACAGGATCAGTGCCGGTCTGCAGGCACTCTACTCTGTTTCTCACTATTCTAATGCAGGAACTCCGGTTCCGGCGGGAAGATCTCATCCCTTATCTGCAACAGCTCCTCCCAGGTATCAATTTCCGGGTCGACCTTTACCAGCAGGACAGGACTGAGGTCTTTGTCATGATACTGGAAGGTGTTGGACTCCTGGGCCAGTATTTTCTTTGATGCACCCACGACGAATTGCTCTGACAGGTCAATGACATGACCGCTGAGGGTTCCGTCATTGTTCAATGTCATGTAATTCCTGAAAATCTCCCTTCGTGTTATATAGATCTCGCCGCTGAAGAATTTCCCCACGCTGATCCGGACGGTGACTCCCGGATTGCCGTCATTGTCAGGATCAGTCAGTGCCGGGTCATTGGGGTCGGTAGAAAGGGGCTTTGACGGATCTCCTTCAATCCCCAGGAGGCTCGGGCTCTCAGGCCTGAAGAGATGCCATACTCCGTCTTTCAGTGATAACTCCACCTCCTGCACCCTGGGTTTGATGGCCTGTACGGCCTCGTCGCTTAATGCTGACCTGGCATTCTTCCGGCTCAGCTTCTGTTCTGCATGCACAAAACGGTCCGACTGCATCAGCTTTCCATCCTCCCTGTAAAATTCGGTAAACCCGTACGAGATGATAAACGTTCGCATGGTCGTCCTTGTGGTGGTGTCTTCATAGGCCACCACATCATAGTGTGCATAGTGACCGACGATCCTGTCCATCGCACTCTCAAGGTCTGCCGGCTGAGTGGTGTCAGCCTCTCCCTGCCCGAAGACATACAGTGGCGACGGCGGCCAATCCAGTGGCTGTGAACAGGAATTAAGCATCAGCAGAATAGCCGGAAGCGCCGCACAGAACCATAGACTTCTTTTATTCATCGCTAGTCAGAATAATAAGCTTTTGGCAAATCTATTAAAAGTCCGTTCAATTACAAATCGTGAGCGATAAATCCTTTCCTGAACCGGTGCTGCTTCCCTGTGATCGCAGGGAGGTTTGAAGGATATGACGAAGGAAAGCATTTGTTTGTACCGGGTCATTTCAACACGGCAATGGGAAGCGTCAGCTTCATCTTCCCTCCTGTCGCGCTGATGCCCGTCATCTTTCCTCCCTGTGATATCCTGAAGTCATTGGTAAGCGGACCGGTCCAGTAGACTGTCTCAAAACCAGAGCGGATTATCCTTCCAAAGTTGATGCCCCACATATCGCACACATTTCACAACATTTATTCCTCAACCTTTGCCTGGCGTGGCTGTTCTCACCCATCTCCCCCGTGTTCAAAA
>CAYPKP010000054.1:0-18950 GCA_964411345.1 uncultured Rikenella sp. | reverse complement strand
CGAGAGTGTGTCACCAGCGTATATACGATAATGGTTATCAGTGACCAGGTCTCCTTCGGATCCCAGCCCCAGTAGCGTCCCCACGACTCATTGGCCCAGACAGCTCCCAGGAAGGTGCCAACAGTCAGGAAATAGAGCCCCAGGGTCAGCGACCTGTAGTTGATGACCGTTATCTCATCAATCACGGTGCTTATCCGTTCCCGGTTCCTGCTGTTGACAAAAAGCATCATAATCAGCACTACCAGTCCCAAGATGGCTCCCAGTCCCAGGAACCCGTAACTGCCCGTTATGACCGACACATGGAGCGTCAGCCAGTAAGACTTCAGCACCGGCACAAGGTTGGTAATTTCGGGATCCATGAAGCTGAGATGCGCCACCATCAGGGTCAGTCCGCCAAGTACCGACGTTGCCGCCAGTGTAAGCAGCGACCTGCGGCTGAAGATGAGACCGGCAAGCAGTGTCACCCAGGAGATGAACAGCATCGACTCATAGCCGTTGCTCATGGGTGAGTGACCTGATATATACCACCTGATGCCAAGCCCCAGCGTATGAAAGACAAACCCGCCGGCTATCAGTGCAAACAGTATCTTCAGCAGCACCCCCGACTGTTCTCGTCCCCTGATGATGAAGGTGATAATGACGGTTATCATGATGAGGCCCGCAGAGGCATACCAGGGGAAGAGCTTCTCGAATATCTTAGCCCTGTAATAGAACAGCTCCGCCTTCACCTTTCCTTCGGAAGGAAGCTCATAGCCGGCGTGGAGACGCTGATACTGCTTCAGTGCCGAAAGAATGTCTCCAGGGTCAGTCCTGCTTTTACCAACGCTTGTTACCGCCTGCACCCACATCGGCACCACGCTGAGCACAAAGAGAGAGTCTTCAGCGCCTATCTCATTCCTGGCGGCATCGCCGGCCACTCCCCAGTGATCGGTGCCGTCCCTCAGGGGAAAGATTCGCATAAACTCACCTTTTGACATCATATAGCATATGTTCACCCTCTCGTCTACCTTTATCACCTCCTTGTCGAATTTGCTGCGCTCACTCTCAGCCTTGGCATAGGCCTTCTCAACGTGGGCCGAAAGCCGGTATCCGCCACCCTCGCCGAAGGTGACGATGTCGGAAAATGCTGCATGATCTCCGGTCAGTCCCAGAAGCTGCCGCAGTTCCTCATTTGACACCTTGATCATAGGCACCTCCTGCCAGTGATAGAAATCGAGCGAGCAGCCCAGGAAGACCTGCATGGGCGAGAGGCCGTCCAGGGTGTTCTCGCGCGCCACCTTGCGCAATATGTCACTGCTGACTGTATAGAGAGGCTTCGTTCGCCCCTTCTGGTCCTGCGCCAGAACCCCTCCAAAGCTGTCGGCAGCATCCTTGTCCAGCACCAGCTTCTGTGCGCTGACCGGCATCAGGGAAGAAGCCAGCGTCAGAATCATCACGGCAGCCGTTTTGCGGTACCTGCTGCTCCAGTAGCCGGGCCTGACGGTCCTGAAGAACGACCGCCTGTTCAGAAGGGTGAGGATGATAAAAAGGAAGAGGAGCCCGTAGCCGGTATAAGTAGTCAACATGCCTGCCGGGTCATGGTTTACCGACAGCACCGTACCCTTTTCGTCAGGGTCATAGGACGACTGATAGAAGCGAAATCCCCGGTATTTGAGAATATGATTCATGTAAATGTCATACTGAAATCCGGTATCATTGGCGGCATCAGCCAGGGTGACCCTGCTTTTAAATCCTGACGGGCTGTTTGAGCCGGGATATCGCTCAATGATGAAATCATCAAGGGTAAGGCTGAAAGGGAGTTGCCTGGTTCTGCTGCCGTAGCTTGCCTTCACCGTCATGCCGTCCATCCCTCCCTGCCATACCGAGCCCCCTTGTGCCTCGTCGGTCCAGAGGTATATCTTCCGTTCATACCCTGCTCCTGCCAGCGTGCATTCCAGGGCTCCCTCCGGACTTTCGCTGACCCTGTCGGTTGCGGGTACAACCGTGCCGCTCATTGTCAGCTGCTGAGGCATTATGCGGTAGCCTCCCACGGTATAGACGGTGCCCTTAGTCAGAGCTATCAGCGTATCGGGAGCAAAGGTCATCGTATGCATATCCTGCATGCTGGTGGAACGGATCTCCATGACGGATCTGACAAAGAAGGCCCGGTGGTCGCTGATAACTCTGATATCGGCTTCGGTGTCCAGTCCGATTGACATCTCTCCGATCATGCCTGTCTCACCCTGTTTAAGAACAACGGTCTGACTGCTGACCATATCAGGGGTGACAAGGAAGGCTGCCACAGGGACTCCGTCGGGAGTCTCTTCAACATTTCTGACCGCGCCGGAAATGAATCTCTCCAGCTTAAACGTGATCTCTTTATCTCCTGCCCTGAAGGTCTCTTTGAAACGGTCGGTGCGCCCCCCCGTCAGGTCAACCGGTGCAGCGTGACTGTTCATCTGCCTGCCGTCACGATCATTTACTTCAATCCTCACTTCCTTGCCTGATGAGTAGGTCACCGAGGTGGTCTCTCCCTCCCTGATGTGCATCATGCCGTCATATCCGGTATATCTTGTTATTGCTGCCCCGATGACCATGACAATAAAGGCGGCATGGAACAGCATAACCGTCAGCTTTTCCTTGCGGTAGAGCCTGAATGTTACGATCTGGCCCGCAAGATTGACAACCAGCAGCAGAAAGATGAGTTCAAACCAGCGGGTATTGTATACCAGGGCCCTGGCACTCTCCGGGCCGAAGTCATTTTCAATAAAGGTGGCTGCCGCCATGGCCACGGCCAGCACGATGAAAAGTATGCCCATCAATGCGGGCGTGAATAAAAACCTGATTGTCTTCATGAAACTGATTTGTGTGCAAAACTAGCCCTTTTCCGAGATAACACGCAACTTCTCCTTGTCAAGTATCTGAACCTGGCGAGGCATTGCCCGGATGATCTTTTCATTCTCCAGCTCACCCATGATCCTGACAACACTCTCCTTGGCCATATTTGTCATCTCCCCGATCTCCTGACGTGTCAGCAGCAGCTCATAATCGTCCGAGTGGAAAACCTCATCCGCAAAGTAAAGAAGTGCTTCAGCCAGCCTGCCATGCATCTTTTTCTGGGTCAGATTCAAGATCTTCTGATGCATCCGGAATGCCTTCTCACTTAGATCCTCAATAAAACCAATGGCAAATGCGGGATTGCCGGCAATGACTGAACGGATGACGTCAAAACTTATGAAACAGGCCTGCACATGGGTTATTGCAGCTACGGAATAGCAGTAACGGGAATTTACATGAACGCCGGGGCCTGCCAGCAGTGTGGAATGTTCCGCGAGATTGATTATCAGATTCTTGCCTGAGTAACCCTCCATGTATACTTTTGCCAGTCCGGACGTCAGAAAAATTGCATTTGATGATGGAGACCCCTGCTTGATAATAATCTCGGAAGGATTAAAGCTGGCCTCATAGCGGTTTTTGTTCACCAGTTCAAGCTCCCCGGCTGACAGTCCCCTGAAATTGGCCCAGCACCTGTTGCAGGTCTCACAGCTTGAAATAATATTTTCGGTATACATAAGGTAACATATTTGGGATCAAAGCTAATGACGATACGAATGTTGAACCATAAATATGGCAAATATCATATTCCGCCTTGACATATGTCAATCTGATGGCTCCTACTTATCAATCTGTTGTGATTGAAATATCAATGACAAACAGTGAGCACTGATCGAGGGTCTTGCTACCTTTCAGTTCTTAAAACATGGATAAGGGAGACCTGCATGACCAGCCTCCCGAACAGCGCTTACAGAATAACAAACAGATAAAGTAGGATGGGTATACCATCATCATTGCAAACTAAATTAACCCTAATGAAAAGGAACTATAATCCAATCGCGATCCTGATTGCTGCAGTCTTGGTGATCTCTTCCTGTGAGGGCCCCATGGGCCCGATTGGCGAACAAGGGGAGCAAGGCGACCAGGGCGAACCCGGAACAACGCTTGCCTGTTCTGAATGCCATAACAGCAACAGTCAGATGACAGCCTTCTCTGCCCAGTGGGAAGAGTCGACCCATGCCACCGGAGGAAATGCTGCCTATGCCAACCGGGCCGGATGCGTACAGTGTCACACAAGCCAGGGCTTCCTGGAATATGTTGCCGAAGGGTCGGTTGCAGACATCTCCGTGCCTCAGAATCCGATGCAGATCAACTGCTTTACCTGCCACAGGATCCATGAGACATTCTCTTCGGACGACTGGGCTCTCACAAAGCCCGGGGCAGAGACTCTGGAGGTCAAATATGCAGGTGCCGATGTAGTATGGGATAAAGGCACGAGCAATCAGTGCGTCTTCTGCCATCAGTCGCGTAATGTATCTCCTGCTCCCGCTGTCAACGGCAGCGACTTTCAGATAACCAACAACCGCATGGGACCTCATCACGGCCCCAATGCCAACCTGATACTGGGTAAAACGCCGTTTGAGCTGCCCGGCGCCCAGCATCCGGCCAACAACCCTCACTCCACGGCCAGCGGATGCGTTACATGCCATATGTCAGCGCCGTACGGTTACCAGGCCGGAGGTCATAACATGGGAATCTTCTATGACAGCCATGGTCATGAGACCATGCTTCAGACAGGCTGCACCACATGTCATGTGAATGCTGACAATCTGGAATCGATGCTTGCCACACTTACTGATGACATCAGCGACAGGATGGAGGCACTGGAAGCTCAGCTTGTTGCCGCAGGTATATACAATACAGAAACCGAACTGGCAAATAAGGGTACATTCAAGGCAAATGCCGTACTCGCCTACCTGAATTTCAACACTATCAAGGAAGACCGCAGCAACGGAATCCATAACCCTCAGTATACAAGGATCCTGCTCGACAACTCGATAGCTGCCATGACAGCCCTCGGATACCCTGCTCCGTAAGAATAACAATGACAGATAACGCATAAAAAAAGCTGTCAGCCGATTGGCTGACAGCTTTTTTTTGTCAGGCAAGTGCTATTTCTTAAGCGATCTCATGTAGTTGACCATATTCCAGATCTCAGTGTCAGGAATCTTTTTGTCGTAAGCAGGCATCTCGCCTCTTCCGAATTTGGTCTGGTAAAAAATCTCACCGTCGGTATAACCCTGGAAAGCGGCACCCGAGAAATCACCGGGGAATGTTTTGCACATTCTCCCTTTTGGTCCGTCGCCGAGGCCTGTCTTCCCGTGACAGGAAGCACAGTTCCTTGCATACGCCGTCTGTCCCGCCTTCACTGAGGCTGCATCAGCAGCAACAGGGTTTGCCATCTTCTTGTATTCGGCAGGAATTTCCCATGGTTCTCCCTTCTTCTGCTGCGCATTGGCAGTGACTGACATGAATCCAAACGAAGCTGCCAGAAACATTACTGAAATAACTTTAATTGATCTTTTCATAATATATATTAATTAAACTTTATTAGTGACTCTCCTGCCAGCCTGTAACAATACTCCTGAAGTTACTCAGGGGCGTCTTACCCATTGTGCTGACATAGAGATGAATGAACAGGAATATTACCACCAGGAATCCAAGAATGACATGGAACTGGTCAGTCAGAAAGATACCGCTGAATCCCAGAAATTTCTTCAGGATAAACTCGGGAAACATCAGTGCCCACCCGGTGATGAAAAGCATGGGAAGGGCGAAATACATTACACCAACATATGATACCTGCTGCAGCGGATTGAATTTGCGTTCGCTGCTTACAGGAAACGGTGACTCTTCACCCTTGAAATAGCCGTACGTGTAATAGCGTCCCTGTTTCCAGAGTCGATTCCCCAAACCCTTCATGTTCAACAGGTAGTGTTTGCCGTTGGAGGTGAACAGGTTTCCAAAGATAAAAAGTGTATAGCTTACCGTAAGAAGTACTCCGCATACATTGTGTATGGAGACTGCCCTCTGAAACTTGACGACAAGGGCGTTATCCGGATCTGAATAGAGCATGCTGAATCCCGTAACAATCAGAAACAGGCAGAGAATTGCATTGGTAAGATGCCAGAGCCTGACCCAGGCGGGATAGTGGTAAAAATTCTTACTCATGAACTTGCTCCTTTGGTTTGATTACAATCCTGAAAATGGTGTGCACAAGTGCAAACGCAATAGTCATGCCAATAATCAGAAGTCCTGTAAAGGATATCACCTTGCTGCGGTTAGCTCCGATTACGTATGAATCATTCCTGAGCATCACCCCATTGACAAATCCCTTCTCATCACGCCTCTCCTTTGCCGCATATTTGTACAGCGTCCCCATAAGTATCGAGTTCTGACTGTGACAGTCAGCACATCCCCTGACGGCACTGTCTGCCGGCATAACCTCATGAGCTATCAGCACACTGTCATTCATGCGTGTATGGCAGTCAATACATCTCACCGCCTCCAGGTGACGTTCAACATCAGGCAGCCACTCATGTTTCGGAAGCACAATATCCACATTCTCATCGGTGATCAGGCCCATGACGTCAGCATTACTGTGACAGCGAAGACACATTTCATTTGACCGGATTATGTATTCCCTTCCTCCCTGTGTCTGACGGGCAAGAGGATTATAATAATGGGGGTCGTGACACTTCCAGCATGTAATCAGGCCGTCAGTGGCAGTATAATGAACACTCTTCTGGTACTCCGCATCAATCTCCTCAAACCTGTACTGCTCATAGTTCGGATCATAGCCATGGCAGTCAATGCAACCCCATGAAGGTTCAAAACGGGCCTCAATCGAGTGAGGAAAGGTTTTAAACTCCTCCGAATGACAGTCAAGACAACTGAAACTCCAGTGAACTGAGTTATAGAACATCCCCGGTATGACCATATTCTGTTCTGACATGAGCTGCTTCCGCGTCATACCCATCACTGTATCAGTAAGGGTGTAGATAAGCTTCCCGTGACAGACCAGGCAATTATTCTCGTTATCTTCGGCATACAGGCTCAGTTCTGCTCCCCTTGAGACAGGCAGGCTGTCCTGATACTCCCCCCGGGCTAAAGCCTGCAGCGGGAAGAATGACAGTACTGTTGTCAGACAAACAAGATAGTTCCTGAAAATCATCTTTTGTCCGGTTGGTTCAGAATCTTACTGTGACGTTGAGACCGATCAGGAAGTTACCGTCACTGATACTGTTCTGGTTGTATACGAAATTGTACTGGCCGAGGATATCCTTGTAGTTGGCAAAGAATATCTGGAATGCATGGGTTGGCGTACCGATCTCCCATCCGAGGGCCAGCTGCGGTTTCGAATTGAAGTCCTCGTTATCCTGCTTGTTGAACAACTGATCGTACTCTGCAATGATACTGTGCGAACCGGCTACTACATACCTTGCCCCTGCTGAAATTCCGTAATGGGCATTTTTATAGCCGACCTCAACGGCATTGAACCATATGAATGTCGGTGCAAGCTGCAGCGAAAACTTGTCTCCGAACTGACGGGCAACCAGTATCTGGCTGAAGTATGAGAGACGGTGGATCTCCCTCCAGTCGTGCGCCGGACCGAAAGTATTCTGATTCAAGAGATTCAATCCCATATTTCCGTAAAATGCCAGCGACACCGGCACCGATCCGGAGCTGGTCTGCTGCAACAGGGCGTACTTCACTGCAATATCCTGGGCCTTGTAGTTCTTTGCAGTACCGGCACCGATTACCAGCCTGTCTGTGATGGCGTAATTGAGTCCCAGTCTTATATTGGCCGGAGCCCACAGGCCAAACAGATCATCAAGGGCATTGTTCACCGTCCCGAACCTGTGATGTATCTCAAACTCGAGCATCCCCTTGAATGGAGTGGTAACCGTCTGGTTATCTATTAATATGCTTGTTTCGAAAAGCCTTACCGGGTAATCTTCGCTTTCCTGGCTGAACAGGGGCAGAAATAGCAGAAGGAGAATAACTGACGATAATATCTTTCTCATCTTTATCTTGATTTAGGTTCTTAAGGTTAGTCCTTTTCAGCTCCCTGGGATGCCCAGATTTTTATTACATCAGGTGCCGGGAGCAAGAGGGTGTCGACCTGCAGCATCTGTGATCCGAAGGCAGTTATTGTTGAATGAATTGACAGAACCCTGCTCGAGGCCGGGGTGACTGTATCTACATTTGCAAACAGTTTATCGTATGTCCGGTCCACACTCCATGTTCCGTGACAGCTCTGGCAGAACGGAAAAATAGTCTCCGAGTAGCTGACAACAAGATCCTGAGGAACCTCCGGCTTTGCCCATGAATACTTCTCACAAGAGGAGAGGACTGCCAGGCAGGCTATAACCATTGCCGGCAGCAAAAACGCTTTGATCCTCATTCTAAGTTCCATCTTTCTGATATTGTTATTCCAATCACAAATATATCGTAATAAGGGGTCTCTTTTGGAGCGACCATGACATATTTGTCTGACATATAGATGTTTCTTGTCAACGGGGCTGTTGACATTTATCGCCGGCAGGAGTGTCAAATATCACTCCTGCCCCGGCAGGATAAAGGGATGACCACGCCAGGACTTTCAGTCTGCCTTGAAGAATCCCAGGTCCTTCTCTTCAAAACCCCGGATGTATGCTGAACGTGTACCGTTCTCGGAGACGGCAAGGGAGACAAACAGTTTTGCCGAGGTGTCATAGGAGGGATCACGTTGTGCGTCATGCAGCAACAGGTATCCCATAATGATGTTGGCAGCCATCTCCACCATCCGACGTGCATGGAAATCGGTAAGCTCACTGTTGCCGGCAGCCACCACTTCCTCAACTCTCTTCTCATAGTCGTCTGTCAGGGTGATAAGCGTCCTGCGCAGGTGTTCCACCTCAGGTTTCAACTCCATCTTCTCATATTCCCTCATCTGTGCAAGGTATCCGCCGGTGGTCACGCCCCTTACAGCCGCGACCACCTGCAACTGTGATGTGCCCTCGTATATGGATGTTATGCGGGCATCGCGATAGAGTCTTTCCACGGGGAAGTCCTTTATAAATCCTGCCCCTCCGTGTATCTGAACGGCATCATAGGCAATGCTGTTGCACCACTCGCTGCTGATCAGCTTGACCATGGGAGTGTAGATATCCGCAAGCCGGGTGTTGGTCTTCAGTTCATCACGCTCCTCCTTCTCCAGCTTCCGTTCTTCGCCGATGAATGACCAGGCCTTGTAAATGTCCACAAAACGTGCCGTCTCATAGAGCAGTGACCTCATCGCCTCTATGCGTACCCTCATCAGGGTGAGCATCTCGTATACAGGAGGGAACTGGTCTATGGTTTTGCCGAACTGCTTTCTCTCGGAGGCATATTTACGTGCCTCCTCATATGCCGCCTGCGCTATACCCACTGACTGTGCCCCGACCCCCAGCCGGGCGCCGTTCATCAGTGACATGACATATTTTATCAGCCCCATGCGCCTCTCGCCTATCAGCCTTGCCGGAGCATTGCGGAATACCAGTTCGCATGTTGGCGAACCCTTTATGCCCATTTTGTTTTCGATGCGCCGCACCGTTACAGCTCCTTCAGCCTTGTCATATACGAACAGCGACAGTCCGCGTCCGTCAGTGGTGCCCTCTTCAGAGCGGGCCAGCACCAGTGATATCTCAGCATCGCCGTTGGTGATGAAGCGCTTGACCCCGTTAAGCAGCCATGTGTCCCTGGCCTCATCATAGTGGGCTTTCAGCTGTACCGCCTGCAGGTCAGACCCTGCATCGGGCTCTGTCAGGTCCATCGCTGCCGTTGCCCCCATGCTGAAGCGGGGCAGGAACTCATCCTTCAGCTCTTCGGAGGCAAACTCGAGGATGGTCTCCCCGCAATCCTGCAGACCCCATATGTTTGCAAACCCCGCGTCTGCCCTCGACACCAGCTCTGCAGCCATGACATAGGGCACCATGGGGAAGTTCAGCCCTTCATACCGGCGGGGAAAGTTCATGCCTATGACTCCGGCTTTTGTCAAAGCCTCATGGTTCTCCTGTGTTCCCCGGGCATAACGCACACGTCCGTCAACAACCTCAGGACCTTCATGGTCAACATCTTCAGCATTGGGAGATATGACATCAGCGCATATGGCTCCTATGATCTCCAGCACCCTGTCATAGTTGTCCATGGCATCCTCGTAATCGTGAGGCGCCCAGTCGTACTGATCCCTGTCACGGTAATCCATCTCCTTCAGCCTGACAATCTTGCGCATCACCGGATGGTTGAGGTGGAACCGCAGGTTTTTGTTGTCTGTATAGAAATTTGCCATAGGAATATCCTTTTTTTACTTTCAGAAAAGTCTTTTACCGGGCATTTGCCTTATAGTGCTTTATGATCTTCGGTATGATCTCCGCCACATCTCCGTTGATGACGTAGTCGGCCAGGCTGTTGATGGGTGCCATCGCGTCATTGTTGATGGCAATGATCTTGCCGCTCTGGCTCATACCGGCCGTATGCTGTATCTGTCCCGATATGCCGCAGGCTATGTAGAGCTTCGGCCTTACTGTGACACCTGTCTGCCCCACCTGCCTCTCATGGCCTGCAAAACCGGCATCCACGGCTGCACGTGAGGCAGCCACCTCACCGCCAAGGACGGCAGCCAGCTCGTAGAGCATGCTGAAGTTTTCCTTCGAGCCCATTCCGTAACCGCCGGAGACTATTATCTGCGCCGACTTGATGTCAACCCTCCGGGCCTCCATATGCCGCTCGATGATCTCCACGGCGAGGTCCTCAGGCTTTATGAAGTCAGAGACATTAATCCTTTTCAGTTCACCGCGGTAGCTCCTGTTCACTATCTCCTTCTTCATCACGCCTTCGCGGACGGTGGCCATCTGCGGACGGTGATCGGGGTTGATGATGGTGGCTATGATGTTTCCGCCAAAGGCGGGTCTTATCTGGTAGAGAAGGTTCTTATAGGTGGTGTCACTCTTTTTTACGTAATGATCACCGATCTCGAGGCCTGTGCAGTCAGCCGTCAGCCCGCTGTGCAGTGCCGAGGAGACCCTCGGGCCCAGGTCGCGCCCGGTGGTGGTGGCACCCATAAGGGCTATCTGCGGCTGCTCCTGCCTGAATAATCCGACGATGACCGACGTATAGGGCATGGTACGGTAATGCTCAAGCACCGGATCATCTGCCAGGTGCACCACATCGGTGCCATAAGGGTAAAGCTCCTTCTCAATGCCCTCGATGCCGCTGCCCAGCACCACTGCTTCCAGCCTGCAGCCAAGCGTGTTGGCAAGCGACCGGCCTTTGGTCAGCAGTTCCAGGCTGACATCTACAGGCTTGCCTTCATCAAGCTCACAAAAGACGAATAGACTGTTCACTTTGCGGATATTTTATCTGTTGATCAACCAATTGTATGACTCTCAAGCAGCTCCTTTACGAGCAATTCAATGTCCCTGTCTGATGAGGTTAGCTGTTTTGCCTCCTTCGACTGGAGGATGACATTGTCTATCTCCTTCACCTTGGTGGGTGAGCCTGACAGCCCCAGCTGCTCCGGATCAGCACCCACGGCCTCAGTACCCCACTCGGTAATGCGCATCAGGGGCCTGCTGGCGGCAATGTAGTCAGCGTTCTCAGCCTGCAGCTCAGTGTCAGTGCGGGCATATTTGTACTTCATGACCAGACGGGCATTGCGATAGCGGCATGCGGGGGCGGTGCCGTTGACGGTAACTACCAGCGGCAGAGGGGCGGAGACGGTCTCAACACCGCGCTCAAGCCTTCTGCGCACTACCAGTTTATCATTCTCAAAGTGCATCTCCTCGGCATAGGTGACCTGCGGCCATCCCAGCTTCTCCGCTATCTGCGGCCCCACCTGCGCGGTGTCACCGTCGATGGCCTGACGCCCCCCGAGAACAAGATCGGGCTCCAGCCTGCGGATCGCCAGCGTCAGGGCATACGATGTGGCCAGCGTGTCAGAGCCGGCAAAAGCCCTGTCGGTCAGCAATACCCCGTCATCGGCACCGCGGTAGAGACCCTCACGGATGATCTCGGCAGCACGCCCCGGCCCCATGGTGAGAACCGTTACAGTGGTGCCTTCATACTGCTCCCTGATACGCAGCGCCTGCTCCAGCGCATTCAGATCCTCAGGGTTGAAAATGGCAGGCAGGACACTCCTGTTGACGGTGCCGTCAGCTTTCATGGCGTCGGGACCTACATTGCGCGTGTCAGGTACCTGCTTTGCAAGAACAACGATCTTGATTCCTTTCATATCCAGTCTCACTGTTGAAGTGGCAAATATAACAATAAAACCATGCCTGCAACAGACAGATTGCAGTTTTTCCCGGTACGGTCGAAAGTGATTGGCCGGGCATATGCCTGTTCAACAGAGTATTATGCAGTCAGCCGGGAACTCAGTCCTGGCATGGTCGAACTTGCACCTCCGGTAGTGTCACCTGATGCTGAAGGATATAATTTTCTTTGGAGATGATTTTGAAATATTGAATTAACTTCGCCCGCCGGATTATTGTCCGCGGAATCCTAAAATGAAAGGCAGACCCTACTCAGCCCTGGTGTTGTCAATGATCTTCTGGTCATTCTCGTTTGTATGGTTCAAGATCGCCAACAGGCATTATGATCCGATAACCATAGTATTTATAAGGTTATGCATTGCCTCGCTCTTTCTTTCCGGTTACCTCTGGATCACCCGCGGTTTTACCGGTGTCAGGAAGGCCGACCGCAAGTACTTCCTGCTTCTGGCATTCTTCGAACCCTTTCTCTATTTCCTGGGAGAGAGTTTCGGGCTTACCTATGTCTCCTCGACGGTAGGCTCGGTGATAATATCCACCATCCCGGTCTTTGCCGTCATCTTTGCATGGGTAATATACCGTGAGAAGCTCAGGCCCGTCAATTACCTGGGTGTGCTGATCTCATTTGCCGGGGTGCTGATCTTCATCACCAGCAGCGGCGGAGGTGTGGCGATGAGCATTAAAGGACTCGCCCTGCTGTTTCTGGCAGTCATAGCTGCGGTAGGATACAATATGGTCCTGCACAGGCTCGCAACAGAGTATAACCCGGTCAGCATTGTCAATATACAGAATACCATAGGTATCATCATGTTTCTGCCTCTCTTCCTGATATTTGATCTCAGGAAGCTGCTCTCCGCAGGCATAGTGGCAGAGAGCTTCGGTTCCATAGTCTTGCTGGCAATATTTGCCTCCAGCGGTGCATTCGTGCTCTTTGCATACTCCGTCAGGCACCTGGGCATCTCCCGCGCCAACGTCTTCAGCAACCTTATCCCCGTTTTCACTGCCCTCTTTGCTTTTCTCATCATCGGCGACAGGCTCACGCTCAGGAACGGTGTCGGTATGATAATAGTCATCGCCGGCCTGTTTCTATCGCAGGCACAGAAGCGGAAGAGCTCTGCCACAGAGGTGGATCTTGCCGGAAGGAGCGCATGAAGCCCGGAAGGAGATCCGCCACAGGGGTCGACCTTGCCGGCAGGAGCGCATGAAGCCCGGAAGGAGATCCGCCACAGGCGTCGACCTTGCCGGCAGGAGCGCATGAAGCCCGGAAGGAGATCGCCACAGGGGTCGACCTTGCCGGCAGGAGCGCATGAAGCGCCCTCAATTATCCACCGTGACACCGACTCTGAGCCAGGGCCTAGCCTCCGCTCTTTGAGACCGCATCCCTGCCCTGCCTTCTGATTTCCAATGTAAAATAGGCTGATTTTATGTATGTTTGTTTTCAATTCGTCATTAAATGAGGCTAAAGGCTCTACTGCTCATTATGCTTGTGACTCTCCTGCCACTCAGCGGACAGACCGGGGGTGACAACACCTATGAGTTCCTGAATCTCAGTCACTCGGCATTTGCCACAGCTACAGGGGGCATCACCGTCTCGGGCGACCGTGATGACCTGAGCCTTCCCTACTGGAATCCGGCCCTCCTCCGCGGGTCGATGCACAATGACATATCGCTCAGCTTCTCCACCTGGTTTGCAGGCATCACCTACGGCCATGCATCATGGGCCGTGGATACGGACAGGCGGGGGACAATCGCCGCAGGGGTGAGCTTCATCAGCTACGGACGTTTCACGGAGGCCGATATTGCCGGTAACATAACCGGCACCTTTACCGCTGCCGAATATGCTTTCAGTGCAGCATGGTCACTGCAGTTAGACTCCTCATTCACTGTTGGCATTGCCCTCAAGCCGGTATTCTCTCATCTTGAGCGCTACTTCTCCGCGGGGATCTGCACGGACATCGGGGCCACCTGGAGCAGCAGGAAGCTGCTGCTTGACGCAGGAGTGGTGATCAGGAACGCAGGTTTTCAGATCAAAAGTCACACCGGCCGGGGCGGTGAGCCCCTGCCCCTGGAGATAATAGCAGGCGTCACCAAGAGGCTGGCGCATGCACCCTTCAGCTTCTCGCTGACGCTCAGACACCTGGAGAAACCCGACCTCACCCATGATTATGATACCGGGGATGACACCCCGGCCGGCGGCTTTGGTGAGAACCTGCTCAGGCACGCCATCCTGGGCGTGGAGATACTCCCCGCCGACTCCTTCTGGATAGGCTTCGGGCTGAACTACGGACGGAGGGCGGAGATGCGCCTGGAGCAGAGAACGGGAGTGTCAGGCTTCACGGCAGGATTCGGGTTCAGGACCGGGAGTTTTGACCTGGCCTACGGCCGAGAGGCTTTTCACCCTGCAGGGGGCACCAACCACCTTACTGTGACCCTGAGGCCTGAAATGATCTTTAAAAAGTGATGCCGGTGAACCTGAATGACCCCGTTTCGTTATAACTTTGCTGCCCGGATGAAAAAAAGCAAAAAGATAACCATAACCGTTGACGGCTATTCGTCGTGCGGCAAGAGCACCTTTGCAAAGGCGATAGCTGCCGAGCTGGGCTACCTGTACATCGACTCCGGCGCCATGTACCGTGCCGTGACACTCTACTGCCTGCGGCGCGGGCATGTCTCCGGAGGTGTGGCAGATGCCGCCAGCGTCGTCAGACTCCTTCCGGAGATAAGCATCACATTCGTGCTCAACAAAACGACAGGCTTTAATGAGACCGTACTTAACGGCGAAAATGTGGAGAGGGAGATACGCGACAGGGCCGTGTCGGATAATGTCAGCGCCGTCAGTACCATCCCCGAGGTGAGGACCAAGCTGGTAGAGCTGCAGCGTGAGATCGGGGCCGGCGGAGGTATCGTGATGGACGGACGCGACATCGGCACCGTGGTCTTCCCGGGGGCCGAGCTGAAGATCTTCATGACGGCCACTCCGGAGGTCAGGGCCCGACGCCGCTACCTCGAGCTGCTGGGGAAAGGGCTGCCGGCAGACTATGTGGCAGTTGAGAAAAATATAAATGACCGCGACCGGATCGACTCATCGCGTGAGGTTAGTCCGCTGCGCAGGGCAGATGATGCCGTGGTGCTGGACAACAGTGACATGACACCCGCAGAACAGATGGTCTGGTTCAGGAAACTATTCAGGCAGACAATCAATGAAGGTTGACATAGAACCAGGATCAGGATTTTGCTTTGGCGTGGAGAACGCCGTGAAGATTGCCGAGGAGGCACTGGAGGCAGGCGATTCAGTGTACTGCCTCGGTGAGATAGTACACAACGACATAGAAGTTGACCGCCTGAAAAAACTCGGGCTGGTCACCATCACCTACGATCAGTTTGAGCAGCTGCGCGACTGCAAGGTGCTGGTCAGGGCGCACGGCGAGCCCCCCTCCACCTATGAGAAGGCGCGTGAAAACAACATAACTATCATAGATGCCACATGTCCCATCGTGCACTCGATGCAGGAAAAGATAAAGAGGGTGCAGGCAGTATCATGTGAGGAGGAGGGGCAGATTGTCATCTTCGGCAAGGAGGGTCATGCCGAGGTGATCGGCCTGCTGGGTGCCGCAGGTGACAAGGGCATCCTCATCACCGGAAGGCATGACATCGGGAAGATAGACTTTACAAGACCCGTGTGGCTCTTTGCTCAGACAACACGCAGCAAGACGGAGTACGAGGTGGTGGCAGAGATAATACGTCTCAAGCTGGAGCAGGAGAGGAAAAATCATCCGGGCAACAGCCTTAAGGTTCACAATACCATCTGCCGGCAGGTCTCTGACCGTGAACCGCGTCTCAGGGAGTTCTCCCGGAAACATGATGTGATTCTGTTCGTCAGCGGCAGGAAGAGCTCGAACGGACGCATGCTTTACGATGTATGCAAGAAGGAGAACCGGCACTCCTATTTTATCTCCTCACCCGGGGAGATTAATCCCGAGTGGCTCCGGGACGCTAAAAGCATAGGGGTATGCGGCGCCACATCCACTCCCAGGTGGCTTATCAGGGAGGTGGCCGGCATTGCTGAGAAGATGTGACAATGTTGGAACTCTAAATTGACATTGCACAAAATATTAGTAATTTCGCAGTGAATTAAATCATTGGATAAATGGGGAAAATTAAGAAAATAGGCGTCCTCACATCGGGTGGTGACGCTCCCGGCATGAATGCAGCCATACGGGCTGTTACCCGCACTGCCATCTACAATGACATTGAGGTGATAGGAATAAGGCACGGGTATATGGGCATGGTGAACGCCAATTTCAAGCAGCTTTATGCCCATACGGTGTCTGACACCATTCAGCGTGGAGGCACTATTCTCAAGACTGCACGCTGTGAGGCATTCAGGACACCCGAGGGCAGGCAGAAGGCCTATGAGAACCTCAGGGCAGCAGAGATCGACGGTGTGGTGGTCATCGGCGGTGACGGCTCATTCAAGGGAGCGAGTCTCTTCAACGAAGAGCACAACATACCTTTTGTCGGTGTCCCCGGCACCATTGACAATGATATCTTCGGTACAGACTATACCATTGGCTATGACACAGCCCTCAACACCGTTGTTGAGGCCGTTGACAAGATACGTGATACCGCCAGCTCCATGAGCCGCATGTTCTTCGTCGAGGTTATGGGGGCCGAGGCCGGCCATATAGCTCTCTACAGCGGCATCGCCAGCGGGGCCGAGGCCATCATTATGCCCGAGATCAAGGGTGAGGCGCGCAACATCGCCAGGATGATCGAGACAGGCAATAAGAGGAAGAAATCAAGCAACATCATCATCGTAGCCGAGGGCGACGAAGAGGGAGGCGCCCTGGCTATCGCCGAGAGACTTAAACCTGAGCTGGAAGGCTATGAAGTGAGGGTAGTCATCCTGGGACACCTGCAGAGAGGTGGATCACCGTCAGCACTCGACCGTGTCAATGCCAGCAGACTGGGTAATGCTGCCGTTGAGGCGCTGCTCGACGGGCAGCAGAGCGTGATGGTAGGACTGCAGAGCGATGAGATAGTGCTTATCCCGTTCAGAAAAGCGGTGAAACAGCACAAGGGACTGAAACAGCATCTTGTTGACATTATCGACATTCTTAACGTCTGACCAGTGACCGGCAGCATACAGATGCAACCGTCCGTGGTGTACTTTACCGATATGCGAAGTACCCCTTCGCTCAACCTGCTGAAGAAGCTGGAGAAGCTGGTGAAGGCGGCAGGCTTTTTTGAGATCGACTTCAACCGCAAGATGACCGCCATCAAGATCCATTTCGGTGAGCCTGGCAACCTGGCCTACCTCAGGCCCAACTTCGCTGCCGTCATAGCCAGAATGGTGACTTCCAGGGGAGGCAAGCCCTTTCTCACCGACTGCAACACACTGTACCACGGTGAGCGTGCCAACGCACCCGACCATATCGAGGCGGCATACCGCAACGGCTATAACCCACTCTCCACAGGGTGTCACGTAATTATTGGCGACGGCATCAAGGGCACCGACTACCGGGAGATAGAGGTGAACCTCGACTATACCCGGAGAGCCATGATAGGCAGCGCCATAGCTGACGCCGATGTCATCATCTCCATGAATCATTTCAAGGGACACGAGCAGACAGGCTTTGGCGGTGCGCTGAAGAACCTCGGCATGGGCAGTGCCTCCGTTGGCGGAAAACTCTTCCTCCACTCCGGCAATCCCCCCGTCATCTATGAGAAGAACTGTACAGGATGCAACATATGTGTCATCAACTGTGCCCATGATGCAGTCCACCTCGGAGCTGACAAGAAGGCTCACATCGACAACAGCAAATGTACCGGTTGCGGCCAGTGCGTGGCTGTATGCCAGTATGATGCCGCCAGGGTGGTCTGGGGTTCGGAAGGCGACATCCTGAGCAAAAAGATCGCAGAATATACGCTGGCAGTGATCAAAGGCAAACCGTCATTGCACATCAGCTTCATCATGGATGTCTCACCCGACTGCGACTGCTGGGGTCACAACGACCGTCCGCTGACCGATGATATAGGCATCGCTGCCTCAACAGACCCGGTTGCACTTGACAGGGCTTGTGCCGACCTGGTCACGGCGGCACCTGCGGCACGGCATTTGTGGGACAAAGAGTCAGGAGATGATCTGAGCGGGGCTGACAAGTTCCGGATTGCCCACGGCAATACCGACTGGAATACTGCTCTCGTTCATGCTGAAAAGATAAAAGCCGGATCTTTATCATATAAACTGATACGGATATGAAAGAACCATCACCGTCGCAACGAATGGCCATACTGATTGTGGAAGACGACCCTCACAGCCAGCTTTACTTTACGAAGCTGCTCTCGGGCATGTATGACACCTATGTGGCAGCCTCGGCCAGGGAGGCCTGGGATCTGCTTCACAGCAGGAGTTTCGGTTTTGTGCTTATGGACATATCCCTGAAAGGCGACGAGGACGGTCTGTCGCTCACGCGTCGTGTCCGAAGTGAGGAGGCCTTTGAGAAGCTGCCGATAGTGGCGGTCACCGCGTATGCATTCCCCGATGACCGGCGCCGTGCCCTCGAGGCCGGCTGTACCGATTATCTGCCCAAGCCGGTCAGCAGCAACGACCTGCACCGCAAGATAGCCGAGCTGGCTCTTTAACAGGAAAAAAGTTCCGTCAGGAAAAAAAATTTATTAATTTTGCGCACCTGAATTATTTCAGGCAAATCGGGGTGTAGCGCAGTTGGTAGCGTACTACGTTCGGGACGTAGGGGCCGGAAGTTCGAGTCTTCTCACCCCGAC
>CAYPKP010000053.1:6836-19689 GCA_964411345.1 uncultured Rikenella sp. | reverse complement strand
GGACTGAAGACTGTGGACTGAAGACTGTGGACTGAAGACTGTGGACTGAAGACTGTGGACTGAAGACTGAAGACTGTCAAACACTGCCGGCATGTTGTCTCGCCACCCTGAAAAGGAAGGACATTACCTCCGGGAGGGAGAGTTTCCGCGGTATCCGCCGGAAGATCCTGACACCCTCAATCTCATCATTGTCAGTCAGTTTGCCAAGGGTGTCAACCTCGGCATAGAACAGCCTTCCGTACTCTCTTCCCTGACCTGCATCCACTGAGTAGTAAGTGACAGGTTCCATAATGAAATCCGTGGCTCCCGTCTCCTCGGTGAGTTCACGAACAGCAGCCGCCAGGCTCTCCTCGCCGTCGTCAGGATGACCTGCGGGAAGCTCGTAGCCTCCCCGGCGGCGGTGACGCACGAAGAGCCAGCCGCCCCTGTGCCGTGCAGCGACAACCACATATGTAACTTTCAGAGGTCCGCTGCCTCCGGGTACCAAATCAACGGTGATCATACGGCAAATTTATGCCAAATAGCATAGCGGCTGCCGTATTGCCTCTTAAATGTTACTTTTGTTCAAAACTGTGATGATACTCATTTATATCATATTGCTTCTTGCCGACCTCTTTCTCTGGGTCGTGCTGGCAAGGGAGCTGAGAGGCAGAAACAGGGCAGTGAAGTTGACGGTGCTGGCGGTAAAGGCAGCTCTGTCGGTCATCCTTGTCTACCTGTCTGTCGCCCTGACTATTCGTGGCAGCAAACCATACGGGCCGGCAGACGCCTACAGGCAGATTGTCATGGGCAGCATGGCCCTGCTGCTGCTGGTCACCTCCTCGCTATCTCTTCTCACGGTGCTTATTGCCGGACTGGCCTCCCGGGTCATGAAGCGGAAGGTGAGGTGGAGGGGACCGGTTCTGGCAGCAACATTCCTTTTGATGACGCTGCTTGTGGCTGATGCCCATTTCCGTCAGAGGCTGGACATCAAAACCGTCAGGAGAGAGATTTCTATTCCCGGCCTTGACCCGGCACTTGAAGGCCTGAAGATCGCGCTTGTCTCCGACCTGCACGTCTCATCATGGCACGGCAGTTACGGCAGGCTTGAGAGGGCAATGCTCTCTGTTACCGCTGAGGAGCCAGACCTGCTGATGAATACCGGCGACTTCATAACCTACAGCTGGCAGGAGTTCGGGGAGTGTGACACCATACTCCGCAAGGCGCGTGCCCTCTCCGGGGCTTATGCCGTGGAAGGCAATCATGACGACGGCACCTACTATCCTGAATATGATCAGGATTACGGTGCAGCCAGCAGTGAGATGCTGAAGAAAAAAATAGAAGCGTCAGGATATACTCTCCTCAGGGACACCGCGCTGATTATCAATCACAACGGTGCTTCAGTGGCTGTTGCAGGGGTTGTCACCCAAGGTCACCGCCTCGACATGCAGTACGGAAATTTTGAGAAGGCACTGGGTGCCATTCCTGACACCGTGCTCACCATACTCCTGCTGCATGATCCGGCAGGATGGCTTCTCACGTCGGTCACCGGTCGCATGCCCGACCTGACGGTAGCGGGTCACACCCACGGTATGCAGGCTGGCCTGCCGGGAGGAAGATGGTCGCCGGCGGCTGCATTCCATGAACACTGGAAAGGAATGCACAGGCTGGGTGACAGTTTTCTTTACGTCACCACCGGAATGGGGAGCATGGGCATGTCTGCCAGATTTTTCATGCCGCCGGAAATTGTCTATCTGACCCTGACATCCTACGGAACAAATTAGTAACTTTGTTCATTACTATTTTTTTGACCATGCGACTTAAACCTCTGATCGTACTGGCTGCCCTGATGGCGGCCGTTCAGGTTTTCTCACAGCAAAAGGCTCTTGATGTCATCACCCGGGAGATGTCGGAAGAGTACATGAGATATCTCTCTTCAGACTTACTCGAGGGCAGGAGAACGGGCAGTGATGGAAATGATGCCGCAGCCGCCTGGATCAGCGCCCGGGCCCTGGAGACAGGACTGAAGCCCCTGCCGGGGCGTGACAACCTCTTCCAGCCGCTGGATTACCTGCGTGTCACACCCATACCGGAAGAGTCCACCATTACCCTGAGCGACAGCAGCGGCATCGTGTTTCACACCACGGCTGCCCTGCCTATGATGGCTCCCGGTGACACTGTCGACGTCTCCGGGGAGGTGGTCTTCGCCGGTTACGGATACATGAACAGTGAAGATAAATACAACGACTTTGCAGATGTGAGTCTCAATGGCCGTATTGTGATCATCATGACCAGAAACCCGGATCTGCGGGGCAGCGGCATGCCGGATCCGGAAAGCGGTATCAGCGAGATGACCGAGGCCCGCAAGCTTCCCATGATCATGATGCAGAAAGCAAAGGCAATACTCTATGTTGCTGATCCGGCCCTCGGGGGTGACATCTCTTCTGACCTCCTCTCCATGGGCGCATCATACCAGCTTACTCCTCTCTTCAGAAAACAGCTCTTCAGCTTCGCACTCAATGCATATACCATCAGCACCGCCACGGCTGACCTTATGCTTGCCAGGGCAGGGCTGACCCTCGAACAGATGCAGGACAGCATTGCCATTACTGGCAAACCCGCATCCTTCATCATCCCTGATCTGAAAGCCAGCGTACGTGTCAATGTAATCAAGGATACCGTAACAAGCAATAATATAATAGGTTACATGGAGGGCTCCGATCCTCTCCTCAGGGAAGAGGCTGTGCTCTTCTCTGCCCATTACGACCATGTCGGTAAAGACTTCGCAGGCAACATATACAACGGTGCCAATGACAATGCTTCCGGCAGCATCGGTCTGCTGAACATCGCATCTGCCTTCGCAGCCCTGGAGAAGAGGCCGGCAAGAAGCCTGATCTTTTTCTGGGCAACCGGTGAGGAGGAGGGACTTCACGGGTCATCCTACTATGCCGAGAACCCCTTCTGGCCTCTTGACAAGACCGTTGCAGCCATCAACTTCGATATGATCGGAAGATCAAGGCGTGAAACCGACAAGGGTGCATCGGCCAACGGCCGCTTTGACATCACCGGCACTGACACCATCAAGGTCATCTCCGGTGACGATTGCCGCCGGCTTGTTTCGATGGCCGGGGAATCATGCAAGGAATCCGGAATACATATGATAGACGAAGGCAAGGGAGATCATTTTTCAGGTTCAGACCACTACCCCTTTTTCCGCAAGGGCATACCGGTACTCTTTTTCTTCACCGGACTGCACACTGATTACCACAAGCCATCCGATGACTTTGAGTATATCGATTTTGACAAACTCATAAAAGTCTCAAAGGCCGGCTTCCTCACCGGATACAAAGTCGCTGCCGCGGCCGAAAGGCTGGAGAAAGACAGGAAGAGGCAGCAGTAGCCCTTTCTCCTTCCATGAAGAAGAGAACTGTCACAATCGCATCCGAGGAGATTCCCGTTGACATCGTCAGGTCATCAAGGCGGACCGTGGCCCTCTATGTCAGGCCCGGAGGCACGCTGCAGGTGAGGGCACCACGGTATGTCCCCGTCTCCCTCCTTATGCAGTTCGTAAGAGAGAAGAGCCGTTGGATCGAACGTCACCTGTCGATCCTCAGGGAAGCCGCTCCTCCCTCTTATCCGCAAATGACAGTCAACGGCAGTACCATACCCTTCATGGGAAGCCAGATAGCGGTCAGGGTCACCGCAGGAAGCAGGAACAGAGTCCTGTTGAAGGATCAAGAGTTGCTGATCACCCTGTCGGGAGAGACATCCCCGGAGAAGATCACTGCAGTGACCGATGCATGGTATCATCAGCAGGCAAAGGATTTTTTTCCACGGCGCACGGCGGAGATGGTTGCCATGCACCATGCAAAACTGCCTGAACCTCGCAATGTCAGTGTCAGGAAGATGAGGCGGCGGTGGGGCACCTGCCACAGCAACGGCACCGTCTGGTTTAACCGTGAGCTGATAAAAAGGGATCCTGAACTTATAGACTATGTCATCATCCACGAGCTCTGCCACCTCGTGCATCACAACCACGGCAGGGAGTACTATGAGCTGCTGGGCAGCATCATCCCCGAATTCAGGAAATTGCGTCAGAGACTGAGAAATTAGTCTTATATTGGCAATAACAATAAACAGTCACCGTGAAAAAGAGAGAATTTGTAAGAAACCTGGCACTGTCAACTGCCGGACTTGCCTTGATGTCAACACTGCCTTCATGCAGATCAAAGAGGCAACAGGGAGGAATGCCCCGCAACTGGGCCTGGCTCACTGCCCGGGACCAGGATGACGATGAATGGAAGACCATATTCAGCAGGCTCAGGGAGGCCAACATAGGAGGGCTTCATCTTCGTGCTCCTGCCGATACCCACCGGCGCATCATTCCCATGGCCCGGAAGTACGGCATCGATATCCACGCCTGGATCATCACACTCAACCGTGCATGGGATGACGAGGCCAGAAAGCACCCTGGATGGTACACGGTTAGCCGCAACGGCGACTCATGCCTCGACGTTCGTCCCTATGTTGATCATTACCAGTGGATCTGCCCCTCCAAAGAGGATGTGTATAACTATGTGGAGAATGAGGTTCTGTCACTGCTTGAGATTAAGGGCCTCCGGGGAGTCCACCTCGATTACATAAGATATGTTGATGTGATACTGCCTGTCGGTCTATGGAAGAAGTACAACCTTGTGCAGGACCGGGAATACCCGGAGTTCGACTTCTGCTACTGTGACACCTGCAGGGAGAAGTTTCTGGCGGAGAGCGGCATTGACATCCGCTCCCTCGAAGACCCCACCCTTAGTGAGGAGTGGCGCAGATACCGATGGGACAGTGTAACGCGCTTCGTCAACCGCCTGGCAGAAAGGGTTCATGGCGACCATCCCGGAAAGATGCTCACCGCTGCCGTCTTTCCCTACCCGGAGATATCGAGGAGCATATGCAGGCAGGATTGGGCCGAGTGGAATCTTGACGCCTTCTTCCCGATGATCTATCACAGCTTCTACAATGAAGAGATACCATGGATAGGCAGCGCCGTTGCCCGCGGGGTGGCAGATCTGAAGGGCAGGGCACCGCTATATGCAGGACTCTTTGTACCGGCGCTGCCTGCCGGGAGTCTCGATGAGGCCGTCACCGTCTCAATGGATAACGGGGCAGCCGGTATATGCTGGTTCAATTACGAGTCTCTCAGTGATGAACATCACAGGGTGCTCCGTGATATCCCGGTGTGATATCTCCCTCAGGTTGCCGTACCATCGCCGTAAGTATGCAGCATGGTTGCCGTAAGATGGCCATAGGGTTGCAGCAACTTTCCGGGGTCTGGCGCAGGCCCTCCCGGCCATTACCCGAAGAAGAGGTAAGCAATGAAGATTGCCGTGATTGTACCCACAATATCTGCTGTCAGTCCGCAGATCACAGCATATCTTGAGTTCTTTATTCCCACCGAGCCGAAGTATACGGCAAGCACATAGAATACCGTATCGGTGGAACCCTGCAGGCAGCATGCCAGGCGGCCGACAAACGAGTCGGCGCCGTGAATGGTCATGGCATCAATCATCATTCCGCGTGAGCCGCTGCCGCTCAGCGGTTTCATCAGGGCAGTGGGCAGTGCTTCCGTGAAGGAGGTGTCGAGGCCCATCCATGCCACCACGGCGGTGATGCCGTCAACGAGCAGGTCCATGGCTCCCGAGGCCCTGAAGACACCTATGGCCACAAGTATGGCCACAAGGTAAGGGATGATGGTTATTGCGGTTTTGAAACCGTCCTTTGCCCCCTCAATGAATGTCTCGTAGACATTGACCTTTTTCACCATGGCCATCACGATGAATGCGATGATGATGCCGAACAGGATGAAGTTGGCGGCAAATGTTGAGATGGTATTGATCTTATCCTGTGGCAGGGTGCTGAAGTACCACACTATGCCCACGATTATGGCTGTCAGCCCTCCGAGGTATGCCAGCACCACCCTGTTGAGCAGGTTGATCTTCTGCACCACGGCCACGCTGATCATGCCGGCCAGTGTGGCCACGAAGGTTGAGATCAGTATCGGTATGAAAACATCGGCGGGGTTGGCAGCACCCAGCTGTGCACGGTAAACCATTATTGTGACGGGGATGAGGCAGAGGCCTGAAGCATTCAGCACCAGGAACATGATCATCGGATCGGATGCCACCTCCTTGTCGGGATTGTGTTCCTGCAGCTCCTTCATGGCCTTCAGACCCATGGGTGTGGCTGCGTTGTCGAGGCCCAGCATGTTGGCAGCAACATTGAGCATCATGGAGCCATTGGCAGGACTGTCAGCCGGCAGTTTGGGAAAGAGCTTGCGGAAAAAGGGGCCTATGGCCCTGGAGAGGAGCGTCACGGCACCGCCCTTCTCTCCTACCCTCATCAGTCCCATCCACAGGGTCAGAACCCCGGTGAGCCCCAGGGAGATCTCAAAGCCGGTTCTGGCACTCGAGAAGGTGGAATCAACTATCCTGTTGAAGATCTCGGTATCACCATTGAAGACAAGCTGCACGAGGGCAAAGATGAAACCCAGCAGAAAAAAGGCGATCCAGATATAATTCAAAGCCATCCCGGAATAATTCTCAGCAAATAAAAATAGGGAAAATATTGTTGCGCAGCCTCATCAGAAAAAAATCAGAGCTCCTCTACCTCCACAATCTCAAACGGCACCTGCAGCATGGCCTTGAAGTCCCGGCCGGCATCCCGCATGTTCTCGTCGCCGTTCTCGCAGAACCAGCGTATGGTGACATCACTGTTTTTGAGATAAAGCTTCTCAAACCTCTTGAATAGGGAATGTATCCTGTTTGAAGAGCTGGTATTGAAAAAGTCAAATCTCACACTGAGCACCGTTCTCTCTGCCGGATGTGCAGCATACTTTTCAACATATTCGAGAAGCGGTCCGAAAAACCCGGTTGAATTCTCTGGTATGGACTTTCCTCTTATCTCGAAAATACCGCGGTCAGGATCAAAATTCACAGCGGGCGTCCGGGTAGTTTTCTTTAAGATGAGCTTTTCCATTGTTGTCAACAGCAGAAGTGCATAAATTTAGAATATTCATGTGAAATAGACAAATCAAAGAGTGGTTGTGGAAAAATAATAATCAGCTCATTTCCGCTTTTTGTTACATTTGGGGAACACCAGGGTTAACTGTTACTAATTATACTAGCGGGATGATGAGAAATCCATGGACTCTGAGTCCGAAGGCGGTGACAGCCGCTCTCTGTGCAGCAATTTTCATACAGACAGCCATTGCCGGGGATGTGATAGTAACCGGCACAGTATCAGACGATAAGGGTTCCATGGTCATGAATGCCAGGGTCTCGTTCTATCTCAATGCCATTGAATACCGCACCGTCACCCGCAGTGACGGCAGTTACAGCGTAAGGATCTCAGGATCATACAGCGAGGTCGACGGAGAGTTCCGTACCGGCACCCCTTATCCCAATCCCTTCGACAACAGCGTCCATCTGCCATTTGTTATCAACAGCCAGGGAGATCTTCTGCTCACCATTTACAACATGAGTGGCCAGAAGGTTCGCGTCGTCTCTTTTCCCGGGGTCTCCCCGGGCAGTTACAACATTGTATGGGACGGCTGCAATCAGGGTAATGCACCGCTCAGTTCCGGTCTATACATCTACGCACTCACCTTCAAGGGCCGTACCCGCAGCGGGAGGCTGATAAAGGCAGGGGGCGCGGTTTCATCAGCCGGGGGCACTTACCTCGAGCCGGTGATGATGCCTCCGGAGACACCTTCACCCTACGGTTCGGACCGTTTTCCGGTCGTCGCCGAGGCCGAGGCGGGCGGCTACTACCCCGTAAGGCTCACTGATATCACCCTTGCGAGTGACACCGTTATCAATTTCGTCCTGGCACACTCCGCCACGATGCCGTTCATGGTCAGCGGAGACCACATAGCCAGGGCAATGGATGACGGATACAGGTCAATGATACTCAAGGGCATTAACCTGGGCTCCTCTCCTCCCGGCTACTTCCCCGGCGAGATCGCCTATGCCATCTCGGCTGAGATGTACGAGTCATGGATTGAGCGGATGGTTGACGCGGGCTTCAACACCCTGAGGGTATATACCCTTCATCCTCCCGTCTTCTATGAGAAGCTGGCGGAATATAACCAGCGCCACCCCGAATCACCCCTGCTGCTGTTCCAGGGTATCTGGCTCGAGGAGATAGAAGACGGCACGGATCCATCGTGCTATGACCTGCTTAACCGCAAGGACAGATTCAGGAAAGAGATAGGGGAGGTTGTTGACTGCATCAACGGCAGCGCAGACATACCCTTCCGTTACGGCAAGGCCTACGGTGTCTATCGCACCAACGTGTCGCGCTGGACGGCAGGTTACATCATAGGACGTGAGGTGGCTCCCCAGGAGGTTGACTCCACGAACAAGTTCCATCAGGGTGTCACTTCCTTTTCGGGAACCCACCTGAGCATCAGCGGCGGCACCGCCACAGAGGCTTTTATTGCGGAGATGCTTGATGAGGTCATCAATTGGGAGAGCTCAAAGTACTCTGTCAGCAGGCCCGTAAGCTTCTCCAGCTGGCCGACGCTTGATCCCCTGGAACATCCGACGGAGATACACACCGATGAAGATGTGGCATCATTTGACATAACGAAGATCAACGTGGCGGAAGACTCTCCGGGGTTGTTTGCCAGCTATCATGCCTATCCCTACTATCCCAACTTTGTCAGCCAGGAGCCATCATACATGACATACAGCGACAGCGAGGGGCCAAACAGCTACCTGGGCTACCTCACCGCCCTCAAGGATCATTATGGCGGCATGCCGCTGGTGATAGCAGAGTACGGCGTACCCTCAAGCTGGGGCAGCGCACATCAGTCGTTCAGTGATATGCACCACGGCGGATACTCTGAAAAACAGCAGGGAGAAAAGAACCTGCGCATGATGCACAACATGCTCGACGCCGGATGTGCCGGAGGCTTCGTCTTTGCCTGGATGGACGAGTGGTTCAAGCGTACCTGGATCGTTCTCTACCTAGAGGCTTACGGGCTGGAAGGCGGGTCCGAGGTCATTCCCACGAGGCAGCTGTGGCACAATGAGACCTCGCCGGAGCAGTGCTTCGGACTTATCGCCTATGACCAGGATGAGCTTCCCGGATATGAGGCCTACACCGTTGATCAGCCGTCGGGAGCTGTGAGCTCTGTCAGGGCGACTCATGACGAGAGCTTCTTCTACCTGGAGATAAACACCGTCGCCGACCTTACGGCTACCGACGAGTTTATGGTGGCCTTCGACACCTATCTGGGAAATACCGGCGAGTCAACCCTCCCCGGAGAAGCTACCCTGACGAACAGGGCAGAGTTCCTGCTCACCTTCAGCCTGGCTGATGACACAGCCCTCCATCACGTCACCCAGGCCTACGACATGAACGGACTCACCGTGCGTTTCAACCTCACAGACCCTGATGTTCAGAAATACCGCAGCACGGTAACCGACGGAGCTCCGTGGAATGTGATGAGCTGGATCAACGACGGCTTTGAGCTCACCAGCCATGACATAGGAAGGGTGCCCGTGGAGAACGCAGCGGCATTCAGCAGCGGCAACCGGGCCGCGGTGTCATGGAACGGCAGGAAGGTCAACATCAGGCTGCCGTGGACCATGCTTCACTTCAATGACCCCACCCAGATGAGAGTCAATGACGGCGCCGTCTCATATGACGGCGGCTACAACTTCGAGATCCTGACCACCGAATCAGAAGGCATAGCCGTTTCGGTAGCCCTTAACGGTACAGTTGTCAATTCCCTCAACAGATACAGCTGGCCGAAATGGCTTGTGGTGCCGCCAACGGCAGAAAGAGAAAAGTCCTCACTTCATGTTCTTGAAGAAGGTTTCTCCTTTATTCCGGATTTTGTTGATTAGAAGGGCGCTGGCCAAGAGCAGCCACAATCGCAATTCGAAAATCGAAAATCGCAAATTCTGACTTATGCCGGCACCCGCTCCTTCCGGGCCGGTTTCTTTTTCTCCTGGAAGCCGCTTCGTTCGGCCTTGCCCCACCCCTTCTTGCCGCGCAAGGCTTCAAGGTTGCCCCTGACGGCGAAATAGGTATGTACGGGGTAGAAGAAGGGCTCAAGCATTGCCGTGCCGATAAGTCGCAGCACATCCCTCTTTCTCCGGTACTTGTGGAAGGTTATCTCTTCAAAGAGCACAGCCCAGGTTGTAAGGCTGACGGCGAAGCTGTAGACAAAGAGGAAGAGCAGCAGGAAGAAGGGCAGGTTCAGTGCACCGGCTATTGCAAGGTAGATCGTATAGATGATGCCAAGGAAGGCTATCAGCGGGGCAGCCCACTCAAAGAGGAGCCAGTAGGGATATCCCAGCAGCCCCAGCCTTCCGTAATTGGCGTTGAACATCATCTTGCGGTGTGACCAGAGGGACTCTATAAGACCCCTGGTCCAGCGAGTCCTCTGTTTGCGCATCGACTTGAGGTCTGCAGGCACCTCGGTCCAGCACAGGGGATCCGGAATATAGGTCACCTCGTACTTTTCATCATGTTCAGCCATGTAGCGCCTCATCCTCAGCACCAGCTCCATATCCTCGCCCACCGTCTTGACATTGTATCCTCCTGCCCTGATGACAGTCTCGCGGTCAAACATTCCCATAGCCCCGGAGATCAGCATCAGTCCGTCGAGATGACTCCATGCCATGCGTCCCAGCAGGAA
The DNA here is from genome assembly GCA_964411345.1 of uncultured Rikenella sp. Taxonomy (GTDB): domain Bacteria; phylum Bacteroidota; class Bacteroidia; order Bacteroidales; family VadinHA17; genus SR-FBR-E99. The sequence goes on along the minus strand of CAYPKP010000053.1, from coordinate 9,008 downwards.
AGCACGGGTATAGTCGAGCACCTGCAGTCTTGGCAGGAACTTCTTCGGAAGGTTGATCTGGCGTATATGGCCACGCTCTATATCACATGAGTTGACAATACGGATCACTCCGCCCGTGCCGATGACCTTCTTCTCCTTCTCCTCAAGGAAGGGCTTGACAAGTTTAAGGATCGAATCGGGTTCAATGATGGAGTCTGCATCAATGGTCACTATAAGGTTGCTGCGGCTGATATTGATCCCTGCATTGAGGGAGTCAGCCTTGCCGCCGTTGTTCTTGTCAATGACCGTCAGCCTGTTGTATGCCGGGTCCTTGGATCTGTACACGCCCCTGATCCTTTCGCACGGTATGCGGTAGTCAAAATAGTAGTTGACCCTCACCAGCTCGTATGACTCCCTGATCTTTTCAAAGGTATCATCCGTGGAACCGTCGTTGACAATGATCACCTCAAAGTTGTTGTAATAGAGAGAGAGCAGGGTACGGACATTATCTATTATGGTCTTGCCCTCGTTGAATGCGGGAGCAATGATGGTTATACGGGGGCTTAGCGGAGAGAGAACCAGGGAGTTGTAGTTTACGTAGCTGTTCTTGCGGAGATATTTCCTCAGCGCGAGCGCCGAATGGATCCCAAGCATCAGGTAAGACCCGAAGAGGACGAGTGTAAGGTAGAATATCAGATGTGCAAAGATAAATCCCATGGTTTTCAGTATATCCTCCTGTCAAGCACGTGCCTGACAATAATGTTGTAATTCTTGTATTCCGATTTCATCACCTTTACAAGTGCCTGGACACCGGGCTCTCCCATATTCTCGATAGCCTTCACGGCTTCGATCTGCAACTGGACGTCATCCTCCTTGTCGAGCACCAGCTTCAGGAAGCCCAGCATCGCCTGCTCGGGCATCTTGCCCATTGACCTGACAATCTCAAGGCAGTTATTGTACTCCTGGAACTTGTACATCCGTTTCATGGTGTCAAGTGTGCTGCGCATATCCAGATCGCCCGCCACCTGCACGGCAAGCTGGCTCACCGCGGGGTCACGGTGCAGCAATACCTTCTTTATCTCCTGCTCGGCATCCTTCTGTTTGAACTCCCTGATCATCCTGAGGGCGAACATCACCACCGTTGGGTTCTCTGATGAGAGCCAGCGGCTGAAATCAGGAACGGGCAGCTCGTGTTGTATTATCAGGTCATGGAGGGTGATCTGCTCCCACAGCGAGAAGGGCCTCTTCAGCCTGGAGAGAAACTCAAAGTGATCCTTGTCGCTAAGCCTCACCAGGGCTATCTGAGCCTCCATCCTGAGGATCTCATTTCTTGAGTTTAGGGCACGGTTAATCTCGTCATTGCCGTCAGTGATACCCACAAAGGCAAGCTCCCTGAAACCCTTGATCTTTTTGTGCCACTTGCGGCTGCGTGCCCTGGCCAGCGAATCCTGATCAAGGTTCAGCTCCCGGTAGAGATTCATCAGCTTCTCTTCCGTCTCTCCCTTCAGGTTGACGCTCACATCTATCATCTGGTCAATCAGCACCTGCCTGCGAAAATTGTCAGAGGCAATCTTCTTAAACTGCTCTGATCCGGTGTTGCCAAAGAGGTAGTCGACGATCAGCGACTGGTACTGTTCCATGAGGTACTGTCGCAGTTTTGCCTCCTTCTCCATCCTGTTGCGGTTAAAGAGGATGACAAGCAGAAGGATGAGCATGGTTGCGAAGGAGGCAATAATAGTAATTATCAACGCATTAACCAGGGCTACCGACTTGCCGAAGTAGTTGAAGCGTGACAGCCACGGGCTGTCGCCCCTGAGGAAGAAGAGGTTGTCAATTCCGCGTCTGGTGACGGTCACTGATTCATCGTGAGTCAAAACCTCCCCTCTCTGACCTGCTTCATCTGCAGCCTGAAGGTCTGACATGCCAGGCTCTTCTGCACCTGCCTCCGTGCTACTTCCCGCCGTGAGTGTATCCGGGGAGGCAGAGACGGAGTCCGGAGAGGCAGCGGTATCGGTTGGATAGACAACACTAAGGCTCGCAGAGGCAACGGTAGAGTTCGCAGAGGCATCGGTCCGGTTCCGGGAGGCAAGAGTCGAGCCCGGAGAGGTATCGGTCCGGCTATGGGAGGCAAGAGTAGAGCCCGGAGAGGCAGCGGTCCGGCTATGGGAGGCAACAGCAGAGTTCGCAGAGGCA
>CAYPKP010000053.1:0-6736 GCA_964411345.1 uncultured Rikenella sp. | reverse complement strand
GCCCGGAGAGGCAGCGGTCCGGCTATGGGAGGCAACAGCAGAGTTCGCAGAGGCAACGGAGTTGTCCGGTCCGGAGGACCCGCCATCCGCCTTGTCATTCACATATGAAGTGTGTTCTGTTTTCCGGCGGGGAGCCGGTGAATAAAATGAAACGGGAACGAAGAGACTAGGGGCCGTTTCACGTAATTCACTGTTTATAAACACTTTATACATGCCTCCATCTTCTACGAGATCGACACTTATTTCCAGGATCTCTTCCAGCTGTGTGCGAAGGTTTTCCGCATTCTTCAGCCGTGAGAAAGCTCCCACCTGAATTGCAAAGTTACCCCTGGACAAGGATATTATTCCTTCGGCGGTCAGGCCTGAAGAGAAGGTTGACAGGGTTATCCCGGAGGAGGGAGCACTGGTGGCATGGGCAGAGTCAGTGGCGTAGTCCGGCCCGCCTGTCGTTGCGTGGGCCGCAGGCAGTGTCAGGGCAAAGGCAAGTAGTATGATCACTGCTCTATTCATCTCACCTTGCCAATGCCTATTATGATACCGAGGTTGCCCTCAAACCTGTTGCGGTAGCCTGTTTCACTGTATTTCTCATATGAATAGCCCGCGCCTGCCCTGACAGCCCAGTGTGAGGTGATCTGGTTGAAGTATGTCAGCCTGACGGATGATGCCTTCTGTCTTTCAAGGTCAGTGATGATGTCATACGGCTCATCGGGTGCAGTGCCGGTTCCCAGGGTGACCTGAAGATAATCAGTAGTGCCGAGGTACCTTCTTGCGTTGATATAGAACGATGTAGTCACGCCTATATCCTTGAAGTGGAAATAGCTTCTGCCGGAGAACCAGTATTTTCCCATGTATTTCTCAAGCGAGAATGTGGCCAGGAAAATGCTTCTGTCAAAATAGTAATAATTGACTCCCGCTGATACGGCAAAGCCGGCAGGCAGGGTTTGCCACAGCTCCAGCGCTGCCCTGTGGCGGGGAAACCGTCTGCCGGGACTGTAGGCGTAGGCTACGTATGCATAGTTGCCCGTTGTCAGTTCAGGCCACGCCTCGCCGGCAAACTGCAGATCATTGTTACTTTCGCCGGCCACACCGGGATGGATGTTTCCGAGGTTAACGGAGGCCACTGCGGTGCCCCATGAGAACCTGTGACCTGCTCCGAGTGTAAAAACCTGCCAGAGTCGTTCGTAGGGTTCAGAGAAGGTGTCAATCAGGTATCCTGCCCTTATGTCTGTCGGAGGAGTGATCTGCTGAGACCTGTCCCGCGACCATCGCCGTATATCGCTTGCTGCTTCCCTGGCATCAGCATTGCCAGGATCGGATTGCAGGAGAGTGTCAATCACGGCAGCACCCTCATCGTAACGTCCCTGCCATGCCAGTATCCTGCCCAGCAGAACACGGGCATCTCCGTAGTCCGGATACTGCTTCACCAGCTCACGGGCGGCCGGCTCAGCCCCGGTAAAATCACCGGCAATGGCAAGTGACCTGATCCTGCTGTATTCACTCTCCGGATCAGTGACCGTCTGACCGTCCGTGAAGCCTCCGGTCACCAGGAGGATCAACATGACGAACATAAATGATCTGTAACTTGCCTTCAGCATGCCTCTCTATATTGTTGTTAATGCCATTCTGATCTTTCTGATGAGATCATCAGGGTCAAATGGCTTTGTAATATAACCGCTCACCTTCATCTCGGCAGCCTGACGCTGCACCTGCGGGTCGCTGAAAGCTGACACAATAAGCACCGGAGTCTGTTTCCTGAGCTCGGTACGCAGATACCTGATAACCTCCAGTCCGCTGTGATAAGGAAGGTGGATGTCGACTATCAGTATGTCAAACTCACTGGCCTGCAGTATTTCAATGGCCCTGATCCCGTCACTGACTGTCACCGGATCGTAACCAGCCTGTTTCAAAACGACTGATATAGTCCTTAAAACCAATAGATTATCTTCACAGATAAGTATCTTCGTCATTTCCGTTATTACACCAGCTGGTTAAACTAAAACGCAAGTTTTGTCCGTTTCTGATAAATGCGCCGCAAATTTGGCTCTTTTTAATGTTTTAAACCAAGAAAGCGGGCCCCAATTTGACCATTGTTGACAACTTGATGATCACCGCCTCAGCCATGATGACTAAAAGTCATCCTGCCTGAGAGTGCTGAGGGCATCAGCTGCGGCTGATCTGACCTCTTCATAAGGGTCGGAGAGATATGTTTCAATAAGCAGCCGGGCCTGGTCTGTACCCAGTGATGCAGCCAGGCCAATCAATGCAACCCTTGCATCAGGTGCTCCTGCGTGAGGTGCTATATCACTGATCATTTGCATCTTCCGTTCTTCTTCCAGGGGTGCCTCGGAGACTGTCCTCAGGTAGGCATCAAATGCTGGCCTGCCGAAGGTCTTATTACCCGAGGCAGTGATATCCAGCAAGACTGCAGCTACCGTGTGGTCGGGCCAGTGCAGCAGGGCATCGAAGCAGAGATCCCGGGTAGCGGCATCGCCGTTTTCGAACTCCCAGGCCACCCGTTTCAGTGCTGACCGGCCTCCGGTCACTGCAAGCAGGGGAATGAGCTCCTTCCTGTTAGGCTCCTTATCCAGTGCTGCAATTATCACTTCCGAGCCCTTCTCAGGGTCCGTGCACTGTCTGACTGCGGCGACCAGGGCCTGTCTGACAACTGCAGCCTCTCCCCTTTCCCGGGTACGGTCAAGCAATTCGATTATCTTCTGCTGATCACCGCACGATGCCAGTGATGCCAGGGAGCCTGCAGCGGTGGCACGTACCGCAATGTCCGACGAGCCGGTGAGGTCATAAACGGCATCAAAATATTTATTGCGGCCTGACCAGGCAAGCAGCCTGATGAAGGTGACAGAGGCCTGGCCCCGGGATTCAGGCAGCATTGCTGCCACCCTGTCTGTACCCGTACTGTCAAGCAGTGTTGTCAGTGCTGTTGCAGCTGCCCTGTGACCCTCTTCGCTGTCGTTTTTCATTATCCATTCCAGGAGCGTTCCCGTTGCCTCCCTGCCTTTGAGTCTGGCCAGGGCGGCAAATGCTTCGGCAGCTATCTCAGGTGCAGGATCATTGATGGCCTTCATCACCAGCGGAAGGGCCAGGTCATCACCGCGCTTACCCATCATATAGAGCAGCTGGCCTTTGGTACCGCTGTCATATTTATGATAACTCCTCATGAATCTCTTTGTCACCATGCTGCCCGGCAGCGAGAATGCAAGGTTCAGTGCTGCGCCGCGCACCACGGGATCCGCATCACCGGCAGCTTTTGCCAGCATCTTCAGTGCAGCGTCGCCCGTCACCTCCGTAATAACGCTCATGGCTGCAATGCGCTGGCTTGCAGCATCACTGCCCCCGGCGGAGGCGAGGACCATGCCGGTGATCTTCTTCATCTCCCTTCTGTTGCCTGCCATCCCGGCCTTCCGGGCGTACAGCAAAAGGGCATCAACTGCTCCTGACGGTTCCCTGCGGAAGGAGGCTTCCTGAGCGGCACGCAGCAGAGGCTGCCGGGCAGCAGGACTCCCTGTCGATGCCAGGGCGTAGAGAGCCGAAGCTCGTTCACTGCTGCTCCCCTTCGTGCTCCAGTCGGTATAGCTGTTGACGGCACCTGCATAACCCTTTTCTGCCAGCGCCACCATCACCTGGGCCGCGCACGGGCACGGGTCATTGATGAGCGCCGAGGAGAGCAACTCCGTGGCATCCTGACTGTCAACAGCCTGCAATGCCATAACGGCATCTTCACACAGGCCCGGAGTGATGAGATAGCCGGCCATGGCCTGCACTGCGTCATCTGACCCGATGAGGTGCAGCTGCTTCATGAAGAAGGCTGTCACCTCCCTGTCGGAAGAGAGTCTCATGAACCTGATAATCTGACGCTCCCATGCTCTCTTCCTGGTATCCTCACTGTCGGCCGACAGAGTGGCTGTGAGTGAGGCGACAGCGTAGCGTGCCCTAAGATCATCGCCTGCACCTGCAGGTACTATACGGCTGCAGAGGAGGGCCATGCCCTCTTCTCCCAGGGAGAATATCTTATCCATGGTTCCTGCAGCCAGCCCGAAACTGTCGGCCGGCAGCCCGGCAAGCAGTTTGTCAAGCCTTGCAGCCACGCTTTCCGTATCCTGACCCCGCAGGCTCACCTGCAGCAGCATCGCTGCAATCAAAACCAGTATTGTTCTAACACCTTTCATCACTGTTCCTTTCAGGTTCTCCTACATATGCCATGCGCCTCTCATCGGCTGGTCAATAAGGGCATTGGCTGCCTCATCGTCAATAAATCTCTGTGACACCGGGTCAAACCTGAGGTCTCTTCCAAGCCGGAGAGCCACAACCCCCATGTTGACTATGGTGCATGATCTGTGGCCGTTCTCCTCGTTGAGGGCAAAAGGCCGGCGGCTTCTCACAGAATCCGAGAACCGGGTGATCTGAGGTTCAGGGTCAGGAAGGCTTCTCACAAGCTCCCCGATATTCGGTATGTCGGAGACAAAACCCTTGAATATTTTGCCTGAGGGTCCCTCAATGTAGGCAGCATCCTGATCACGGTTCTCGCCGTCAAGTATTATCTGGCAGCCGTCGTCATAAGTGTATGTTATCCTCCTCCACGATCCTACGGCATCATAGTGCTGCTGCGGGGCGTCAATCTCCACCGACACGGGGCTGGTGTCATCCTTTTCAAGAAGGTACTGCACCGGGTCGATATAATGCTGTCCCATGTCTCCGAGACCTCCCCCGTCATAATCCCAGTATCCCCTGAAGTTCTCATGAACCCTCAGCCTGTTGTAGGGTTTGAAGGGAGCAGGCCCGAGCCAGAAGTCATAGTCAAGGTCTGCCGGCACGGGCTCCGGCAGCAGGTCGGTCCTGCCGCTCCAGTAGAACTTCCAGTTGTATCCCGTAACGCCGCTGATGGTGACCTTCAGGGGCCATCCGAGCACACCGCTGCTGACGATCTTCTTCAGTGGCAGCACCGTGGTGCCGAGTCCGTAGAACTGGCCGGTAAACCGGAACCAGGTATTGAGTCTGAACATCCTGCCGTTGGCCTTCACGGCTTCGACAACCCTTTTGCCCTCTCCTATGGTTCTTGTCATCGGCTTCTCGCACCAGACGTCCTTCCCCGCCTCTGCCGCCATCTTTGCCATTATGCCGTGCCAATGCGGCGGTGTTGCTATATGCACTATGTCTATGTCAGGCCTGGCTATCAGCTCCCGGAAATCGTGGTACCCCTGCACGCCGCCGCCGGCCCTGTCAACTGCCCTCTTCAGATGGGCCTTATCAACATCGCATACTGCCAGGAGGCGGGTGTTTTCGTATCCGAAATGTCCCAGCCCCATACCGCCGACCCCGATAATACCCTTGGTGAGCTGATCACTGGGAGGAGTGTATCCGGTGCCGCCCAGAACGTGTCTCGGCAGGATGGTGAGTGCAGCACCGGCAGCAGCTCCCCGGCGAAGGAATTCCCTTCTCTTCAATGGACTGTTCCTCATGATCAAACTTCGTCAGGTACGTTGTACAGTTTTCTGAGGCCCTCGAGGCGCTGCCTCAGATCCGCCTCCACCCGGTCATATCCGGGGTCATCAATGAGATTATTCATCTCATGAGGATCGCTGGTGAGGTCATACAGCTCCCACCTGTCAATGTCATTGTAAAAATGGATGAGCTTGTACCTGTCGGTCCTGATCCCGTAATGCCTTTTCACAGCGTGTTCTGCCGGATACTCATAGTAGTGATAATACAACGCATCACGCCATCTCTTTGGCTTTGAGCCTTTCAGGAGGGGTACAAGGGAGACACCCTGGATCTCCTCAGGCGGCTCGATGCCGGCCATATCAAGGAATGTGGGGGCAAAGTCAATGTTCTGCACCATCTGGGTGATATCGCCCCTTGCAGAATATCTGTCAGGAAGACGCATCATAAGGGGAGTGCGGAACGACTCCTCATACATGAAGCGCTTGTCAAACCAGCCGTGCTCGCCGAGATAAAAGCCCTGGTCGGAGGTATAGACCACGAGCGTGTTATCAAGCAGTCCTTCCGCCTCAAGGTAGTCAAGCAGCCTGCCTGTGTTGCGGTCTACCGACTCTATTGTCCGGAGGTAGTCTGTCAGGTACCTGTTCAGCTTGTATACGGCCAGCGAGTCGCCGGTCGGAGGATCGGCAAGAAATGCCCTGCTTATGCTGTCATACTCTTTCATCCATGCGGCGCGCTGCTCAGGGGTAAGACGGTTATTGAGATAGGAGATGAAATCCTTTTCATGGTCCGGAGCGGAGTCGCCTGCCGATCCGATTACCTTAAGGTCAAAGGCCATGCGCATATCCTTGATGACACTCATCTCCTGGGCAGCAGCTGCCTCTCTTCCCTCATAGCTGTCAAAGAAGTTTTCCGGGACAGGGAACCGGGTGCCGTCATAGAGGTCAAAATCGACAGTGTCAGGCATCCAGTTGCGGTGGGGAGCCTTGTGGTGGACCATCAGGCAGAAGGGATGGGCGGTATCGCGCTTCTGCAGCCACTCAATGGCCATATCGGTTATGATCGTGGTTGCGTATCCGGTGTCCCTGTACCTTCGACCCATCTCAATGAAGTCGGGATTGTAGTAGCTGCCCTGCCCCGGCAGAATATTCCAGTAGTCGAAGCCGGTAGGATCGCTCTTGAGGTGCCACTTGCCTATCAGTGCTGTCTGGTAACCGGCGGCACGGAGAAGTTTAGGGAAAGTCACCTGGGAGCTGTCAAACCTGTGCCTGTTGTCGAGATG
>CAYPKP010000052.1:5437-19838 GCA_964411345.1 uncultured Rikenella sp. | reverse complement strand
AGGTACTCACGGTAGACCGGACATTCTGCTGCCTGAAGTCGGAATATCTCCAGCGCCGTCGCCTCAAACGACTGACTGTCACTGATCCTGAAGACCTCCTCAGTCCACTCTCTTTTCATCGCTCCTACGGGAATGTTGCCGTCCCGTCAGGCTGCCATACCCACTCCAGCCTGCAGGAGGCAAAATCAGGGTTGGGGGCTGTGTCCAGCACCACATCAATGATCCTGATCTTGGCATAGGTATGGTCTCTTGTTCTCACCACCCAGACCTGGTTTTTCTTCAGCGGAGCGGCAAGGTCAAGGAAGGAGAAGGTGCCCCCCAGCATTGGGCTGAGATCCTTCAGTGCCCGGAATGCGGTGACTGCCTCACTCTCTGTGGCATATTCACCCCTGATGGCAAAGGCGGGCTCCAGGGTGTTGGCTGACAGGAACGGCTCCACCGTGGTGCCTCCCGGGATTGTACCTGCCATCAGTGTAATATCTGCCCTCTCCTGGTCAGGAAGCGTCGGCACCGCCTTCGCCTCATCAAAGGAGAACCCCAAAGCATAGTAATAGGGGTCACCGCCATACAGCTCGTTGGTGAGTGTGGCCGTTCCCGAGAGCTGCTGGTCATCTCTGTTGCATCCTGATGCCAGAAGGAGGAGGGCAAGAGCCGGGATGAGCCACAGCCTCATCACCTTCGCAAGATGGACAGGAGCCAGTGACGGGATGAGCGATGTCCTCATCACTCTGCCCTTAAGGGCAAGGGCCGGCACCGTAATGGGCCACAACCTGATGACTCTCGCCTGAGGGGCAAGGTCCGGTACCCGAATGAACCGGGGCTTCATCACTCTCCCCTGATGGCTGTGATGCCCGGCAGCTTCTTGCCTTCCATATATTCGAGCATGGCGCCGCCGCCGGTGGAGACGTAGCTGATCCGGTCAGCAAGTCCCATGATATTGACGGCAGCCACGGAGTCACCTCCCCCAACCAGAGAGAAGGCGCCGTTGTCAGTGGCCTCGGCCACCGCCTGGGCTATGCCTTTGGTACCGTCGTCAAACTTGGTCATCTCAAAGACACCCATAGGACCGTTCCAGAGGATGGTCTTCGAATTGCTGATAACCTTTCTGAAGAGCTCAACACTCTCATCCCCGATGTCGAGCCCCATCCATCCGTCGTTTACATTGTCAATTGCCGAGATGTAAACGTTGGCCTCCGGATCAAACCTGTCAGCGTTGACGCTGTCTACGGGGAATATCAGGTTCACTCCCTTTTCCCGGGCCTTTTCAATGATCCCTTTGGCCATCTCCAGCCTGTCGTCCTCGCATAGCGAGTTGCCTATCCTGCCTCCCATCACCTTGACGAATGTGTATGTCATTCCTCCTCCGATGATCAGGTTGTCAACCCGGTCAAGCAGGTTCTCGATGACAGCAATCTTGTCGGAGACCTTTGCCCCTCCCATGATGGCCGTAAAGGGTTTCTCCGTCTCCTTGAGCACCTTGTCCATCGCTGCCAGCTCACTGTTAATCAGGAAGCCGAACATCCTTTTGTCCTCCGGGAAAAAGTCGGCGATGACAGCCGTGGTGGCATGAGCCCGGTGAGCCGTGCCGAAGGCATCATTGACATAGACGTCGGCATATGTTGAAAGCTTCTCCGCCATCAGCTTCTGCTTTGCCTTCAGCTCTGCCTTGGCAGCCTTCTTCTCCTCATCAGTGGCACCCTCCGGCAGCACCGGCTTGCCCTCTTCCTCGGGATAGAACCTCACATTCTCGAGCATCAGCACCTCCCCGGGCTTGAGGGCGGCAGCCATTGCTGCAGCCTCTTTGCCGAGGGCGTCAGGGGCAAACAGCACCTTCATGCCCAGATGATTCTCCAATACAGGCAGCACCGGCTTAAGCGAATATTTCTCTTCCGGGCCCTTCGGGCGGCCAAGATGTGACATCAGTATGGCAGAGCCGCCGTCACCGGTTATCTTTTTAATGGTTTTGAGAGCACCGCGAATACGGGTGTCATCGGTAACCTCACGGGTTTGCTTGTCAAGCGGTACATTGAAATCGACCCTCACAATGGCTCTTAGGCCCTTGAAATCATAGTTGTCAATCAGTTTCATCGTCTGTTATTTCGTTATTGGTTTTCTGTTTCAGGAATACAAAGTTAATCAATTTGAAGAACCTTCCCGGTTTCTGTTTGTTCATTAAGCGAAATGAAAGTTGTAATTTTAAAATAAAAATCATGGCAAAAATCACACTCAGGGGTAACCCGGTAAACACTTCAGGGTCACTCCCTGCAAAGGGCAGCCAGGCTCCCTCATTCAGCCTGGTAAAATCAGATCTCGGAACCCTTTCACTTGATGAGCTTTCCGGGAAGAAAGTGATACTTAACATCTCCCCGAGCCTTGACACTGGTGTCTGTGCCACCGCAGCACGCAAGTTCAACGAGGTGGCAGCTGGCCTGGACAACACCGTCGTTCTGGCCATCACAAAGGATCTTCCCTTTGCTCAGGGCCGCTTCTGCTCAACGGAGGGCATCAGTAACGTAATTCCTCTTTCGGGATTCCGTGACAGCGACTTCGGGAAAGCTTACGGTGTGGATATCGTTGACGGTCCGATGGCCGGACTCTATGCCCGCAGCATTGTGGTAATTGACCGGGATGGTAAGGTAGTTTACACAGAACTGGTCCCCGAGATCACCCGGGAGCCTGATTACGACGCTGCAGTTGCAGCTCTCTGAGAGGCAGCACGGCAGCCTTATTACGACACTGTGCCGTCACTCCCTGACAGCCGGCCGGGAACCTGACTGCATCGATGCTGTTGCAGCTCTCTGAGAGGCAGCGTTCACTCTTTTTTACTATTTTTGTCCTGCGTCAGCAGCAGGAGAGATGGACTTTTCACAGATACCCGGCCAGAAGGCGGTAATTGACAGGCTACGGTGCTCCGTGACGGAGAACCGTGTAAGCCATGCCATGCTCTTCTACGGACCCGAAGGAAGCGGCAAGATGGCCATTGCCATGGCCTTTGCCAGGTACATCAGCTGCGAGAGCCGAACCACTGAGGATGCCTGTGGCAAATGCCCCTCGTGTGTCAAGTATGACAAGCTGATTCATCCCGATCTCCACTTTGTCTTTCCGGTTATCAGGAAGAAATCGGGCACCGAGCCGGTGAGCGACACTTTCATCGCGCAGTGGCGTGAGATGGTGCTCCGCTCTCCGTGGTTCTCCCTCAGTACCTGGACGGAAGCTATGGAGGTGGCCAACGAGCAGGCACTTATACCGGTTGCCGAGGCGGCGGAGATAATCAGGAAGCTGAGCCTGAAATCGTTCGAGTCGGACTTTAAGATCATGATCATATGGCTGCCCGAGAAGATGAACCCCGAGACAGCCAACAAGCTCCTGAAGATCATAGAGGAGCCCCCGGCCAGAACCCTCTTTATCCTTGTATCCGAAGAGGATGACAAACTGTTGCCCACAATCACTTCACGCTGCCAGCATATACGGATCCCTGCCATCCCGGCTGAAGAGATGAGCCTCTACCTGGCCTCAAGACATGGACTGGACCCGGGGCGTGCCTCAGAGATCGCAGCTATAGCCAACGGCAATATGGTAAGAGCAATGGAGCTTATCCGCGAGGATGACGAGACCGCCGTCCATCTTGACCGCTTTACCGGGCTGATGCGCACAGCCTATCTCAGGGACATCCACAGGCTTGTGTCATGGTCAGAGGAGACCGCTGCCCTGGGAAGGGAGAGGCAGAAGAGCTTTCTCTCGTATGCACTCCGTATGATTCGCGAGAACTTTGTCATGAATTTCGGCGGCAGGGAAAAAAAGATGGTTTACCTCACACGTGCAGAAGGTGAGTTCTCGGAAAAATTCCACCCCTTTATCAGTGAGTCAAATATCATCGCCCTGAACCGGGAGTTCAATCTTGCCTATGCACATGTCGAGAGCAACGGCAACACGAAAATGATTTTCCTCGACCTGGCTCTCAGGACAATGCGACTTATCAGGTGAGAGACTGAATTCCCTTGTAATTAGCCCATTTATTCCTAATTTTGCAATCATCTTCCGAAGATGGATGTTTTTTTCATCGCGGAAGTCAGAACCTGAAGAGATGATCAGCGAAGATATAAATCCCCGTGAGGGCGAAGAACCGGCAGTGCCGGGGATAAAATACAGCATGGGGGAGAACAAGCTCAGTGAGTACAACTGGCTTGCAGATCTGCCTTATGACCCCCGCCACAATGAGGTTGTTGAGGTTCGGTTCAAGAATACCCGCAAGGGTTTCTACCGAAATATCAATGACCTGAGGCTGGAGGTGGGCGACGTTGTTGCCGTTGAGGCATCACCCGGACACGACATAGGATATGTCTCCATGACCGGCTTTCTTGTCTCAAGGCAGCTAAGGAAACTAAAGATACCTCCTGTCATAGATGAGCTGAAGAAGGTTTACAGGAAGGCGCGGCCGGCCGACCTGCAGAAGTGGGAGGAGGCGAAAAAGCTGGAGGTCACCACCATGCTCAGATCAAGAAAGATAGCTGAGAACCTGGGGCTGGCAATGAAGATAGGGGATGTGGAATACCAGGGCGACAAGACCAAGGCCATCTTCTATTACCTGGCCGACGAGAGGGTTGACTTCCGGCAGCTCATCAAGGTGCTGGCCGAGGAGTTTCACATACGCATAGAGATGCGCCAGATAGGAGCGCGCCAGGAGGCCGGCCGCATCGGCGGCATCGGTACGTGCGGGAGGGCACTCTGCTGTTCGGGACATATCACCAGCTTCATGTCGGTGACCACCTCCCATGCCCGCTACCAGGACCTCTCCCTCAACCCCCAGAAACTCGCCGGCCAGTGCGGGAAACTGAAGTGCTGCCTGAGCTATGAGCTCGACTGTTACATTGATGCACAGAAGGAGTTTCCGTCGCGCGAGATACCGCTTGAGCTTGCAGGAGGCACGGCCCACTTCATCAAGATGGAGGTCCACACAGGCATCTACTGGTATTCAACCGATCCGAGAACGGCGGTCAACCTCACCCCGGTGCCCGTCGACAGGGTGCGCGAGATAATAAGGCTCAACAGGAAAGGAGTCAAGCCTGACAGCCTCCTCGATGGCAACGTGAAGAAAAACAGCGGCAGCAACAGTGACCTGCTCCTACAGAACAGCGGACTGGAGAGGTTCGAGACCAGGAGCAGCCACCGCGAACGCAGGGGCAGACAGAAACCATATCCAAGGCGCCATGACAGGAAAAAGAGATAGCCTGATACTCACCGCAGCGCTGCTGGCTCTGCTGACCCTCTCCTGCAACCGCGGGACACTTTTCTCCGGCAATCACAGGATGGAGGATGAGCGGTGGAGCATGTACGAGCCTGCAGGATTTACATGCACCGTGGATGATACGGCCAGCACCTGTGACATCAGTTTTACACTCCGCACCTCTACCGATTATCCGTACCGAAACATCTACCTCTTCGTCGTCACCTCCTTCCCTTCCGGCACCACGGTAACAGACACCGTTCATGCCATCCTCGCCGACGGTCAGGGCAGATGGCTGGGCAAGGGCGCAGGCGATCTGCGCGAGATGAACATACCCTTTAAATCTAACGTCTGGTTTCCTGAAGCGGGAGAATACAGCTTCCGTGTCATTCATGGCATGAGAGACACCATACTGAGAGGTGTCTATGATTTCGGAATGAATATCACGCTGAGAGAGGAGCAGGTCAAATAGGAAAGGCTTTGGGAAAGAACAAACTGGCACGGTGGGCTGAGATGAAAGGCTTCGACCATGTGATCGAGCCATCTTTTGAAGAGGTATTCAGGAAGGATCACAGCCTGAAGGGCAGATGGCACAGTGAGTGGTTCGGGAACAGCAACCCCATCGTTCTTGAACTGGGGTGCGGCAAGGGAGAATATACCGTGGCGATGGCCTCGGGCAGGCCCGACAGAAACTTCATAGGCATTGACATCAAGGGAGCGAGAATGTGGCGGGGCGCCAGGGAGAGTCACCGTATGCAACTGACCAACGCCGCTTTCCTCAGGACACGGATCGAATTTACCGGATCCTTCTTTGCTCCCGGGGAGATAGATGAGATATGGCTTACCTTCCCCGATCCCCAGCCCAAAAGAAAGAGAGAGAAGAAGAGACTGTCAGGACCTCATTTCCTGAACCTCTACAGGCAGTACCTCAGGGATGGCGGCCTGGTGCATCTCAAGACAGACAACAGGGAGCTCTACGACTATACGCTGGCGGTGGCAGAGACCAACGGGCTTGAGAGAGTCACGGCCGTCACCGACCTCTATAAAGAGAAGCCCGGTGACCCGCTGCTCTCCATAAGAACACATTATGAAGAGATGTTCCTCAAGGAGGGAAGCCCGATAACATACCTTTCATTCATACTTCCTCATGACCGGGAGATCATCAGTCCGACCGACTGAAACAAGTGACAGCGACAGCTTCTTCAGCCGCGTCTACGATGTCACCTGCATGATACCGCGCGGCCGGATAACCTCCTACGGAGCCATAGCAAGGTACCTCGGTACCGCCGGTGCTGCACGCATGGTGGGCTGGGCCCTCAACTCATCGCACTCATCCGAAAGGTTCATCCCGGCACACCGGGTGGTTAACCGTAACGGGATGCTCACCGGGAAACACCACTTCGGAAACTCGTCGACAATGCAGCAACTGCTTGAAAACGAAGGCTTCACTGTCATTGACGACGCGGTGCTGGAGTTCAGGGAGAGGTTCTGGGACCCATCACTTGAACTTTAGCCAAAATGAAAACGTTGATGTATATAATCGTAAATTATAAATTTGAGACTGCAACACAGGAGAAGTCCCGTACACAAACCTGTCCCGATGAAGTCGGGAGTGTCGGGGAGCAGTCTCAATCCCGTACACGCAGTGTCGGGACGCAAATACAGATATCATGACCGTAAAAGAACAGGTTCTCAATGCACTCAGAAAGGTAACCCATCCTGATAAGGGAAATGACATTGTATCACTCGGGATGGTCGGTGACATCTCGCTCTCTGATGAGGGTATAGCAATCGTCCTGGTACCCGAGAAATCAAATGACCCGTTTCTGAGCTCACTCAGGAGCAACTGCGTCAGGGCGGTAAAAGAAGCACTCGGGCCTGACACCGTCATCTCATCCATAGAGGTGAAGCCGCGTATCGTTGTTGAAAAAATGACCGCCCCCAAAAGGGAGGTCCTTCCCGGAGTAAAGAACATCATTGCAGTCTCATCCGGCAAGGGAGGCGTTGGCAAGTCAACCGTAGCCGTCAACCTGGCGGTGGCACTGGCTCGCAAGGGTTATGCCACGGGACTGCTCGATGCGGATATTTTCGGGCCCTCCGTACCGCGAATGCTCGATGCTGAAAGTTACCGTCCCGAGGTGCGCAAGGAAGAGGGCAGGGATCTGATCATACCGATGGTCAAACACGGCATTAAGGTACTCTCCATAGGCTTCTTCGTCAAGGGGTCCGATGCTGTCATATGGCGGGGGCCCATGGCAAGCAGTTTTCTCAAGCAGCTGATAGGGCAGGGCGACTGGGGTGAGCTTGACTATCTCATATTCGACCTTCCTCCCGGCACCAGCGACATTCACCTGACACTGGTGCAGGAGGTGCCTGTCACCGGAGCGATAGTGGTTACGACACCGCAGGAGGTGGCTCTCGCCGATGCCCGCAAGGGAATTGCGATGTTCCGGAGCGAGTCCATCAACGTTCCCGTGCTGGGGCTGGTAGAGAACATGTCCTTTTTCACTCCCCCCGGGCTGCCTGACAAAAAATACTACATTTTCGGCAAGGACGGCGGCAGCAGGCTGGCCGCAGAGACTGAAACGGATCTCCTTGGTCAGATCCCGATTGTTGAGAGCATCTGCGACGGAGGCGACGCCGGCACGCCTGATGCGCTGACTGACAGCGCCACGGGAGTAGCCTTCCTCACCCTCGCCGAATCGGTTGTGAATAAAGTAGAGCGGCGCAATGCAGAGATGGCTCCCACAAAAAGAGTGGAAGTAAAGTGAGAACTGGCGGCTGCGCTCCTGATTTTTGCCTGCCTGCTTAAAATCGGGTGTTTTTATGTAAGTTTGAATACTTTTGGCACACCTGCCAAGTTATAAATATAAACCCTCTTTGTTGAGAGTGAGGCGCTCGGTATATCATGCAGCGGTGATCATCCTTCTCACCCTGACCCTGGCCGGTTGTTCCGTGGAAAAGAACACCGGCTCAAGCCGTTTCTACCACTCACTGATCTCCAAATACAACATCTGGTTTAACGGCAACGAAGCATACAAGGCTGGGCTGGAGAAGATAAAGACTTCACACCGTGACGATTACAGCACAATACTGCCTCTCTTCCTGCACTCATCGCCTGAAGCTGCCAGGGCCGCCACATCAGACATGGAGCGTGCCATACAGAAGGCCTCGAAAGTCATAGCCCTGCACTCCATCACTGCCAGGCCTGAAGAGAAGCGGCGCCGGGCTGCCGATGAACGCAGCGAGGAGTTTTACAACCGCCGTGAGTACAATGAATGGGTTGACGACGCCTATATCCTCATGGCCAAGGCACAGTTTCATCAGAAGAACTTCATGGCTGCCCGTTCATCCTTCTCATATGCCACAAGCATAGCAAACGATCCGGATATCGTCACAGAGGCAGGCATCTGGATGGCACGCATACAGGCCGAGGAGGGCAATTATGCCGAGGCTACCCGGCTGTTGCGCACCCTGGGCGAGCCTGAGAGCCTGCCGCGCCCGCTGCAAGCCATGTACTACTCCACCGAGGCTGATATCCTGCTCAGGCAGAAGAGATACCGGGAGGCTGTCCCTCCCCTCACCAACGCCACTGAACAGACCGGTGACAAGGATACCCGGGTGCGGCTCACCTACCTGCTGGCTCAGGTATGCCGGGCTGCCGGCGACAACGAACTGTCGACACGCTACTTCACCCAGGTCATCAGGATGAACCCTCCGTATGACCTCGAGTTCAATGCAGGCATCAACCTTGCAGGGGTGACTGACATCTCACGGGGCGACGCTGAAGACCTTATCAAGTCGCTCCGCAGGATGTTGCGCGACTCCAAGAACACTGACTACCTTGACCAGATCTATTTCGCCCTCGGCGAGCTGGAGATGCGCCGCGGCAACAGTGATGAGGCCCTGATGCTCTGGTCACAGGCAGCAGCCAGCAGCACCGTCAACAGCCGCCAGAAGGCACGCTCATACCTCGCTCTCGGTGAACACTACTATTCACTGCCTGACTACATGACCGCCTGGAACTACTATGACAGTGCCTCATATCTCATTGACCAGCAGTTTCCGGACTACGACCGCATCAGTCGCCGCACCACTGACCTGGGAGAGTATGCAGAGTTTCACACCGTGGTGGCGACCGAAGACAGTCTCCGCAGGGTGGCCTCCATGACTCCGGCGGAACGCGATGCTCTCATCGCCGGATTAATGCGTACCGCTGAGGAAGAGCAGAGGAAGGCCGCTTCCGGTGATGGCACCGACAGATACAACATGGGGCAGTACTATGAGAATGAACAACGGTACCGCGGAGCCATCACTGCCGAGGGCGGATGGTACTTCTACAACCAGTCGGCACTCACCTTCGGCCGTACGGAGTTCAGGCGCCGCTGGGGTGAGAGAAGGCTGGAGGACAACTGGAGGCGCGCAAACAAAGCCCGCGCGGCTTTCCATAACAACGCAGCAGCAGAAGAGAGACAGGAGAACGGCGCGAGTGATACCGCCAAGGTTGCTCCCTCACTGACACAGGAATTTTACCTGCGCAACCTGCCGCTCACCGACTCACTGATGAGGCTCTCCGTCAGCAGGAGCGCCACCGCCCTCCTCGGCGAGGGCAAAATACTCGCCTCACGTCTTGGTGACACCATCACGGCAGCAGAGTCGCTTGAGCTGGCGTCACGAACCGGCAGTGACAACATGATAAAGGCAGAGGCACTGTATGAACTCTACCGGCTGCTCCGCAACAGTGACCCTGCCAGGGCCGAGAGGCGCAGGGCCGAACTGCTTGATTCATACCCCGATTCAGAATACGCACTTATCATCTCCGACCCTGACTATGTCAGGAGACAGCAGGAGCAGGCGGCCATGGCCGCAAGAAGATACGAGGAGGCATGGCAGGCATTCTCCGGCGAACAGTATGCCGTGACACAGGCTATTGCCAGTGAGTCCGTGACACTCTATCCGGAACATGAGCTGGTGCCAAAATTCATGCTGCTCGATGCCATGGCCACAGGTGCCCTGGAGGGAGAGATCGCATACAAGGAAAAACTGGACTCACTGGTTGCAAAATATCCCGCCACGGATGAAGGGAGACGGGCTGCAGAGATAACCGAATTCCTCAGACGTGAGATGCCGGCAGTGAAAGAGGCTGAAGATATCCGCATTGCAGAAGAGATATATCACTCCGACCCACTCCAGCCTCACTGGGTGATGATCATCGCCGCCAATGCACGGGCGAATATGAACCAGATGGTCTTTGACATCATCAACTATAACCTCGACACCTACCCGGACAAGAACTACGTCACGGAAGGCGCCGCCGTAGACAGGGGCTACATACTGATAACCACCGGGCCATTCGGTGATGCAGCAGAAGCGGAGGCATGGATCACCGCCTTCGACCCGGCAGAACAGATACGCGGGGCTGACACTGCAGATCTGTCCGTCTGGAAGGTCAGCCGCGACAACCTGGAAAAATTCAGGGTGGACAAGGAACTGGACAGATACCTTATCTTCTACAGGAAGGAATATGGAACGGTCAGGTAATACCATGGCAGGACGGTGAGCCAGATAAGAATTTTATGGGTCGACGACGAGGTGGGAGTACTCAGATCCCATATACTCTTCCTCAGGGAAAAGGGATTTGAGACTGAGACATGCCATTCCGGCAATGATGCCATCAGCATGGTCATGGAAAAACCCTATGACATCATCTTTCTCGACGAATACATGCCCGGACTCAGCGGCATTGAGACCCTTCGCCGGATCAAGTCGGTCAGGCCGTCGATCCCCGTGGTGATGATCACCAAGAGCGAGGAGGAGGATATCATGGATGCCGCCATAGGATCACAGATAGCCGACTATCTTATCAAGCCCGTAAAGCCGCAGCAGATACTCCTCTCCCTGAAACGGATACTCAACATTGATGATATCGTCACCCGCCAGACCACCACTCTCTTCAGGGAGGAGTTCGGGACTATCTCGGAGATGATATCCTCATCGTCAACTTTCGGTCAGTGGAGCGACCTCTACCGCATGCTCACATTCTGGCAGGCTGAGCTCTCCAGGTCTTCCGACCCCGGCATGATGGAGGTACTGCGGATGCAGGAAGCCGATGCCAACAGGGCCTTTGCCCGCTACATCGCCGGCAACTACCTCGGCTGGATGTCAGCCGGAACGGAAGATAAGCCCCTCCTCTCCCCCGCCGTAATGTCAAAACGGATATTCCCGCTGATAAGGCAGGGATCGCCGCTCTTCTTTATCATCATTGACAACATGCGCCTTGACCAGTGGCAGGCCATCACTGCAGATCTCAGGCAGATCATGCGCACTGTCTCGGAAGAGCTTTACATGAGTATCCTGCCGACTACGACGCAGTACTCGCGCAATGCACTCTTCTCGGGCCTGATGCCTGCGGCCATCGGTGAGATGATGCCAGAATACTGGATCAGCGACCATGATGAGGAGGGTAAAAATCTCAATGAGGAAAAGCTGCTTGGCAGGAATATGCAGAGAGAAGGCATCTCATGCCGGTGGGGCTACAGCAAGGTGAGCTCTGACGCAGAGGGAAGGAGCCTGAATGAGAAGGCCTCCCGGTTGCTGACACATGACCTGTATGTCATTGTCTACAATTTTGTTGACATGCTCAGCCATGCCCGCACAGAGGTGAATGTCCTCCGTGATATGACCGGCGACGAGGCCTCGTGGCTCTCGCTGACACATTCATGGTTCATCCACTCCCCGCTGCTTGAGCTTCTCAGGATCATCTCCGCCAGGGGTGCACGGGTGGTCATCACCACTGATCACGGGTCGGTGAAGGTACAGAAGCCCCTCAAGGTGGTGGGCGACAGGCAGACCTCCATGAACCTGCGCTACAAGACCGGCAGAAACCTTGACTACAACCCCCGGGAGGTGTTTGAGATTACAGCTCCGGCCAGGGCGGGACTGCCGATGACCAACATAACCTCAAGATATATCTTTGCCACCGGCAATGACTTCCTGGTCTATCCCAACAACTATAACCAGATAGTCTCATATTACCGTGACTCTTTCCAGCACGGTGGCATCTCTCTCCAGGAGATGATGCTTCCTCTTGCCCTGCTCGAGCCGGTTTAAAAAGTATTACTTTTGCCGCATGAAGCTGGTGATAAGTGACAGGAGCCGTCTGCCCGAGGCAGCTAGGCATTTCCTCAGGGAGACTTCCGGAAGCAGGATCATTGCCTTCTACGGTCAGATGGGGTCAGGCAAGACCACATTCATCAAGGCCCTCTGCCGCGAGATGGGAGTTACCGACACCGTCACCAGCCCCACATTCACTCTGGTGAATGAGTACATCCGCCCCGTTGGCCCTCCGGTATATCACTTTGATTTTTACCGTATCAGCAAAATTTCCGAGGTGCTCGACTTCGGTATTGAAGAGTACCTCGACTCCGGCTCGCCCTGTTTCATGGAGTGGCCGGAAATGATTGAGCCCCTTCTGCCGCCCGGCACCCTGAGGGTCTCGATCACCGTCACTGCTGACGGCGGCCGGGTCATCAAAACACTCTCCGGTCCGCCGGAGACTCTCTCCTCACCCTCGGAGGCACCCTCCGCCTGATCTTTCAACTTACAGCTGTCTGACCATGCAGACCCGGGGTTTCGTGGCGTAATCTGAATAATGAATCCAGCGCCGGGGGACCAGTTTCTCCCCGCCCCCTGATCTTTCAACTTGCAGCTGCCTGACCATGCAGACCCGGGGTTTCGTAGCGCCATCTGAAGAATGAATCCGGAGCCGGGGTCCCTGTTGCTCACCTCCCTATGAATTATAAGCCTCTCTCTGCTTTCCGTCCGATTAAAATCTTATTTTTGATATGCCGAATATTTTCTTCCGTTTAACCCTTTAAAAAGAATCCCGATGACTGAACCTGCCAGAAGCGCCTTCATGCCTCAGGAAGAGCTGATTGAAAAGACCGTAGGCAGACGGCATATGTCGATAGGCATGCCGCATGACCTTCTTGATGATGAGAAGCGCATTGCTCTCACCCCCGAAGCAGTAAGGATACTCACCGACGCCGGCCATGATCTCTTCCTGGAGAAGGGAGCAGGAGTGGCAGCAGGCTTCAGCGACAGGGAATACAGTGACAACGGGGCCATGGTGACTGACACGCCGGAGAAGATCTACAGCTGCGATTTTGTCATCAAGATAGCTCCCTTCACCCGCGACGAGGCCTCGATGCTCAGAGGCGGTCAGATAGTGATCTCCTTCATGAATGCCGCCACCACCAACGAGGAAACCGTCGCGCTGATGATGCGCAAGCGGGTGACGGCGCTGGCAAGCGAAAAGATAAAGGACAGTGACGGCATGCTCCCCGTCGTTGAGTCGATGAGTGAGATAAGCGGCATCACATCTGTGCTCCTCGCCTCGGAATACCTCAGCACCACCTCGGGAGGAAAGGGAGTGATGCTCGGCGGAGTGACAGGGGTGACACCTACGGAAGTGGTAATAATCGGTGCCAATACCGCAGGTGAATATGCTGCCAGGGCAGCCCTGGGGCTGGGTGCGATAGTGAGGGTCTTTGACAGCTCGGTATACCGGCTGCGCAATTTTCAAAACCTGCTGGGACAGAGACTATACACCTCCACCTTTCACCCGCAGGTGCTGCAGAAAGCCCTGAAATCAGCCGACGTCCTCATAGGGGCGCTCTCAACCAACATACTCATGCCGTGGTTCTATGTCACCGAGGAGATGGTACAGGGTATGAAGCGCGGATCGGTGATCGTCGACCTCAGCATAGACACTGGCGGATGCGTGGAGACTGCAGAGCCGCGGGCAATAAAGGACCCCATCTACGAAAAACACGGGGTGATACACTACTCTGCATGGAACCTCCCGTCACGGGTGCCCAAAACAGCCTCCATAGCACTGAGCAATGTCTTCAGGCCACTGATGCAGGAGATATCCGATGCCGGCGGCATCACACCCATGCTCAAATTCAACACCGGACTGCGCGACGGGGTCTACATCTATAACGGCATCCTCACCAGCGAGGCGCTGGGACAAAAGTTCGGGATACTCTCCAAGGATATCAACCTGCTGCTGGCAGCATTCTGATTCAGTCCGCAGCCGGCGGCAGTTTGAGCCGCCGACGGAGGAGGCTCAATCCCGCACATGAAGTGTCGGGGAGGATCAATCCCGCACATGAA
>CAYPKP010000052.1:2023-5337 GCA_964411345.1 uncultured Rikenella sp. | reverse complement strand
CCGACTGTCTGATCTGTGCAGCGCGGCCGAGGTAAATAGCCCTGTTGTCGTTTATATGACCGGCCGGGAAGCCAAAGAGCACCGGGTATCCGTAGCTGCCGACAACATTCATCACCACCTCCTCAACCGTCTGGTTGAAGACGTGCTCTCCCTCGGTGATCTTCTCCATGCCTCCCACTACCAGTGCGGAGAGATCCTTCAGCATGCCGGTCATCCTCATTGAGGTAAGCATGCGGTCAAGATGGTAAAACTGCTCGCCGATCTCCTCAATAAAGAGTATCGCCCCCCCGGTGTCAGGCTGCGCGGGGGTGCCGTTAAGGCTGTAAATGAGAGATATGTTGCCTCCCGTCACCACTCCCGACACCACGAACGACGCCTCACGCGGCGGAGTCCATGTCACCGGCACTGCATCGCCCCTCAGGGCGCGCACCATCGTCTCATAGCATTGCGGCGAACATGCCGGATCGGAGTAGTTGAGAGGCATCTCGGCATGGAGCGACGCTATGCCGCATACCTTGTTGAGCCACAGGTGCAGCGAGGTGATGTCACTGTACCCTACATACCATTTGGGATTCCTCTTCAGAGCACGGAAATCGATCCGGTCAACGATCCTTGACATTCCGTAACCGCCGCGGGAACAGAGAACAGCCCTCACCTCCGGGTCGTCAGTGGCCCTCTGGATATCTTCCAGTCGCTCATCATCGCTGCCGGCAAAAGGACCGTTGCGGGTAAAGACGTGTCTGCCCAGGGTGATGCGGAAGCCTGAATCTTCAAGCATCTTCACCGCCTGCAGCACGACATCCTCATCAATGTGGCTCGCAGGGGTGATGATCTCTATCCGGTCGCCCTCCCTCAGCCAGGGCGGCATGGTAAGTGACTTCATATGCCTGTAATGAATGATGACAGTATCAAACATACATAAAATTGCCCTATTTTCTGCAGGAAGAGAAAATTCACCGTGCGAGAAACCGCGCCGCCGTCTCAAACAGCCTGTCGAATGTGCTGTCAACGGCCTGTGACTGCTCCCCGGCAAGCAAAGGAAAGGGATTCTCATGGGTAAAGGGATACTCCGGCTGCCAGATCTCCAGGTCGGCACCCCTGAGGGTGGCGGATACAGCCTCGGCGGGTATGACCTTGTCGCCGGCAAAGGTGACGGCCTTGAATCTGCCGTCACTGTTTTTGAAGGGCGTGCCTGAGACATCCTTCAGCCTGTTGAGCGACGTCATGCCGTAAAATGCCTCGCCCTCCGGGGTCTCATTCATGACCTGCATGAACCTGCTGTCATCGGGAGGTCCGTTTTTTCCAGGCCATGAGAGATAGAATGTGACCAGTCTCTCGAAGGCCCTGCTGTCCATTATCAGCTTCGAGGTGCCGTTCATCAGGCCAAAGGCGCTTCCGCCGGCGAAGAGCATCACACGGGTGTCATCCGGCAGGAGGGAGGGTCTGGAGAGCATCATCACCTGGGCTGCCAGTGCACCTATTGAATAGGCAAAGATGTCTACGGGTCCGCCGCCAGGCAGCGAGGGGTGAGAGCCATCCCTGATTGCTCCGGTCAGCTCTGCAACATCCCTGATCGTCTGGTATCCTGAGAGCAGAAACCGCTGGGGCGAAAGTGACATCCGGGTGCTGAGGGCAACATTGACAAATGTTGAGAGCCTGGTATCAGGCAACAGGGAGGTGCGTGCCGTCACCAGCGGCATCATCAGATGCCTGTCGATCCAGCTGCGCGGCGAACGGTTCATGTGATAGGCACTGGGAAATAACACCACCGGCCTGCCTGTGTCGGATGCCAGCCTCATGCCCCACTGAAGGTACTTGTTCCAGTTGCGCTCATTGAGACCGTGCAGGAGTACCACAGCACCCCTGCCCACTGCGTTGCCCGGGGTCATTATATAATAACGGAACTCCCCGTTGGCATGCTCCAGCTCTCCCGACCTGAAGAGCGAACGAAATACCGAAGCCACCCTGCTCTCGTCCGGATAGCGGTAGCTGCCCGATGATTGAAAGAGCTCCTCCCTGACAGTTACCCCGGTGCCGGGAATTACTCCCTCCGTCACTCCTCCCCTGAAGTGAGCCGCAAACTCCTTCTCACTGCCTGTGTAACCCATAGCTCCTTCTTTTCGGCAAACAAAAGGAATTGCCGGGGAGGTTCCAAAAAATTGGTTTCTTCAACCCTGCCACGGGCCAAAAACTCCCGGACGGGGACGAAAAAGGGCATACAGGGGTGAAATATCACGGCCGGAAGTGACCGGAAAACTGCAGATCACCAAAAGTGTTACTTTTGCATTGACAACTGATGTTATGAATATTGATCTGAGCAGAAAGCTTCCCGGATACCTTACGGAAAAGGGGAATATTGTCACCACGATATTCTTTACTGCCGGCTTTGCACTGCTCTTCCTGAACCTCTACACCCCCTTCGGGGTGGCCACCTGGTTTGAGGCTTCAAAACCTACTCTGCTGCTCTATGCCAGTGGCGTGATCCTGGCCGGAGTACTGGTGGTTGCCGTCAGCCGGATCATAATGTACCATTCCGTCAGACGGGGAGGCATACTGAAAATATGGCACTACCTGGTGTGGGTGGCGGCGGAGATACTTGCAATGGCTCTCTTCTTCACCCTTTTTGAGGTAGTGATCCTCCATGACCAGCGTCCCTTTACGGAGCTCCTGGCCAGATCGGTACAGAACACCTCCCTGACACTGCTGCTTCCCTATACCTTTCTCTGGCTCTGGTTCTCGTGGCGCGACAGCAAGATCAAGCTTACCGGGATCATGGAACAGCCTGAGAATGCCGGACAGAAGCCGATGATCCCTCTCAGGGACGAAAAGGGAGTCCTGAGGATGTCGCTCCTGCGCTCTGACATACTCTGGATACAGGGCAGCGACAACTATGTGACCGTATGGTACCAGGCCCGCAGCAAGGTGTCGAAGTTCATGCTTCGCAACACTCTCCGTACCATGGAGGATGAGCTGAAGCAGGAGCAGGTGATACGCTGCCACCGGTCGTATCTCGTCAACATTGAAAAGGTGAAGCTGATACGCCGCGAGAAGGACGGGCTGATGCTGGAGCTCGATACTGTACCCCCGTCAGTCATCCCCGTATCACGTACCTACATGCAGGAGGTGCTTATCGCCTTCGGTCAGGAGGGATGACCTGCCCCCGCCGCGCCTGATTGCTGCCGCCTGCCTGCCGCCAGGAGGGGTGGCCCGTTGTTGTCACGCCTGATTGCTGCCGCCTGCCTGCCACCAGGAGGGGTGGCCCGTTGTTGTCACGCCTGATTGCTGCTGCCTGCCTGTCGCCATGAGGGGTGACC
>CAYPKP010000052.1:0-1923 GCA_964411345.1 uncultured Rikenella sp. | reverse complement strand
GAGGGGTGACCTGCTGCCGGGGGTTCTCTAAATTCATTATATTTGCCGGGTTAAACTCAGCAACACTCATTCCTGATGAAGAAATTCAAGCGCCATCTTATCACCTCCGCCCTCCCCTATGCCAACGGACCCATACATATCGGGCATCTGGCCGGAGTCTACGTGCCGTCTGACATATACACCCGCTACCTCAGGATGCGTGGCGAGGATGTCATATCCATCTGCGGCTCCGACGAGCACGGAGTGCCCATCACTCTCAAGGCCAGAAAGGAGGGCATAACCCCGCAGGAGGTGGTAGACCGCTACCATGAGCTTAACAAGAAAGCCTTTGCCGACTTCGGCATAGCCTTTGACATCTACTCGCGTACCTCCAATGAGATACACTACGAGACAGCCTCGGAATTCTTCCGCAAGCTGTATGACCAGGGTGAGTTTATAGAGAAAACCTCCAGCCAGTATTACGACGAGGAGGCCGGATGCTTTCTGGCTGACAGGTACATCACCGGCACCTGCCCGCACTGCGGCAATGAGAATGCCTACGGCGACCAGTGCGAGAAGTGCGGCACCTCACTCAGCCCCACCGACCTTATTAATCCCAGGTCAACCATAAGCGGCAGCGCGCCTGTGATGCGCGACACCCTGCACTGGTACCTTCCGCTCGACAGATATGAACCGTGGATAAGAAAATGGATCCTTGATGAACATACCGAATGGAAGACAAACGTATACGGACAGTGCAAGTCGTGGCTCGACCAGGGCCTGCAGCCCAGGGCGGTGAGCCGCGACCTCGACTGGGGCGTGCCCGTGCCCGTGGAAGGAGCAGAAGGAAAGGTCCTCTATGTATGGTTTGACGCACCTATAGGATATATCAGCGCCACCAGGGAGCTGACGCCCGACTGGGAAAAATACTGGAAGGACCCTGAGACACGGATGATACATTTCATCGGAAAGGACAACATTGTCTTTCACTGCATCATCTTCCCCTCCATGCTTAAGGCCGAGGGCAGCTATATACTTCCCGACAACGTGCCTGCCAACGAGTTCCTGAACCTCGAGAACGACAAGATCTCGACATCCAGAAACTGGGCTGTCTGGCTTCACGAATACCTTGTGGATTTCCCCGGCAAGCAGGACTCGCTCCGTTACGCCCTCTGCGCCAGTGCACCGGAGACCAAGGACAACGATTTCACCTGGAAGGAGTTCCAGGCCCGGAACAATAATGAACTGGTGGCGATACTGGGCAACTTCGTCAACCGCACACTGGTACTCACCGGCAACTATTACAAAGGGGAGGTGCCGGCACCGGGGGAGATGACCGGGTACGACCTTGAGACACTGAGCTCCATCATGAGCTGCCGCGAAAATGTGGAGAGCAACCTCGAGGCCTTCCGCTTCCGCCAGGCACTGTCCGAGGCCATGAACCTGGCACGCCTGGGCAACAAGTACCTGGCTGACACTGAACCGTGGAAAGTTGTCAGAACCGACCCTGACAGGGTAAAGACGATAATGTACATCTCCCTCCAGATCACCGCCAACCTGGCTATCCTTCTTGAGCCCTTCCTTCCCTTCTCGATGGACAAGCTTCGCGGATGGCTGGGCATCACCGGAAGACCCTGGAATGAGGCCGGAAAGTCGGACCTCCTCACACCGGGACATGTCGTATCATCCGGTGAGCTGATGTTCTCCAGGGTGGAGGATGCGGAGATAGAACGGCAGATAAAAAAGCTGCTCGACACAAAAAAAGCCAACGAAACCAGTGAAGCAGAAGCTGCACCTCAGAAGGAGGATGTCACCTTCGACGAGTTCACCCGCATGGATATACGTACTGCCACAATACTGGAGGCGGAGAAGGTTCCCAAAACCACCAAGCTGATAAAGCTCAAGGTCGATACCGGCATGGATGTCCGCACCATAGTTTCAGGC
>CAYPKP010000051.1:0-22161 GCA_964411345.1 uncultured Rikenella sp. | reverse complement strand
TTAGGACGTCAGGTTTTCATCCTGGTAACAGGGGTTCGATTCCCCTATGGACTACAAAACATAAACTGAGAATATGGCTAATCACAAGTCGGCACTCAAAGCCGCAAGGCAGGCTGAGACAAGAAGGGAAGACAACAAGTACTATGCCCGCACCATGCGCAACGCTCTCAAGAAGATGCGCGCCACCACCGACAAGTCGGAGGCAGACAGGATGCTCCCCGAGCTCAGTGCCATGCTTGACAAGCTGGCCAAGAAAAACGTGATTCACAAGAACAAGGCTTCCAACCTCAAGTCCTCGGCAACGAAGCATGTGCAGAACCTGAAGTAGGTTCCCGTTGAAAATATTATGCCGCCGCTGTCCCCCGACAGCGGCTTTTTTTTTATATTGCATCGGGATAATACGTTTTGCTGCATGTCAATGAAGATCACAGACTGGGCTGTCGAGGACAGGCCCCGTGAAAGGCTCTGGAGCAAGGGCCCCTCAAGTCTCAGCGACGCTGAGCTGTTAGCCATTCTCATAGGATCAGGTACCAGGAACCACTCGGCCCTGGACCTGGCACGCGAACTGCTGGCCCTCGCCGGCAACTCCCTGGGCGATCTGGGAAAACTCAGCGCCGGGGAGATACGTAAGATTAAAGGGCTGGGTGAAGCCCGGGCCGTGACCGTCGCCGCCGCCCTGGAGCTGGGACGGCGCCGCAAGCTGGCAGAGGCGGCAGAACACCCGCAGATACGCTCCTCTGCTGACGTCTTCAACATCTTCAGCCCCCTGATGGAAGACCTGCCGCATGAAGAGTTCTGGATACTATTCCTCAACAGGGCAAACCGGGTGATCGGCCGGATGAAGATAAGCCAGGGAGGCGTCAGCGGCACCGTCACCGACGTACGCATAGTGATGAAAAAGGCGATAGAGTCACTTGCATCAGGACTGGTCATCTGTCATAACCATCCCTCGGGCAACAACAGCCCCAGCGATTCGGACATACGCATCACTCAGAAGATCAAGGAGGCCGGTGCACTGATGGATATCCAGCTGCTGGATCACCTCATCATTGCCGGCCGCGAGTACTACAGCTTCGCTGACAACGGAGCCCTCTAGAGCTGCTGCCCCGCCAGCCTCACATCCGAGCGGTCATCACACATCTCAAGCATCTCTGCTACGGTGAGCCCGGTGACAGGATGAACAGCAGCAGGGGCAACCTCACTGAGGGGCTCCAGCACAAACCGCCTGTCGGCCAGCCTGGGATGAGGCACCTCCAGCCCCGGCACTGATATTATACGTCCTTCCCATAACAGGATGTCAAGGTCAATGATGCGGGACTCATAGCTGCCCCTGCCGCTGCGCCTTCGCCCCATCCGCCCCTCAATGGAGCGGAAGAGCTGCATCAGCTGCCACGGCTCCATCGCAGTCTCAATGACGATGACCATGTTCAGGAACTGCTCGTCGGCATCAAAACCCCATGGCTCGGTCTCCCAGACCGACGAGACGGCTGTCACCTCCCCGGCCTCCTCCCTGACAAGCTCCAGGGCACGGCCAAGGGCAGCAAGCCTGTCGCCCATGTTGCTCCCCAGTCCCGCAGTTACCCTTGATAGTGCCGGCAATTTCATCTTAAGCGCTTTAGAGCCATAAAGATGGCTGTTTTTTTTATAATTTGGCAACCGAAACAAACCGTACCGATATGAAAACCTTTCTTAAAATGCTGCTCGCCGTGATCGCCGGGCTGATAATAACAGGCATACTCTTCTTCGTGATCATGCTCTCACTGTTCTCGGCCATGGCTGCTGCAGGCACAAAAGCGGTTGACATACCGGAAAAATCAGTGCTGGTGATAAAGACCGCCGCCTTGATTCCGGATCGCACAGGCACCAACCCGCTGGCAATGTTCGATCCGTTTACCATGTCACTGACCGGAACACCCGGACTGAACGACCTGCTGAAGAACCTGCGCAAGGCTGCCGAGGATGATGATGTGAGCGGCATCCTTATAGAAAACGGCACCATGCCCTCCGGATGGGCAACGGCAGACGAGCTCCGCACAGCCCTTGAGGAATTCAGAAAGAGCGGCAAATTCGTATACTCCTACTCAGACTATATCATGATGCAGGAGAGCTACTTCATCTCCACCGCTGCCGACAGGATATGGCTTAACCCCACCTCTGCCTTCGATTTCAAGGGACTGGCCTCGGAGGTTACATTTTACAAAGAGGCCCTGGAGAAACTCGGCGTCGAGGTGCAGGTGATAAGACACGGAAGGTTCAAGGGTGCCGTTGAGCCATACATGCTCGACCGGCTGAGCGAGGAAAACCGTTTCCAGATCTCGGAATATATCGGCTCCATCTGGGATCATGTCGTAAAGGTCATATCTGAATCGCGCGGCGTGCCTGCCGAAAGGGTGATGCAGCTGGCTGACTCACTGGCCGGCTATGACGTCGCTCGCATGGCCGCGGCAGGAATGATTGACGGCACCATATACCGCGATCAGCTCGAAGACAGCATACGAGTGGCTGCCGGCATTGAGGAGGACAAGAAGATCAACTATGTGCCTATGACAAAGTACTCCAAGGTGACGGTCAAACAGGATTCCAAACCGGGAAAGGCTAAGATAGCAGTGCTCTTCGCCGAAGGGAGCATTGTCATGGGTGAAGGTGACGACACCAGCATAGGCGGAAACAGGTACGCTGCCGAGATGCGCAAGCTGCGGCTCGACACCGCCGTCAAAGCCGTCGTCTTCAGGGTTAACTCACGCGGCGGCAACGCCATCGCCTCCGACCTGATATGGCGTGAGGTGGAGCTTACCTCCAGGATCAAGCCTGTGGTGGTCTCCATGGGCAACTACGCCGCCAGCGGCGGATACTATATCTCTGCCGCCGCTGATAAAATAATGGCCTCGCCGGTGACGCTCACAGGGTCAATAGGAGTCTTCGGCCTCATCCCCAATGCACAGACACTCCTCGACAGGAAACTGGGCATAACCTCTGAAGTGGTCAGCACCAGCAAACACTCTGACGCACCTTCGCTGACGCGCCCGTTGACTGCCTATGAGAAAGCGGCCCTACAGGCCAATGTAGAGCGTACCTACAACACCTTCACGGGCGTTGTGGCCGAGGGCAGAGGCATGAGACAGACAGCGGTGGACAGCATCGGAGAGGGGCATGTATGGAGCGGCGCCGACGCTGCCGGCATAGGACTTGTTGACGCCTTCGGCGGCCTCAGCGACGCCGTCAGGGAAGCAGCCTCCCTGGCAGGTGTGGAGAACTACCGCATCGTGGAAAAGCCAGAGGCTTCTGACCTCTACACCAAACTGCTCAAGGAGATGACCGGCACGCTCAGGGCAAAAGTGATAAGCAGTGAGCTCGGTGCCGCCTCACGATACTGGCATGACCTTAAGGAGATAATGTCGGCATCAGGCGTACAGGCCGTGCTGCCATATTACATCGAGATCTACTAGGCATGATCATGCCGGGCAGGATATTGCTGTGGCTCTCCTCCCAGCTCTACGGCGCCACCGTGGCTGTCAGGAACTGTCTCTATGACTGCGGCATTCTCAGGAGTCACAGCTTCAGCCTGCCGGTGATATGTGTCGGCAACATCACCGTCGGCGGAACCGGAAAGACACCCCATGTCATATGGCTGGCAGAGAGACTTTCTTCTGTGATGCAGGTGGCCGTCCTCAGTCGCGGATACCTCCGCAGGAGCCGTGGGTTCAGGGAGGTGACGCCCGCCGATACCGCTGCCGACGCAGGCGACGAGCCGCTGCTGATGGCCCGGAACCTTCAGCAGGTACCCGTCTTTGTGGACCGTGACCGGGCCCGAGGCATAAGGAAGATCAGGGCTGAAAAACCCACGGCCGGCGTTGTCATCCTCGATGACGGATTCCAGCACCGGGCGGTGAAAGCCGGAATGAACATCCTCCTGACCGACTGGAACAGGCTCATGACACGCGACAGGCTGCTGCCGCTGGGACGACTGCGCGAGAGCGTGAAAGGCATAAGAAGAGCGGATATCATTATTGTCACGAAGGTGCCGCCCGAAGCCACCACCGCTGAGATGGATGCAGTAAAAAGAGAACTGAAGGCCGGCGTGAGCCAGAGCATATACTTCACCACTCTGACCTACGGCAACCCGGTGCCGCTCCTCCCGGAGACTCCCCCTCAGCCGTTCACAACAGACTCCTCGGTGCTGCTGGTTACTGGTATAGCAAACCCGGCCCCGATGGCCCGCCATCTCTCATCGCTCTGCTCCAGGGTGACACCACTCTCCTTCCCTGACCATCACAGATACACCGAAAGAGACATCGGAAAGATCAGCTCTGCCCTCGAGGCCATGGAGGGTGAACGTAAAATTGTCATCACCACGGCCAAGGATGCCGTCAGGTTAAAAGAAATCGCTAATATTGCAGTTCACCTCGCCAGGGTAACCCATGTATTGCCGGTAAACGTGCAATTCATTGAAGATGAGGAGGATTTTTTAAACAAAATATATCAATATGCTGGAAAAGATCATTAAGACGGCTGATTTCCTGAGATCAAAAGGATTTGCCGACCCTGAGGCAGGAATAGTGCTGGGCACGGGCCTGGGGGGCCTCACCACTGAGATTGACAATCAGATAGAGGTTCCCTATGCTGCAATACCCGAATTCCCCGTCTCCACGGTTAAGGGCCATGCCGGGAAACTTATTTTCGGCGATTTCGGAGGGAAAAAGGTTGTTGCCATGAAGGGCCGTTTCCACTATTACGAGGGCTACGGTTCTGATCAGGTGACCTTCCCCATCAGGGTAATGAAGGAGCTGGGAATCAGGGCTCTCTTTCTCTCCAACGCCGCCGGCGGTGTCAACCCGTCATTCCGTATAGGAGACATCATGATCATCAATGATCATATCTGCCTCGTGGACAACCCGCTCATCGGACCCAATGATGACCGCATAGGACCGCGTTTTCCCGACATGAGCGTCCCGTATGACAAAAAGCTCATCGAAAAGGCCGAAACGATAGCCGCAGGGCTGGGAATACCGGTAACAAAAGGGGTATACCTCTCCACCACCGGTCCTACCTTTGAGACACCGGCAGAATACAGGTTCTTCAGGATCATCGGTGCCGATGCCGTGGGTATGTCCACAGTGCCCGAGGTGATCACCGCCAGGCATATGAATGTACCTGTCTTTGCTGTAAGCATCATCACCGACCTGGGTGTGGAGGGCAAAATAGAGTACACCACCCATGAGTCTGTCCAGCAGGCTGCCGAGCACAGCGAGGAGAAGATGACCAGGATCATGAAGGAGCTGATAGCTGCCCTCTGACGGGTTACCTGTACAGTACCGCGCATACCTTCTTCCACCGGCGGGATTGCCCGGAGGAGTTCACGGATTCAGCCATTATCATATAGAGTCCTGCGGGCAGCCGGGCCCCGCCGTCCGTAGTGCCATCCCATATAAAGGTTGCACCGGCGCCCCCGGAGAACCTCTCAGCCAGCCGCCTGACATACTGCCCGCGGTCGTTGAAGACAGTCACAGATATGATGTTGTCGTCTCCCCCGGGCCAAACCGACACCGATACCACCTCCTCAAAGCCGTCGCCGTCAGGTGAGACCCTGGTTGATGAGAGTGTCAGCCCTGCGCCGGCATCTGCCGGCTCTGCCGTCACCGAGTTGGCAGCGCCCGGGGTGCCCCAACCGCAGGCTTCGGAGGCAGAGTGCCAGTTGCCGGCTACATCAGACGGCAATGCCGGGCTAACCTTCTCCAGGGCTATGCCTTCGGTGCCTGACAGAAACGACTGGTGCATGGCGCTGCTGTAGCTGACCCTGTCAACGACGGTAAGCATCCGGTTATAGAGTATAAGCGTGCCTCCCTCGTCGGGCATGGAGGGGATACGGGAAGCCTCGTAAACTGAATAGGGAGATGCGCAGGGATAACCCTCGACAACGGCCATCCTGTCAACGGTGACGGCTATATATTCATACGGCATAAGCTGACGGGGCACGGCAGCAAAGGCCTGCACCGGGACGGTGATGCTGTTTGCCAGGCTGAGGGTGGAGAGATCGATCACTGTGTTGCTGTTATTGTAAAACTCAATATAATCTGCACCCCCGGACAACGGATCGAATAGCAGCTCATTAAAGAGTATCTCACCGGCCATCGGATCGGATGGAATGCCGGTCCTGAGATCTCCCTGGCAGACCGCGTTGCCGGCAAAATCAGTGACCGACGCCGGCACCGTCAGCGAGAGAATCTCTCCCTGTTGCAGCCTCTGACGCAGGGGTACGAGGCGCAGACGATCCGCGGGGTCACCGGATACTGCCGGGAAAGTCTCCCTGCCATTGGCCAGCCACCGTTCATCTGCAACAGCCATAACGGTCTCATCAAAAAGAACCCTGACGGTGTCACCATCCTCAGTCCAGACAGCTACAGCCAGCGGACAGCGCGTGTCAGGGGCTGCCCTCTCCGACGAGCTGGCCCGGCCGGGTGTGCCGCCTGATGGATCAACGGAAGGACTCCATGCCCCCGGTTCATTGAACGGGTTGCTGAGGTCGGTCAGCTCTGCCGACCAGCCTCCTCCTGAACGCGGTCCCTCGCCCAGTAATGCCGGGGTATAGCTGACGGCATGCAGCAGCATGCCGTCGCTGCCACGCAGAGCCAGTTGCTCCCCGTCATTGTTCAGGGAGGGGAATGACTTTATCGCCATCACCCGCCCGTATGGCTCCAGAAGGCTCCTGCTCCCCGTCGCACAGAGTATGATGTACTCCTGCGGAGCTATCATCTCTGCAGGGAGGGTGACACTGTCAGGCCCTGCAATAAGTATCAGGCCTCCGGTGAAGAGTGTGTCACCGGTGCGGTTGGTTATCTCAAGATACTCCTTCTCGGGCAACCCGACAGGAGGCGAGGGATCGGCCATGATCTCAGTGAATACAATGGATCCGGTGACTGAGATGTCACCCATACTGCCCGGCACCTGCGCATCAACGCACAGACAAACAGGTAGTAACGACAACAGGATAATCTTTTTCATGCAGCGGGACTAAAAAAGAATTAAATTTGTCGCACTTTTTCAAGATAAAGTTCGCAAATAATTTCGAAATAATTAAAGAAATGAAGGTAGCAATTGTCGGAGCCACCGGTATGGTAGGCAAAATGATGCTGAAGGTTCTGGAGGAACGCCAGCTCCCCGTCGACACTCTCCTGGCTGCCGCCAGCGAGCGTTCTGAAGGCAGGGAGGTGATATTCAGGGGCAAGCCCGTGAAGGTCATAAGCATCATGGAGGCTGTGGAGGCAAAACCTGAACTGGCACTCTTCTCCGCCGGAGCGGCAGTCTCCAGGGAATGGGCCCCGGCCTTTGCTGAGACAGGCACAGTGGTCATAGACAACTCATCAGCGTGGCGGATGGATGAGAATGTTCCGCTGGTGGTGCCGGAAATTAACGCCGTGGCAATAAGGGCAAACGATAAGATAATTGCCAACCCCAACTGCTCCACTATCCAGATGCTCATGGCCCTGGCTCCGCTGCACCGCGAGTACACCATCAGAAGGCTGGTGATCTCAACATACCAGTCAGTAACAGGCACAGGGGTCAGGGCAGTGACACAGCTCGACAATGAGCGCCGCGGACTGGGGGGAGAGATGGCATACCCCTACCCCATCGACCTTAACTGCCTGCCGCATTGTGATCAATTCCTTGACAACGGCTATACGAAAGAGGAGGAGAAGCTGGTGAACGAGACCAGGAAAATACTCTCAGACAGCAGTATACGTGTTACGGCCACTGCCGTCAGAGTACCCGTCAAGGGCGGGCATTCGGAGGCAGTAAACGCTGAGTTTGAACGGGAATTCGACCTCGACAGGGTGAGGGTATTGCTCTCGGAGGCACCGGGAGTGATCCTTTATGACAACCCGGCAGAGAACAAATATCCCATGCCCCTGATCGCCCACGACCGTGATGAGGTATTCGTGGGCCGTGTCAGGCGCGACTTCTCGCAGGAGAAGACGCTGAACATGTGGGTTGTGGCTGACAACATACGCAAGGGAGCTGCCACCAATGCGGTGCAGATAGCCGAGTACATGCGCTCGTCAGGCCTGCTGTAGCTGCAGGTCACACGTCATCATAGAGAAAATCATTGTAGGGATAGCGTGCTGTGTGTATCCGTCTCACCTCGTCATAGAGCATCTTCCTCAGCTCCTCAATGTTGTCACGGGTTTTCGCTGAGATGAATACCACCTTACGGTTGTTTCCTCCGGCCATCCAGCTCCTGCGAAGGTCATCCAGGGAGAGGTTCTCCCTCTTCAACGGGGTAAGGTCATCGTCATCTTTCCTGGTGAATGAGAATATGTCGGTCTTGTTGAACACCATAATGACAGGCTTGCCCAACGACTCCAGCTCACTGAGGGTGGCGTTCACCACCTCTATCTGTTCCTCAAAGCCGGGGTGTGAGATGTCTACCACGTGCAGCAGCAGGTCAGCCTCGCGCACCTCGTCGAGTGTCGACTTGAACGATTCCACCAGGTCGTGTGGCAGCTTTCGTATGAACCCCACCGTGTCGGAGAGCAGGAACGGCAGGTTGCCTATCACCACTTTACGCACAGTAGTGTCGAGGGTTGCGAACAGCTTGTCTTCTGCAAAGACCTCGCTCTTGCTGATACGGGTCATGAGGGTTGATTTGCCGACGTTGGTATAACCGACGAGTGCTACTCTCACCATCTTTCCGCGCCCTTTGCGCTGAGTGCTCATCTGGGTGTCAATCTTCTTCAGCTGCTCCTTGAGCTTTGCTATGCGGTCACGTATGATACGACGGTCTGTTTCTATCTCCGTCTCGCCGGGCCCGCGGAGGCCGATACCTCCTCGCTGGCGCTCCAGGTGAGTCCACATGCCCGTCAGCCTCGGCAGCAGGTACTGGTACTGGGCCAGCTCCACCTGCTTGCGGGCATGCGAGGTGCGGGCGCGACCGGCAAAGATGTCAAGAATGAGGTTGGTGCGGTCAATGACACGGCAGTTGAGCTCTTTTTCAATGTTGCGCATCTGCGCCGGGGTCAGCTCGTCATCGAAGATGGCCAGGGTGATCTCATTGGCAGCGACAAATGCCGCTATCTCTTCCGTCTTCCCCTTGTTGACGAAGGTGCGCGGGTTGGCATGCTCCACCCGCTGAAGAAATGACCTTACAGGCTCCGCCCCTGCCGTGCGGGCCAGAAAGGCAAGCTCATCAAGGTATTCGCGAGCACTGCCCTCACTTATCTCCGGGGTAATGACCCCTACCAGTATTGCTTTTTCTATCTCACGGAAAATTAGAAGGCAAAAATACTAAATCCGTGCATACCTGAAAGGGAAGAGTTCAGGGCCATGCCTGCGTTGTGCGGATTATGCCGCCATATATGACTGCCGGCCGCGAATGCGGCCGGCAGACTGTAATGAGATTATATTGCGGCAGAGTGCATCAGTTGATATACCTCCTGTTTGTCTCCATGAAACCCCGTATCGCACGCTTGAGGTTCTCGGTGCACATGATCACCATGTCAAGGTCATCGGGGAACTCGACGATCTGGGACTGCAGCATCCTTTTCTGATCCGCCGTGAGGGCATTGACGTCACCTATTGCCCGTGCCGACACATGCTCGAAATTGGAGGTGGCACCTATAGGCTCTTTCTTGATGGTCTTTTCAGGATAGAGAGAGAGCATCTCCACATCACCGTCGATGACACACTCCTTGACCTGGAATGTCTGAATGAGTGCGCACTGCAGATCCTTGTATTTCTTGACCTTGACATCATTGCCCAGTGAATCCTTGAGTACGTTGCCCCTTGCATCCTTCACATAATCAAATCCGTCCTCCACGGTCGCCTTAACCAGGGTGTCACGCTGGAACTGACGGTCTGGACTTACGGCCACGTTTTTCAGGTTTATATTGACAAGATAGTCGAACTGGGTCTCGCTGTCGGGAATGGAAGTATGATATTCCACCCATTCGCTGTTGAGGCGCGGCAGGTCGAGGGCCAGCAGGTCCTGTTCAAATGTCTCGGGAAACTTGGTGGGAGAGTAGTTCTTCAGGGTGACATATACGCGGCTGATGCCCAGCTGTCTTGACTCCCTCAGCATCTGGTCTATACCCTCATAGTCGCCCACGTACTCCTGTGCCCTGACAAACTCATAGTATGCCTGGCGGTATGACTCGCGGGTGTTGTTTTTCATCAGCTCCTGTCCGTGGGCGTAGTAGAAGTCGGCTGCATTCTTCTTTGCAACCACCATCTCCTGCATGTAATCGACATAAGGCCACTCGATGGTTCTTCCCTCATACTGAATGGGAGTTACTGTACGTACGGCCGTCTGCCTGTCGCTCATCTTCTTGTAGATGAGGTAAAGCTCATCCCATGCGTTGGCTCTGCCTTCGATCTTCAGCAAACGGATTCTCTCGTTATCCTGTTCAAGGGCGATATCCATGGCACGCTCAAGGGTTTCGATATCCTTTGAGCTTTTCGGGTTTTTCCTCAGCTCGGTGACAGCCTTGTTTATGGCTGCGTCATAGTTGCCGATCTCGAGCTGTTTCTTTGATGAGCCGCAGCCTGCCAGCAGGAGGGCTGATACAAACATGATTGCGAAAGTCCTTTTCATAAGTCTATAATTAGAACCCCGCTATCCGAAGGTGCGGGGTTCTTATGTAACGTTAGAAAAGGCTGATTATTGCAGCTGGAAGATGATGGGTATCGAGTATCTCACCCTCACAGGCCTGCCCCGCTGCATGCCCGGCTCCCATTTGGGAGAGGCTGCCACTGCCTCTTTGGCGGCTTCATCGAGCAGGGCGTCGACGCTGCGGGTGACGGCCACGTTGCTCACATTGCCGTTTGTCTCGACCACGAAGGAGATGAACACCCTTCCCTGTATGCCGTTCTCGGCTGCCAGCTCGGGATAGCGTACTCTCTTCTGCACCCACTCGCGGAACTTGTTGATGTCACCACCCCTGAACTTGGGCATGTCCTCCACGATAACGAATATCTCCTCCTCTGTCTCCTCCTCCTCGGCCTGCAGTACGGGAGCATAGATCTCCACCACCTTGTCTTCCGAGGTCTCGTCGTCCTCGAAGCGCACCTCGTTCTCTATCACCACGTCGTCTTCGACGATCTCAAAGAGGTCGGTGACTGTCACCTCCGGGGGAGGAATCTCTTCCGGCGGGGTCTCTTCGGTAACGGGTATCTGTTCCTCTTCGATTGCTTCCTCAGTCATGCCGTCGAAGATCGAGTCCCTTTTTTGTCCGCTGGTCCACTCGAGGGCCACGATACAGATGATCAGGGCAAGGATAAGGCCAATCTGCAGAAACAGTGACTTCTTGTTTTCCAGGTTTGCCTTTTCGTTTTTCTTGAGTTCCATGTCGATGCTGTTTGTAGGCACCTCAAAGTTACAAAAATGTTTGTCAACTCCGACGCTCCGGCATCAAGTGATTTGGAAAAAAAGTTCTATATTTGCACCGCTCCGGTGATATGGGTTATTATGCCCGCCCGGAAAGAGTTCTTGAAGTCAGGGGATATAGCTCAGTTGGCTAGAGCGTGTGACTGGCAGTCACAAGGTCAGGGGTTCGATTCCCCTTATCTCCACAAGGTAACTAATTTTCAGTTAGTTATAAAGAGGCGAAACCTGTAGGCATCTGATTTACAGGTTTCTTTTTTTAGCTGATTTCTGAATACCCTCCGACTTAATGCCATTTTGGTGGCTTATCCGGTTTCATTTTTCACATTCCCATAATAGGCAACGGAATGGATGTTAATTCATTTACGTTAGGGCAATATAACCACATTCCACTGGGGCAAATTAACCACCCATTGTCTAAGTTAATACTTTGATCTATTTATGTTTTATATAAAGGGATTGACTTACCGGGAGTTTGGGATCACAGGTACTGGCTAATGCCGGCAAAAGCACTGATAAGCCTGTCAGTTCATATTATCTGTAATGCTATTCTCTGTTTCCTTGGTGGTCTTTATAATTGTGTTTAATATATTGAATAATTGATTTGCTTTCTGATCGAAGTTTTCGAATGTTTCCAGAAATGCTTCCGCTTTGTTCTTATCGGTTGTTTTTATTTCATAGGGCATATCACTAATCATAGCCTGTAGCTCTGTCATTAGTTTTTGTGCCTGGGCATGTTTACTGAGCAGATCGGATTTAACTGCTGCCAGCTGAATTGCCCCATCTTTCAATACTACTTTTGAACTTACTTGCAGTTTGTCCGGAATCTTCTGGGCTGTTACTGTCACACAAAAAAGAGACAACAACAGCATTGCGAATAGCTCTTTCATTGTTTTACGATTTAGTAATGGATAGTGATCTGCAATAAAATTACGATAGCGGAGTACAGAAGTCAAGTTTATTTTCACTGTAGAACAATTTCACTGGTAACGCAACAACATAGGTGCAGACAGGTCCGGGTTTTTTCTCTTTGCACCCGGCAAAACTAAAGAAGCTAAGTGTCTTACTGTGCTGGTATTCCATGCCAGTCCATCATAATCCACACAGTAATTACGTGGGGAACAGGTTGCGATGCAACATATTATCAAGTTTTGGCACATAATTGAAAGACTTTGCACCCAGCTTTCAAGCACTCCATCCTGCACTTGCCGAACTTTACTCAGAGGTTGGCATGTGAAATCCATATGCTTCGCAGAAAATAATATTTGAGACTTACAGCAAAATCATCCTGAATGTTGTAGTCTGACGTGCAATATAATATAACGAATGGTTATGTGCCCATGAAACATCTTTACTTCACTTTTGTACTGCTTTCCTCTGTAACCGTCATTTACGGTCAGGGGCGAGGAATGAATGCTATCTCCACGGCAGGAGGCAGCATTGAAACCAAAGGTCTTGTCGTCAGCTGGACCATCGGCGAGGATCTCATAGATTTCGCCGGTATCAACGCAATGACAAGGCAAATCCCGGGATATAATCCTTCAGTGTGGGAGATGCAAGACGGTACTCTCCTGAAGGTTTATCCTACTCTTACAAGGGATAAGATAACCGTT
The DNA here is from genome assembly GCA_964411345.1 of uncultured Rikenella sp. Lineage (GTDB taxonomy): Bacteria > Bacteroidota > Bacteroidia > Bacteroidales > VadinHA17 > SR-FBR-E99. The sequence goes on along the minus strand of CAYPKP010000051.1, from coordinate 9,174 downwards.
GAAATAAGACACTCTGAGAAGTCTGACCTGCAAATAGAGCTTCTTGACATGCAGGGATCTTTACTCCGGGTAATTGATGTGGATTCTGATAAACAGACTATTGACCTCTCAGACTATGTCCAGGGAGGATACCTCCTGAGAATATCCGACCACCTGAAGACAGACCAGGTCAATATTCGGATCGGTAAGGTTTAGTTATAATAATCCATTTACGTTAAAAGCATTCAAACCCTATGATTATGAAAAAAATTCTTCTACTCACTGTTCTTATCATGACCGGATCACTGATCATCTGGTCACAGGTGCCACAGGCAATGACCTATAAAGCTGTTGCAAAAGATGACTGGGGAGTTGCCCTCCCGAACAAGACTATTGCTCTTCGGTTTACGATTCTACAGGGTAGCGGAACCGGATCAATTGTGTATCAGGAAACACACACTACAACGACGAATAAGTTTGGTCTGATGGATGTTGAAATTGGTAAAGGAACACCGGCAATTGGTTCTTTTGACTTGATAGACTGGAGTACGGGAATATATTACATACAAATTGAAATGGACCCCAACGGAGGAACAAATTTCCGGCTTGAGGACCCGGGTCATCAGCTACTTTCCGTGCCTTATGCATTATTTGCTGAGTCATCAGGGAATTCCAGTTTCACTGAAACTGATCCGTTTTTTGTTGCAAGTCCTTCATCTGGCATTTGGAACACAGATATCTCTAACTGGAATACAGCTTTTGGCTGGGGAAATCATGCAGATGCAGGATACCTTAATAGTTTCACTGAAACTGATCCGATATTCTTGCCTCATCCAGCATTTGGAATTGCCAGTGAGGACATAAATAATTGGAATACTGCATTTGGATGGGGCGATCATACCGGATTGTACAAACCATTGAGCTGGATGCCAAGTTGGAGCGAAATAACAGAGAACCCTTTCCTTATATCCTCTCCGGTTGCCAATCAGTTATTGAGGTACAACGCTGTTACCGAAAGATGGGAAAACTGGCTTCCGGATTTCCTGACTAATGAGGTTGACGGATCAGTTTCAAATGAGCTACAAAGTCTATCGCAAATATTGGATTTAGGGAATGATGCTGCGGCTAAGAATATAATAAACTTGGCTGATCCAATAAATTCTCAGGACGCAGCAACAAAAGCATATGTTGATGCCTTAGAAGCAAGAATCTTAGCCTTGGAAAGCGCAGTTAATGCACTCATCGGTTTGCAGGATGATGAAGATGATGACGGATTTACAATAGCTGAAGGTGATTGTAATGATCATGACGCCTCAATTTTCCCTGGAGCAACTGAGATCTGCGGGGATGGAATAGACCAGGACTGCGATGGGAGTGATTTGCCATGTAGCTATTCATTGGACTGTTTCCCAGTGTCTGCCGACCCAATTCCTACTATGGTAAGATTGATCAATGAGAAAAGGATACAGCGGGCACTCTCCCCCTTAGCTCCGGATCCCCGACTTATACTTGCCGCCCAGAAACATGCGGAATATTTAGATGAGTTAGGAACCGTTTCACATATAGGAGCAAATGAATCTACTTTCTATGTTAGATGCTCTGACGAAGGTTATACCCCAGCCATAGGAGAACTTGTCGCTATGGGATTTTCAGATCCAACCGTTACATTTAATGAATGGTTTAATGACTCCCTTCCGACAGTCAATCATCATGACATAATATTATTACAAAACGCAAAGCATCTTGGAGTAGGATATGATGAAGGCTTCTGGGTTGTTGATTTTGGCGCCGCAACCGATGGTCCGACATGTGTTGTGGAAAATGACAATGATAGTGATGGATATACAGTAAATGAGGGCGATTGTAATGATAATGATGCAACCATTTACCCCGGAGCCATTGAAATCTGTGGTGATGGTATTGACCAGGATTGTGATGGAAGCGACTTGGAGTGTATAATGGACAGTGACGGGGACGGAATATCGGATAGCAGCGATAACTGCCCCAGCGTTGCCAATCCAGATCAGGCAGATACTGATGGAGATGGAATTGGAGATATGTGTGATGATTTTAATCCTGCTGACCCAGTAGTAGATAATGATGGTAATACTTATCAAACAGTTCAAATTGGTAATCAGATATGGATGGCTGAAAACCTGAAAACAACCAGGTACAATGATAATACAAGTATTCCATTGGTATCTGATAATACAGAATGGAGCAATCTATCAACGCCGGGTTACTGCTGGTACAACAATGATGAAGGATCATACAAAGAAGATTATGGTGCACTATATAACTGGTTTGCTATAAACACTGACAAGCTATGTCCAATCGGTTGGCGTGTACCAATCATGCTTGATTGGGAAACGTTGGTAGATTTTGTCGGCGATGAGGCAACCGCTGGTGGTCCGCTTAAAGAATCAGGATTTTTACATTGGAGTGAACCAAACACTGGAGCAACTAACAGTAGCGGTTTCACTGCCCGCGGAGGTAGTTGGCGTAATAACGTCGATGGCACTTTCGGAATAATTGGAGTCTCAGGAGTTTTTTATTCATCAAATGATTATGAGGGAATGGCAGAAGGCATAAGTTTTAGTAACACTTCAATTAATGTTGTGTTTCCATATGCCTCACCAAAAAGGGGTTATTCTATTCGCTGTATAAAAGACAATTATGCTGTTGATGATCTTGATGGGGATGGCTTTACTGTAAGCCAAGGAGATTGCGATGATTATGATTTTTCTATAAATCCTGATGCAACAGATATATGTGGAGACGGCATTGATCAAGATTGCAATGGAAGTGATCTAATATGTGTTGATAATGATAATGATGGGTGGGCAGTAAGCAATGGTGACTGCGATGACAGTAATGCTGAAGTACATCCTGGTAAGGAAGAGATAATTGGCGATGGGATTGATAATGATTGTAATGGCGCTATTGACGATGTTGAATCGCTGAAAATTAACGAGGTCGATTGTAACCAACCAGGAACTGACAATGAAGAATTTGTGGAATTGTATAATTATTCTAATTATGCTATTACACTTTTGGGATGGAAACTTGATTTTATTAACGGCTCCGATTTAAGTGTTTATCGTAGTATTGATCTGTCTTCAGCTGGGATCATTCCTGCCAATGGGTTTCTAACGATACTTTTTGGTGATATACCTGTACCACCCGACGGGAATATAATTAAGGTAGAAGAGATTAGTGCAATTCAAAATGGACCCGATGCAATAATTATTAAAGACATATATGGAGAGATTATTGATGCACTTGCATATGGAGATTTCTTGGAAACTCCATATTTCTTGGAAGGAGTGCCTTCTGTTTTGGACATAGGTGACGGAGCTTATTCTTTGGGGCGATATCCAAATGGTGCGGATACTAATAATAATTTGACTGATTTTAACTTAATGGCACCAACACCTGGGCTTCCAAATGTAAAATAATCTGCACTTTGTGTTGCTTACGAGCTTCATAAACCTTTGGGGGTACCCAAGCATTGGTAGTTGATTATCAGCCCTCGGATCCCGGGGGCTTTCTTTTTTTTGTGGTACTCCAAACAGAACCAGCCTCCAGCATTTGGGATAAATTTGAGAGTACCGCATTGAAAATAACGGGTGTCTCATTTTTTCCAGTCGGATCAGACCTGATGGACAGAGTAGATGACCGTCACAAAAGAGCCTCAATGATAATAACATCACTGTTGCCTGTTAACTGCTGGCATAGAGAAATCAGATAGAAAACGACGGCTAATGACATATTCGATCATCTCCTGCATGATGTACATCGGGATTATCAAATGTCAGGAGTAATAATAACGTATATGCATTAGAACCTGAGATGAAGTTTTAGTGGCCTCAAGATAAATATTAATGCAGCAATGAACCTCAGGGCGGAAAAATCCGGAGAATACCTCAGATAAACTCAACTACTTCCCCTGATTCTTTTCTTTTCTTTATTCCTGATTTTCGGAAGTGAGGGCGGGGATAGCCCAAAGGAGTAATTCCGAAGATAACCTTATCATCTCCCGTGCCCAGGATCTCCTTCAGTGCCTCCTTCAGTATAACGGGGTCATACGCTGCAATCCAGCATGCTCCCACCCCTTCGTTTTCGGCAGCCAGGATAATATGCGTCATGGCTATGGCAGCATCAGTCTCCACAGAATTGTATCCGTCGTAACTCCTTTTCCAGGCCTGATCCCTAAGCCCGACAACCACCAGCACATGCGGGGCATCATGAAACCATTCGCGGCCATAGCAGGCTTTTACCTTCTCAAGCATTACCGGTGAAGATATCAGAAGAAATTTCCAGGGTTGCCGGTTGGCAGCCGAGAGCGACAGCCTCCCGGCTTCAAGAATTCTCTTCAGGATATCCTCAGGAACCGGCCTCGCCGGATCATAGCTGCGGATGCTCTCACGGCTTCTTATCAATGCATTAAATTCCATGTCATCTGCTTTTACTTCAGTTTAATGAAATGATCAAGGATCCCCAGATAGAGGTGGTCACCACCCGGCAACTCCAGTTCATAAGTGGAACATAAGTAATAGTCTGTCCGGACTGTACCCATGCCGGCCAGCGAAGCCGCCGGGCCTGAAAGTATCCTTGCCAGTTCACCTGTCAGGGTGTCGTCACCCTCAGCCTGCTCCTGAATCCTGTCCTTAAGAAACGAAGTGAACTGCTGATCAGAGGGGTTGGTTACAAAAAGAAGCGCCAGGGCAAGGATAAGGATAATCCATCCCGATGGAAACCTCGCTTTTTTTCTTGCTGAACTCATTGTACGACCAGTTTGGTTAAAATACCTCTCAGAAATTTTTGAAGATTCAAAATTACTGCCTGTCTGCCTCTTTTACAAATGAAATGAGACTCCCGGCCTACAAATTGAGACGAAAAGAAATGCCGGATAAATAAAATAAGACGAGCTTAGCAGATACCGGAGAAAAACATTTCGCATTCTGACAGAATAAAAATTGACTTTTGTTTTTAGGCGGCGTAACTTTAGTACAGTGTCAGGTTATTAAATATTTGGCAAATGTATAATCACTGACTTGCTAATTCTCTAATAAATACCAAATTTCATGAAAAGAGTGATATTCGTATTGTGCTCACTGAGCATTATCGTAAGCGCGGCTTCACAGGATGTGGCCACTGAAAATCCGGTTTCACAGGAGAAGGTGATTATTCAGCTTCCCGCCCCCTCGTTCGACAGCAACAGCTCTGTTGAGAATGCCCTTCTGACCAGGAGGTCAGAAAGAGTCTATCTGCAGGATGCCATCAGACTGGAAGATCTGTCGCAGATACTATGGGCTGCCCAGGGTGTTACCTGGGTCATTGATACAGTGCCGAAAGTGTTTATAGGCGAGAAATGGTTTGGTGGCGTCCGTACCGCACCTTCCGCAGGAGCTCTCTTCCCGATTGAACTTTACATTGCCGCCGGAAATGTTGAGAGTCTCGATCCGGGTCTCTACAAATACAACGCACTGAACCACACCATTGCTAAAGTAACGGATGGCGACAAGCGGGAGGATGTCCGAAAGGCTGCACTTGGTCAGACAGCAATTAAAAACGGCCCGGCATGTATAATTATCGCGGCAAATTTCGGCAGGACTGAATACAAGTATAAGGCAAGGGCGGCCCAGTACGTTTATATTGAGAGCGGAGCCGTGTGCCAGAATATTTATCTGCAGTGCAATACGCTGGGGATCGGGACCGTCATGATAGGTGCCATAAGGGAAGAGCCGATGAAGGTGGCACTGGGCATGCCGGATTCCGAGACTCCGATCGGCGTAATGCCTGTAGGTTATTTAATTCCGAAAAAAGAGTAGGTGAATAATCTGCACCGGAATCTCTTCTGTTTAAATATCAACTCCGGCAATACGGAATTCATACAACCCCGTCAATAAGGATTTCTGACAACTCCCGCAATAGGGAATTCTGACAACTCCCGCAATAGGGAATTCTGACAACTCCCGCAATACGGAATTCTGACAACTCCTGCAATACGGAATTCTGACAACCGCATGCTGCATCCCTGCCCTACGTCAAATCCCTTTGTGACAAAGCCAGCAGCTTGGGAACATAACGCGGATCTTCGGCGTACGGAATGCAATTGAGGAAAACCAGGTAGAAATCGCTGTCAATCTCACTTCCAAGCCTGTACCCTCTCGACAGGTAATACTTTTGCCACAGGGCATAGTCGACGACTGAATCAGACCAGTGTGCATACTGCGCATGTTCTTTATAGATCCCTGTGGCAACCGTGGGCCTCTGAACCGGGTATTTCATTCCAAAGAGGTTGTTGCCGTTACGAAAGATGTCAGAGGCATAGTTACCTGTTTCAAGCTTCGATTGCAACAGCACAACATCCCTGTACTTAACCCCTTCATAGTCAAGACATGCTTTCAGCAGATCCTCACTGAACGGCATATGCCTGACCTGGTAATAGAAGTATGATCTGTCCGACTGTGATCTCATCGCCTCTGTCATCATCGCCCTTCCGCCCGGAACCTCGGCGGATCCAAGCAGTAGCATGACGCCAAGTATCAGTACACGAGTTGCAAACCCGGTCGTTGCCCTCTCTAACCTCAGAGCCCCTGCTGCAAAATACCGTGATGCGACCCTGAAACCCGAAGAAAAATATTTTAATGTCTTCATGGCTGTTCGGTTTGACTTTCAGGTCAAAGTTACTTCACGAGGCTCTTCATTACAAGTGCCTTAAGCCCATCTGGTGGTACTTTGAGGCAATCCCGGAGGACATTTGTCAAAAAATCCGAGAGATTCATTCACTGACTCAGACAGCTCAAGGAAGGATTAAGGATCTTCGTCAAAAAGAGGTCAATTTTTACGGCGAAAAGAGGGATTCAACGGCTGCCAGGTAAAGAAATCAGCCTAGACACCTATTTATCTGTAAGATATATGCCATTGACATTTAATGTAGCTGATTCCGTGATTTTGATAAAAGGATGTTTCCTTATGACAAACCTATTTGTTATCTTGTCACTTACTGGCTCAGGTATTTCCTTGCCATTCAGTAAATAAACCAATTTGAAACCAATGAGACATTTTGCATCTGCTTCGTTAGTGATTGTGCTCTCTTCTTTGTTCGCTCCTCTTCTTTCACAGAACCGGACAACAGGCTTTTCAATTAATCCCAAAGCGGGTATTTACACCGCGAAAGATGAGGCAGGAGCCGTTATGGGTATTGAAACCGGCTACCTGCGCAATGGATGGATATTTTCAGTTGATTTCTACCAGTTTGGGGAAATCGAATATCTTTCATCAGATGAGGATATGTTCCGGCAGATGGGATTAATGGCAGGGAAATATTATGGCGACAGATTGGTCAGAGTACAGCTTCAGGGAGGAATCGCACCAATATGGCAAATCGGGCCTCGCGGAGATTCAGAACCGGATAAATTTACCACTGTCGGATTGACGTTGAAAACCGGGTTCAAACTCGTCCCGCTTCCCTTTTTCAGCATCGGTATTGATTTGCAGGGTAATATTAATTCCAGGAAAACCCTTTTCATGCCCCTCATCAGCCTCGAATTCGGCAAGCTGAGGGACAAAATCAACAAACCGTGACCGGACAGGCTACTGCTTCCTGAACCTGACCCTGGTCACCTCGCTTATCCAGCCGCCGACGTTGAATACGATCCCCTCGTCAAGGATCCTGCGATAAAAACACTCTTCCTTCGTGGGGAAGAGTTTTGAATATTCCCTGATCTTGCTCTCCGCTTCCCTCCTGACTGAGGGATCAACCTTTATGGCAGCCTCCAGGTAGTCTACCGCCACCCAGTAAGCAGTGTGATTGTCAAATGTATTTCCAAGCTCGGCACCTGCATAGCATTCGGCCAGAAGCATCAGTGTGCCGGCATTTCTTTTGTTTAGCTGATAAGCATGCTCCGCCCGGTCCCGGGCTGCCTGCCTGTTTCCGCGCGCCAGCTCCATCTCCGCCACCCTCAGTATCACCTCTGACCTGACCGAACCTGTGGTGTCACAGTTGTATGCCTCGGTGAAATAAGCCAGGGCTCTTTCAGGATTGTTTCTGGCGGCATTCAGCTCGGCCAGCCTCACGGCATTGGCGGCAGACCTGTCATTGGCAAACAGCTTGAGTGCAATACTGTAATAGAAATCTTGGCCGTTGCAGCCGGTCTCGTCAAGCATGCCGTAGACCTTGTCAATAAGCACCTTGTCACGGGGATTGTCGTTTATCCTCTGAGCGTAGAGGCTCTCTATATCATCACATCCCATCACCCCGCATGTACGGAAAAATGTTTCCAGGTTATCCAGATCACCGGCATAGCCGCTGTTGCACCGGTTGGCTGCAATCCTGCCGTCAAGCGTAACTATGGATTTGACGAAAGCATCAGCCATCTCCTCATCACCGATCATATCCATAGCCCAGAGGCTGGCAGCCACTGTCGCCAGCAACACAAAATGGCTGCATCCCATTTCATCGGGAAACATCTCGGCAGCCTCGGCAATTATGTTGTAGCATAATCCGAGATACAGGGGATCGTCACCTGCCAGGCCGAGGAGCAACTCGGCCTTGTGAAGCTCGTTTGAAGCTCTGCCTCCGAAATAGTAGGTCCGCTGGGTGAGGAGCATGAGTGCCGAATCAATATACGCGAGATCTTCTGTCCGGCCGAAGAGCTCCAGGTAAAGCTCTTCCCCGTCAGAATAGAGCTCCTCGGAGAGCGCGGGGCATTCCACCAGCACCTGTCGCCAATGGTACAATGCTTCGTCTGGGTCACCGCTTGCCCTGAAAGATCTGGAGAGCACTGTGTTATTCAGGCATGCAGAGGTGTCCTGAATGGTGCCGCAGTCATAATCCGCAGCAATGACGTCACGTGCCGGAAGTTCATTTGCAAGCGTTGCAAGCAGCACCGATACAATAATCTTCAGTGCCTCACGACCGATGTTTATTTCCCTCATCATAGCAAATCCGGATTTCAGTTTATCAAACAGTCATCTATATAACTGACCGGGAGGGGAAATCGTATGTTTGTCAACTGATGAAAAGAGGACCAGGTTATGTGAACAATAACCTGAGACCCCATATCAGGCAGGTTGTAACTCACTTTAAAAGTCTGTCTCCAGACCTGATGGCCGGCTGTCAGTCCTTTACACAGCGGACAGAGAAGCCAAGGTCAGCGTTGTTCTCATATCTGTTTGCGCTGCCGT
>CAYPKP010000050.1:8023-22186 GCA_964411345.1 uncultured Rikenella sp. | reverse complement strand
GCAGACTGGACATCTACAACTCTCTTTTCTACAGGGAGATATGCGGTTCTCCGGAAGACGACAGGTCGCTTGCCGATTATTTCTTCAGCAAGGAGTACTATTCAGATGCCCTTGCCCTCTATCTGACGCTGATCAGCACCGATGCCCATGACGCCGAACTGTATGAAAAGGCAGGATACTGCTATCAGAAGGAGGGTCAATATGAAAAAGCGGTAGAGGCCTATACCACAGCCGCACTGATTGACCCGAAGACCTGGACTCTTCGCAAGACGGGATATTGCCTCAGAAGACTGGGAAGGTCAGAGGAGGCCCTGGAGAGTTACCGGCGGGCACTGAAAAATGAACCGGATGACCCTGGCACCATTCTGATGACCGCCCATTGTTGCCTCGATACCGGCAGGTATGAGGAGGCGCTGAAGCATTATTTCAGGATTGAATATGAGAGTCCCGGAAACGTGAAGGTACTGAGGCCCATTGCATGGTGTTACCTGATGACGGGTAAGTACAGGAAAGCAGAAGAATATTTCGGCCGGCTGGCCGATAGCGGTCTCACTCCCTATGACCTTGTGAATATGGGTCACCTGGCTCTTATCCAGGGATCCCCCCGGGAGGCTGCCTCCCGTTACCTCAGCACTTTGGAGAAAGGTGAACTGAGTACGGAAGCCTTTATAAACATATTCAATGATGATGCAGCCCTGCTGACATCATCCGGTGTCAGTGCTGATGACCTCCCCATCGTCCTGGACTACGTACTGATGAGCCTGAAAAAGGATCAGTGACGACGGAATCAGCTTCATGAACCACTGCGGGCTCCTCTTCAAAATAAATCCTGGGCCACGGTCTCTTCACCTCAATAGTCATATCCTTTCGGTACTGGAGGATGAACATGCCCCTGTTTTCATACCCTTCACTCCTGCTGTCACGCCTGAAATCAGGTTCCAGGCAGAGCAGCAGCGGATTGAACAGGCCGGGATCTGCAAGGAAATCATTGCCGTAGAGGGCTATGCCCCCGATGAAATACAGGGCAATATCAAATCCCCTCCATGCAAAACTGCCAGCCATCGGTTCAGTCTGAAACCTTTTCATGAATGAGTTGCTGAAGGCCCGGGCCTCCGGAGCGTCAAGGTCAACATAACACTCTGCCGGGACCAGGAGTTCCAGGTCATAGAAGTACTTCAGGTCAATGGTCTCCAGATCCCTGACTTCAGGATATCCGATCACCCTGATATCATATTTGCGCAAGAGTGAATGAATGGCTGAAAAGGCGGAACTGATTACCGAGCTGTTCTTGGAGGCAAGTATGACAATGTTTTCACGCTCGGAGGAAAACAAAGTATCAAGAGATGTCACACCGCTGTATGCATCGCGGCGTGATGACATCCCCCTGAACCAGAAAGGAACAGGGCCTATGGTATCATAGGGAGCCATCTCCCGGGCCACATCCCTTACACTCTCCCACAGCAAGGCAGTAGAGGGATCGTACATGGCACTGTCACCGTGGAGAAATATAATATTGCTGCCGGGATGGGACTTCAGCTCCCCGGCCATGATCCTGTGTGCCATCTTTTCCGACGGGAAAACCCTGTAGAGCGTAGGCCTGTTGGTCAGAATGTCCCTGTCACGCAGGGGGACCGGCGATACTACAGGTATACCGCGCTCTGCAGCCCATGAAGAGATCTTTTCAAGATTGTATGAGAAAACCGGTCCAATGATCAGGTCAGCATTGTCAAGCTTTCCCGACCATATGAGCCTGTTGATCTGCGAGGTGTCAGCTTGGGTGTCGTATACATCCAGCTTTATGGCAAGCCCCAGTGATCTGAGGCTGTCAGCAGCCATAAGTATCCCCTCATATGCCTCCAGAAACGGCAGGCTGCCTTCATAGATCCATGTTGAGGGAAGGGTCACCTCCCTGTATATCACATCACCCCGTATATCCTTGCGTGTGGAGTCGATATAGGATCTCCTGCTGTTCTCCCCGGTATAGAACGGCAGCAGCACTGCCACATGTACTGAGCCGGAGAGGGATCTGACCTCCGTCCGCGCCTCCGCCACGGTGAATATCTCCTTTTCCTCCGGAATGAACAGAGTGTCAGGCACCTGCTCTCCAAGCCGGATGGTGTCTGTCACACCCGGAGTCTGCCTTTGCCTGTAATCGGTTGAGACTCGTCTCCGTGGTACGAGAATATGGTCTCCTGGCTGAGGAAACAGCAATCCCCTGTTTGCCCTCTTTAGCTCCTTGACTGTAACCCCGTACTGTCCTGCAATCGAGGCCAGGGTCTCGCCCCTCCTGACTCTGTGATGGATATATTTCTCATCGCCCTGCTCTGCAGCAGGCTCCCCCACGGGTATACCGGAAGTACGCTCTCCGGCTGCAGGCTGTTGCCGCGGCGGCACGGTATCCCGTACGGGAGCGGGCACCACATTGCCGCCTCTCTTCTGCAGCTCTGCCGCGACAGGTATCCTGAGCTTCTGCCCCTCCTGAATGCCGTTGTCAGCTATGACATTTTCACTCCTGATCTGTTCAATGGTTACTTTGTATGCCTTTGATATGGAATAGAGGGTCTGACCTCTCAGCACCTCATGGATGAAATACTGCTTTCCTTCCATGGCAGCCCGTTGGTCCGATACCTCAACCGGCACCGGCTCCTGGCCGCTCAGCGGGGTCAGGGAGAGCAACGCCAGAATTAATGCAAATGCCTTTAAAAACCCTCCCCGAAGCATGCTCTTCTTTATCTTCATCATAAACTGAACATTCATTGATATCTGACCGCCTTGCTTCAGCGTCACTTCAATCCTGACAGGAAGGCGGTTACGTTTCTCTCAATCCTTACGAAAGGATCTTCTGACTCATCCTTTACAAATTTCCTGCCGGTAATTTTTTCATATAGCTCAATATAGCGTTCGGAGATCTGTGTCACTATCTCCCGGGTCATCTCCGGCACCTTCTCCCCGCTCCTGCCCTGGAAACCGTTTGACATAAGCCACTCTCTCACAAACTCCTTTGAGAGCTGCCGCTGCTGCTCGCCGGCAGCAAACCTCTCCTCATATCCGTCGGCATAGAAATAGCGCGAACTGTCAGGAGTATGTATCTCATCAATCAGGAAAATCTTCCCGTCGTGCCGCCCAAACTCATACTTGGTGTCCACCAGTATCAGACCGCGCTCGGCAGCTATCTCCGATCCTCTGAGGAAAAGCTTCATGGAGTACTCCTCCAGCATCCTGTACTCTTCCTCCGGCACAAGTCCGCTGGCAATGATCTCTGCTGCTGAGATGTCCTGGTCATGCAATCCCTGTTCGGCCTTGGTGGTAGGGGTTATCAGCGGCTTCTCAAAGCGCTGGTGTTCCCTCATGCCGTCAGGAAGGGGAATGCCGCAGATCGCGCGCGCTCCGGACCTGTAGGTGCGCCACGAGCTGCCGGTGAGATAACCCCTTACGATCATCTCAACGGGATAGGGCTCACACCTGTGCCCGACGGTGACGTTGGGGTCAGGTGTTCCTACGTTCCAGGTAGTGACTATATCGCTTACATTCTCCAGGAACATTGCAGCTATCTGGTTTAGCACCTGGCCCTTGAATGGTATTCCCTCTGGAAGCACCACATCAAACGCCGAGATCCGGTCTGATACGATCATTACCAGGTAGGTGTCATCTATATTGTAGACATCGCGCACTTTGCCCCTGTATATATCTTTCTGGCCGGGGAAGCTGAAGTCTGTGGTCACAATAGGTTTTGCCATTCTATCTCTCTTTTAAGTTATTATCATCACGGTCCCTGTTCCTCTCCTCGGCATCATAAGCTCTCACTATCTGCTTGACAAGCCTGTGCCTGACGATATCGCGTTCATCAAACCGTATGACCGAAATTCCCTCTATGCCTTCCAGCAGCCTGATGGCCTGCAGGAGTCCTGACTCACCCCTGCGGGGCAGGTCTATCTGAGTTGTGTCACCGGTAAGTATGAATTTTGAATTGACTCCCATACGGGTAAGAAACATCTTGAGCTGGCTTACAGTGGCATTCTGGGCCTCGTCAAGGATCACGATGCAGCTCTCCAGTGTGCGCCCCCGCATGAAGGCCAGCGGGGCTATCTGCACCGTTCCGTCAGCAAGCCACTGCTCAAGCTTGCGGAAGGGAATCATATCATTCAGTGCATCGTAGAGCGGCTGCAGGTAAGGATCAAGCTTGTCTCTCATGTCACCCGGGAGAAAACCCAGTCTTTCGCCTGCCTCAACGGCAGGACGCGTCAGGACTATCTTCTTGACCTCATGGTTCTTGAGGGCTCTTACAGCCAGTGCTATGGAGGTATAGGTCTTCCCCGTGCCGGCAGGCCCCTCCGTAATGATCAGGTCATTCGTCCTGTACTCCCTGACAAGCAGCAGCTGGTTGACAGTACGGGCCCTGACGGGCTTGCCGCTGGTGCCAAAGACCAGGGCGTCCTCAAACTCACCGCCGGAAGCACTCCGCATGTGATCAGCATCAAGGATCAACCGCTCCAGGTCACTCTCATCAAGCCTGTTGTAGTGACGGTAATAATCTATCAGCTCAGCCATCTTGTCGGCAAAAAGGTTGACCTCTTCAGCCTCACCGACACATTTGATCTCCCCTCCCCTGGCAATCAGCTTCACTTTCGGATAATAACCCTGTATCTGTTCAAGCAGCCTGTTATTGGGTCCGAAAATGACTACAGGGTCAATATCATCAAGGGTAATTACTTTCTCTGTCATCAATGCTCTCTCGCTTGTGCTCTCCCGGCTCTTTTTTTGATTGCCTCTCATCACAAAGTAAACTTATTTTTTTCAGAAGATTATCTTTGCTGTAACAAATTTGGAATGGCACTGATCACACTGACCACCGAGTGGAGGGAAGATGATTTCTTTTACGGCATAATCAGGGGCAAGCTTGCCTCTGCCTGCCCCGATGCCACGGTGGTGAACAATGCCGGTGGCATCCCGCCCATGAACATCATGCACGGTGCCTTCGTGATCAGAAACACCTACAGCCACTATCCCGAGGGCACAATCCACCTGGTATTCATAAGCAGCGAGGGAACCGGAAGCCAGCCCCACCTCCTGGTAAAGGCAAGGGGACACTGGTTCATCGGTGCTGACAATGGCATCTTCAACCTTATCCTCAACTCTCCGCCTGACCTTGTCATCCGCCTCAGAAACGAGACAGGCGATGACGAGATGGCCCTGTTTGCCGGGGCCGCCGCAGCCATCGCGGCGGGGAACCAGCCCGAAAGCCTGGGCACAAGGGAAGAGAGCCTGTCCGAAAAGATGCCGCTGAGGGCAGCCATTGACAGGGATGTGATAATAGGAAGCGTGATATTCATCGATTCATACGGCAATGCCATCACAAACATCACCCGTGAGGTATTTGCAAGGGTATTTGAAAGCAGAAGATTCAGGATACTGATCAAGAACAACCGGTACTACAGTGAAAAGATCAGCCGCCGTTACAGCGATGAGCCGGTGGGTGAGATAGTGACACGCTTCAACACCCTTGACCTCCTGGAGGTCTCCATCAACGGCGCAAACCTGTGCCAGCTCTTCGGAGTAGACAGCGGCGATGCCGTGAGGGTAGAAGCAAGAGATGACACAGGCAGGACGGGAGGCCTCTTTAAAAACTGAAACAGATGAAGGAAAGAGCAATTGAAGAATTTGCCAGGCTGCTGGAGATTATGGGCGAACTGAGGGAGAAATGTCCCTGGGACAGGAAGCAGACCAGCCAGTCGCTGCGCAAACTGACAATAGAGGAGACTTATGAGCTTGCCGATGCCATTATCAGGGATGACAGTGACGGAATAAAAAAAGAGCTCGGCGACCTGATGCTGCACGTAGTCTTCTACGCCAGGCTCGGATCCGAAAAAGGACTCTTTGACATGGGCGATGTCCTCGCAGGCATAAACGATAAACTTATTTATCGTCATCCCCATGTTTTCGGCAACGTGAGTGTCACCGGCGGTGCCCGCGAGGTTGAGGAGAACTGGGAGCATCTGAAGATGAAGGAACAGAGTGAATACAAGCCGGTCCTCTCAGGCGTTCCCTCATCCCTGCCGGCAACCGTCAAGGCCAACCGTATCCAGGAGAAGGTCCGGGGTGTTGGCTTCGACTGGGATTCGAGGGAACAGATATGGGATAAGGTGACCGAGGAGCTGAACGAGCTTAAGGAGGAGATCATGGCTGGCCGCACCGTCGATATCGAATCGGAACTGGGCGACCTCTTCTTCTCACTGATAAATGCAGCGAGGCTTTACGAGATTGATCCCGAGGCCGCCCTTGAGAAGACCAACAGGAAATTCATAAGCAGGTTCAATTACCTGGAACAGCAGACACTGGCGAAAGGTCTCTCCCTGCGCGATATGACCCTCGATGAGATGAACGTTATCTGGGAAGAGGCCAAGCAGTTTGACGTCAGGAGCACCTGAGTCACACCGCAAACCGGTAGCTGAGCATCTGGTAGATGACCTTTGCCGCCATGAAATCCGGGGCTTTGTTTACTTCCGAAGGACAGAGTTCAACCACATCAAAACCCACCACATTGCGGCTTCTGATAACGTCACGCAGGAAGAACATCAGCTCCCGGTAATCAGGTCCCCCCGGTTCAGGGGTCCCCGTGGAGGGCATGACCGACGGATCGAAGACATCGAGGTCAAGGGTGATGTAAACATTCTCCGACAGAAGTGACAGTGCCTTGACGTACAGCAGCCTGTCAGACCACAGCTCGTGAGCGTAGAAGATCCTGCTGCTGTCAACATAGGGCAGCTCCTCCGCTGCCATGCTGCGGATACCGACCTGCACCAGCGGGGCATACTCTCTTGCCCTGGCAGCTGCACAGGCATGGTTAAGGGGAGAGCCTTCATATTCCGGTCGAAGGTCAGAGTGGGCATCAAGCTGCAGTATCGTCAGCCCTTTGAACGACTCTGATGCCGCCCTGAAGGCTCCGATGCTGACGGTATGGTTACCGCCAATCACAACGGGAAACCGCTCCTGGTCAAAGATGCCCTTTACGGTGTTGTAAACAGCCTCCGTCAGAACGGCCGGGTCACTGCCGCACTCCAGGGGCGGCAGGGTGAACATACCTCTCCGGTGAGCTTCTCCTCCTGTCTCTATATCGTAAAACTCAAGCGCCGGGGAGGCCTCAATAATGGCTGCCGGCCCCCTGTCGGCACCGCGGATATAGGTGCTGGTAGCATCATAGGGGACAGGCACGATGATTATGTGTGATTCATCATAGCTGTAACGCACCTCGTCGCCACCGAAGTTTGTCACTGCCATGCTAAACTTCTTTCTCCGGTTCTTCCGGAAGGTCAGCAGCCTTCTTCACCTCACCCTCTGCTGTGGGTTCGGCATCTTCCGCCGGAGCTTCTTCTTCCTTGACCAGCATGGATAGACGGTGAAGGATATTGTACCAGTGAAGAACCTTCCTGATGTCTGATGTGTAAACCCTGTCGCGGTCATAGTCAGGCAGCACCGCGGCAAAGTAATCCTTCAGTTCCTTGTCAGGCAGCTTGTGTGAGATCACCTCCCCGCCGTCCTCTTTTTCCCACAGGAGATCCATCACCTTTCCCAGTGGCATGTCCTCGCCTGTGGTGAAGATTGATATCTCATCAAGGGCACTGACCCTGGCCTGGGCTCCGGCACTGAAACGGCGCCCCGTTTCCAGGCTCTCAACTATGACTGCATTCTTGCCCTGAGCTATGAATTTAAAGAGCGTTCCTTCACCGGAAATTGCCAGAATATCTTTCAGATTCATTGTTATGATAATTAAATGTTGATTAGATGCATGCCAAACAGCTGTCAGGCGATGTTCCGTTCTTTCTTAATCTTATCCCACGCCTCATTGACAGCCTTGAACTTCTCCTCCGCCGTCTTCCGGAACTCTTCCCCCAGGTGGCTCACCTTGTCAGGGTGATATTTCAAAGCCATCCTGCGGTAGGCCTTCTTCAGCTCCTCATCGGTCGCCGACCGCTCCACCTCCAGAATGCGGTAAGCAGCGTCGGTTGCCGGCACAAACATATTGCGTATCGACTCATAATCGCCCGTGGAGATGCCCAGCATGCCTGCAATATTCCTGATCATCTCCGTTTCAGCCTTCTCAAAGCGTCTGTCAGCCGCTGAAATATTGTACAGGATGTGTATGAGCTGCAACCTTGACGAGTAGTCCATGTTGTTTCTTATCTGATTGCAGACGTCGTTAAGGGGTATATCCTTCCTGAGCAGGTCCCTGAGCATCTGCAGCGCCTCCTGTGCGGTGCCCGGACCGAACTGTGCCAGGAAGAACCTTTTCACATAGTCGAGTTCCGATTTCAGCACCTTGCCGTCAGCCTTCATGACAGCGGCAATGAGCACCACCAGGCTGACCCCGAAGTCCCCGGGGGTCGTCCTGTATACCCGCTGCCCGCCTGTCTCCTCCCTGATTACGGTGGTGCTGTCAACGAATGACCCTATGAAGAAACCCAGAAGTGCTCCTATCGGGCCTCCGAAGACAAAGCCCAGTCCCCCTCCTATCCACTTGGCAAATTTTCCCATTACTTTCCGCTTCCTGCAAAACGAAGCATGTCATTATGTATCTTCAGGATCTCGGGAATGATCATCTCATTGTCTGCATTGTTAAGGATGTAGTACGACTGCTCCTCCCTCTCCTCATCCTCAAGCTGGTTTTTGATGCGCTCTATCACCTGCTCACGGCTCAGGTCATTGCGTCCCATGACACGGGCTATCCTCTCCTCTACCGGCACGGAGAGCGTCAGAGCCCTGTCAACGTAAGTGTCAGCCCCCGCCTCGAACAATATTGCTGATTCCATTATTACATAAGGTGCCTCAGAACTGCCGGCCCACTGGTCAAAGCGACCCAGCACCGCCGGGTGCACTGCGGAATTGACCCTCTGCAGCATCTCCGGGGAGTTGAATATGATCCGTGCCAGCTCCTTGCGGTCGAGGCTGCCACTGACATAGAGATCCCTGCCGGCAATACTGTTTATCTCTTCCCTCAGCCCGGGGTCTTTCTCCATCAGCTCGCTGGCGACAAGATCAGCAACGAAGACGGGGACTCCCAGGACCCTGAAAATCCTGCAGACGGTCGTCTTCCCGCTGCCTATGCCTCCCGTTACGCCCAGTCTCTTTGCCATTGTGCCGATCACTGATTATCCCTTACCTGTTTAAGGCTGAAGAAGGAGGAATGCTTTCCTGATACCGTCACCTCCACTTCAACCCTGTTCTGGTCAGTAGACAGGTAGTCCGGACAGTCAAGGGGTATCTTCGCCCGGAAGTTCTCGTCTATACGCCTGAATGACCTGTGCCTGGTGAAGATGCCCGGCATTGTGTCAAGTATATGTTCAGGACCTGTAACACTTATACTGTCGGGTTCGGCAACGATAATCACCTTCTTTCCCTCGGCAGGTTCGATGGTCAGGTCAGGAATTACCGCCTTACGCCTGGTGACCAGCCTGTCATAACCAAAAAAGAGGGTATCGGGATAGATGGAGATGATATCAAAGTCAGCATGAAGCTGCTTTGAGAAGTTGCTGATAAGCCCGGAGGTCAACAGGTAGTAATGGGGAGCCGTTCCCGGCATACGCCTGGGCGTCTGCTTGGTGAAATCGACAACCACCGGCGCCCTGCTGCCTGACAGCTTGACCTTAAGTATAGAGTAGCCCGGCCCGCGAAGGTCCATCTCCAGCTTGTCAGGAAGATCACCCGTGACAATCCGGTCTCTGGGCGGATTGATATACCGCACCGGATAATTGATGGTACCCTGAAGCTCCTTGCTGAGCTCATTGAGATACCAGAAGATGAACGACAGCAGCAGGAAAAAGGCAAAGACCGGCAGCTCCTTGTTGAGGAACTGTTTTGACCGCTTTTTGTCGTTCATTATCATGGCTCCGTTTTGACCCTGAGTTTACTGCCTTGCCTGTACGTCCGAAGGATCCTTCAGGATAGCGTTCTTGTCAACCCTGATCTTTACATCATTTGCTATCTCCATGGTAACCACATTATCAGTCACGTCTACAACCTTTCCGTAGATGCCGCCGGTGGTGATCACCTTGTCACCCTTGGCAATCGCGTTGCGGTAGTTGGTGAGCTCCTTCTGCTTCTTCATCTGAGGCCTGATCATGAAAAAGTAAAAGACCACGAAGACCAGCAAAAGGGGAAGCAGGCCTGTCAGCATGTTCGGGCTTCCCTGTCCGGCCGGTGTGGCCTGTAAGTAAATCATAGCAAGTGTTGTCATTTTTGGTTTTGTTTATTGTTAATTTATTTCAGATCATTTTTTCTGCTATCAGGATCGCTGTAACAACCGGGCTCAATTGCCAAACCCCTTGCCACAAGTCCCTGACAAGTAATCCCTGTTCTTCAACTCTTCAACTCTTCAACTCTTAAACTCTTAAACTCTTAAATTTTATCTCTTAATTCTTAATTCTTCTTCTCCACCTCCGCAATAATACGTAAAATTACCAAATTATTCTCCGCATTCGATTGAATCACAACAGTTTTTGTCTGAAGACCTTCTCTCCCGGATGTATCGAAGATCACCTCAATGGTTCCTGCACCGCCAGGAGGCACCGGTTTCCTGTCATACTTCGGAACGGTACAGCCGCAGCTCGCCGAGGCAGAGGCAATAACAAGGTCAGCATCGCCGGTATTTCTGAAGGTGAAGATGCATCCAACCTTTTCACCGGATTTGACCTTTCCGAAGTTATGTTCCGGCGTCTCAAAGGTCATGACAGCCGTTCCGGTAGTGTCAGAAGGCATGTTACGCTCCGCACCCGATGAATTTCTTCCGCATGAGGCGGTCATCACTGCCGCAACTGCCAGTATGGCCGCCATTGTCTGAATTATATTCCTTGCCATCTTCTTCCCTATCACTGTATTACCGTCCGGACTGCCGGGCGGGTGCTGACGTCAGACCTCACCTATCAATCCTCTTCCCTCCTTGACAAAGCTCCCGTCAGCCCTCATATCCCTGACTATCTTGTCAAGAATGCCGTTCACAAAAGTACTGCTTTTGGCCGTGCAATAATCCTTGGCAATCTCAATATACTCGTTGAGGGTTACCTTGACAGGTACCTCCGGAAACTCAACCAGTTCCGTAACTGCAAGATGCATTACCAGCTGGTCCATAAGGGCAATCCTCTCCACCTCCCAGTTTGTCGTGTGCGAATCTATCAGGGTACTGTTCTTTTCACTGTTCAGTATAGCCTTCCGGAGCAGGACCTTCACAAACCTCTCATCATCCTCACTGGTAAAGAGGGTTGGCATGGCTGTTGAGCTGCCGTCGTCACTCTCCCTGAGCTTGCCCAGTGAATTCCGTATCATCGATGCCACAAAAAAGAGGTCGTCGTTCCAGTAGACCGACTGCTCTTCGAGGCTGGCAGCAAGCTCCGCGGATGCCGGAAGCAGCTTTGTGACAAGCTCCTTGACAAAACTGCGGTCGGCCTTGTAGCTGTCATCAGCAGATGCCATGTATGCCCTGTAACCCTCCCACTGTGTCATCTCGCTGTAGACTATCCTTACTATCCCCGGATGCTCTGCCCAGGAGAGGCCCTGTGTTCCGAGCCAGCGGCTCAGCGACCTGAATCCGGTTATCCTGTCCTTCCTTGTCCATAAGGCGGGAGTCGCCTCTGCATAGCGATGCAGCTGCTCATTCTTCCTTAGCTGGCTGATGACCCTGTTCTCAGCAAAACGTGTATTCGGATTGATATCCTCGGGTGACTGAATGTTCTTCGTCCTCGAGAGGACCACCTTCTCCCTCGCCAGGTCGGAGAGTGCGATCAAAAACAGCAGGAGATAATGATAGAGATCGTAGCTCTTCCTGATGCTCAGCATCAGTTCCTGTTCAGCCTCCTCCAGGTCGGATATCTCCTTTCTGTTGCAGGCGTAGAGGACTGAAAGCGCCTTGATCCTTAGTTGTCTTCTGCTTATCATTTAAAGAACATATTTTTCAGGCAGCAAAGTTAAAAAAATAGAAACTTAAACTGACAGCCCGCTTAAAAAACTCTGACAATTTGGAAGCTTGATTTTGATTTGATGAAATAATTGTTACATTTGGCCATACTAACCGGTTGAAACCCTAAAACATTCGCTACTGATGGAAGACGAGAAAGGCAGAACGGACGATCAGATTGAGAGAGGTGACAAGGAGGAGGTGTTCACAAAAGTCGTGCGCGCAGGGAAGAGGACATATTTCTTTGACGTCAAGTCAACAAGACATGAGGATCTCTACCTGACAATCACCGAGAGCAAGAAGAGGATGGGCAAGGATGGCAAGATGTTCTATGAGAAACATAAGATCTTCCTTTACAAGGAGGATTTTGAAAAGTTTACCGAGGGTTTGCGTGAAGCGGTCACCTTTGCCGGCAACGGGGAGGCGACTCTTGCCGCTCGGGACGAGGTGACAGCTGTTGAAGAGAGTGCAACTGCAGTCCCTGCCAGTGAGTTTTCAGATGTCGATTTCGACGAACTGGGATCCAGGTAGTGCAATTTCCCTCTCCCTTTTCACAAACCTGAATCCGGCGGCAGAATGGATTACATACTTTTAGCACTGGCCATCATTCTCATGATCGCAGGCATTGCCGGATGCCTTCTGCCCGTACTGCCGGGGCCGCCGTTGAGCTACCTGGGACTAGTGCTGCTACACCTGACACGCTTCGCTGACATAAGCAAAAACCTCTTTATCATTCTTGGAGCAGTAGCATTGATAGTTACCGTAATAGATTATGTCGTACCCATCTGGGGAACCCGCCGGTTCGGAGGATCAAAATACGGCATGAGAGGCGCAACGGTAGGACTGATCATAGGTCTGTTCCTTGGCCCTCCGGGCATTATTGCCGGTCCTTTTATCGGAGCCGTTGTCGGTGAGCTCATCTTCAAGGATGATTTTAAATATGCCATAAAGGCAGGATTCGGCAGCCTGCTGGGATTCCTCACCGGCGTGGGCCTCAAACTCGCCGCCTCACTGCTGATTACCTTCTACTTCGTCAAGGCACTGATAGTGTAGATCTGCGATTTGCGTCCCGACACTCCCGACTTTATCGGGACAGGTTCGTGTGCGGGATTGATCCTGCTCCCGTGTCGCAGGCTCAAATTTGCTTTTTTAAATTTCTCTCAGACCTTCACCACTGCCGACTGCCGACTGGTCAATCTCCCAGCGTGGCAACCATCACTGCCTTGATGGTGTGCATCCGGTTCTCCGCCTCGTCAAACACAATCGAGTGGTGAGATTCGAACACCTCCTCGGTCACCTCCATGCCGTCGAGACCGTATTTAATGTAGATCTCCTCGCCCATCTTCGTCTCCCTGTTGTGGAAGGCAGGCAGGCAATGAAGGAATTTGACCTTCGGATTACCAGTCATGATGATCACTTCGCCGTTTACCTGGTAGGGCTTCAGCAGCCTGATCCTCTCCTCCCATACTGCCTCCGGCTCACCCATGGAGACCCAGACATCCGTATAGAGGAAGTCAACATCCCTGACAGCATCGGCCACGGTCTCGGTAAGAGTTATCTTTGCTCCTGTCTCCCGTGCTATCTCACGGCACTGCTGCACCAGCTCAGCTGACGGCTGGCAGGCTTCCGGAGCTGCTGCACGGAAGTCCATGCCCATCTTGGCCGCACCCACCATCAGCGAGTTGCCCATGTTGTTGCGGGCATCGCCAAGGTAGCAGAAGCTGATCTTGTCCAGAGGCTTGTCACAGTGCTCCATCATTGTCATGAAGTCGGCAAGGATCTGTGTCGGATGAAACTCGTTGGTCAGCCCGTTCCAGACAGGCACCCCGGCATAGGCTGCCAGCTCCTCCACTATCTGCTGACCGTAACCCCGGTACTCTATTCCGTCATACATCCTGCCCAGCACGCGGGCGGTATCCTTCATCGACTCCTTGTGACCTATCTGCGAGCCCGACGGACCCAGGTAGGTCACATGGGCACCCTGGTCAAAAGCTGCCACCTCGAAGGCGCATCTGGTGCGGGTTGACGTCTTCTCGAATATCAGGGCGATATTCTTTCCTGTGAGCCTCTGCCTCTCGGTACCGGCATATTTTGCCTTCTTGAGGTCAAAGGAGAGATCAAGAAGAAATTTTATCTCCTGCGGTGTGAAGTCGAGCAGCTTCAGAAAGCTGCGGTTTCTTAAATTGTAAGCCATATCCTATGTTATTTTCGATTTCCGATTT
>CAYPKP010000050.1:0-7923 GCA_964411345.1 uncultured Rikenella sp. | reverse complement strand
GCTGCGGTTTCTTAAATTGTAAGCCATATCCTATGTTATTTTCGATTTCCGATTTTCGATTTCCGATTTGCGATGTGTGATTTGCGTCCCGATCCGCCAGCTGGCGGATGCGGGATTGATCCTGCTCCCGTGTCGCAGGCTCAAATTTGCTTTTTTTCATTTCTCTTAGCCCTTCACTACTGCCTGTTGCCAATTGCCTGCTCCCTAGTCATACTCCATCGTAATCTTTGTGCCATATCGTTTATCCTCCAGCTTGAAGGCCTCGGTGATGACGCTCTTGCTTCCTCCGGCACGGATGAAACTCAGGCAGGCCTCTATCTTTGGAGCCATGCTCCCCTTTGAAAACTGTCCCTCATTGAGATACTTCAATGCATCATTGTAGTCAAGGAACTCTTTTATCTCTTCGTCGGGCTTCTTATAATTGATATAGACGTAGGGCACATCCGTCAGGATGTAAAACTCATCCGCCCCTATCCTTGAAGCCAGCAGTGCAGAGGCGAGATCCTTATCGATGACCGCCTCGGCAGGCCTGACATCGTTCTTCTCGTCAATATAGACAGGCACACCTCCGCCGCCGGCAGCAATCACGATATTGCCCCTGCCTGCCAGTTCACGGATAAGGTCATGGTTCATCACATCCACAGGCTTCGGCGAAGGCACAACCCTGCGGAACCCTCCTTCTGCCTTTACCTCCTCCTTGAATACCCATCCCTTTTCGCTGCCGAGCTCCTCAGCTTCCTCCCTGCTGTAGATCTTGCCCACCCTCTTCTGCGGATCGCTGAAGGCCGGGTCATCCTTGTCAACCACCACGGTGGTGACAAGGCAGACGACATTCTTACGGATACCGTGCCTGTTGAGCACATTCTTGAACATCCGCTCTATCATGTAGCCTATGCCCCCCTGGGAATCAGCCACGCAAATGTCTATGGGCATCTGGGCAATACCGTACATCTGCTCCCCGGCATCATTGCGCATGAGTATGTTGCCGACCTGAGGCCCGTTTCCGTGGGTTATCACCAGGTCATACCCGTCATTTATCAAAAATATCAGGTTCTCAAGAGTATCAGTCGTATTCTGCTCCTGCTCCTCAATTGTACCAACCTGATCACCTCTGAGGAGGGCGTTGCCTCCCAGGGCAATTACTGCCAGTTTCTTACTCATTGCTTACATGTATGTACCACTGTGACAAAGCTAAAATATTAAATGAAACCTGCATATGAAGGAACTCACAAAAGAGCATGATTTTAATCCTTCATGCAGGTTCCGTTACCACAATAAAGAAATATAACCGCCGTATATAAATAATCTGAGGGAAGTATCACCGGCAGACTCATGAGTCAATTTGACCTCCTCGCACAGGCATGGAAAGAAATCTGTAACAGAATTACTACATTTACACCCAAACAGTTTTAAGTGAAGTATCTCCCTCCTCTTAAGGTCCCCCTGCTGATCCTGATTCTCCTGCTTGCCTCCTGCAGGGGTGATGCGGGGTACAAGAACATGAGGGAGGGAGAGATATGGTACAACATCAAATATGTCAGCAATCCTTCATCGCTCTCAACAGACCTGCTGCCCAGGGAACTGGTGATAGCATTCAGGAATGACCTCATCAGCACGCGTCTGAAGGCACCCATTGGCAACACCGGCATCACCACGGTCATCAACCCCAGGGAGAACATCTATGATACATACCTTAACCTGCTCAGCTTCAAGTACTATTTTGAGGGCAACTACAGAGACATCCAGCCCGGTTTTAAGGCTATGGAAGGAATGACCGTGCATGACACCGGAAGGAGATCGGTGATATGCGGCTTCAACTGCCGCCAGGCAAGGGTTGACATCCCGGGCTCCGGGAGCAGCAGGCATATCTGGTATACCTATGAGATCAAGGCGGAAAACCCCAACCGCATGACCCCTTACCGGGATGTTGACGGAGTGCTGATGGATTTCTTTTATATTATTGGTGATGCAGAGCTGCAGTTCACGGCTGACGAGGTACTCAGGAAAGATATCCCCGACAGGGAGTTCGAAAAGAAGAGCAACTACAGGAAGGTGCCTGCCAGTTTCCTGGATGCTCTCATTCTCAAAATGATCTCCTTTTAAAAATATTGATCTGCGGCTCAACCATTTTTTTTACCTTTGCTATTCATTTTACAGCTATCTGAATATCAGAAACACCCTTGCTGCCTTATGGGCAAACAGAAGAAAAAAAACGGTTCGTCATCAGGAAAGAAGAATCCTGCCACTAACCCGTCAGGTGAGAACCTGAGGTTCATTGCAGGCCTTCTCCTTCTTGTCTTTGCCCTCTATATGCTGGTGGTATTCATCTCCTATGTTATGACCGGCACTGCAGATCAGAGCTCCCTGGGGCCTCAGCCTGAAGACGCTTCGTATGCTTACAGGAACTGGGGAGGCAAGGCAGGTTTTAAGATCAGTCACTACTTCATCTACAACGGCTTCGGACTGGGATCATTCTTTCTCCCCCTGATCATCGGGGCCATAGGCCTTGCCTTGCTCAGGGTCAAATATTTCCGGCTCGGCAGGAATATCCTCCGCTTTCTTCTGGCTACCGTGCTGGTCTCGGCAATACTTGGCTTCGTTGCGGGTGAGTCCGCCTTCCTCGGATCCGGTCCCGGCGGGGAGTTCGGGTATATTGTGGCAACCAGGATGAATGATATCCTGGGAAAGGTAGGCACCGGGGCAGCACTGCTGGTGATTACGGTGGCATATCTCATCTTCGCCCTTCACGTCAGTCCACAGACCCTCAGAAAGCCTATTGCCTCTGTCGCCAGGGCCGGAGCCTCAGCCTTCTCCGGGGAGGGGCGCAGGAAAAACATAGTGACGGAGGAGGCCAGGGTGGAGCCGGAAGAGAACTACCCGTCAGTGGAGGATGAGCCTCTCAGGGGAGATGAAGAGGAGGCTGATCCTGTCGATGACTTTTACAGGCCGCCGGAGGTGACGGAAGAGAGACCCATAGTGAATGTCATCGGTGGCAACAGGAAGCCGGTAAACGTGGAGCCGGTTGATGACGAAGAACCGGCCATCGATCTTCCGCCCTTTGACCCCCGTCTCTCCCTGCCACGGTACAAGTTCCCCACGCTGGCTCTTTTGCGTGACTACCGCAGCACGGGTACCACCACCACTGACGAGGTAAACGCCAACAAGGAGATAATTACAAAGACCCTCTCTGACCACAAGATAACCATCAGGCAGATCTCTGCCACCGTGGGACCCACCGTCACGCTTTATGAGGTGGTGCCCGACAGGGGTGTCAAGATACACCGCATAAAATCGCTGGACAACGACATAGCCCTCAGCCTGTCGGCGCTGGGCATCAGGATCATCGCTCCCATTCCGGGAAGGGGGACTGTGGGTATCGAGGTGCCCAACAAGAAACCGGAGACGGTCTCGATGAAAGGGCTGATCTCCTCACGCGAGTTCAACCACTCCCAATATGAGCTTCCCCTGGCACTGGGGAGAACCATTACCAACGATCCTTTCATCATCGACCTCACCACCATGCCTCACCTCCTTGTTGCAGGGGCCACGGGCCAGGGCAAGTCGGTAGGCCTCAATGCCATCATCACCTCGCTCCTCTACAGGAAGCACCCTGCGGAGCTGAAGCTTGTGCTCATAGACCCCAAGCGGGTCGAGCTGCCGCTCTACTCAAAGATAGAGCGCCACTTCCTTGCCAAGCTTCCCGATGAGGAAGATGCCATAGTTACGGACACAAAGAAGGTGATCAACACCCTCAACTCGCTCTGCATACTCATGGATCACCGCCTTGACCTGCTCAAACTGTCGCAGACAAGGAACATAAAGGAATACAACGAGAAGTTCATCTCCCGCAGACTCAATCCCGAGAAGGGGCACGACTACATGCCCTACATCGTGCTGATAATAGATGAGTTTGCGGACCTTATAATGACATCCGGACGCGACGTGGAAGCGCCGATAGGAAGGCTGGCACAGCTCTCCAGGGCAGTCGGCATCCACCTCATCATATCTACCCAGAGACCTTCGGTAAGCATCATAACAGGCTTTATCAAGGCCAACTTCCCGTCACGCATCGCCTTCCGGGTCTTCTCCGGCGTCGACTCGCGCACCATCCTGGATACCACAGGTGCGGACAGGCTGGTGGGCCGGGGTGACGCTCTCATCTCTCGCGGCGGCGAACCGATCAGGGTGCAGTGCGCCTTCATCGACACCCCCGAGATAGAGGAGGTGACCGAGTTCATAGGATCACAGCAGGGATACCCCGAGGCAATGCATCTGCCGGAATATGTAGGCGATGATGATGCCGACAACGGTAACAGGGAGGTTGACCTTAAGAAACGCGACCCCCTCTTTGATGAGGCTGCCAGGCTGGTGGTACAACACCAGCAGGGCTCAACATCACTTATCCAGAGAAGGATGCAGCTCGGCTACAACCGTGCCGGCCGCATCATAGACCAGCTCGAGGCTGCAGGCATCGTAGGGCCGTTTGAGGGAAGCAAGGCACGCGAGGTCATAGTTCAGGATCCCCAGACTTTGGAACGGATTTTGAAGAACCTCGGTGAAGAGAATGGGTAAGATGAAGAAAACAGGACTCATACTGCTGCTCACCCTGGCAGCGCTGACAACTGCTGCGCAGAAGGACCCGGAGGCATTAAGGGTGCTTTCGGAGTTCAGCAAGAAAGCCAGATCGGCACCTTCGGTGAAGATAGACTTTACCGTTATCACCAACGACAGTCGTGAGGGTGACATAACAACCCTTGCCGGCTCTGCAGTGATAGCAGGTGACAGGTACAGGATCACTCTGCCGGAGAACGAGATATGGGCCGACGGCTTAGCTGTATGGAGTTACCTTCCGGATATCGGTGAGGTAACAGTCACGGAGCCCGACCCCTATGATGATTCGTTCATGACAAAACCGTCACTCCTCTTCACCGTGTACGAGGAGGGATACAAGGTGAGACTCGTTGAGCAGAATACCGCTGAATGGATCATCGACCTCTATCCCGAACAGATTGACAACAACCTGGTGCGGATCAGGCTCAGGATTGGCAAAGCCGGTTATCTTCTGAGGTCAGCGGAATACAGGACCAAGGATGGAATAACAGTAACGCTCACGGCTGACACTCTTGACCTCACCTTCCGCCCGCCTGCAGGATATTTTAGGTTCAACCCTGCAGATCATAAGGGGGTGGATATCATTGACATGAGATAACCTGTCCAGGAGACTGGCCATCCCAGATAGAAATGACAATACAGATGACCCTTGCCGTGACAGATATCCGTATCATTCAGCCTTTGCACCTGTATATCAGCTGCACCTGCCTTACTGATACGAACCGGAACCAGCCTGCTGAAAAAAATAAAGAATAAAATCAATGGGAGATCGGGATTTCATATTATTGGGAGCAGCGATTGTGGTTCTGATCATAGTATATGTGATCATGAAACGGCGCACCGACAGCATCAGATCAAGACGCGATAGCCGGAACAGGTTCAGGCAACGCCGGTAAAGAACTGACAATATAGAGAAAGCTGCCCCTTTTCGGGAGGCAGCTTTCTTTTTCTGGGACCTGTCTTCAGGAATAACTACCTGAACAGGAAGATCTTAATAGACGTTCTGCACCATAGCCTTGTTGGCATTAAGCTCAGCCTGCGGGATCAGGAACACCCACTTTGGATTGACGCTGGGCTTGTCCTGATACATGCCGTCAAGATAGAGGTCGGGATTTGCACCTGACCCTGTCATGTCAAGCACCTCATCATTCCTCAGCATGTCGAACCACCTGAATCCTTCCAGGAACAGCTCAATCCTTCTCTGAAGCAGGATCTCATCGACAAGTGCCTGGCCGGTATTGGTCGACTTGACATATGCATCATCCCTTTCAGACACCAGTTCAAAGAGCACATCCTGTGCCAGTGCATTCTGGGTACCCAGACGTGCCAGTGCTTCTGCTTCTATAAGATACATCTCCGATGCCCTCATATGAATAACGTCCATGGGATCAATGGTTGGTCCGTTGGACTGCTGCAGCTTAATATGCATGTAGGGTATCATATTATGTGAACTTGAATTGTTCACTATCACCCTGTACGCTGCAACAGCTGCAAGATACTCATCCCTGGTGGCATACCTTCCGGCATTGTCACCGGCATTCCATGCCGAGAATGTGCTGGGCGCATCTTTCAGGAAGAGGTCTTTTCTGTAGTCGGTGTCAGAAATCTGATCATACAGGAGGTGATTTATGAACTTGGGATTGCTCCTGTTCTGTGAACCGTTGAAATTGTTGGAGCAGTAGTAGAAGTATGAATAATAGTAGGCTGTCTGGTCCTGTATCATTATTGATCCCCACATCCACTCAGGGTTATTGACACTGTTAAAGCCGGACTTATACTGAGCCTCATTCATCAGGGTGTAACCCTGACGGGCTTCATGGGCCATTGTGGCTGCCTTTTGCCACTGGCCGCTGGTCAGGTATACCCTTGCAGCAATTCCCTTGGCTACATCAATATTGAGGTGTGAAATATCCGGTCTGTCAGTAGCCTGGGTAAAATGCCCTATAGCTGTTGTCAGATCTTCCTCGATCTGCGTGTATACCTCCTGAACCGTATTGCGAGGCTTCCCTTCATAGGGAGGCTCGGTAGCAGTCATGATAGGCACACCAAGATCTGTTGCCGGATTGCCGACCATGTATGCTTTGGCAAAAAACTGAACAAGCTGGAAATGAGCCCAGGCCCTGTAAGTGTAAGCCTGTCCCAGGATATTGTGCAGCACATCCGACTCCTGCAGATCTGCAGCGGCATTGATAATATTGTTTGCCGAGCCGATGATGTTGTAATAGAAGAACCATGAGAATTGCACATCATCCCTGTTGGCGTTGGTATGCATGATCCATTGTATGCGTGCCCTGTGCCATCCGTTTCCGACAGTGGAATGCAGTGCATCACTGCCTCCGAAATCTGCCGTTGGGATCATAAACTCCTGTCCGGCATAGGCGCTTATATAGCCGTTCTGTGCATACATGGCCCGATGGATACCGTTTATGGCCAGCATCATGTTATCAACTGATCCCATTGCAATCTCATTGGTAACAGAATCAGTGGGGACGGTTTGCAGGAAATCTTCATCACATGAGCTCAGGCTCATTGTGACCGCGAAGATCAAGACTAACCTAAGAGTTAAATATTTCGCTTTCATTGTTTATTCTGTTTTAAGTTATTTCAATTAAAACTGCAGATTAAGTCCTATGATCATCGACCGGCTCGGACTGTAGGCAAACTCGCTCTGAGTTCCGTTGAAGTTGTAGGTTGGGTTCATCCCTTTTCTGGCTGCAAACAGATAGAGGTTCTCACCTGTTGCAAAGACACTTAGCTGGCCAACACCCCATCTGCTCAGAAGCTGCTTCGGAAAAGCATAACTCAGGGTCACGTTCTTGATATTGAAGTAGTCAGAAGAGATCAGGAAGTAGTCCGAAGTTGCATAGAGGTTGGAGTTTGAATACTGCAGCCTGGGGAAGTTTGTAACATCTCCCGGATTTTTCCATGAATTTTTAACATCCGGATGGAAAGATTCCCCGGCTGTTGCTGCAAGCATGCCCTGGTAGACGCCATCAATCATCATGCCTCCAAGTGAATAGGTAAACAGGGTACTTAAGGTGAAACCCTTGTAGGTAAAGAGGTTGCCTATTGATCCCTGCAGATCAGGAAATGCAGAAGCTCCCACGTAGCCGTAACCCGCTGAGTTCTGGTCTTTTGTAAGCACCGGATCACCATTGGCGTCGTACGACAGCTGTGAGCCGATAACGTTGCCCTCTTCATCGGTTACGTCTTCCCATACATGGAACCTGGTGGCACCGTCAGTCGGGTCAACATCGTAGAATTTTCTCAGCCAGAAATCATAAACAGAATGGCCAACTGACCATCTTTTGG
>CAYPKP010000049.1:20297-22638 GCA_964411345.1 uncultured Rikenella sp. | reverse complement strand
CGGTCAGCTCGGCGGTATTGATGTATCCCTTGCCGGTAAAGGTGTTGCTGAAGTAGATGTTTGACTCGCCCGGCAGCAGGTTGTACTTTTCCCAGTCGGTGAGATAGCCCATCAGGTAAGCCGATGAGGCCAGCTTGGGAGTGGCGGCATAGCTGTAGGTGGCGGGAGCTGTCAGCCTCTGCAGCTCTACCATCTCGGTCTTGCCTCCGGTGCTGATCGACTGCGGAACGTTGACATCGAAGCTGAAGCTGATGTTCGATTCGCTGACTGTGACGGGAAGCGGTGCGCTCTCTGCTTCCATCATCACGGCATCATCTGCGTACTTCTCTCTTGCGGCGGGCATGGATCTGGCGCCCCGTACGACAACCACCTCGTTGAGCTGGGAGTAGGCCATGGGCCTGTAGAAATCTATGAACCACGGATTGAGACCGGGCAGTGCTCCTGCGGTCATGGGTGAGGCGTTGGAGAGACTTATCTTCACATCCTCCCAGTCGATGCCGCTGTTCTGCCATATGCCGGCCCTGTATATTATTGTAGCCGGATCTGCTATGTCGTCCACCCTGATATCATATGAGGGTCGCCATCCTGCACTCATGACCACGTACGAGAGCTTCAGCCTTCCTGTCGCCGGTTTTGTGCCCGTCACCGTGACAACGATCTCCCCGGTGGGCATCTTCGAAAGATCCATGGAGGCGGCAAGCTGCTTCTCCAGCTTCTGCTTCTCCTCCTCAAACTCCTTTATGGTCCTTCGCTTTTTCACCACCGCCCTCTTCAGAGCCTCGGTGTTTGACGAGTAGATGTCGAGCAGGGCCCTGAGCTGTTCCGGGGTGATGGCCGACTTGTTGGTGACGACATCATAATTCGACTTAAGGAAAATCTCCTTCTCCATGAGGATTTCCACTGCCGTCTTCTCATCCTCTATCTTCAGCTCCAGCTCCCTGATCCTGTCGCGCAGCTCCCTGACTGATGCTGCCTCGTCAGGATTCTCGAGATAGTTGTTGCGGTGACTCACCCCCATGATCATGAAGCTTCCCTCACCCCTGACCTGTATGCTGTTGGGGTCAATATAAGGCGAGAGTCCGCCGGCAACGAAATCGACCGTCTCCGCCCCGACAGTGACCGGGATCTCGCCGTACAGCTGTGCCCCCTGCCTGAAGACCGTCACCGCGGTGACCGGACACTCTGCATATTTCTCCTGACCTTCGATGACCGACGCCGAAAGGGCAAGCACAAGAATGGATACCAAAAGATACTTTTTCATAATTGTCAATTTTGTATAAAGTTATTCAAAAAGTGCAATCCGGTAAAAACTACAGATACCGTGCCATGACAAAACAGGGGAAGAGCCGTTCCGGGCTGCCTCCGTTTGATGACACCTGCAACCATGAATAGCCTGAAAGACCAGGAATGATCCTTCGCCGACAGCGGATCCCACAACATTAAAAACGGGGAGGATCACTGCTGACCCTCCCCGCGTCGTTAACTCCTGCAAAAAAATAAACCTAAAACTAGCCGTTATAATCCTTAAGAACACTCATGAGCTTCTGCCTTGCAAAGAAGATACGGCTCTTTACCGTACCCAGCTTAAGGCCCAGCTCCTCTGATATCTCCTCATACTTGTAACCTTCAATGTGCATCCGGAAGGGAAGACGGTAGTCGTCATTCAGCGCATCGATGGCTTTCTCTATCTCATTGCCGGCGTAGGACGACTCGGGAGAGATGCTGCCCTTCTCCGACGGCAGGTTGATGTAGTAGAGCTCACTGGTTCCGTCCATCATCGTGTTCTCCCTCATCTTGCGACGGTAATTGTTGATGAAGGTGTTTTTCATTATGGTGAAGACCCATGCCTTCAGGTTTGTGGCATCCACAAATTTGTCCTGATTCTGAATGGCTTTCAGGAAGGTGTCCTGAACCAGGTCTAATGCGTTATCGCGATCGAGTGTCAGACTGAGGGCGTATTTCTGAAGATTGCCCTTCAGATCTATTATGCTTGTATTGAATTCCTGTGCAGTCATGTCTCTGTAATTTTTCATTTGTTGACACAAAGTTAAACACAAAATAAAGGATATGCAAATCTGAATATCCGAATATCTTAATATTGGACGGTTTCCGGCGATTTTTCTAAACGATAACTATCAGTAATACAGAATGATTAATCACTTATGTCTAAATAATGATTTGCAGTATTTTTTTGAAGGCCCCTTTTATCACCCGTTCCGCTGATTTTTCCGGATGCAGGAAGAGAGCCGGTTTCCGCTATTTCCGGCAGTTGAGGGCCCGCAGCGGGGGCTGCCCGTCCGTATGCCGGAATAGGGCCCGCGGCAGCGACTGTATCTCCATC
>CAYPKP010000049.1:11771-20197 GCA_964411345.1 uncultured Rikenella sp. | reverse complement strand
GGGCTGCCCGTCCGTATGCCGGAATAGGGCCCGCGGCAGCGACTGTATCTCCATCTGCGCGAAGAGGGCCCGCGGCGGAGAGAGCCGGATCATTTGCCTCCTGACCGCGCAACAACTGAAGGAGCCAAGGATACTTTTAGCTATATTTACAAAAAATGATCTTATGGAAACAGTAAAATACCCGGCCGGAGCAACTGCCGTCTACAGATATGAAGCGTCAGGCACGGTAAAGGCAGTAATACTGCTCGTTCACGGACTGGGAGAGCATGCGGGCAGATTCAGCTCCTGGGCGGCAATGTTTAATGAACAGGGGATAACCGTAAGGGCATTCGACCTTCCCGGCCACGGCAGATCAGAGGGCAGGAGAGGGGTGATACCCTCACTGGAGATGGTCTATGAGACTATCACTCTCATGCTCGCCGGACTGGCCTCAGAGTATCCGGGCGTGCCCCTCTTCCTCTACGGCCACAGCCTCGGGGGAGGCATAGTGCTCAGCTATCTTGTCAGGAAGAGGCCGGAGGTAACAGGAGCCATAGTCACCTCACCCTGGATTTACCTGTCGGAGACACCTCCAAAGGCAAAACTGATGCTGGCAAAGGTGATGAAGAAGCTGATGCCGGGCCTGACACAACCGTCGGGACTGAAGACGGAGTACCTCTCGCGCGAACCGGGCGTGGAGGGCAGATACAATGACGACGAGCTGGTCCACGGGTTGATCTCGGTAGGGCTCTACACATCAATGACAGAAGCTGCCGCCGAAACTGTCAGCCGCGCTGCGGAGATCAGCGTACCGTTGCTTCTGGCTCACGGCCGCGATGACATGCTCACTTCACCCGCAGGCTCCGTGAGGGTGGCGGAGGCAGCCCCGAAGGCCACCCTGAAGCTGTGGGACGGAGGTTATCACGAGCTCCATAATGACACAGTGAGGGAGGATCACTTCGACTTCATCATTGAGTGGCTCGACACATTAATATAATATAATGTCCTCATGGAACTGAAAACAGCGGTTCCCCTTCCCGTTTCGGATGCCGGCATCAACTACTCAACCCCGGTGATGTTTCTCGGCTCCTGCTTTGCCAATGAGATCGGTTACCGTATGGCAGCGGGCAAGCTTAAGGTTATGACCAACCCCCACGGCACACTCTTCAATCCCTTCTCGGTGGCAGCCGCACTTGACAGATTCGTGTCAGCTCATGTCTATATCCCGGAAGATGTCTACCTTCACCAGAACAGGTACATGAGCCTCGACCATCACACCGCCTTCTCATCATATGACCGTGATGTGCTGACCGAGAGACTCAATGATGTCAGCCGGGCAGCATCCTCGCTCATCAGGGAAGCTTCATTCCTCTTTGTAACCTTCGGCACATCCTGGATATACACTCTCAGGGAGAGCGGCGCCATAGTCGCCAACTGCCACAAGCTGCCGTCAGGACTCTTCGAAAGACGACAGGCATCGTGGCAGGAGATAGCAGGAAGATGGCGCGGGACACTCGACGGTCTTAAAGAGCTGAATCCCTCCCTCAAAATCTGGCTCACCGTCAGTCCTGTCCGCCACCTGAGTGACGGCGCGCACGCCAACCAGCTAAGCAAGGCTCACCTGCTGCTTGCCGTTGAGGAGCTGCTGTCGCACCCTTCGGTGACAGGATATTTTCCTGCCTATGAGATCTTTATGGATGAGCTGCGCGATTATCGCTTCTACGGCACCGACATGGTACATCCTTCGGAGACGGCCATCGACTATATATGGGAAAAATTCACGTCGGTATTCCTTGACAGTCCCACACTGCGCCTCTGGAGCGATGCTGCCCGCATAAGCCGCGCCATGGCCCACCGCATCTCGGGAGGAAAGCGCGAAACCTCGCCTTTTGCCGCTGCCATGCTCGATAGGATTAAAGACCTGAGAAACAGAGCCCCGGAAATAGACCTGGAGGCGGAGGAGAAATATTTCATGGATCTGATGTGATAAATGCCCTTCAAGTCTGAACTTTCCCTGTTTTGTATTGTTTTGTTTCAGAAAATGTAAACAAAATATAGCTTACAATATAGAAAATCACCTTGCGCGTTGTCCGTTTTACTTCGTGCAGGTTCAAAAAGAAATTATTATTAAAAAGGGATGAAAAGAATTTATTTTTTGTTGTTATCAGCGCTGATGTTTGCTGACCTGCAGGGGCAGGGAGGCGGAGTGATACGGGGGCAGGTGGTCGACGCCACTACAAACGAGCCTGTGCCTTTTGCCAGCGTTGTCATCTGGAACACCACCACCGGAGCCATGACCGACTTCGACGGTAATTTCCTTTTTACAGGTGTTGCTCCTGGTTTTGTTGAGATCAGGGTTTCATCAGTAGGATACAAGACCTACATCTCCGAGGCGGTGATGGTCACAAACAGTAACGAGGTCAACCTGACTGTTCCCCTTGAAGTGACCGTAGTGGAGGTGGAAGATGTCGTGGTGAGGCCTTCGCCCTTCCGCAAGTCTGTTGAGAGCCCGGTGTCGGCACGCATTATCGGCATTCAGGAGATTGAGCTAAATCCCGGCGGAAACCGTGACATCTCCAGGGTTATACAGTCGTTCCCCGGCGTAGCCTCCACGCCTGCCTTCAGGAATGATGTCATCGTCAGGGGCGGTGGACCAAATGAGAACCGCTTCTTCATAGACAATGTAGAGATCCCCTATCTGAACCACTTTTCAACACAGGGCTCCTCCGGAGGACCTACCGGGATCATCAACGTGGACTTCGTCAGGTCTGTCGATTTCCTCTCGGGCGCCTTTCCTGCATCCCGGGGCAATGCCCTCAGTTCGGTAATGGATTTCTCCCTGATTGACGGCAACAAGGAGAAAAGGACACTGAGGGCCACGGTCGGAGCCTCCGACCTGGGTCTCACATACAACGGTCCTGCCGGTGAGCGCAGCTCGCTGATAGTATCTGCACGCAGGTCATACCTTCAGTTCCTCTTCGGGGTGATAGGCCTTCCCTTTCTTCCCACCTACACTGATTTTCAGTTCAAGTACAAGGTGAAGTTCGACCAGAAGAACGAGCTGACGGTTCTTGGCATAGGTGCCGATGACGACTTCCGTCTCAACCTCGATGCCAACGAAACAGAATACCAGCGCTATATCCTGGGGTATATTCCCACGCAGGAACAGTACAGCTATACTGTGGGAGCTGTCTACAGGCACTTCCGCACCAACGGATCCGACATGGTGGTGCTGAGTCGCAACTACCTGAACAACACGCAGTACAAGTACCTGGGCAACGATGATTCAGATCCCTCCAATAAGATATTTGATTACCAGAGCGGCGAGGGTGACATCCGCCTGAGGTACGAGCGCACCGTCGTCTGGCCCGGCAGCCTCAGGGTTAGCTACGGCGCCGGCACGGAGATGTCCCGGTACCGCAATGAGACCTTCAGGCAGTTTTTTGCCGGCAATGCCCTGAGCACGGAGGAGTACAGCACCAACCTGGTTTTCTTCAAGTATGCGGCATTCGGGCAGGTAAGCCGTGCTTTTCTCGATGAAAAACTAAGACTCTCTTTCGGGGTCCGCACTGATGCCAACAGCTTCTCCCCCGAGATGGCAAATCCACTTACGCAGATATCACCGCGTTTCTCGGCATCATATACCCTCACCGAAAATCTCAACCTGAACTTCAGCACGGGACGTTACTACCAGCTGCCTCCTTACACCGCGCTGGGGCTGAAGGACAATGACGGCAATTTCGTGAACAGGGAGAGCGGGCTGAAATATCTTGCTGCCGATCATCTTGTGGCAGGATTTGAAATCATACCCGAAGAGATGCTTCAGTTCACCCTTGAGGGTTTCTACAAGAGCTACACTGACTATCCCTTTTCTGTTGCTGACCAGGTTCCTCTGGCAACCAAGAGTGCCGGTTACGGCATATTCGGCAACGAAGCCCTCACCTCCACCGCATCGGGAAGGGCATACGGGTTCGAACTGATGGGCCGGGCACGTGACTTTAAGGGACTTAATGCCGTCTTCTCATACACCTTCGTCAGAAGCGAATTCGAGGGTACGGACGGAGAGTTCATCCCTTCGGCATGGGACAACAAGCATCTGCTCAGCGTCACTGCCACCAAAAGCATAGGCAAATCGTGGGACGCCGGCTTCCGCTGGAGGTATGTGGGTGGTGCTCCGTACA
The DNA here is from genome assembly GCA_964411345.1 of uncultured Rikenella sp. GTDB lineage: Bacteria > Bacteroidota > Bacteroidia > Bacteroidales > VadinHA17 > SR-FBR-E99. The sequence continues at coordinate 16,037 of CAYPKP010000049.1, read as the reverse complement.
CTCCCTTTGACCTTGACAGGTCATCCCTGATTGATGCATGGAACGTGTCAGGACAGGGGTACCTTGATTATGAGAACTTCAACAGTGAAAGGCTGAAGGGATTCAACCAGCTTGACATCAGGATTGACAAGCAGTTTTACTTCGACAGGTGGTCACTGATGCTCTATGTAGACGTTCAGAACGTCCTGAACTACAAAGCCGAGCAGCCTGCAATACTGATACTTGATACCGATGATGCCGGAATTCCGAAGGTGAATCCGATTGATCCTGACCGTTATGTACTGAAGTTCATTGAGGGTGACCTTGGAACGGTGCTCCCGACCATAGGCATAATAATTGAAATATAAACAGCTGAACCTGCCATGGCACAAGCTCATACAGAGCACGAAAAGTCCAGCAGGTTACATTCGACCATATAAAAAACAGAGAGCAATGAAAGAGATGAGATACATAATAATGATAATGGCGGCGGCCCTTCTGGCCTCATGTTCATCAACACCCTCCTCGTCAAGGCTGGCACAGAGGCAGACCTTTACTGACATAGTCACCAATCCGTCAGGCGAAGGACCTGAGATTGAGGTCAGGTTCTACGGCGGCCCCTCGCTCTATTATCCCCTCATGGCCGTATGGCTTGAAGATGAGAAGGGCGACTATATTCAGACCCTTTTTGTGCCGAAGGCGATCGCCACCGGTATTTTCAGGTACGGATCCAATGCTGCCGGCAAGTGGGAGGAAGCTGCAAAGAGGGCTCCCCAGACTCTTCCCTACTGGTCGCACAAACGCGGGGTCAGGGCTCCTGACGGGCTCTACATGCCTGACCCTGAAAATCCTGTGGCTGATGCCTACAGCGGTGCCACCCCTACAACCAGTTTTGTGCTGAAGGCACGCGCCGACGGGGAGCTGCCTCCGCGGTTCAGGGTGATGTTCGAGGTAAACCAGAACTGGGACTGGAATGAGTACTGGACAAACGACAAATATCCGGGAGACAAGAACTACCTGAACAATGCCCAGCCTGCCGTCGTTTACGAGGCGGCGGTTGATCTCACTGCTCTCAGCGGCAGGTATCTTATGAGTCCTGCAGGACACAGCCATCCTACTGGAGCCACCGGTGAGCTGTTCCGAGACCTGAGTACACTCACGACGGCTCTTCAGATCGCTGACTCAATCGTAGTCAGGATAGAGGAGAGATAAAGCGTCAGGATTAAGAAGGATTTTCAGAGGCTGCCTGCCCATTCTGCCAGTTCGGCAGGAGAGCAGACAGCCTTTGTTATGCCGTTGCTCCATGATCCGTTCCGGTCATATCTGCCCGGTACAACAACCTTCCTGAGAGCCAGTTCCCTGGCAAGGTCGCTGCAGAACTTCCTGATATCATCATCAGGTTCTGAGGCGTGAAGGTTGAGAGCAAGTACCGTAAACGGTCTTACGGAATGGATGTCCCTGATATCATTCACGGTAAGGGTTCCTTCGGTATAGATTACATCAAAGCCCTTTTTCCGCAGGAGATATTTAAGAAAGATGAGGTTATTCTCCATCTCGTTGTCACCCATGTTGATGATGGCTGCACTTTTTCCGTTGAGCGGATCATCCAGTGATATCTCCCCTGAGATCAGGATGGTCTTGATGACATGCCTGATGAACTGTTCCTGCGGTTTTGAGATGCAGTCTGTGAGCCACAGTGCCCTTGCCTTCTGCATCAGGGGATAGAAGACGTCGAGATAAGCCTGTGCCAGTCCCTTCTCCCTGACAAACCGGCTCAGGCTGTCACGAAATTCCTCTTCGCTGAACCGGAGTGCTGACATTATGAGGTCACCGGGCTTGAAGGTGCCGTTATCGCCATCCTCTCCCGAACCCGTTTTCAGAACTTCGCGCAGCAGCTCACTGTCGTTGAGCCGTGCGATCTTCGATATCTTCATTCCGTTGCGGTTGAGGATAGATATGGTCATCAGCTTTTTCAGCTCCTCCTCACTGTAGAATCGTATGTTGGAATCGCTTCTGTCGGGAGTGAGAATCCCGTAACGTTTTTCCCACATTCTTATGGTATGTGCCTTTATCCCGCAGAATGACTCAAGGTCTTTTATTGAGTATGTCCGGCTTCCTGCATTCATCTCTCTCATTGTTACTTACTCCATGACTATAACAATGAGAGGGTCCAAATGTTTAACCCGGACGGCGATAGTTCCGGTTTACGGTCGGCTGCGAGCGGGAATCTGCTTCTACATAATCCAAAAAAGTAGTAAATTCGCATTCTATTGCAAAATGATGAAGGAGTTACAGAGTGTAAAGCAGAGGTTCGGGATCATTGGCAATCATGAAGGACTTAACAGGGCTATAGACATTGCCGTTCAGGTTGCCCCCACCGACCTGTCGGTTCTTATCACCGGGGAGAGCGGGACAGGCAAGGAGGTATTCCCTCAGGTTATTCACACCTACAGCATCCGCAAGCATGGACCCTACATCGCCGTGAACTGCGGTGCCATTCCGGAAGGCACCATTGACTCTGAGCTTTTCGGACATGAGAAGGGTGCATTCACCGGGGCTACCGACAGCAGGAAAGGGTATTTCGAGGTAGCCAACGGCGGCACCATCTTCCTCGATGAGGTGGCCGAGCTGCCTCTCTCGACACAGGTAAGGCTGCTGAGGGTGCTGGAATCCGGCGAGTTCATCAGGGTCGGTTCCTCAAAGGTTCAGAAGACCGATGTGAGAGTGATAGCTGCCACAAACATTGATATTGTAAGGGCGGTAGCCTCGGGCAAGTTCCGCGAGGATCTCTTTTACAGGCTTAACACCGTGCCTGTGAGGATTCCGCCGCTGCGCGAGAGGGGAGAAGACATTATACTGCTGTTCCGCAAGTTCTCGGTAGACTTTGCGGAGCGATACCGCATGCCGGCCATCAGGCCCGACAGTGAAGCCAGGGAGATGCTCACACACTACTACTGGCCCGGCAATGTGAGGCAGCTGAAGAACATTACTGAACAGATATCGGTCATTGAACAGGAGCGTGAGGTGAGCGCCGCTATCCTCTCGCGTTATCTGCCCGACTATCAGAGCGGACGCCTTCCGGTGCCGGTCACCGCTTCAGGAGGTCCGGACTTCAACACTGAGAGGGAGATACTCTACAAGGTGCTCTTTGATATGAAGAGCGACATGCATGATCTGAAAAACCTGGTCTATGATCTTCTGAATACAGGCGCTGATACAGACAACCTGACCGAGAGCGGCGCCAGGGCTGCACGTAACCTGTTCAGCGACAGCGCTGTGCGCAGGCCGGCGTTTGAACCCGCACAGTCATCCCATGCGGGGTATGTTCCGCCGCGCGAGAGCAGGATCATAGAAGATACTGAAGAGCTGGTGGAAGAGTCACTCTCGCTGACAGACCGTGAGAAGGAGCTGATAAAAAAGGCATTGGAAAAGAATAATGGCAAGAGAAAGCTTGCCGCGGCCGAACTCGGCATCTCCGAAAGGACCCTTTACAGGAAAATAAAAGAGTATGACCTTGACGGCTAAAATGTTACGGATGGTGCTGCCTCTTGCCCTGCTGATGCTGACAGTGAGCTGCGGGGTGAAGATCAGATATTCCTTCACCGGGGCTTCCATACCTCCTGAAGCAAAGACCATCAGCGTCGCACCGTTTCAGAACAGGGCCAGCCTGGTGCAGCCCGGACTCAACCAGACAGTGACAGACGCACTCATAGATCTCTGCAGGGCACAGACCAACCTCGACATGGTATCTGCCGGCGGTGATCTGAGCTTTGAGGGCGACATCACCGACTACAAAACACAGCCACTGACCGTAAGCGGCAATGAGCAGGCTGCCTCGAACCGCTTCTCGATCACCGTGAGGGTGAGGTTCGTCAACAGCTTTGACCAGGAACTCAGCTACGACCAGTCGTTCACACGGTACCAGGATTACAACAGTGCTCTTGACCTGAGTGCCGTCGAGGCCAGTCTCACGGAAGAGATTGTGAAGATGCTGGTAGAGGATATATTCAACAGGGCATTTGTCAACTGGTAAGGCGACTGATGAACAGGAATGAATTCAACAGGTTTATCGTTGGCATCGGTCTCCCGGGCCCGGCCGACATAGAGGGTCTGAGAGAGCTCACCAACCTCTTCCCCTGGTTTCATTCCGCCCACCTCTTGCTGCTCAAGGGGCTCAGGGAGAATTCCGACATCAGGTTTGATTCACAGCTGAAGGCATCAGCTCTTTCGGTCAGTGACCGGGAGGTGCTCTATCACTATATCTACCTGTCACCCGGGAGTGAGCCT
>CAYPKP010000049.1:0-11671 GCA_964411345.1 uncultured Rikenella sp. | reverse complement strand
CCACTGTGGCCGCTGATGGCGGTGTAGAACCTTCTGCCGGGGTGATTGCGGAGGAGTCTGCTGCTCCTGATACTCATGAGGAGTCTGCCGCTGAGGAGATGGCCGAGGCCACTGTTTCCGATGAGGCCTGTGAACAGCTGGCTGCTGATGTAGTTACGGAGGAATCTGTTGAGGAGTCAGCGGCGGAAGTGCCAGCAGGGGAGGCGGCTGAAGCGGAGGCGGAGATCTCGGAATATGCCACGCCTGCGGAGGGCGCTGAAGAGCAGCAGCACACCCCTGAAGAGACCGTTGAACAGGAGGTTATCCCTGAGTATGCTCCCGATCAGGAGTCCGCCGCGGAGGAGGTCGCCCCCGAAGAGGAATCAGCTTCCGGGGATGTTCCTGCAGAGGAACCAACCACGGCGGAAACAACAGAGGAACAGGAGGTTATCCCTGAGTGTGCTCCCGAACAGGAGTCCGCCGCGGAGGAGGTCGCCCCCGAAGAGGAATCAGCTTCCGGGGATGTTCCTGCAGAGGAACCAACCACGGCGGAAACAACAGAGGAACAGGAGGTTATCCCTGAGTGTGCTCCCGAAGAGGAGGCAGCCGCGGAGGAGGACACAGCTGCCGGTCTCAATGCAGGGCTGCGGTCGAGGGAGGAGCTTGTCGCCGAGATAGAGGCACGGCTCCGGGAGCTGGAGATGATAACCCGCGAACAGATCAGCATGGTGGAGGCGGAACCCTCCCCCGGCAAAGTTGATACTGAACCCTTCCCGGCGGATAAGACTGAACCCGTGGTCAGCGGCGAGGAAGCAGCGGTGACGGAACTGCACCCTGCAACGGAGTCGGAACCTGAGACGGAACTGCAGCCTGCAACAGAGTCGGAACCTGAGACGGAACTGCAAGCTGCAACGGAGGCAACACCTGAAGAGAAACTACAGCCTTCAACTGAGGCAGAAACTCAAACAGAGCACCTGCCTGAGGCAGAAACTGAAGAAGAGTTCATGCCGGAAATTCAGGCAGAATCTGAATATGTGTCCGGTTCTGAGCCTGCACCTGCACCTGCACCTGAATCCAAATCCCTGACCGGACCGGTTCATGAGGAGCTGCTGGAGCTGCTGCCCGACGATACCGTAACGGAGAAGAAAACCGCGGAAGAGAGGGTCAGGCGGGAGCTGACGCCGGCCGACCTTATCGACAGGTTTATCAGTATAAGTCCTACCATCGAGCGGATAAGGCCGGGCGAGGATCAGCCGGTCATGGATCTCTCAGAGAGGGGCAGCGAAGAGGAGACTTCCTTTATAACTGAAACGCTTGCAAAGATTTATGTCAACCAGGGCTACTACACCAAGGCAATAAATATTTATCAGAAACTCTCATTGCAATATCCGGAAAAAAGTGCTTACTTTGCAGGCCGTATTGAAAAGATTGAAGAGTTAATAAAATAGCATAACAATGGGTATTTATATTTTTATTTCAATCCTGGTGATCCTCGCATGTGTCCTGGTAATAATGGTGGTCCTTGTACAGAACTCCAAGGGAGGAGGTCTGGCTGCCAATTTCACCTCTGCCGGTCAGTCGATGGGAGTACGCAAGACTGCTGATTTCCTCGAGAAATCGACCTGGACTCTCGGTGTGGCCATTGTGGTTCTCTGCCTGGCAGCAACGGCATCCATTCCCAGGGGTGAGGTTTCAAAGGAGTCGGTCATCAAGTCGTCCATTGAAAGAGCCCAGGATCCCAACGCCATCCCCACGTTGCCGACACCTCTCACAGAGCAGGAGCAGCAGCCTGACGGCGGTAACGAATAAAATGGCAGGAAGAAGATATTGAAGTGTCAGTTTGTCATGAACTGACACTTTTTTTTTTGCCAATACTCATTTGGCACAGATTATGAAAATCTAAGGCAGAAAAAAATTTTGTTTAACTATAAAACTAATAGCAATGGCACAATTAAAAGGAAAGGTGCTGGCAGGTAAGGTTCTCATCAAGCCCCAGGAGGCAGAAGAGAAGACCGCCAGCGGCATTATCATCCCCGATTCGGCAAAGGAAAAACCTCGCGCAGGCACAGTTGTACTGGTAGGTGCTTCGAAGAAAGATGAAGAGATGGAACTCAAAAAGGGAGATGTTGTTCTCTATGGGAAATACTCCGGCCAGGAGCTGAATATCGACGGTACTGACTATCTTCTTCTGTCTCAGTCCGATGTTCTTTATATTTCGTAATAACCAAAAAACCGAATAGCAATGTCAAAGGAAATAAAATTCAATATCGAAGCGCGTAACCTCCTTAAGGAGGGCGTAGATCAGCTAGCTGATGCAGTGAAGGTTACCCTGGGTCCCAAAGGCCGCAATGTTGTGCTTGAGAAAAAATTCGGCGCACCGCAGGTAACCAAGGACGGTGTTACGGTAGCCAAGGAGATTGAACTGTCAGATCCGTATCACAATATGGGAGCACAGATGGTTAAAGAGGTGGCCTCCAAGACGTCCGACACTGCAGGTGACGGCACCACCACTGCTACCGTTCTGGCACAGAGCATAATCACCGTAGGTCTGAAGAATGTCACCGCAGGAGCCAACCCGATGGATCTGAAAAGGGGTATTGACAAGGCTGTTGCAACCGTTGTTGAAAACCTGAAGAGCCAGTCGCAGACCGTTGGCGACGATCTTAAGAAGATTGAGCAGGTTGCCCGTATCTCGGCCAACAATGATGAGGAGATAGGCAAGCTCATAGCTACTGCCATGGATAAGGTGAAGAAGGAAGGTGTCATCACCGTTGAGGAGGCCAAGGGAACCGAAACCAAGGTTGAAGTTGTTGAAGGTATGCAGTTTGACCGCGGCTATATCTCTGCCTATTTTGTCACCAACCCTGACAAGATGGAAGTTGAGATGGAAAACCCCTACATCCTTATTCATGACAAGAAGATATCATCAATGAAAGACCTTCTTCCCGTCCTCGAGGAGACTGCCCGCACGGGCCGTGGACTCATGATCATTGCCGAGGACGTTGAAGGCGAAGCTCTTGCAACACTCGTTGTCAACCGCCTCCGCGGTTCGCTGAAGGTATGTGCCGTCAAGGCTCCGGGCTTTGGCGACAGGAGAAAGGAGATGCTTGAGGATATTGCCATTCTGACAGGCGGTACCGTCATCTCGGAAGAGAGGGGCATGAAGCTTGAGAATGCCACCATGAACGATCTTGGCATAGCTGACAAAGTGACCGTCAACAAGGAGAACACCACCATTGTCAACGGCGCAGGCGAGAAGGAGATGATCCAGGCACGCGTCAACCAGATCAAGCAGCAGATTTCAACCACCACCTCCGACTATGACAGGGAGAAGCTTCAGGAGAGGCTTGCCAAGCTGGCCGGCGGAGTTGCAGTGCTCTACATCGGTGCTGCCTCCGAGGTTGAGATGAAGGAGAAGAAAGACCGCGTCGACGACGCCCTTCATGCAACACGTGCCGCAATCGAGGAGGGTATCATCCCCGGCGGCGGAGTAGGATACCTGAGAGCAATTCCGCTGCTTGAGAAACTGAAGGGCGACAACGATGACCAGAACACCGGTATTGAGATCGTCAAGAGGGCCATTGAGGAGCCCCTGCGCCAGATAGTCGTAAATGCCGGCAAGGAAGGTGCCGTGATTGTACAGAAGGTACGTGAAGGCAAGGGCGACTACGGCTACAATGCCCAGACTGACAAGTTCGAGAATCTCTTCAAGACAGGTGTGATTGATCCGGCCAAGGTTGCCAGGATAGCACTGGAGAATGCCGCATCAATAGCAGGCATGTTCCTCACCACCGAGGCAGTGGTCGTAGAAGAGAAGGAAGAGAACCCGATGCCTAACCCTGCCATGGGCGGCGGAGGCATGCCCGGCATGATGTAGGCACTAACGTAGCTTATTGGTTTAACAAAGAAAGCTGCTCCAGCGACGGAGCAGCTTTCTTTTCAGGCATAAGGAGGCAGTCAACAGGCAGTAGTGTCCGAAAGATCGAAAACTCTCAACGGAAAAAAACTATTGCCTATTGCCTCCTGGCTATTGCCTAAATTCCCCATCTTTGCATCATGGCTGACCCGCGGCAGGTACACGACCTCGAGCACGAGAAGATAGGGAAACTGATGTGGAAGTACTTCCTTCCGGCTTTTGCCAGCATGATGGCAAATGCCCTCTATAACATCGTTGACCGTATTTATATAGGTCAGGGCGTCGATGCCCTGGCTCTCTCCGGCCTGAGCGTGATCTTCCCGCTGATGATCATCATCATGGCCTTTGGCATGCTGGTGGGTATAGGATCAGCCGTCAGGGTCTCCATCAGCCTGGGAGAGAAGGACTACAGCCGGGCAAACCGGATACTGGGAAATGGCTTCTTCCTGTCGCTGGTGATGGGGCTGACACTGATGGTTATCGGGTTCCTGGTACGCGACAGGATATTGCTCATCTTCGGGGCCGGTCCTGAGACACTTGAATACGCTTCCCAGTATTTTGACATCATCCTTGCAGGGATACCCTTTGCCATGACCGGCTACGCTCTGAACAACATCATCAGGGCGGAGGGCAATCCGCGGATAGCCATGATCTCAATATTCATCAGCGCAGGTCTTAACATCATCCTTGACCCGATATTCATCTTCGGTCTCGACATGGGTGTCAGGGGTGCCGCCCTGGCTACCATAATATCACAGGCAGTACTATGCATATGGGTGCTCCGCCACTTCCGCAGCAGGAAGAGCGTCACCCGCCTGTCGCTTCCCGACATCGCCCCCGATCCGTATATTATAAGGTATATCATTTCGATAGGGTTCGCACCCTTTGCCATGAATGTCGCCTCGAGCCTGGTCACCGGGGTGATGAACACCCTCTTCATCAGGTACGGGGGAGATATCTCGGTGGGTGCACTGGGGATAGTCCACAGTTCCACAATGATGCTGGTGATGACCATCATCTCCATCAACATGGCCATACAGCCCATTATCGGGTTCAACTACGGGGCTGGCCTATACTGCAGGGTGAAGGAGTCTGTGATGAAGGCCATAAAATATGCCACGCTGATAGCCACCGGCGGGTGGCTCATATGCATGCTGATACCCGGTGCTGTGATAAGCATCTTCAACTCGGACAGCGTCGAGCTGAGAGAGGCCGGTATACTGGGTCTGAGGATCTACTGTGCCGTGCTGCCTGTGGTCGGTTACCAGATTATCGCCTCCAACTATTTCCAGGCTATAGGCAAGGCCAGGCTGGCAGCCTTCCTGTCGCTGCTGCGCCAGATAATAGTGCTGCTGCCGCTGATAGTCATACTGCCGCACTTCTGGGGTGTTGAAGGGGTGTGGATCGCCAATCCCATATCTGACATGGTGGCTGCCGTTGTATCTTACTTCTTCTTCCGCAGGGAGCTGAGGAAGCTCAACTGCCCGGTGGATGAGCCCGCCGATGATCCTCCGCAGGATTTGCCGCCGGAGCCCCCGCTGGCACGTGAGATCTACTGACCCGCCTTTTTCTTTCTTCGCATTACAGCAATAAACAGTGCCATCACAGCCATGGTGCCTGCAGCAGCGATCATCAGTGCGCTCTTAAGCGGCATGGCCAGTCCTCCTCCCGTATGGGGTGCCGCAAGAATATAGGTGATGCAGACGGCAGTGAGAAAGAGGGCGGGGAGGGACATGAAGAGGTGACTTTTGCCCCTGAGGGCCAGGTACATGGCTATGGTCCAGCAGGTTATGGCTGCCAGCGCCTGGTTCGATATGCCGACGAACTTCCAGATGCGGGCGAATTCATCCTTCATTATGAAAGTGAGGAGAAAGCCCACTGCAAAAAGAGGGATCGTGATCAGCAACCTCGAGGAGACCTTCTTCTGCGGCAGCCTGAACATGTCGGCCACCGTGAGCCTCGCGCTCCTGAAGGCTGTGTCTCCGGAGGTTATGGGGCAGGCAACGACTCCGACCACTGCTATCACAGCCCCGGCCTTGCCGAGCCACGACCGGCATATCTCGTTTACAAGCCAGGCGGGGTCGGGCCTGATATCGGGATTGTCAGCCAGCGGATGGGTGAAGGCATAGTTGAGCCCGTGTACATCACCCATGTAGTTCATGGCTGCCGTGGCCCATATTATTGCCACGATACCTTCAGCGATCATCGCGCCGTAGAAGATCTGCCGTCCCTGTCTCTCTGACTTGAGACACCTGGCCATCAGAGGGGCCTGCGTGGCATGGAAGCCCGAAATAGCGCCGCAGGAGACAACGATGAAGAGGTACGGAAAGATGCTGTTTGTTGTAGCGTCAGGCTGGAAGTTGATCATTGTTGCGGGGGTGAGCTCCATCAGTGTGAGGGAGCCGCCGGCCCACCTCGAGATCATGCTCACCAGCACCCCCAGGGCCATGAAGATCAGCGCTCCTCCGAAGAAAGGGTAGAGGTATCCTATTATCTTGTCGATGGGGAGGAGGGTGGCGACTATATAGTAGAAGAAGATCAGCCCCAGCCAGAAGGGGAGGCTGAAGCCTGACATCGTGTAGAGCAGTTTGGCGGGACCGCTGACGAAGGCCACACCGACGAATATGAGCAGCAAAAGGGTGAAGAGCCTGAGAAAGGACCTCATGTTTTTCCCCAGGTAGGTGCCCACCAGCTCGGGCAGACTGGCGCCGTCGTGCCGGACTGACAGCATCCCCGCGAAGTAATCGTGCATGGAACCCATGAAGATGCATCCTGCGACGATCCATATGTAGACCACCGGGCCGTACATGGCTCCCAGGATGGCGCCGAAGATCGGCCCCAGCCCGGCAATGTTCAGGAACTGTATCATGAAGACGCGCCATGCCTTCATGGGAACGTAGTCAATGCCGTCACTTCTGGTGAATGCCGGGGTGACGCGCGACGGATCCATCCCGAAGATTCTGTCGGCCACCCTACCGTAGACAAGATACCCGAGGATAAGTAAAATGACCGAAGCTGCGAGGGTGATCATGGATTTATCCTTATGTAATCTGCTAAAATAAATAAAATGGCGGCTGAGTGTACCCGGAATCCGACTTCCGTAAAGAACGGGCCAAAATATTTATATTTGCAGCTGAATTGAACCGCCCACCTCTGATGGACAACATACGCAACTTCTGCATAATAGCTCACATAGACCACGGCAAGAGCACTCTTGCCGACAGGCTCCTGGAAAGAACCAACACCGTGGATTCGCGTGAGTTTCAGAATCAGGTGCTGGACGACATGGACCTGGAGAGGGAGAGGGGCATCACCATTAAGAGTCATGCCATCCAGATGGACTATGAGCATGAGGGCAGGAAATACTATTTGAATCTTATTGACACTCCGGGTCATGTTGATTTTTCATATGAGGTGTCGAGGTCTATAGCCGCCTGCGAGGGCGCCCTCCTGGTTGTTGATGCCACGCAGGGCATACAGGCCCAGACCATCTCCAACCTTTACATGGCCATTGAGCACGGGCTGGAGATCATCCCGGTGCTCAACAAGATGGACTCTGTGAGTGCCATGCCCGAAGAGGTGAAGGACCAGATAGTTGACCTCATCGGCTGCGGACGTGATGAGATAATTGAGGCAAGTGCGCGCACAGGCATGGGTGTTGACAGGATCATGGAGGATATTGTCAGCCGCATACCTCCTCCCAAGGGCGATCCGGAGGCTCCGCTGCAGGCACTGATCTTTGATTCCGTCTTCAACTCCTTCAGGGGGATCATAGCCTATTTCAAGATAGCCAACGGCACCATCAGGACGCATGACATGGTCAAGTTCGTAAACACGGGAAGCGAATATGACGCTGATGAGATAGGGGTGCTGAAGATAAAGAGGGAGCCGCGCGACGTGCTCAGAGCCGGCGATGTGGGGTACATCATCTCTGGAATCAAAATATCGGCGGAGGTGAAGGTGGGAGACACCATCACCCATGTGGCCCGCCCCTGCACTAAAGCCATATCCGGATTTGCCGATGTGAAGCCTATGGTTTTTGCCGGGATCTATCCCGTTGACGCTGACGACTATGAAGACCTTCGTGCTTCCATAGAGAAGCTGCAGCTCAACGACGCCTCACTGACATTTGTGCCGGAATCGTCGGCAGCGCTGGGCTTCGGGTTCAGGTGCGGATTCCTGGGGCTGCTGCACATGGAGATAATACAGGAGCGGCTCGACAGGGAGTTTGACATGGATGTGATCACCACCGTGCCCAATGTCTCATTCAGGGTGCTGACAACAAAGGGCGAGATAATTGACGTGCACAACCCGTCGGGGATGCCGCCGGCAACGGCCATTGACGAGATAGAGGAGCCCTATATCCATGCACAGGTGATTTCAAAATCGGAGTACCTCGGACAGATACTGAAGCTCTGCATCGACAAGCGCGGCACGCTGAAGAACCAGATATACCTGACCAGCGACAGGGTGGAGGTGACCTTCGACATGCCCCTTTCGGAGATCGTCTTCGACTTCTATGACAAGCTCAAGAGTGTCTCCAAGGGGTATGCATCATTCGATTACCATATTACCGGGTACAAGAAGGCAGACCTGGTCAGGCTCGACATCCTGCTCAACGGGGAGATGGTTGACGCCTTGTCGACACTCATCTACCGTGGCCACGCTTACAGCTTCGGACGCCGCATGTGCGAAAAGCTGCGTGAACTGATACCGAGACAGCAGTTTGACATTGCCATCCAGGCAGCCATCGGGGCCAAGATCATAGCTCGCGAGACCGTCAAGGCGGTGCGCAAGGATGTGACTGCAAAATGCTACGGCGGAGACATAACCCGAAAGAGGAAGCTGCTCGAGAAGCAGAAGAAGGGAAAGAAACGGATGCGCCAGATAGGCAATGTTGAGGTTCCGCAGCAGGCTTTCCTGGCAGTGCTGAAGCTGGACTGACCATGAAAAAAATAGCCCCCGGGTGTTGCAAATAAAGAAATAATGTTAACTTAGCGCTTCGTTAGGGCTTAAAGAGCAAGAAAAATACAACTTTCAAACAACCCTTGACTAACCTAAAATCACACCCCGCAGAGAGAGTATGCTGCGGGGTATTTTTTTTCGGGAAACCACCTTTCGTGCGGATATTTGTCCGTGGGCCCTCTTTCTCGGGGCCGTCGCATTTGCGAAGCTCTGCCTGAGGAGACCTGTCTAACAGAGCAGCTTGTACCCCTTGCCGTGGATGTTGAGGATTTCCACCTTACTGTCTTTGCCCAGGTATTTGCGCAGCTTGGTGATGTAGACGTCCATGCTCCGGGCATTGAAATAGTTGTCATCGATCCATATTGACTTGAGTGCGAGGTTACGTTCCAGGACCTCATTCTGGTGCCGGCAGAGCAGTTCAAGGAGCTCCGACTCCTTGGTGGTCAGTTTTCGCGACTGATCCTGGTAGGTTAGCAACTGCCTTGTGACATCGAAGCTGTACTTTCCTATGGTGTACTTTTCAGCGGGAACATCCGCGGCACGTTTCGTTGAACGCCGGAGGATGGCCTCGATCCGGTACACCAGTTCCTCCATTGAGAAGGGCTTTGTGAGATAGTCATCCGCGCCGGTTTTAAATCCCTCGATGACATCCTCCTTCAGATTCTTCGCCGTCAGGAAGATGATCGGAATATGCGGGTCAATGGTTCTGATCTCCCTGGCAAGAGTGAATCCGTCCATCTCGGGCATCATCACATCCAGCAGGCAGAGAGAGAATTTTTCCTTCCTGAAGATCTTCATTGCCTCTGCTCCGTCAGTGGCCAGGGTGGTGTCATACTCCTTGGCGGAGAGATAGGTTCTCAGCAGATGCCCCAGGTTGGTGTCGTCTTCTGCAAGAAGGATGCTTACTTTATTCATTTTGGCTGATGTTTTGGAAGGTGGATGATTATTCGCGTACCCTTTCCGACCTGGCTCTCGACCTTTATTGTGCCGTGATGTTCATCGGTGATGGTTTTCACGTAACTGAGTCCGAGACCAAATCCCTTGATATTGTGCGTATTGCCTGCCGGAACCCTATAGAACTTGTCAAAGATGTGTTTCTGGTGTTCCCTTGGAATGCCGATGCCATTGTCTGAGACGGTGATTGCCACGCCCCTGTGCCAGTTTTCAGTGGTTAAGGTGATCTCGGGGGTGCGGGCAGTATATTTGAGGGCATTGTCTATGAGGTTGAGTATCACATTGAAGAAGTTGGGTTCGTCAATCGTCAGCATGGGGTCGGAGGCGTCGAGGAAGGTAGAGATGGTCCCGCCCCGTCCGGTCACCTGCAGCTTGAAGGCATCCACGGCCCTGAGGATGACAGCATGGATATCGGTCTGCTGCTTGTCGAGCTCGAGCCTGGCTTTCTCAAAGATGGCAGTCTGGAGCACCTTTTCAACCAGAACCTTAAGCCTGTTGCTCTCCTCGGAGATGACCGCCGCGAGATCGGGTGTGTTTCTCGATCCCTGGGGAATGGAATCATCAGCGAGCATCTGTGAAGCCAGGGAGATGGTGGCAATGGGTGTCTTCAGCTCGTGGGTCATGTTATTGATGAAATCACTCCTTATCTCCGAGAACCTTTTCTGGCGGAAGATGACGATGAAGGTGCCCGTTGAGAGGATGATCAGCAGCAGCGCCATCAGGAGTGATGCAATCGCCATGAATGATATCCGGGAAAACTTGTACTTCTCCTCCCCAGGGAAATAGATGGTAAGTATGTTGTTACCCGGTACGGGGTCATAGGGGAAGAGCTGTCGCAGGTATTTGTTGGCGCTGGTCCTTTCACTGTAATCCGGGGTACGGTATATTATGCCGCCGTAATCGCCCCTTACTGCACACTCATAGTCGAGATGGATGCCGACATCATCCAGGGATTTTCTTATGATTGCATTCAGTTCTTCGGAGGTAAAGCGGTCCCTGAGGGGAGGAGTGTCATGGAGTATCCGGCTGACGATGTTCTCTATGGAGACTATCTTGCTGGTCATGCGTGCTGCCGCTCCGGCAGTGAGGCTCTGCTCCCCGGGCTCCGTGTTGCCGATCAGCGACTCCTCCGGCTCCAGGCTCTCCGAGTTCAGGAGATAGGTCCGCCCGGCACGGTTGATGATGACTGACCTGACGTCAGGGTCAAAGCCGTACTTCTCGAGAAGCATGGATTCAGCCTTCTGACGGGCAATGACGGGGTCGCTTTCATAGGGGGGAGGCTCCTGCTCAGCCTCAGGGGCAGCATCAGCTGCAGGATTAATCTCGCTGATGATGCGGTTGTATGTCTCGGTACGCTCCAGCTCGTTCACCACCTCCTTGAGGGCTTCGTTAACACCGAACCTGAACTGCTGATCCTCGGCGCTTACCACATTGTTGATCCACTGCACCTGGATAAATACCAGTGCAAAGATGGCCAGGAAGAAAAAAACAGCCAGCAGCGCTATGTGCTTTCGCTTCATACTTTTACAAAAGTAATCCGTTAAAATCCTTATCAGTCTGTTTAACGAATTTTAACAGAATCTGCGAAAAATACAAAATTCCGGATAATTAAAAAAATGTTAAAAATCAATAATTTAACATACCGTTAAGAGTATGTCCATGAAATTATATTGATATTTGCGTCAGTTATGGCACGAAAATTGTTATAGAATATTTGGAGTTTTTTTCATAGGTTAGGTTAGTTTTAGGGTTAACACTGAAGAGGAGGCAAGAGATTGTCTCCTCTTTCTCTTTGTGCGCCTGGCATGGGCGATAGCCATAGGGTGAGAGTCACGAACATGCCCTGACAGAACGGAA
>CAYPKP010000048.1:0-22953 GCA_964411345.1 uncultured Rikenella sp. | reverse complement strand
CTGAAGACTGAAGACTGCCTACTGCCCTAGTTTCCCTCCGCCAGCACCTTGATGCGCACCAGCCTTATCTCCTCCTCCTCAAACTCCCCGGCAAGATCCCGGATGGCCTCGTCAAGCGAGCCGCTCTCAGCTTCCTCCATGAAATAGGAGTATATATCCTGCTGACGGTCGTCGTCAATCACATCGTTTACATAATAGTCTATGCTGAGCTTGGTGCCCGAACTTACGATAGCCTCTATCTCTGACAGCAGGTCTTCATATTCTATCCCCTTGGCATTGGCGATGTCCTCGAAAGGCATCTTGCGGTCTATGCTCTGGATGATGTAGACCTTGAGTCCCGACTTGTTGACCACCGACCTGACTATCATATCCTGCGGCCTGATGATCTCCTTCTCCGCAACATAGCTCTTGATAACTTCCACCACTTCCCTGCCGTACCTCTGTGCCTTGCCGGCGCCAATACCGGTGATGTTCTGCAGCTCCTCGATGGTTATCGGATACTGTATTGCCATCTCCTCCAGCGACGGATCCTGGAATATGTTGTACGGCGGCTGGTTGGCCTGCTTTGATATCTTCTTCCTCAGATCCTTGAGTATACTAAGCAGCTCCTCATCTGCCGCCGCAGTACGTGCTCCGAATGAAGCCTCCTCATCTTCGGAGTCGGTGTAGTCGTGATCCTCATTCAGCATAAAGGGATATGGCTTCTCCAGGAACGCGTGTCCCCCGGGGGTCAGTCCCAGCAGCCCGTAATTCTCTATATCCTTGGTAAGCAGCTTGTTGATAAGTGCCTGACGTATCACCATGTTCCAGAAACGCTCATCCTTCTCCTCGTCGATGCCGAAGGTCTCAAGCTTGTGGTGCTTGTACGACTTTATGGCCGAGTTCATGGTTCCGGCAAGGATCCTGGCTATATGATCGGCCTTGTGCTTCTCCTTGACCGCCAGCACTGTCTCTAGCATGCTCACCACATAATCCTGCCCCTCAAACTGAGTCTTGGGATGGAGGCAGTTATCACACGCCTCACAGTTGTCCTGATCATACTCCTCACCGAAATAGTGCAGAAGGATTCGGCGGCGGCAGGTTGACGACTCGGCATAGGATACCGTTTCAAGCAACAGCTGCTTTCCTATCTCCTGCTCGGCAATGGGCTTGCCCTGCATGAACTTCTCAAGCTTGACGATATCGTCATAGCTGTAATAGGATATGCATCTCCCCTCTCCGCCGTCGCGCCCTGCGCGACCCGTCTCCTGGTAATAGCCCTCCAGGCTCTTGGGCATGTCAAAGTGGATGACATACCTCACATCAGGCTTGTCAATGCCCATACCGAAGGCGATGGTTGCCACTATCACGTCTACATCCTCCATCAGGAACCTGTCCTGGTTCTGGGTACGCGTCACCGAATCCATCCCGGCATGATAGGCCAGGGCCTTGATGTCATTGACCTTCAGCGTCTCGGCCAGCTCTTCCACCTTCTTACGGCTGAGGCAGTAGATGATACCCGACTTGCCTGGGTTGTTCTTTATATAGCGTATTATCTCCCTGGTGGCGTCCTGTTTGGGCTTGACCTCATAATAGAGGTTGGGCCTGTTGAACGACGACTTGAACACCGCCGCACCGCTGATGCCGAGGTTCTTCAGTATGTCATGCTGAACCTTGGGAGTGGCCGTGGCGGTGAGGGCAATGATTGGCGCCCGCGAGATGGTGTCTATGATCGGGCGGATGCGCCTGTACTCAGGCCTGAAGTCGTGACCCCACTCTGATATGCAGTGAGCCTCGTCAACGGCATAAAATGATACTTTCACGCTCTTCAGGAATTCGATGTTCTCCTCCTTGGTGAGTGACTCCGGAGCCACATAGAGAAGCTTGGTGAGACCCTGCGTCACATCCTTCTTCACCTGTGCGATGGCCGTCTTGCTCAGCGACGAGTTGAGAAAGTGTGCCACATCATCGGTGGTATTGAAATTGCGCATGGCATCAACCTGGTTTTTCATCAGGGCTATCAGCGGTGATATCACCACCGCGGTGCCATCCATCATGACAGCGGGCAGCTGATAGCAGAGCGACTTCCCTCCGCCGGTGGGCATAAGCACAAAAGTGTCATTGCCGTCAAGGACGCTCCTGATAATCGGCTGCTGATTCCCTTTGAAGTTGTCAAAGCCGAAATAACGCTTCAGATAATCGTGAATGGAAGCATCAGTATACATGGTTTTCTCCCTCTTCCCCCTTAATTGAACATTGGTTAAACATACAACAAGTTACAAAATATAAACTGACCGGCGAAATACCCTTATCTCAAATTTAACTTAATTTAATCAACAATTCAACATTATTTGTCAGATCGTCTCATTTATCTGATAACCCCCGATTAAGACGGGTATTGTTTTGATCCTTTAGATTTGCCATCTTTACACGCTTTACTGTGAGACCTCTCTGATGGCCGCAAAAGACAGCAGGAAAAAGAAAACAGATGGTGAGATGACCTTTCTGCAGCACCTCGAGGAGCTCAGGTGGCACATCATCAAGTCACTCGGAGCCATTGTTGCAGGTGCTGTGGTGGCATTTATCTTCAAGGACTTCCTCTTTGACAGTGTCATTCTTGCTCCCAACAATCCCGGTTTCATCACCAACAGGCTGCTCTGCCGGCTTGCCGATGCTGTCAACGCTCCGGTGCTCTGCATCAACCAGGATCCTGTAGAGCTGATAAACATCAAACTGTCGGGGCAGTTCACCACCCATCTGAACATCTCCATCGTTGCCGGTCTGATCATAGCTTTCCCATACATCTTCTGGGAGTTCTGGTCATTCTTCAAACCGGCCCTTTATGAGAAGGAAAGGAAGTATGCAAGGGGAGCAGTATCAACGGCCTCACTGCTGTTCCTTACGGGAATTCTTTTCGGATATTATATCATCACTCCGCTTTCCATCAACTTTCTCGGGTCATACCGGGTGAGCGACCTGGTGGACAACCAGATAAACATTACCTCCTACATCGGGTCGGTCACCTCGGTGGCACTCTCGGCAGGCATCATCTTCGAGCTTCCCATCCTGGTCTTCTTCCTGGCCCGCATAGGTGTGGTCACCCCCGAGTTCATGCGCAAATACAGGAGACACTCCATTGTCGTTGTGCTTATTCTGGCAGCGGTGATCACTCCTCCCGACGTCTTCAGCCTGATACTTGTGGTAATCCCTTTGATCTTGTTGTACGAAGTGAGTATCTTTATTGCCGCGAGGGTCGTCAGGAAGCGTGCCGAGGATGATGCGGCAGAGGCGGCAGATGCGGCCTCCGCAAATGGTGAAACAACATGAGATCCGCATGAGTACTGGAACAGAGTATGAATTGAACAGATATTTTCGTGACGGGCAGGTCAGATCAATGAAAAATATTTCCACAGAAGAATGAAACTCCACACCACAGACCTTGTTAAGCGATACAAGACCCGTACGGTTGTCAACGAGGTCTCGGTAGAGGTGGAACAGGGTGAGATAGTAGGGCTTCTGGGCCCCAACGGAGCCGGCAAGACAACCACCTTCTACATGATTGTGGGTCTCATCAGGCCCAACAGCGGACAGATCTGGCTTGATGATACGGAGATCACCGGTTTCCCGATGTACAGGCGTTCACGCATGGGCATAGGCTACCTCGCCCAGGAGGCCTCCATCTTCAGGAAGCTGAGTGTCGAGGACAACCTGATGGCTGTCATGGAGCTCTCTGAGATGAGCCGTGAGGAGCGCCGCGAACGCCAGGAGTCGCTACTTGAGGAGTTCGGTCTCACCCGCATACGCAAGAGCCTGGGCATCCAGCTCTCCGGCGGTGAACGACGGCGTACGGAGATAGCCCGCGCCCTGGCCCTCAAGCCCAACTTCATCCTTCTTGATGAACCCTTCGCCGGCGTTGACCCTATAGCCGTGGAGGACATACAGATGATCGTCTCACATTTGAAAGACAAGAACATAGGCATCCTCATCACCGACCACAACGTGCATGAGACCCTCTCCATCACTGACCGCGCCTACCTCCTCTTCGAGGGAAAGATACTCAAGCAGGGAACGGCATCACAGCTGGCTGATGATGAACAGGTAAGGGATGTCTATCTGGGTAAGAAGTTCGAACTCAGGCGGTAAATTCCAGATCCACTTTCAGAAATCAGGAAATTTTGCTAATTTTGCGCCACAATTTGCGGATGTGTCGTAATTGGTAGCCGAGCAAGACTTAGGATCTTGTGCCTCAGGGCGTGGGGGTTCGAGTCCCTTCATCCGCACCAGAATGCTGAACCGCACCGACGGTCCGCCGCATGGCGAACAGAAAGGCGGTTTTTTAAATTTATCGCAAACTTACGTAGTATGAATATCACCAGAGAAAACATTGACCAGCTGAATGCAGAGGTCAGGATTGACATTACCAGGGACGACTATCAGGAGAAGGTCGACAAGAAGCTCCGGGAATACCGCAGGACAGCCTCGCTCAAGGGCTTCCGGCCGGGCCACGCCCCGCTGCCCCTGATAAAAAAGATGTACGGCACCGGCGTCCTCGTTGATGAGATCAACAGCATCGTCTCGGAGAGCCTCTCCGAATTCATCAGGAGCGAAAACCTGGATATCCTCGGTGACCCGATTCCAAAGGATGATGGCCATTCCTTTGACCCGGAGGGCTCCGAAGAGTTCACCTTCACCTTCGAGCTGGGGCTGGCACCCACATTTGAGCTGGAGCTGTCCGGGAAGAACAAGCTCACCCGCTACCTGATTGAACCTGATGCAAAGATGGTTGCCGACTATGTTGACAACTATGCCCGGCGTCACGGGGAGTTTGTCACATCCGGGGTTTCAGAGGAGAAGGATATGCTCAAAGGTTCGGTGACATCGGCCGACGGCACGCTGTCAAATGACGATGCCACACTCTCGGTTGAGATGGTCAAGGATGAGACCGTCAAAAAGGAGTTCCTGGGCAGGGCTGCCGGTGACAGCATCACCTTCAGCATCCGCGAGGCACTGCCCAACGACTACGAGATTGCCGGGCTGCTCAGGATTCAGAAGGATGAGGCAAAGGATATCAGCGGTGACTTCACCTTCACCGTCAGGGAGGTGTCCCGCTTCAGGCCGGCAGACAATGATCAGGCTCTCTGGGACAAGGTCTACGGCGAAGGCGCCGTTTCCAGCGCCGCGGAGTTCGAGGCCAGGGTGACCGATGAGATACGGGGATACTTCAGCCGTGAGACTGAATTCAAGCTCAGAACGGACGCTCGCGACACAATACTGCGGAAAACGGAATTCGACCTCCCTGATGAGTTTCTCAAGAGATGGCTGGTAAGGACCAATGAGAAAACCACCGCAGAGGATATAGAGAAGGATTACGATCATTTTCGTGATGACCTTCGCTGGCAGCTGATAAAAAACCGCATTGCAAAGGAGAATGATCTGAAGATCACCGACGAGGAGATACTGGCGGAGGCGAAGGAGTTCACCAGGGCCCAGTTTTCACAGTACGGCCTTTATTATGCAACTGACGAGCAGGTTACATCGTTTGCCAAAGACATGCTCCGCAAGGAGGATGAAGCCCGCAGGTTTGCTGAAAAGGTGCTTGACACCCGGGTTCTGAATATCGTTATCGACTCCATGAAGGTAGACGACAGGAAGGTCTCGGCCGAGGAGTTCAACAAGCTCTTCGAGGCAAAATGAAACCTTGGGCACGATAATTTCGTATATTTGAGAATCAAACAAAGACTTAAACCATGTCAGATATCAAGGATTTCAATAAATATGCTGCCTCCCGCTTCGGCATCAGCAGCCTCACCATGCAGCGGTACATCTCAGCCAGCAACGGTTACATCTCCCCGACGATCATAGAGGAGCGCCAGCTGAATGTGGCCTCCATGGATGTCTTTTCACGCCTGATGATGGACCGTATCATTTTCCTCGGTCTGCCCATAGATGACTATGTGGCTAACATTATCCAGGCGCAGCTGCTCTATCTTGACTCATCGGATCCGGGAAAGGATATCCAGATCTATCTCAACACCCCGGGCGGTGCAGTCCATGCAGGAATGGGTATTTATGACACGATGCAGTACATCTCGGCCGACATAGCCACCATCTGCACAGGCATGGCCGCCTCCATGGGAGCTGTCCTGCTCACTGCAGGCACCAAAGGGAAGAGATCCGCCCTCAAGCACTCACGAATCATGATTCACCAGCCGATGGGAGGTGCCGAGGGCCAGGCCTCTGATATAGAGATCGTTGTTAAGGAGATACTGAAAATCAAAAAGGAACTTTACGAAGTCATAGCCCTGCATACAGGCCAGAAACTTGAGCAGGTGGAGAAGGATGCTGACCGTGACCACTGGATGACGGCCACCGAAGCAAAAGAGTACGGCATGATAGACGAGGTACTCGTCAAGAATGCCAAGTAACACGGCACTGATGGATAAATGTTCATTCTGCGGACGCACAAAGAAAGAGGCAAACCTGCTCATCGCGGGTCTTGAGGGCCATATCTGTGACCACTGTATTGAACAGGCTCACAATATCCTTCAGGAAGAGCTGGGAAACAAGTCGAGCTTCAGCATCGACAGCATCAAGCTTCGCAAGCCCGGTGAGATAAAGAGTTTCCTTGACCAGTATGTTATAGGTCAGGACAGGGCGAAGAAGATACTTTCCGTAGCCGTCTACAACCATTACAAGAGGCTGATGCAGAA
This sequence comes from uncultured Rikenella sp., assembly GCA_964411345.1. Classification (GTDB taxonomy): domain Bacteria; phylum Bacteroidota; class Bacteroidia; order Bacteroidales; family VadinHA17; genus SR-FBR-E99. The sequence goes on along the minus strand of CAYPKP010000048.1, from coordinate 16,264 downwards.
GCATGAGAGCGATGATGTGGAGATCGAAAAGTCAAACATCATCCTTGTGGGGGAGACCGGCACCGGCAAGACACTCCTGGCACGGACCATAGCCCGCATGCTGCATGTGCCCTTCACTATCGTTGACGCCACCGTGCTTACCGAAGCCGGATACGTGGGGGAGGATATCGAGAGCCTCCTGACAAGGCTGTTGCAGAGTGCCGATTATGATGTCAAGGCAGCGGAGAAGGGTATCGTCTTCATTGATGAGCTCGACAAGATAGCCCGCAAGGGTGACAATCCCTCCATAACGCGCGACGTGTCGGGCGAGGGGGTACAGCAGGGGCTGCTGAAGCTGCTTGAGGGCTCGGTGGTCAATGTGCCTCCCCAGGGAGGAAGGAAGCATCCCGAGCAGAAGATGATACCTGTCGACACCAAAAACATACTTTTCATCTGCGGAGGAGCTTTCGAGGGTATAGAGAAGAAGATTGCCCACAGGCTCAACACCGCTGTGGTCGGTTATAACGCCAGCCGCACCCGTGATCATTATGACAAGGACGACCTGTTGAAATATATTGCGCCGCAGGATCTGCGGGCGTACGGCCTCATTCCGGAAATAATCGGCAGGCTGCCGGTACTGACGCACCTCTCACCCCTTGACCGCAAGGCACTGAGAGCCATCCTGACAGAACCGAAGAATTCGATCACCAAACAGTATGTCAAGCTGCTGGCCATGGACGGCATTGAGCTGACCTTCACCCCCGAGGCACTTGACTATATTGTCGACAAGGCGGTTGAATTCAAACTCGGCGCCAGGGGCCTGCGTGCGATATGTGAGGCCATCATGATCGACGCCATGTTCGAACTCCCCTCCGGTGATGTGAAAGAGTTCACCGTCACCCCCGACTATGCCGAAAGGAAGCTCGAGAGGATTGACATGCAGGTACTGAAGGCGTCATAAAAGATTTATCCCGTCAGCCTGACGGCATGACGGGATAAATGACCTTCCTCAAAGCCCTTGCGGGCCACCTCTGATCCTACATTGAAAAATTATACTTGGGATGCCTGAAACGGAGTGTTATCTCACGTGTGTCATCACCTCTGGATAGCGTTGCATAGGCGTCACACTCCCCGTCACCGTAGTCAAGCAGGAACGGTTCCACCCCTTCAATGCTGAAGGTGACAGAGCCTCCCACCAGGAACCTGCACGCAGCATGCCACTCCAGGGCGCTGGTGATGGTGTGCGTATATGCCTGTCCGTCAAGATTGGTACCCGTAGCCGCACCGGTGATCAGGCAAATGTCATCCCACGGATTCCAGGTCTCATAGCCTGCAATGTATTCCCTCTCACGGACATACTCGCGGGTGATGGTCTTCTCATCGGCAAAGGTGATCTTGCCTCCGGAGAGAGTCACCGAGAATACTGTGTTCTGATTGCTGTTCAGACCGAGGTTGGTCACCGTCTTGGTTCCTTCAACCATGGCACCGTTGACATAGTACTCCTCAAAGGTGAGTGATCTCATCGAACCAACCTGACGCCGGGGCTCGGAGAGCGTGACAATGATCTTTCCGCTGCGCACCACATCATTCAGTCCCGTACAGCCCGTACCATAGTCGATAACTATGTTCCGTGGCCAGAAATCAGGACCGGGGGAGGTTACCGTTATCAAAGGACAGCTGTCGAGCACGGTTGCTGACTTGGTGCCTGTCTCAGCCACCAGGGTGGCTATTTCGAGAGATGCAAAGGCATCATCAAAGAGGGCCTCGGAGAGAACTGCATCATCGGCAGCCTCAATGCTGACAGCCTCAAGCGGCTCTGATTTCTGACATGAAGAAACCATGATGCCCGCCAGGATAATAATCAGGATAATTGACTTTCTTTTCATAACCGGAATTTTTAATTGTAATCTGGGTGTCTGTTTCAATGAGATGACAACAGGCACTCAGGGTTTAACGTCCGGATTGAAAAAAAGTTACTTCAGCCGCAGGTAAGTGGCATAAGTGAAGCTGAGGGCCCCAGGATCTTCCGCCATATATTCTTCTTTCTCTGACAGATACCACTCGCCTGGATCTATCGCCGGGAAAAAGGTGTCTGCGGTGAACTCCCTGTCAATATGTGTCACCATCAGCCTGTCAGCGAGTGGCATGAACTGCCTGTAGACTGATCCGCCGCCCATGATGAAGATCTCCTTTCCCGGTTCACAGAAGCCCAGGGCCTCATCTATCGAACGTGCCGCAAGGGCGCAGTCGAAACAGTCAAGCTCATTGTCGGTCAGAACTATGTTCTGCCTCCCCGGCAGTGGTCTGAGCGGAAGTGACTCCCATGTCTTCTTGCCCATGATGAGGCAGTGGCCCATGGTGATCTGTTTGAACCTCTGCAGGTCACCGGGGATGTGTGTCAGCAGGCTGTTATTGTATCCTATGCCTGAATTCCGGTCAACAGCGACTATTATCGTGATCATCTCATACGGATATTTCGCCTTTGATGGCAGGGTGGGGATCATAGCCCGTGAGGGTGAAATCTTCATATCTGAACGAGAGTATGTCCTTCACTCCCCTCTCAAGAGTCATCACGGGAAGAGGACGGGGCTCACGTGTCAGTTGCAGCCTGACCTGGTCAGTATGGTTGAGGTAGATATGCGCATCGCCCAGGGTATGTATGAATTCGCCGGGCCTGTACCCGGTAACCTGGGCCATCATCATCGTCAGCAGGGAGTAGGAGGCGATATTGAAAGGCACTCCCAGGAAGATGTCGGCGCTGCGCTGGTAGAGCTGGCATGAGAGCCTGTCACCGGCAACGTAGAACTGGAACAGGATATGACATGGCGGCAGCGCCATCTTCTGCAGCTCTCCCACATTCCATGCAGATACGATGTGTCTGCGCGAATCGGGATTTTCCTTCAGGGAGGTGACCACGGCGCTTATCTGGTCAATGGTACGCCCGTCGGCTGCAGGCCATGAACGCCACTGGGAGCCATATACAGGGCCCAGGTTGCCGTCGGCGTCAGCCCACTCGTTCCATATCCTTACCCCGTTCTCCTGCAGGTAACCGACGTTTGTGCTGCCACTGAGGAACCACAGCAGCTCATATATTATCGATTTCAGGTGCAGTTTCTTGGTTGTCATCAGCGGAAACCGTTCCGAGAGGTCAAAGCGCATCTGGTATCCGAAGGTACTCAGAGTACCGGTGCCGGTGCGGTCTCTCTTCTCAATGCCATGTGTCATCACATGGCTCAGCAAGTCAAGGTATTGTTTCATAATCTCCTCGCACAGTTAATTGACGGCTGGTTTTATCCTGGCCACCCAGCCTCCTCCCGGTGCCATCTTCAGTGTCACCGGGCCGGGGAGATGCATTCTCACTGTTTCATGGATGTAATCCTCCCCGTGCCTGTCGGCATTGATGCCGTCACTGAATATCTCCACAATGTATTCCCCGTGGGGAAGGAAAGACAGGTCCGCCTCAAGTGTCCGTGCATCCCAGTCAGTCAGGGCTCCGAGATACCATGTGTCGTCCTTTCTGCGGGCGACGGCTATATAGTCGGCCACCCTTGCAGCCACCACCTCTGTCTGGTCCCAGGTGACAGGCACTCCGGCGATGAATGATGTGCACTCAGGGTTGCGACTGTAGTTTGACGGGCTGTCGGCCAGCATCTGCAAGGGACTCTCGTACACCACATACATAGCCATCTGGTGCACCCTGGTGCCCTGGCTCGCCGGCCTGTAAAAGACCGGCGTGAAGTCACGCTTCTGCATATTCACCATGGCTCCCGGGGTATAGTCCATCGGCCCTGCCACCATGCGTGTGAAGGGCAGTGTGACATCATGCTCGGGATTGCAATCGTGGCTCCACTTGTTGTTCTCCAGGCCCTTGACTCCCTCACGGGTGATGACATTGGGCCACTGCCGCTCCATGCCGTCAGGCTTGTAGCTGCCGTGGAAATCGACCAGCATCCTGTGCTCCGCTGCTTTGGCGGCCACCTCATGATAGTAGTTGACCATCCACTGGTCGTCGCGCTGCATGAAGTCGACCTTGATCCCCTTCACGCCCCATTTTTCATACTGCGACAGCGCTTCATCGATCCTGTCATGAAAGCTCTTCCACACCACCCAGAGTATGATGCCGACATTCTTCGCGGCAGCGTAGTTGCAGATCTCTTCCACGTCAAATCCTTCAGCCACGTCAAGCACATCGCCAAGGTTGTACCACCCCTCATCAAGGATCACATATTCAATGCCATGCCCGGCTGCGAAGTCTATGTAATGCTTATAGGTCGCGTTGTTGAGCCCTGCCCTGAAGTCAACACCGAAAAGATTGTTTGCGTTGTACCAGTCCCACGCCACCTTACCCGGCCTGACCCAGCTGAAGTCGGCACCGCTGGCAGGAGATGCGCCAAGCCTGTAAACCATCTCGCTCTCAACCAGGCCTGCATCATCCCTTGTGATTATGAAAACCCGCCACGGGTAGGTGCGTGTGCCCGATGTCCGGGCAATATAATCCTCTCTCTCCGTCACATAGACGTTGCGGTCATTGTAAGCCCTGACTGCCCCGGGAAAGGCGGGGAACAGTCCGGTCACTCCACCCTTGCCGTTGCCTGTGATCCACATCCCCGGATAGTCGCGTATGTCGGCTTCGGTAAGGAGTATGTTCACCCCGTCGGCCATGAAGAGTGCCGGCAGGCTGGCCAGGTGTCCGCTCCCCAGAGTATCGGCGGATGCCGGCAGGTATGTGCATTCGTTGTGCGACATGAAGCCCTTCTCAAGGGGCCACAGTGCCATGGTGCCGTCAGGAAGGGAAAATCCGAACTCTTCATTCTCCACTGTAACCTCATCTTTCATCGCCGTGACAAACCTGTAGGCAATGCCGTCATCACTGACCCTGAACTCCATTGAATAGCCGCCACGGAATCTGAGGCTCATCGCATTGTAATTGTCGGGCACGGTGCTGTTCTTGTGCGGCACCACCGGCGTCAGCATTTCACGGACCTGTGATGGCACACTTCGTACTACCGCGGGCCGGCTGCCGGGGATGCTGACTCCCTCCAGCCGCATCGCCGGTGAAAGGCCGGAGATAACCTCCCTGCCATCACAGTCAACAGCTAGAGTCACTGACCCGTCAACCCTGACGGTGAGAGTGATGGTTTTGTCAGGCGAGACTACAACATAATCCTTTCCCGGCAGGGAAAACGGCAAGAGCAGCCCTGCTGTGATAAGTAAATAAAGAATCCTCATACTGTTTTCCGGTTTGTTATTCCTTCTCCTTCCTCCTGGTAAGCTCATCACGTAAGGCTGCTGCCTGTTCATAGTCCTCGCGGCTGACAGCATCGGTGAGCATGCTCCTGAGCTCTTCCACGGTGAATTCACTGTATTCGCCGGAAGGAGCTGGGCCCGGTCCGGCCGCCGTCCCGCCACTCTTCATCTTCTTCTCCTCCTCCTCGCCGGCGGCGCTCATAACTATTCCGGCCTCGTTGAGTATCTGCGGTTCAATGAATATGGGGCATTCAAACCTCAGCGCCAGCGCTACCGCATCGGATGTGCGCGAGTCAATGCTGAACCGCCTCTCACCGTCAGTGCAGACAATCTCCGAATAGAAGATGCCCTCGCGCAGCTTGTTGATGAGTACCTGCTCCACGGTGACGCCGCATGCCAGGGCAAAGCTCCTGAACAGATCATGCGTCAGGGGCCTCGGCGGCTCCAGGTTCTCAAGCTTTATAACTATTGCCTGAGCCTCAAAACCTCCTATGATGATAGGTATCCGCCTCTCACCTTTCTCCTCCGCCAGTATAAGTGCATAGGCTCCCGACTGTGTCTGACTGTACGATATGCCTATGACCTTCAGACGTATAAGCTTGTTCTGCATGGTTAACCAGATTTTCTGCCTGACAGGCCGTTAGGACAAATATATTATAATATGATTCTTTATAAGCCCGGGGTGCCATTTTTTTATCCACAGCCCTCTGGTGATAAATTTATCGGCCCGGTTTGCACATTGGTTAATTTTTATATCTTTGCAGTCCGAAAAAGAGAGATCCGGCGGGGCCCGCAGAAGTGTCATGCACAGAGGAGCATGTCCGCCTCACGGAGTAACATTAGATAGATTGAAAATGTACGCAATCGTTGAAATTGCCGGTCAGCAGTTCAAGGTGGAAGAGGGAAGGAAGATCTTCGTTCACCGTCTTGAGGCCGCTGAAGGCGATAATATTGAGTTTGAAAAGGTTCTTTTGCTTGACACCGACGGAACGGTCACCATAGGAGCCCCGGTCATTGACAACACCGTCGTGGAGGGCAGGGTCCTTGCTCACCCCAGGGGCGACAAGGTGATAATCTTCAAGAAGAAGAGGAGAAAAGGGTACCAGAAAAGGAACGGTCACCGGCAGGATTTTTCCGAGGTGGAGATACTGAGGATAGGAGCTCCGTCAGGAACCAAAAGGCAGGCTGCCCCAAAGGCTGAGAAGAAGGAGGCTGAAGCTCCCGTCGCCGAAGAGGTAAAGGCCGAGGCAAAGAGCGAAGTGACCAAGGCTCCCGCCAGGAAGCCGGCAGCAAAGAAGGAAGCAGCAGAGAAGAAGGCCCCCGCCACAGAAAAGAAGGCTCCGGCAGCGAAGAAGGAAGCAGCAGAGAAGAAGGCCCCCGCCACAGAAAAGAAGGCTACGGCAGCGAAGAAGGAAGCTGCAGAGAAGAAGGCTCCGGCAGTGAAGAAAGCGCCCGCAAAAAGCGCCGGCAAAAAGGAGAAGGAATAAACGACAAACAGTAAAAACATCAGGATATGGCACACAAGAAAGGTGTAGGCAGTTCACGCAACGGCCGCGATTCAGAAAGCAAAAGGCTTGGTGTCAAGCTCTTCGGAGGACAGGAGGTCAAGGCAGGAAGCATAATCGTGCGGCAGCGCGGCACGAGGCACAATGCCGGTGAGAACGTTGGCATAGGCAGGGACCACACTCTCTTTGCCCTGATCGACGGCAAGGTGGAATTCCGGAAGAAGCGTGACAATAAATCTTATGTCTCGGTAAAACCGGCAGAAGAGTAAGAGAGAGTCACCGTAAGAGAGAGACTCCTGAAAATATACGCACTGGCGCATATTTTCAGGAGTTTTTCTTTTAAATTTGTCCCTCCTGCACATAAACGGAAGAGTTGAGATGCTTACAATTAACATTATAAGGGAACAACCGGAATCGGTCGTTGCAAGGCTGAAGGTAAAGAATTTTGATGCTGCCGCCATCGTCACTGCGGTACTGGACCTTGACCGTCGCCGGCGCGAGCTGCAGGCAGAAAATGACGCCGTGCAGGCTGAGCTTAACAACCTCTCAAGAGAGATAGGCCGGATGATGAAGGAGGGCAGGAAGGCTGAGGCTGAGAGTGCCAAGAGTGGCATCGGAACGCTGAAGGAGAGACAGAAGCAGCTCTCTGATACCCTTGACGGTGTCAGCCGTGCCATGCAGGATGAGCTGATAAAGCTCCCCAATCTGCCCCATCCCCTGGTGGCAGCCGGGAAAAGTGCGGAAGAGAATGTCATGGTTCGCGGAGGAGGAACCGTTCCCGTGCTCCATGAGGGAGCAGTACCCCACTGGGATCTGATAAAGAGATATGACATCATCGACTTTGATCTGGGCATCAAGATCACAGGTGCCGGCTTCCCGGTATACAAGGGCAGGGGTGCCAGGCTGCAGCGTGCACTGGTCAATTTCTTCCTCGACGAGGGGGAGAAGGCCGGCTACCGGGAGATAGAGCCGCCCATCGTGGTGAATGAGGACTCGGGCTTCGGCACCGGACAGCTGCCCGACAAGGAGGGACAGATGTATCACGTCGGCGCTGACAATCTCTACCTGATACCCACTGCCGAGGTACCCATCACCAATATCTACCGTGATGTCATACTGGATGCTTCCGACCTTCCGATACGCAACATAGGCTACACACCCTGCTTCCGCCGTGAGGCCGGGTCATGGGGCGCTCATGTCAGGGGACTGAACAGGCTGCACCAGTTCGACAAGGTGGAGATAGTGCAGATAGCTCATCCCGACAGCTCCTACGAGTCGCTCGAGGAGATGGTGTCGCATGTCGAGGGCCTCCTGGTGAAGCTCGGGCTGCCATACCGTATCATGAGGCTCTGCGGCGGTGACATCTCGTTCACCTCGGCCATGACTTATGATTTCGAGGTCTTCTCAGCAGCACAGCAGCGCTGGCTTGAGGTGAGCTCAACCTCCAACTTTGAAGCTTTTCAGGCCAACAGGCTGCGCTGCCGCTTCAGGGAGAAGGGAGCGAAACAGACCACCCTCTGCCACACCCTCAACGGCAGTGCCCTGGCGCTGCCGCGTATCGTCGCTGCCCTGCTCGAGAACAACCAGACCCCCGAAGGCATCAGGATACCCGAGGTGCTGGTGCCCTATACGGGCTTCGAGCTGATAAGCTGACACACATGAAAAAGAGCTCCCGGGCATATCTCTATGCCGCTCTTTCAGTAATCATGTGGGGAACCATACCCACAGCCTTCAAGATAGCACTCTCAGAGCTGAGCATAGTGACTATGCTTTCGATTACCTCCCTGGTGTCAATGCTGGTGCTTTTTGTCATTGTCGCCGCCTCCGGGAAGCTGAAGCAGCTGTGGCGCATGACATCCAGGGACCTGCTCTGGTCGGCACTTCTCGGACTTATCGTTCCCGTTGCATATTACCTGATACTGCTGACAGCCTACAGCAGGCTGCCGGGACAGGTGGCACAGCCCATAAACATGATCTGGCCCATCCTCCTGGTCTTCCTCTCCATACCCCTGCTGCACCAGCGCATTCCGGCGCGCAGCTTTGCAGCCCTCTTCATCAGCCTCGCCGGGGTCTACATCATATCGTCACAGGGAGCACCCCTCCGCCCCGGCAGATCAGATACCGCCGGAGTACTTCTGGCTCTGGCAAGCAGCGTGCTCTGGGCCCTCTATTTTATCCTTAATGTGCGCGACCGCCGTGAGGAGTCGGTAAAACTCTTTGCCAACTTCCTGTTTGGAACCGTTTACATGGTGCTCATCATGCTTGCCACAGGCTCCTTCAGCGAGACACTGAGCCTGAAAGGGGTGGCGGCATCAGCCTGGTGCGGTCTCTTTGAGATGGGCATCACCTTCTGGATGTGGCTTACCGCCCTGAGGCTGGCGGAGACTACCGACAAAATCAGCAACCTGGTCTATTTTGCACCTTTCATCTCATTGATACTCCTCCATTTCATCATCGACGAACCCGTCTATTATACCACTGTCGCAGGCCTTATCCTGATCATAGGCAGCGTCATGTACCAGAACAGCAGCAGGAAGGCAGTGCCATCATGACGGCATGCACATAACCGCCGCCGGGGTGTGCCGTAAAAGCCTGACAAAGGCGCGACGGCAATTCCCGGCCTTAACCTCATCCGCGGCAGCGTGCTGCTAATGAGCAGCCACAGCAACCATATCAATTCCCCCGGCACGTCACCTGTATGAGGCTCTCCCGGGCACGGGGAGTGATGCAGGGAGCCAGAACAATAGCGGCATATTTTTTGTTACTTTTGTCCCTAAACCGATGCTCAATATGAAACCCACATGTATTGCATACACAGACCTGCATAATAATCCTGAGAGATGTGGGTTCTCCAGATATATCGGGACAAGCTACGAGACCGTTAAAATCAAAATCAGATACTGATGAAAAAGATACTTCTTTTCACAGCGCTTATACTTCCACTCCTTGCGGGATGCAAAAAAGACCCTCCCGAACCCGTCGATGAATACACCATTGAGGAGAGGGCCCGTGACGGCCTCTATGACCTGATGAAGACCGTCTACCTGTGGTATAACTACATCCCCACGGTCAAGGTGACAGACTACCCCGGGCCTGAGGAGATACTTGATGCAATCACCTACAAGCCGAAAGACAGGTGGAGTTTTATCATGAGCTGGCAGGAGTACCTCGCGATGAGGGAAGGTACGTTTGTAGGCCATGGTATCCGGATGGCACTCGACAGTGAAAACAAGGTAAGGGTGGTAAGCCTCTATACAGGGTCAGACCTCTGGCCCGGCGGCGTACGCAGGGGATGGATAGTGAAGGCAGTCAACGGCACCCCCGTGGCACCTATCTTCATCTCCGGAGACGATGCAGCATACACTGCGCTCATGGGACCGTCAACGGCAGGGGTGACAAACAGCTTTACCTTTGAAAGGCCGGACGGCACCCAGGTGACATACAGCTCCACCAAGGCCACTTTCACCATCAACTCGGTATCGTCACCAAAGGTACTTGACCTGACAAGCGGGAAGACCGGCTACTTTGCGTTCGACACGTTCATAGAACCGTCAGAGCAGGAGCTGAACAACGTCTTTGCCGGTTTCAAATCCGCCGGCATCACTGACCTCATCATTGATCTGCGTTACAACACCGGTGGCTTCATGAGCATAGCCGAGCAGCTCTCCAGCCTGGTGCTGGAAGCAGCAGACACTACCAAACTGTGCTATACTCTCAAATACAACGACCTTATAGGGCCCGACTGGGACGAAAACTACAAGTTCGTCAGAACGACCAGCCCTCTCGGTCTCGACCGCGTGGTATTCATAACAACCAGAAGCTCGGCATCTGCCAGTGAGGTTGTGATCAACAGCCTCAAGCCCTATGTTTCGGTCACACTGGTGGGTGACACCACCCACGGCAAGCCTACCGGGATGGACGGTTTCGGGTTTCCCTTCCCCTCACAGACCAATCCCAGTCCTGACTTCAAATATGTCTTCTTCCCCATCACCTTTGAATACCTCAATTCACTGGGTGAGGGTCGCTTCTACGACGGCATGGTGCCTGACGTAAAGGCTGCTGATGACATTACGCGCGACTTCGGAGACCCGGAGGAGGCGTCACTGGCCGCCGCCATAGCATTTCTCGAGGGCAGGAAGGCAGAGTCGGCCGTTCCGTTCACCCGCAGCCGTATCTGGTCTGAAGGCGATCAGCTCCCGAAGGAGCTCTTCCGTGATCCACCGCATCTCCTCCTCAAGTGAGCAAAGCTGAGAAAGAGAAGCTCATCCTGGGCATTGACCCCGGCACCACCGTCACAGGCTACGGACTGATACGCGTGACAGGCAGAACACCCTCTCTCATCACGCTGGGCATCATTGACCTGAGAAAGAAGGAGGATCATTTCAGGAAGATACGTCACATCTTTGAGGAGACGCTGAAGCTTATTGACCAGTATCATCCTGACGAGTTTGCCATTGAGGCACCCTTCTACGGCAAGAACGTACAGAGCATGCTGAAGCTCGGCAGGGCACAGGGTGCGGCCATTGCTGCAGCGCTGTACCGTGATCTCCCTGTCTTTGAGTATGCCCCGAGGATGATCAAGATGTCAATCACGGGCCGGGGTCAGGCCAGCAAGGAGCAGGTGTCAGCCATGCTCAGCACCCTCCTCTCCTTCCGCAGCGAGAAGATGGTGCTTGACGCCACCGACGCCCTGGGTGCCGCCCTCTGCCACTTCTACCAGAGCAGCAAGCCCTCAGCGGCAAAAGAGTACAGGAACTGGAGCGATTACATAAAGAAGAACAGCGACCGCCTCAAAGGGTGAGCTTCTGTGCCACCGCCAGCGCTACGACGCTGACCCTGACATCACCTGCCTCATGCAGTGCGTTGACGCATGCCTCAACGGTAGAGCCGGTGGTGATTACATCATCAACCAGCAGCAGGTGCATCCCTTCCGTCGCATGCGGTTTAACGGCACGGAAAAGCCCCTCTACATTCTCCCACCTGTCATACCTCCCGTGCCTGGTCTGCGAGCCCGACGCCGAGATGCGAAAGAGCAGGTCTTTTCCTGACGGCACCCCCGTTGCCGCCGACAGTCCGGCAGCAATGCATTCACTCTGGTTGTAGCCTCTGCTACGCAACCTGCTCGGGTGCAGAGGCACGGGGATGATCATCTGTATGCCCTCCATGAAACCGCTCTCCGCAAGGATCGATCCGTAAAGCTCTCCCAGACACCTGCCTATATCCGTCCTGCCCTCATATTTCAGTGCATGGATCATCTTCCTGATCCGGCTACCGCGGTTATATACCGAGAATGCTGCCGCCCGCTCAACCAGACATCTGCCCCATAATGCCTGCTCGAGCATGTTACCCCGCTGCAGATGAAACCCGGTCATGGCCATTGAGAGCAGGCAGCCGGTGCAGAGGACCTGCTCACCCCTGACCAGGTGAGCCCTGCAGCCGAGGCAGAGCCTTGGCAGGAACAGACTCAGAAAGTCGTCGCCAATATCTTTTAAATGAAACACTTCACAGCGAGCAGCATATCAAAGATATGATAAATGCAATAAACAGGCCTCAATGAGGTCAACTTTTACTATTTTGCGGCGTTACTATTCAAACCAATTAACGACAGTTATGAAGAAATGGATGATCGGCAGCCTGATACTCATCGCACTGATGGTTGTGGCTGCGGGCGTTTATGCCCAGACTTCCGACAAGGAGAAGAAGCACACGAAGAAAGAGTGTACTTTTGTCGACAAGAACACGGACGGCAAGTGTGACATATGCGGTTCAACAGCAGAAGCCTGCAAGGCAGCTGCTGCAAAGACCGACTGTTCCTCCGCTGCTGCCGGCAAGGATTGCTCGAAGTGCCCCTCGGCAGCAGGATGCGCCGGCACGGAGGCTGAGGTAGTTCCTGCAGGCAAGGGCACCGGCACTGCTGCTCCCTGTTGTCCCGGCAAGAAGTAATTTCTGCTGATAGTATTGAAAAAGCCCCCGTCGGTGACAGGGGCTTTTTTTTATCTTATTGACATGATTTCCCTAGAGCCGGACTTTCTCTCCTATGGCCCTGGCAAGCCGCTCCATCTCCTCCGGTGAAGGAGAGACACGCGGGTTGCTGAAGCGGAGGTCGCTCTCCGTGGTTATGGGTACCAGGTGAACATGGGCATGAGGCACCTCCAGACCGAGCACTGCCACTGCTATCCGGTTGCACTCTACCACCTCCTTCATTGCCGCGGCCACCTTCTGTGCGAAGAGCGTCAGGCCGGCCAGTGTCTCAGGATCCAGATCGAATATATAGTCTACCTCCTTTTTGGGTACTGCAAGGGTATGACCGGGCTTCAGCGGCCTAACATCAAGAAAGGCGATGAAGCGTTCGTCCTCGGCGATTTTGTAGCATGGTATCTCGCCGTTGATGATCCGTGTGAATATCGATGCCATCTTATTGCCTGGTCTTTCAGATTGATATCTCTTCTATCTCAAAAGGGATGATACCGGCAGGCACCTTGACCTGCACTACATCACCCACCTTTTTCCCCATGATGCCCTGTGCAATGGGTGAAGTGGCTGCTATCTTGCCCTCCTTGAGGTTCGCCTCCGTCTCGGGCACAAGCTGGTACTCCATCACTGTTCCGTTGGCTTTGTTGCGGATTCTGACCCTGTTCAGGATCTGCACCGTCTTGGTGTTGATCCGTGAGCTGTCAATGATACGTGATCTGGCCACCTGGTCTTCAAGGCGGGCTATCTTCATCTCAAGCATCCCCTGAGCCTCCTTGGCGGCAGAGTATTCGGCATTCTCTGTGAGATCACCCTTGTCACGTGCCTCCGAGATCAGTCTCGCAATAGCCGGCCTTTCATTACGGAGCAGATCAAGTTCCTCCTTCATCTTCTGAAGTCCCTCCTCCGTTACATAGATAAATTCCGACATAACTTACTGGTAATATGTTAAAAAATAAGAAGAATCCCGGCACTACCGGAACTCTTCAAAGAACAAATATAATAAATTTTCAAATAAAAAACAAAAAGAAACGCTTTTGTAATTATCTAATTATCAATACTTGTAATCTTTTCTGTCAAGCAAGGCCGAATAAATCACAGCCTTTCTGAGGTCAAACCCTTCTGCAAGATCATCCCTTGCCGAGGCATTGTAATCATACTCCGGGGCATCGCCTATCTCACTGTCAGAGATCTCGGTATGAACGAACTCCTGCCTGGAGAGATCGGTCAGGGATGAGATTCCCTCGCCGGCGAATGATGCTGCCATGTTTTGCGATACCGAGCCCTCGGAAGCGAATGCTGCTGCCCTGTTTCGTGACACTGACCCCTCATTGGCAAAGGCCTCAGCCATAGTGGGGGCTGAAGATCCCTCACCGGCAAATTGCGAGGCCAGAGGTTCCTCATAGTAACCTTCATCAATTGGCTCAACAGGCCGGTATTGCGGCCGTGGCTGCGGCTGCGGCTGCACCTGCGGACGGGGTTCGCTCATGACCGTGGGGGCAGGTTTGCGCGGAATACTCTTTCCCGGCTGGGCTTTCTTCTTCTTGCTGCTGCTCTGCACAGATCCTGCAATGGCAATTATCGCCAGTATGACATAAAAAATGAGACTGCCAATATCTTCCATATCCTAGTATTTTTTGACCTTGTACTGCTTCAGCCTGGGCTGTTTCTTCGGATCCTTTGTCTTCACCCTTTTTTTGTCCTTCGGGGGCTTTGGCTGAACCGGCTTCTGCAGGTCAGGCTTTTTCTGTTCCTTTCTTGTCTTTATCTTTTTGGCCTTATACCTCTCCTCGGTCAGACGGCTGTTGTTGTCCATCCTCTCCCTTGTGGCTTCGCTCTGGCTTTCATAATGCTGCTTCCTCAGCTCCCTGAGAGCCTTTTCATCCTCCCTGTCACGCCTGGCTTCCTTCTTCTCCTGCTCCTTCATTGCCCTGGCAGCTGCACCCCGGGCTTTGGTCCTGTCAGCTGACACCGGCCCTTTACGTGTTTTCCCGAAGGTCTCCTTCTCGAACTTGCGGGTGGCATTGCGCTGAGCATGGCAATCGTCAGGCGGAACGGCAAACAGGAGCAGCCCCGCTACAACCAGAAACCTTAAAAATACTAATTTAAAATCCATTTCGTTACGCAATTGCAGCTTCCAAAAGAGAATTAACTACTTTTACAAACGTTGATTCAGATATGTCAGGTATAAAAATAAGGCTTTTTTTCCTCATCACCGCCGCCATGATGCTCTTATCGGCATGCGAAGGTGATAAAAATGAGGTTATTCCCGACATAACCGTTGACTTTACGATTTATGCCTCCGACCCCGAGTTTTTTGACCTTTTCTTTGCTCCGGGCACCAGCGCTCTCCTCTCTACGGCGCACAGGCATCTGGGTCTGGGTACGGGAGGCTTTGACGGGAATGGCATCATCGTCTACAACACCGGTATAAGTGATTTTGAGTTTTCCGCCTTCGATCGCACCTGCCCGCACTGCTATGCCACCGAAAGTACAAGCACTGCCGTTAATCCTGATGGCGTCAGCGCTGTATGTCCGAGATGCTCGACGGTTTATGCCTTCGGAGCCTCAGGGATGCCGCTGTCGGGACCCGGACAATACTATCTGAAGAACTACCGCACTGCCTTCAGCGGCAGCTCCATCAGGGTCTGGAACAGGAAATAGGATTCTCTGGCTTGTGCGATGACCGGAACTGCAGTGTCACTGCCAGAACGGTCTTATCTAATACCTGTAATGATCAGGCTTGTAGGGTCCCTCAGGGGGAACACCTATATAATCGGCCTGCTTCCGTGTCATCTCCGTAAGATGCACTCCCAGCTGTGCCAGGTGGAGACGGGCAACCTCCTCGTCAAGATGTTTTGGCAACCTGTACACGGCTATTTCGTAGTTGTTGGTCCAGAGGTCGATCTGTGCAAGCATCTGGTTGCTGAATGAGTTGCTCATTACAAACGACGGGTGCCCCGTGGCACATCCGAGGTTCACCAGCCTTCCCTCTGCCAGCATGAAGATTGCATGGCCGTCAGGAAATAAATACTTGTCTACCTGTGGTTTGATGTTTATTTTGGTAATACCCTTGTATTCATTGAGGGCATCAACCTGTATTTCGTTGTCGAAGTGACCTATGTTGCAGACGATAGCCTGGTCCTTCATCCTTTCCATGTGCTCAATGGTGATGACATCACGGTTGCCGGTAGCAGTGACAAAGATGTTGGCTTCAGGCAGAGCCTCCTCCACCGTCTTAACCTCAAATCCCTCCATGGCAGCCTGAAGCGCACAAATGGGATCTATCTCCGTGACTATCACCCTGGCGCCGTAGGAGCGCATTGAGCGTGCCGATCCCTTGCCCACGTCACCGTATCCGCACACCACCACCACCTTGCCTGCTATCATCACATCCGTGGCCCTCTTTATGCCGTCGGCGAGCGACTCGCGGCAGCCGTACAGGTTGTCAAACTTGCTTTTGGTGACAGAGTCGTTCACATTGATGGCAGGCACCAGCAGCTCGCCGGCCTCAAGCATCTGGTAGAGCCTGTGCACACCTGTGGTGGTCTCCTCAGAGATAC